>NZ_JAGHRL010000003.1:0-597609 GCF_017743815.1 Ruegeria sp. R8_1 | reverse complement strand
TACTCCCGCAACCAGTGTCGGAAAACCCAAAGCAGCCCGTTCAGACTACAATTGATCCACTGGATCAAGTGCTTTACGTCTTCACCTCGTCAGGCTCATAACCTGAAGGTCGTAGATCCAAATCCTACTCCCGCAACCAATAATACCAGCCAGATAACAAACACTTAGCGCCCCAAAGGGCGCTTTGCACGTTTGGCCTGTTGGAGCATGGTGCTACAACGGTGCTACGCTGTGGAACAAACTGCAGCGTCTTACGTCCAGTGGCGCTGACACTCTCCTAAGTCCAAATCTTTCTAATATGACAACCAACGCGGCTGCATCGTCAGTGCTGTCAGCACGGTCAAACTGTTGAAACTGCATAGCTCGTTGACGCATGCATAAGGATTCTCTCTCTGTTCGAAACAACTCGCGCGACCGAACCGAGCGAGTCGGGTTATCGATGTGATATCCGGTTAGGATCAGCAACCGGAATCCTGCCGTAACGACTCAGGGTTAGAGGTCTCAGAATCGATTAATCACTGAGTGCCAAACGATGAACTCCCAGCTAGCTGGAAACAATAAGTGAATAACTGGTTTGTGGTTCACAATTCATGTTCAAAAGTGATCGTCGTCAGCGCTGAACGACGTGTCGCTGAAAGCGTGAGACACTAGGTTTCCGTGCCCCTAATCGATTAAGCCAAACAATTAGGTTGGGTATTTCGTAAAAGTGACGCGTGCACAGAAGCATTGTAAGTTAATGAAATGAAATAAATTAATGTGAAACGCATACCGTTACGATAGCATTCCCGAGTACTCGTCTCACCGGATATGACGCAGCCTCCGGTTCACACGTGTGACCGCGGCACAAGATATCCGATTGAAAGAATGTGTCCCAAAATTGACAAAATTGGTTCATTTCCAGTTCATTTTGAATTCATTTTGGTGTAAGTTACTAACTGCTTTTTCAAATTGTTCGCGGTTCCACCAGTTATGAGTTGTTCAGATGGGTACAGATTTTGAAGATTTGACCGAAGGAAAATCGGTCTTCCTTTCGATAAAGCGAAGCCAGCAATCTAGCGATGATGCACGTGGACTGATGACCCGTTTCCGTAGCGAGTCCGACGGTGCGGTTCTGGTTTTGGTTGCCATGATGATCATCCCGATGCTTGCCTTTATTGGTTTTGCGCTGGAGCTTGCATTGACCGAGAATGTTCGGGTCAAACTGCAGAATACGACGGATGCGGCCAGCCTCGCTTCGGCGGACCTTGAGCAGGTTTTGGATCCTGAAGATCTGGTCGAAGATTTTTTCGAAAAAGCAGGGCTTGCTGCCAACCTGCAGAATGTCTCGATAGTAAACACGCCAACCGAACGGACGGTAAGAATTACCGCGGGCGAAGAAGTTCCGGCTTATCTAACACAAGTGGTGGGTTGGGAATCATGGGATGTACCCGTTGTTGGCGCCGCAACAGAGTCGCGCCAGGATCTGGAAATTGCAGTCGCCCTGGACAATTCCGGTTCGATGTCATGGGCGCCAGGGGCTACCAGCGGGCCAGCTGCCTCGCCGTCCCGGATGGATTTGTTGATTCCAGCAGCCCAAGCATTCGTAGACGCTGTCCAGCCCCGCCCGGGTCAGCCAGGTAACACAACGATTTCACTCGTTCCATTTGCAACCCAGGTTTCCGTCGGTGAAGCATTGCTTAGCAACTTCACCGTCAGTTCCGAGCATTCCACTTCGAACTGCGTGACTTTCAGCAACGCTTCCGACTACCAAACGACAGCCATCCCTACGGATACAACCCTGTCCAGAACAGCGCACCATGACGCCCGAGGGCTTGGCAGCGATGTCACTCAGTTTGGCGCAGTTTGTCCAACTGACTCTGCTGTACGAGACATTGTTCCATGGGCGGAGGATCCCGAAGTTCTTAAGGCGCGTATCCGAGCGATGCAGCCTTACGGTTTCACTTCGATTGAAATGGCGACGAAATGGGGTGCAGCCATGCTGGATCCGTCGTTAAGACCGGTTTTGTCATCCTTGTCAGGAACTGCCGGGTTTGAATATTTGGCCGCTCCGGCTGCACGAAACGTTCCTGATGACTTCACCAGCGCCAATACGGTAAAATATCTGATCGTGATGTCAGATGGTGAGAATACGCAGAGCTACGACATCAAACCTCCGTTTCGCAGTGGCAATTCGCCGGTATTCAATGTGCCGGGAACGAACAGGTACGCCTATTTCAGGAATCGTCGCGGGCCATTTGATTACTATCACGTCCCGGGCAACTTCTGGAGCACGTCGCCAGGCGGAGGAGCCGTCCGTTTGACTTGGCCAGAGGTCTGGGCAGCCATGCCAGTACGTCGATTTGTAATCGATATACTTGCGCCAGCGGATACCCGGCGATCGGCCAACAACCACTATAACCGGATCGTCGCATCAACTCTGAACACGACGAAGAACCCTCGTACCTCTGCGATCTGTCAGGCCGCCAAGGACAGTGGTATCACTATCTTTACCATCGGCATGGATACCTATGCGCAGGGCGATGCCACTCTTTTGGACTGTGCCTCGTCCCCCGCCTTTTTCTATGACGTGAATAGCCTTGATATCGCCTCGGCCTTTGAGTCGATCGCGCGGCAGATCAACCGCTTGCGATTGACACAGTAACGAGGGCGGAGGGTTTTGATCATGACTACCATTCGTAACGACAAAAATATGCCCGTATCGCAACAACCAGAATCCGATGCGAACAGCGGCTTTATGACCAGACTTCGAAATTGGCGTAAGAACGAAGCGGGCGCGGTGCTTGTCGAATATGCGTTCTGCTTACCGCTGCTTTTGTTGATCTGCTATATGACGCTTGAGTTCAGCTTTCTGAAGATGCGTCAGATCTCGCTGGATCGTGTGACGGACCAGACTTTTCGCGAGCTACGCCTCGGATTGATTCCCGATCCGGATCACGAAAAGGTCAAAGATGCTATGTGTGCCAAACCCCTGGCGCGTTTCATCCTTTGGAATTGTTCGGACAACCTGTTGCTGCAGGTGCGCGAGGTAGAAAGATCTGTGTGGGACTTGGATCTGGGTCAAACCAATTGCATCGATACGACACCGGAAGACGGTTATATGCCGCCAATTGATTTCAGTACTGGAATCGAGAACCAGTTGATGGTGGCGCGAGCCTGCCTGATTCAGGGCTCATTGTTTCCCCCGATCAACGCGCTGCGATCGCTGCCGCGGTATGACGAGTTCGGGAATTTCGCCCTTGTGTCCAAATCAGCCTTTGTGAACGAGCCTTTCTGACATGTTTAACCAGTTGAAGAGTTATTTCCGCGCTGTGTCTGGCGCTGTTGCCCGCTTTAAAGCAGATACAAGCGGTGCTGCGCTTGTCGAGATGGGAATGGTGTTACCGTTTCTGATCTTTTTGACGGCCGGAGGAATCGTTGTGCAGGATGCGATACGGGTTACGTATCTGCAGTCTAAGGCAGCCTATACCGTATCTGACATGGTCAGCCGGGAAGACAATTTCATCGATTCAAGCTATTTCGACGGTATGGACAGCATTTACAGGTTTCTGACAAACAACAGCTATCCAACCGAACTAAGGATGTCGACGGTCGAGTGTACGGCTGATTGCGCGGATCAGGCGCAGCGTGTTCTGGAATTCTGTTGGTCCGAGTCGACCGACGGGCTGACGGATCTTACTAATGCGCAGATGATCTTCTACGCGGACCGGATCCCGCTTTTTGCTGAGGGTGACACGTTACTCATGACCGAGGCGTTTCTGGACTATACCCCTTGGTTTGGCGATTTGATTATCTCAGCCCAAACCTTTGATTCGATCGCCTTCACTCGCCCGCGTTTGGCACCGCAAATTAAGTTCGATACGGGCGCCATAGATACGGACGGTAACCAGATTATCCGGGATTGTTTTAACAACTAATTCAAAGCCCGGATGCCACCGACGACTGTACCTCGGCCACTCGGCTTAAACGAAGTCCTGTAGTAATTTCCAAGGCCGCTAAAATTTTCAGTGAAGTAAATATAAATCTTTGATTTAAAACACATTTTCAACACATGCCCTGCACCTCTACGGTCCTGCTGCCGACTAGCTCTGAACCCGTGTTTCATCGGGTTGGAGAAAAGGGATGTGGAGCTGCCGAGCGAAACTACGGGTGGAAGGTCACAAAACCAACCGGTGTCGTGCCGGTCTGGTCATGTGTCTTGCTTGGGTTGGCTTGCTGTGTCTGCCGACGGTCAGTTTGGCGGAAACGTTTAACTCCTTCGTAGTTGGTAATGATCGGGGTGGATATTTACACGATCGCATTGTCGAGCTGGAGAATCTTCAAAGACATGGGGTTCAGATCGAAATTCGCGGGCGTGTATGTTTTTCGACCTGTACAATGTTTTTGGGCTTGCCCGGTACGTGCGTTGAACCACGCACGGTTTTCGGATTCCATGGTCCTTCACGCGGAGGGCGCCGGTTGTCGAAAGAGGATTTTGACTACTTTAGCCAAGTCATGGCGGCATATTACCCCGAACCTTTGCGATCATGGTTTATGGAGACTGGACGCAACAGAATTCATGGCGTGCACAAGATCAAAGGTGCCGAGCTGATACGCATGGGTGTGCCGCCCTGCCGACCGGCCTGACACTGGACCGCTTGTAGCGGTTGGGTCGCCGCGATACTACTATGCCCAATCTTCACCTCTTTGGTTTGTGCGGCCCATTGCAAACTCTGACATCCCTGATTGGACGTTTCAGGCGCGCTGAATTTGCGACCCCAATGCCGGCGGAACCGATCTGCGTCATCGGTGATGTCCACGGTTGTATATCGCAGTTAGAGCACCTTCTGGCGAAAGTTCCAGACGATCACCGATTGGTTTTGGTCGGTGACTATATCGACCGCGGCGAGCATAGCGCCGAGGTGCTAAAGCTACTCAGCGCGCGTACCGACATTACGTGCTTGATGGGCAATCACGAAGAGATGCTGTTGAGGTTCCTGCAGGACCCTAAACGCCATGGTCCCCGCTGGCTTCGGTATGGCGGATTGCAGACTTTGGCCTCGTTCGGCATATCAGGTGTTCGACCGGAAATGAGCGGAGACGACCTGCAGGCCAGCCGCGACCGGTTGCAGTTTGCCATGGGACAGCCGCTTTGTTCCTGGCTGGCCGCCCTGCATAATCGGTTCTTGACTGGGACTGTACTGGTCACACACGCCGGTGCCGATCCGAACCGTGCGCTTGATGAGCAGTCTGACAAAGCATTGATTTGGGGCCATCCTGATTTCGATAAAAAGGACAGACGTGACGGGATGTGGGTGGTTCATGGGCACACGATCGTCCCAAAAGCGAAGGCAGAACGCGGGCGTATCGCGATAGATACCGGGGCTTTCGCAACAGGCCAGCTGAGCGCGGTATGCCTGGATGGGACCGAGCCAAGATTCCTGGAAAGCTGACCGCGTGACCTAGTGGGCAACGGGCGCACTGCTGTGAGCTCGTTAACGGCCTGTTCTTAGGGTCTCGCAAACTGACAAACACAGCGAGATCTGATCCATGACAACGAATCCTTTTAACAACCGTGCCTCCGGCCTGGCCGGTCCTGCCCGTGATATTGCACCCGTAATACCCTCTGACAGCGCCGATCTGGCGGCCGTGGCAATTGGCTTGTATGTCGAAACCGGCGGTACTGTGGTTGTGACGACGGTACAGGGCGAAAACCGTACTGTGAAAATGGCCGACTTTTCGATCCTGCCTGTGGGCGTATCCAAGGTTCACGCGACCGGAACCACGGCATCGGGTATTCACGCGATGCTGCTGGGGTAAGCGGCGGTTCGAACGCGCCCAAAGGCGTCGATAAACGAGCCGAGCCCTGCCGATGGACTCGGCTGCAAAATCCCTAATTTGACGCAGCAACAATCGGGGTCGTGATCAGCGATGGAGTGATCTGGCTGATTGTTCTGCTCCACCGTGTAACCGGGTTCTCGGCGATAAAAATAACGTCGTTGTTTCGAAGCTCGAACTGGGCAGCCAGAGTCAGATGCGCCGCATTGCGCGTATCGAGATGCCAGGCGGTGACAGCACCAAATTCGCGCACATCCCGAGAAGCGCGCAGCACGTAAACCTCGGATGCGTCGCCTGTTTCCTTGGCGACCCCGCCGCCAGTGTCAAACAGCGCATCGGCCAGAGTTGCGCGATGATTGAACGGCAGGGCATAACGCCCCTGAGTGCGTACTTCTCCACTCAGGTAAACGTAGTCGCGATCCACGGCGTCCAGCTCGACGGATTGGATAAAGCTGTCGCGCCTTTCGTTCAGCTCGTCCCGGCGTAGGTCGACGGCGGTGGACAGTTCTTGCAACGATGTGCGTCGTCCCTCCAGAACCGTTTCACGCAGTTGAATTTGTTGTGCGAAATACCGTTCGGCGCGGTCCAGATCGTAGTCCGTGTCAACAAAGACCGAGTCATCCGCGATCAAGTTCAGGTTCTGTAGATCGGTACGAGCGTAAAGGTCCTCTAGCGGGATCTGGTACATCTGCCCATCCCGGTAAACTCGTACCGAGCTGTTGTCGATATCACTGACCGAGACCGAGCCTGCGGCGGCCAGCGCCTCGCCCAGAGTCAAGGGATTAAGCGTGATCGACTGGACACCGGGTTTTCCGACCGCACCACCAATCGACACGCGGCGCGAGGTGAACTCGGCGATTTCCAGACTGAATGTTGGGTCGATCTGGTTTTCGACCAGCCTTTGGAACACAACAGCTTCTGCTTCGTCCACGGTCAGGCCCAGCAGACGCACCCGCCCGACATCTGGGATGTTGATCGAGCCGTCATCTTGCACGGTGTATCCGTTGCGACTGTTCTGCGCCGCCAGAAGGCCGGACAACTCGCCTGCGCTGCCCTGTGTCGATGGGGTGGACAGCACCAGTACATCGCCGATTCCGATCGTATAGGCACCGGGGTTGACCTGCGGTGGAGGATCCAGCCGCAACCCTGCGCGCGAACCTTCCTGAGTTGATGGCGCATCCGGCAGAGGCCCGATCCCGCGTTGGCTGGTGCCCGCGCCAGACCCGGCCGAAGCCTTAAAGACCGACGGCAGTGTCTTGGGCGCATAGGTCGAGCGGTTTGCGACCAGGACGGTTTCCGGTGTTAACGGTACGACGCGCACGCTGCCACTGTCCGAAATGCCAGCCGTTACAGAAGGGCTGCGGTAGATCGTTGAACATCCTGCCGTCAGACCGATCACGGTCAGCACGCTTAGAAAAAAGTGTATCTTGGGCATGATGTGTCCTTTGCTATTGAAAATCTTACGTGTCATCGGGCACCAGTTTGATGAACATGTTGCCCAGAAAATTGCCGGTCCATTGCAAGGATTGAACGACCCGTTGCGCGCTGTTTTGAACCCAGTAGGTGTTGGTGAACGTATCCTCGATCCCAAAACAATTTTCCTGCAGCTTCGTCGTGGCCACGGGGTTGCCGCGCAGCAGGACAGTTTCGGGGCCTAGGTTGGTAATCTGGCAAACATAGGCGTGCAGTTCGATTTCATCATTTCCGTTGAGAAAACTGTGGAACCGCTTTGCCTGCCCCTCTCGGCCTTCAAGGATCAGCGCCGCGCTTTGGCGCACGTCAGAGCTGGACATGCCGCTCCCAAAACCCTTTGCCGAAGTCAGCATGCCGTGGTCCAAAGTGATAGCCGCCCCATCTGCCGTCAGCCAGGATTGCACCCCGTCCCGCTCGGTCTCAAGCAGCATCACCCCCGCCAGATCTCGGGAGGGAAATCCAACTTCAAGCCGGGGCGGAATCGGGCGGAGAGACGCCAGGGTGTCGGCACGCGGATGAAACCGTGGCGCGTTGGGTTGCAGCGCGCCTTTGAGCAGATCGAAATCCTCTTGCGCCTCACCGCAAGAGACCAGCAAGAGGCCAAGAACGAAGACGTGCCGTATTTTCATCGCCAGAACCTCCCCCATCCGCGGGACAAACGCTGCGCGCGGGCCTCGCGGGTGACACCGTACAGTCGGTTACGAACATTCAGCCGCGCACCGCCATCGCGCAGCACAGGGCGGATCGTCTGGGCGATCTTGTTTCGCGACGGACGTCCAGTCAGCCAACTGACGGGAACTTCCAGACGGATACCTTTGTCGAAAGACCCTTCGCCGAACTCACTGAACCCAACAGTTGTCAAAGTGAAAAAGGCCCCAACCTTGAAGCCATTGGTGAACTCGCGATCCAGTGCAAACGTCGCGCCGTAGTCACCTGCCAGATATCGCCCGACATCGACCTGTGCATGGTAGTCGCCCGGCAGGTCATAATAGGCCGAGACATGTCCGGTGGCGACGCTGTAATCCTGAAAGCCGAACAGCACATCAAAGTCGCGTTGGGCTACGTAATTCGCTTCGACCCCTAGGGCGAGGCGGCTTTTCACAGGGTACCACAGCAGTTCCGTCGACACGCCGCCGAACATGGTCTCGAGATACCCCATCGTCGCCCTGGCAAAGAAGTTCTTGGCTGGACGCCACATGTACTCAGCCGTCATGTGTTCGATGCGGGTATCGGATTCGCGCGCATAGATTGCCCAATCCGATCGCACCCTGGGCAGCGTCGAGTCCGATACACGCGTGCTGTCATCCAGTGTTCCAATGATCGGTTGACGCAGTTCAGTCGACAGCGTGAACCCGGGCGACAGGGTATAATCCAGTCCCAATGCCGCGCCGACTTCGTAGCGCAGCGGCTCATCGGGATCAAAGAACGAAAAGTTCAGGTATGGACCGAACCGGTAGGAGAAATGGGGAAACGCATCTGTCAGAACACCCCCCTGTACCAACGGGATCGTATCTGAAACCTGAGACCGGGCAAAACTGCGCCATGCGTTGTCGGGGTCGTTCTCAAGCTCATAAAGATCGCTGCGATTTACGCGAACCGCGCTAAGTGGCACTCCATTGGACATAAGCGCAATGTCGAAATGCTGGGTTTGAGGCGGTTGCTCGTTTGCCAGAACACGGGCCGTGCGTCCCAAGGCCTGAGCGGCCTGCCCGTAAGTGGCGTTCTCAACCCCGACACGAACGGTTTCAGGGGTCTCTGACAGGTATACAAGGCGCAAGCCTTCCTGACTGAGCGCAGTCTGCAGCCGGGTGCGGATGTCGCCCTGCTTGGCTTTGTCAGCGACCTGGCTTGGGGGCAACAGCGGCGGTGGGGACGCGCCTTGCCCCCCCGGAGTCACGGATCTCCGGGGGTCAATAAAATAGCTGTAGGTCAGCCCAAATGTGGTGCCATATAAAACCGACGCCGTCAGTTGTGTTCCATTTCGAAACCGATATTGCGCGCCAAGATTGATCGGAGTTTTAACGGTAAACCCGGTACGCTCATGTTCTTCGGTGTAAAGGTCAGGAGAATACTCGGCCATCAAGGTCAGGCGATCATTAAAAGCCCAGCTTGCACCGCCGAACAGGGCGGCATCGCCTTGAAACCAGTTTCCTGTGTCCAACTGTCCCGTGCTACCAATGCCGCCGCTTTCCCTAGGGGGTCGTGTGTCCAGCCTGTCAGAAAACACCCCCAATGGGTTCGAGAAAGCACCCCGTCCGGCCAAACGACCCCAACCAATGCCACCGGTCAGTTTGAAACGGTCCCGCACTGTTTTTGTGGCAACAAAATACTCGGCCGCGTAAATTCCTGTACCGCCGAAATCGCGCAGACCTACGACGACGGTTGGTCCGTTTTTCGTTTCTTCCCGAAGCCGGAAATGGATGTCAAAGCTGCGGTCGTAAAATGTGGAAGACCCATCAATGTTGAAATCATCCAGAACGGAATATCGAAAACTTCCGTGGATCCATGGCAAAAGCTGGAATGTCATCGTACCGCGCCCGGTTTTTCGGAATCCGGCGGCGGTAAAAACCAATGCCCCATCGTCAAACATTTCGGCGGTCGGGATCTCGATCAGGCCCGGTGTTCCATAGGTCGAGACACTCTGCGCGTGCGCGCTCGTCATCATGAATACACAGATTAACGCCAGGACAATTCGTTGCCTGAAAGAGACCGCTCGTTGTATCACGTTTGCTTTTCGCTTGTAGATTAGCCTTTGGTTAAAGGATTTTAAATGCCACGTCTTGTGTAAACGCAGCCAAACGTTATGCACGTATAGCGTGTTGTTTTTTTGCATAAGAAACAAGCTATCACTCAGATATTTGGCATCCAAAATGGTGTCAGAACGAAAGGTGTTCGTGGCTTTCAAATATTAATAGAATTGAAATAATTACTTGAAAATTATTATTTTTATGGAAGAAATGCCGATGTAGTTTCGTCTAAACTGTTCTTGCCATTCCGGTCACGTCATGAAGCCGGAGTAGCACTATCCTTAGGAGATTGACGATGATCAGAGCGACCCTTTTTGTTTTCACAATTTCAACCACAGGGGTTTTCGCACAAGAGGCGCCTGATGCCTCAACAACGGCCCAAAACGGAGGCACTGTCGCGGGCGGCGCAGCAGAGGCTGCGGCAGCAGCAGGTGTCACCGGGTTTGTTCCGCTTGTTGCGCCAGCGCTTGGCGTGGTTGCCGCGGCCGCTGGGTTGGCCGCTGCAGGCGGTGGCGGAGGATCGACCAACAGCACTACAAGCACAGTGAGCACTACGAATTAAAGGCTTGGCCTTTATTTGGTGGTACAGGGATTGGTGTCTGTCTTAGGTTCGGCGATTTCTTGGCGTGAAAAGCCGAGCTCAGTTGCTGTAGTATGCGTTGCCATATCCACCATAAGAGTAGCCATAGTGTTTTGCTTTACGTGTATTGATCTGGCCCAGAACAATGCCGGTAATGCGTTGGTTGTCCGTATGGAACAGGCGCAATGTTTCCTGCACGTCCTGTTCGGTTGTCGTGTTCCACTTGACCGTCAAAAGAACAGCATCTGCATTTCGTGCAATCAGTCGCGCGTCTGATACCAATAAGGTTGGCGGTGTATCGATCAGGATAATGTCGTAAACCGCGCGCATGCCGTCCAGAAATTGACGGAACCGTTCCGAGGCAAACAGATCTGCAGCATTTGCCGAAGTTTTCTCGCCAGCAAGGATGTCACAACCAACAAGAGGATCTTGAAAGATCGCTTGCTGCGCGGTCAAGATTCCCGAAAGAACCGAAACGATGCCGGCTTTGGGTGCGCCTTTTAATTGTGCGGTCATGGTCTGCCGCCTTATGTCTCCCTCGACCAGAAGCACTTTCTTACCGATCCCGACAAGGTTCTGAGCCAACGCCAGCGCGTTGGTTGTCTTGCCTTCGCTCGGCAACGAGGACGTCATGACGATAACCTGAGGCGGGCGATCTACATTTGACAGCATAAGCGAGGTACGAAGGTTTCGAACCGCCTCGGCGGTCGCGGACGAAGGTTTAGCGGCCAGATATTCCAGCACTTTGCGCCGACCACGTGCGGGAAAAACGGGAATTTGACCCAAAACACTATAGCCGGTCTGACGCTCGACCTCCTGCGCTGACCGATAACCCGCGCGCCGGGCTTCGTTCAGCAGAACGAGGGCAATCCCCAGCATTGCGCCCAAGACTGCCGACAGGATCAGTATCAGGGGTTTCTGTGGTTTGGATGGATCGCTTGGGATCACACCGCGAGATAATTGGCGGCTGTCGGCCTTCTGAATACCCTCTTGCGCCGAAGTCTCTTTCAAGCGGGCGAGGAAGTATTCGTACAACAACCGAACTGCCTCGGCTTCGCGCGTCAGTTGTTGCAGGGAGATCAGGTCGGCGCTGCGTTGCGCGATCTGCGCGCTCAAGTCCTCAGACGACCGAGCCAAAGCCTCCACCTGATGCGCAGCTCGGTTAATGTCACGCTCAGTTCGGGTCATCAGGCGCTGAAACGCCGTGTCAAACGCCTGTGTGCCAGAATTTTCAATTTGAGCGTAAAGCTGCGCCAGCTGAGGGTCCTGAGCAGCCTGGACGCGGGCGGTCCGGTCCGGAGCGGCCATCAGGGCATCATACCGAGCCTGCGCCACAGCGCGCGTCATCTCGGCGCTTTTCCGGCGTTCACGAAGATCTTTCAGCTGAACTTTCTGTAGCTGCAGGGCTTCGGGCGAGATCAAAGATGTTTCAGAGCTAAAGGCGTTTACTTTCGCCTCGGCCGTTTCCAGATCGACCTGCAGCTCGGCCAAACGATCGGTCAACCATCCAGTGGCTTGTTCGGTCGCTTGAAACTTCACGTCGATTTGGTTCAGGACGTAAAGTTCGACGATCGTATCCGCGATCAGCGCTGACTTTTGCGCTGTTTTTGTTTCGACAGTGACCTCGAAGACCAGAGTTTGCGGAACATTCCGGATGGCAGTTGCCCGAAGCAGGGCCGAGATCACGTCGTCCCGCATAACATGTTTTGCCAGTTCGTCCGAAAATGGTGGCGATGCTGGGCCATCGTTTGTCGACGGCACCAATAGCAATTTCAACCGATCAAACGCGGTCTTTGGCTGAAGCTGAGTGTTGAACTCTGGGTCGGCGACAAGGTTCAGATGGTCGACTACTGTTCCCATCAGTCCACGAGACTTAAGGACTTCAAGCTCGGAATTGACCTCGACAGTTTCGCCGCCAAGCCCCCCAACGACGCTTTGCAGATCAACAACGCTGGTTTGATCCGTCTCTAACATCACAACCGCTGTGGACCTGTATACAGGGACGGCCACGACAAAAGCGTAGAACGCACCCACCAAAATTGCGGCAACTGTGACGAGAAAAATTGACCACTTGCCACGCCACAGGGTTTGAGCCAGTGCGTTGAGGTCGGTCACGCCGCTATCGAGGCGTTCTTCCACGGTGCCGCTAGCGGGGAACGGTATTTTGTGGATCGGAGTTTGCTTCATTTCGGGCGTTTTGCTCTGTTGATGCACGTATAAGGTGTGTGAGCCTTCTTCGTATGACCTTTCAGGGAAAGATGAAAGCTACTAGCGCCCTGTCCCGAAAACCACCGCCGAAGCGGTGAGAGAAAGTATTTTCAAGTCGGTCGCAAAGCTGCAATGCGCAAGGTAAACCACGTCCATTTTGACCCGTTCGTCATAACTAAGATCATTCCGGCCAGAGACTTGCCATAGGCCAGTGATACCCGGTTTCTGAGCCAGATAAGACGATGCCGCACTGCCGTATTTTATCAACTCGGCCGCCACCACAGGGCGAGGACCGACGAAACTCATCTCGCCCTTCAAGACGTTCAGGATTTGTGGAAGCTCGTCCAAGCTGGTCTTCCGCAGGATATGACCAAGCCGGTTTATCCTTGGGTCATTGGTCAGTTTCCGGTCGCGCTCCCATTCGTCAGCGGCTTCTGGGTTCGCCTTGAGTAAGGCGCGAAGGTGGCCTTCCGCGTTGACGACCATCGTCCGAATCTTCCAGCATGTGAAGAGCTTAGAGTTATGTCCGACGCGTGTATGGCCAAAGAAGCCGGGTCCACCGTCAAGGCGGACAAGGCACCAAAGGACAGCGATAACAGGCGCAACGAGAGGCAGAAGTACCAGGGCTAATGCGATGTCGAACGCGCGTTTCCCAAAGACGGTGTACAGACCCTGCGCGACCACGTGCGAGTCATGCTGGTCAATGGGATCGCCTTGTACTGGCGCTAGGGACGAAAAATCCAACATTTTTTCTGTCCTGATCCTTGAACGAATACCCCTCGATAAAAAGGGTGCGATAAGTCAGGATTTGCGCAAACACCTATTAATAGATGGTTAACAGCATAAATAAACTTTAAGTAGTTTTTGCCAGATCTGGCGTTCGTCGCTCAGCACACAGGCATAGGTCAAAATTAGGAAATCAGGCAGGTACAGTTTTGCAACTTATAGTGGCGTGACCTCAAGTTGTTTAAGTGCCGTGCGGTGACATAAGCCAAAGTCAACAAAGTTCATAAACCATCTTGGCGATGACGCGTTGAGGTCACGGGAACACATGGACTGTTCCGGTTGTGACGTCTGCCACCATGAAATCTTAAACGGAGACCAGGAAAATGCCTCAGGCGCTTGACTATGACGGGGCGTGTTCGCTTTGTCCGAAACGGATGTCGAAATTCAATGCCGTGCCTTGCACAGGATCCGCAACATGATGGATGTCAGTTTTTCGATCCCCTCGCTGGCGACCCGCAACAAACCCGTTGGAATTGGGTCTTTAAAGCCCCTTTTGTGGCGCGACCCCTCTGACAGATCGTCCCTGTTTCAGGACGCGGCGGGTACGGTTCCCGTTACGTCTTCTGGCGATCCGGTGCTTCGGATGAACAACAAAGGTGCATTGGGGGGGTATTTTCTGGCACCCAGCCCGGCGGCGGCACCGATATATGCCACCGACGGAACTCACCATTGGCTGGAAAGTGACGGCGTGGATGATGTTTTGCAGTTTCAGGGAACGGTTCCGTTCTCGGTCTCTGTATTCGAAGCCGTCGCATTTCGGACGATCAGTATCCAGCGATCTTTCGCGCATATTGTCAGCAACAAGGGCAGCGCGCGGCAGCCACTTATCTCGACACCGCAATCCCAACCGAACCGGGTGACAGTTGCCTTTGGCAGCTCTCCGATCAACGTTAACACCTCGGCATCGCTTATTGGTGTGGATGTCGTTGTCACCGGGGCGAATGATCTCGCGACGCGGGTAGCAAACGTGAATGGTATCGTCGTTTCGGGCAGCGGCGCCGCCCTGACAGATTCAAGCGCGGCCCCATATCAGGTCTATGGCCCAAATGCCGCGAATATTCGGGATTATGGCGGCGTCCATATGAATCGGGTTCCCAGTGACGATGAGTTGGCCTTGGTTCGGGCGTTCTATGCGGCACAATCTGGTGGGGTCGCATAATCGATCGTGCGTTAACACAGAATACGCTTTAACGATCTGGCACACAGAGGCGGCGGACCATCAGCGCCGCCTCCTCGGTTTCTGATTGAGCCTGAACAAGCGCCCCCCGATTTGCAGTAAGCCGCGATGTAAAAACTCCGCTCGCAATTCTCGTCAAATCAGGCTAGAAAACCCTGGGTAGAATACACCAAACCAGATTCAACTCTTTGAGCATTCCGAATACTGCGACACGCGGAACGAGGACCGACGCACATAATGGTCGATGTTTTTGTTGATCGTCGAGACAGCGACAAAAGCACTTATATCGCACTTGGCGCAGTTGTTCTTTTTTTGCTGTTCCAATTTGCATTTCAATCTGTGGTATTCACCTTTGAACGGCGGCCGGATGAAGTAAAAGCAGTTGCCCGCTTCATAGAAATCCTCCTGCCTGGTCAACATGGTTCCAGTCCGGTTCCGGCTGCTGAAATCTGGATGCGTCTGGTTCTTTTTGCGTTCAACATATTGGTGACCTTGACGCTTGTTTACACAGGGCTGGTGAACAGAAAGACAGCTGTGCTGGCCGCAATTTGGCCTCTGTCGATCTTTCTATTCTCGAAGATTTACTGGGAGTTTTTCTACTTCCCGTTCTGCCTGATACGTCCGGACTTGTCCGCCCGAAAAGAAGGCATTGTGATGGGACTTCTGGCCGTCCTGTTATACACGACCGGAGAGGCCAATCTGGGCGTTCTTCTGACGTTCCGAGCCGCTTTGTTTCTGCAACGCTCGGGTTTTGAGAAATCGGTTCCGCTTGGGATTGTCGGTCTGGCTGTTTTTCTGGACGCCGCAATGAAAACGGGCGCCGCTTACGCGTTTCCGTGGATAGGAGGTCTGATCCAACGATTTGACTGGACCAGAAGCGTCGCCAATCCCGATTATACACCGTTTGAAAGCCTGTCAGTTTTCTTCGCAAGCTTCCATTTTTTCAGCCTGCACACCGGAGCCTATTGGATAGACGCGCTGTTTTCTGTAATTGTCGTCATATATTTGTATTGCTCGGCCGAGTTCCGTACCAACCTCAGACAGCATCTGTGGTTGGTTTTGTGTTTTTTCTCGGTGTATTTTTTCTATACCCACGTGACTTATGCGTTCCAGAATGCGCGCTATTTCTTCTTTTTCATTCCGGTTCTGGCAACACTGATCCCTACCAAACTGTTTCCTGGCTTGGCTATGTTGGGTTTCTTCCACGTCCTTTGCCGAAGTATGGAGTTTCTCTGACCCAGGCGCGGGTGCGTCCAGCAATCGAGTGTATTCGTGGTCCGGTCAGGGCTTGGACAGGCTCTCCAAAAGCAATTGCGCCCCTGATTGGACCAGCGGAATTTGCGTTTCAATGGCGGCCGGTTTTTTCGCCTGTTTCAAGGCAACGGCATGCTCTGCAATAGTCTGTGACTTATCGTCAAAGTTCAAAAGATTACCGCTTTCTCCGACACGGGCGAAATACCCGTCAAGCTTGGCATCCCAGCGAAACCCGATAGCGGGAGTCGCGACCGCATGTGCGGTGATGCATGCGTGCAAACGGTGAGACACGACCGTATCCATGGACTTTATGGCGGCGACAAGCTCTCGCGGTTTTTGCGGTCGCGGCATCCGGAACAGATTTTGCTTGGATGAAAGGGACGTCCACAGTTGGTCCAGCATCTCTTCATCTTCGCCCGCCCCGTTCGTGAACAGCGTGACGGGTTCTTGTCGGGTTTGGAACTCGGCCAGGATCGACTGGTACTTAGATAGGGACTGTCGGAAGCCAAGCGCGCTTTGATCGGTATGGGTTTTGATGGCCGCCGGGTGTGCGACACCCAATCCGATGGTTCCCGCAACATTGGCAGGCGGTGGCGGTAAGTCCAAACTGCCCGCGATGAGGGCTGGATCAGGAACAACATGTATCTCGGGCGGATTTAACCCGAGTGCTTTGTAATGTTGTCGCAAGTTGTCGGCTGACCTCTGATCGCGAACAGACACAAAGCACAATTTGGTCGAGCTCAATAGATCGGCGAAAACCGCAAGACCGCGGGGTGACCAGTTTTTTGCGACGCCAACGGAATGTAGGGCGATGGGCAAGTTGCGCTGCTCTGCTTCGTGCACGACACGAGATATCTTGAGGGGGAAATTCAGGTTGGCGTCGCTCAGCAACTGACCTCCGCCAATTACGACGGCCGTGGCGTCGCCAAAGCGATCAGGGATCAAAGGTTCAAGCCGTTTGCGGATTTGTCGCCTGACAAGTCGGGTCGCAAGGCGTTGAGAGATGCCTTGGGGCAACCGGTTTAGCAGGGACAGCAGCAAGGTCCGGGCACCCTTTGGTGGTTTGGCAAACGTCTGACGCCCCGCCAAATCCAACCAACACATATCAAGACCTTCGTTTTGGCGACGCAACTCAGTTGTCAGACAATCGGCGATCAAACCGTCCCCGAGATTGGGGCTATGCATGACTGCGGCCAATACGATCTTCATCCCGTTCCCTTTGATACCAAAATGTTTGCCAACAGCGCCTGATCCGGTCCGAACCGGTTTTGCAGGGCTTCCAGAGTCTGCGCCTTGGGCGCGGCCGGGTTTGATCTGGCATCAGAGGTGAACAGGATCTTCGAAACCAGCGAATTGCTTTTGACCCTGGACACGACGCCGGGCAACCCAAGACGGCGGACCGCCCAACCGCTATTGCGTAATAGGCCGACAAGCATCGGACTCCGAGCGGCCTGAGCCTCGAGTATCCGGTCGTCATAAGGCAGGGTGTCCATGAAACGAATGCCCAATGCCTCGCTCATGGCGCGACCAAACCCCTGTGGATCTGATCTGAGTTGCCCAAAATCCAGAACATGCACGCGATCTTTTCCAAGATGACGCATGGCGTTCCGAACGTGCTTGCCGAACAACGAGTGTTCGATGATCTGCGGTTGCTGGAGTAGGGCGTCTTCAAAACTGGCCGTCGTCCGGCCAATCTTTCGCAGGTATTTCCAATGAGAGACGCTGCGCGAAACCGGGTCGCGTACCGTCACCAGAAACCGACTGTCCTGCGGCAGATCCTGCGCAATCCTTTGCAACGCCACCTCAGAATAAAGATAATCGTGGCAGATCTCACCGATGCGTATGGCGTTGGTTTCGTCGGGAAATTGACGGCGGTACCAGTCCGGACCTTTGTCGTAAAAGCGGTCGAAATAGAAAATCTCTTTCGCGGTGGCCAGAGCGACATCGGGATGCTGGTTCAAAATATGCCAAATCCAGGTCGAGCCGCATTTGTCGCCCCCCAGATACAAAAAGTTCACGGGGCTTGTTTGGTCGCTCATGCCCGTGGCTCCTTTGCAAGGAAGGACAGGTTTACCAGCCCGGAAGAGATCCCTGTTTTCCGGAAAATATAGAAATAGGCAGCACAGTTCAGCGCAATCAGGTTCAGGCTGATGCAAAACGCAGCGCCCATGGTGCCCCAGGCCGAAACGGAAAAGGGCAAGGCCGCCAAGGACAGACCGGTTGTGACGGACAGCATGACAAAGTGAACCCTCTCATGTCCCGACATCTCCATGATCTGGGTCGTCGGCCCTGAAAAGGCGCTGACAAGATAGCCAAAGCTGATCACGATCAGCTCGGGGTGAACCACTGCGAATCCGGGGCCAAACAGCTCTAGTATGTGGTCGCCCCACAGAGCGAATATCAGAAAGCTGGCTAAAGTGGGCAGGCCCAGCATCAGGCTGATCCGGCGACAGGTGGTTTCCGCGCCATTGTGATCGTTCCTGCCAAACTGGGCCGCCAGCAAGGGGGCTGCGACGATGTTGATCGCCATCAGGAACAGTTCAAGCACCATGGCCGTGCGCAGGGCGGCAAAAACGGCACCGACCATGGCGGCAGGAAGCAGCCCGCCAAGGATGACAATCGCCACGTTGCGCCCAGCCGCGTTGACAACCGAGTTTCCCCACATCCCCCATGAGGCCGACAGCCATGCGCCCTTCTCACTGAAATCGGCAGGCCCGCGCAGCAATCGCACCGGGTTTGTCAGGGGGAGCAGAAAGGACTGCGCCAATGTCAGCACGATCAGAAGGCCCGACATGATCAACACTGTGGTCACCGCATTCAAACCAGGCAACCATCCGGATACCGCCAGAGCGGCAACCGAGATCACGATCAGGCGGAACAGGATATCTCTTGGAACAAGTGCGATCCAGACCGAACCCGCAGCCCTTTGTGGATTGGGCTGAAACTCGGCCAGAGCCAGCGCAACCGTCAACAGGGCCGCAGACCACAACAAACCCTGCTGGTTTGCAAAGGACGGCAGTGTGTATGCCATCAAAGCCAAGCCCAAGGCCGCTATGATCGAACCGCTTAGGACAATGGCATAGCTGAACCGCAAAACGCCCCGGGCTTTGGCGTCCTCTTGTTCGTGCAAATAGAACGAAGCAAAGCGCAGAATGACACTGCGTTGCCCGATTGACCCGACAATCGCCAATATAGTCGCCAATGAAAACGCAAAGCTGAACTGTCCAAATCCCACGTCGCCAAGGCTGCGTGACAAGGCGACGAACATCAGAAATGAAAGCCCCGCCGCTCCGGATTTTATACACAGGGCGGCCAGGCTTCTAAGGGCAAACCTTCTGCCCGAGGTCTTTGTGCCCGTGTTAGTGTCGCCTTGGACCATTATGCGCGGCGCAGGTTCGGGGCGGTCAGGTGCAGTTCTTGCCTCACCAGATCCGCGATTTTAGCCTTGAAGACCCGTTGATCGAACCGGGCCGCATGCGCGCGTATTTTCGAAGGTGCATTGGTTAGCGCCACGTCGCCGTCAAGCGCATCAATCGCGGCATTCAACGCTGTCACTGTCTGGTCGTGAAAATGCACTCCTGAAACACCCGGCAGCACTGTATCCAATGCTCCGCCGCGCCCATAGGCCACCACTGGGCGCCCCGAGGCCATCACCTCGACCGGGATGATCCCGAAATCTTCTTCGCCGGGGAAGACCAGCGCTTTGCAGGTTGCAAATTGGCGTTTCAGCTCCGCAAAGGGCACACGCCCAAGAAACGTGATGTTGTCTTTGGCTTTTTTCGTCAGCTCTTCGCGCAGTTCGCCATCGCCGACGACAACCAATTTACGCCCCGAAGCGTTAAAAGCATCAATGGCCAGATCGGCCCGTTTATAAGACACCATTTCACCCGCCAGCAGATAGTGATCGCCGACGTCGTCCGAGATGCTGAAGTCATCGATTTCGACGGGCGGGAAAATGACATCTGCTTCGCGCCTGTAATACTTGTTTATGCGCTGGGCGACGAAGCCCGAATTTGCCATGAAACGGTCCACCCGCGCGGCGCTGGTGACATCCCAAATCCGCAGCTTGTGCGTCACAAACGGCATTGCCAGACGGGCGAAGCGACCGGCAGAGGCGCGATAGATGTGATAATGATCCCAGATATAGCGCATGGGCGAGTGGCAGTAGCACAGATGCACCGCGTCGGGTCGGGGGATTATACCTTTGGCCGGGCCACTTTCGCTGGACAGGATCACGTCGAACTCGGTCATATCCATAAGCTCAAGCGCCATTGGCATCAGGGGCAGGTACTTCTGATAGTGCTTTCGCGCGCCGGGCAGCTTCGAGATAAAGGTCTCCCGAACCTCGTGCCGTCTGATCCTGTCACTGAACTGAGCGGGGTCGTAGACATGGGTGATTATAACCGCGTTCGGAAACAGCTCCAGAAGGCTTTCGACAACTTTTTCGCCTCCACGCATGCCCAAAAGCCAATAGTGAACAATTGCCACCCGTAGCCCCGCCAAATCGGCCGAATTCCTCTCGGACTTCTCGGTTGGAAGTGCTTTAAAATCTGTCATTCAAAAAACCTGTGACACTGACAGCGCTTTAATACCGCGCTGCCGTCAAGTTGATGCGATCAGTCCCGCGCATAAACGTCTTCGTATCGAATGATGTCGTCTTCGCCGACATAGGCCCCGGTCTGAACTTCGATCAGGACCATGGGCACTTTGCCCGGATTCTCCATCCGATGGACCGAGCCGAGCGGTACGTAAACGCTCTGGTTCTCGGTCACCAGTTTTACGTCGTCGTCGATTGTCACTTTTGCGGTGCCTTCGACCACGATCCAATGCTCAGACCGGTGGACATGGCTTTGCAGCGACAATGACGCGCCGGGATGGACAAGTATCCGCTTGACCTGAAAGCGGTCACCCACAACCAGACTCTCAAACCACCCCCAAGGCCGATGGTCCTTGGGGAATTGGGTGGCTTGCGCCGACCCCTTGGCCTTAAGCGCGGAAACGGCTTTCTTGACATCCTGCGCGCGGGACTTGTCTGCCACCAGCACCGCATCATTCATCGCGACGGCCATGATATTGTTCAACCCGATACCCACGACCTCAAGCCTGTCGCTGTCCGACCGTAGCAGAGTGTCATGACAGTCGATGGCGGTGGCATCTCCGGTGGTCACGACTCCGTCGGCATCTGGCTCGCTTTCGCGCCATACCGCGTCCCAGCCGCCCAGATCCGACCAAGCTGCATCAAACGGAACCACGGCTAGGTTGTCCGCCTTTTCCATGACTGCATAGTCGATCGAGATATCCTCGGCCTTCGACCATGGTTCAGCGGCAAGACGCAGAAAGCCCAGGTCAGGTTTGGCGACGTCCAGCGCTTTTTGCACCGGCTCCAGCAGCGTTGGCGCATGTTTTTCGAAAGCTGCAATGATATCGGTCGCGCGGAACAGAAAGATACCGGCGTTCCATTTGAAATTCCCAGCTGCCAACATCTGAGCCGCCCGCTCGGCATCGGGCTTTTCCACGAATTGCTTCAAAGGAACAGCGGCACCGTCTGTGCCGGGTTGTTCAGCCAGTTCCAGATATCCATAAGCCGTTTCTGCATGTGTCGGCGTTATGCCAAATGTCACCAGTTGCCCCTGCGCCACCGCATCCAGACCCTGTGCCACAGCAGCGTGAAATGCTGCGACATCAGGAACGACGTGGTCGGACGGTGCAACCAACAGCACTGCGTCTTTGTCTTCAGCATGCGCATGAAGGGCGGCAGCCAGAACGGCTGGGGCGGTGTTGCGGCCCTCGGGCTCGATCAGGATGGCACCGGGGTCGATGCCAACGGCCTGCAATTGCTCGGTCACGATAAAGCGAAAGTCCGAGTTGGTCAGAACCATTGGTGCGGTGCATTGCAGCTGATCGTTGTCAGCGGACAATCGCAGCGCCGAGCTTTGAAACAGGGTGTTGTCCCCGATCAGCGACACGAATTGCTTTGGATAGCTTTTGCGGGAAAGCGGCCACAAGCGGGTTCCAGAGCCTCCGCACAAGAGAACGGGAGTAATCTGCATGATGGTTTCACTCAATCAAACCTAGGTTGTCTTTGGTCCTAGAGAATGGCCTTTCCTTTGACAAGCTAAGGGGCATGTTTGCGATGTAGAATTCTCATTTTTGATTGAGTTCGTACATTTTTGACTCACCCGCTATCCAAAAGGTGAAGCTCATGCGCCCAAGACTGCCATATCGCCGTTTGGACGGCACTAAGCGTTTGTTTCTAAACGCCGAAAAGAGCTTGCGGGCGATGATTAAAAAATGATCGCCAGAGTCAAAAAACCGTGCAACCAACCCGCTACGCCAGATGAACAATTTGACTGAACAGTAAAAAAATGCTCGCATCCCAAAAAACAGGAGAGTGTCATGGCTGATCATAAATTATCGCGAAGGTTATTGCTTGCCGCCGTTGCAGCGGCGTCCACTTTGTACTCTGCCGGTCTGGCGGCGGCTGAGACGGTCAAGGTGGCCGCAATCTACACTCTGCCGGTGGAACAACAGTGGATCAGCCGCATCCACAAAGCGCTGAATGCTGCCGCCGAGCGCGGCGATATCGAATACGTATTCTCGGAGAACGTGGCCAACACGGATTACGAGCGGGTGATGCGCGAATATGCTGAACAGGGCTCGCAATTGATCGTGGGCGAGGTGTTTGGTCTGGAACGTGCGGCGCGCAAAGTGGCCAAGGATTATCCTGACACGGCATTCCTGATGGGATCGTCCTTCGGTCCTGTGGGGCCGAATTTCTCGGTCTTTGACAATTGGATTCATGAACCATCCTATCTGACAGGCATGGTCGCCGGTGCCGCGACTGAATCAAACGTGATCGGTATGGTCGGCGGTTACGCCATCCCCGAGGTGAACCGCCTGATGAACGCCTTCATGGACGGCGCACGCGAGGTGAACCCGGATGTCAAATTCCTCGTGACCTTTATCGACAGCTGGTACGACCCGCCTAAAGCCAAGGAAAGCGCGATCGCCATGATGGATGCGGGTGCGGACATCATGTATGCCGAACGTTTTGGTGTGTCGGATGCAGCGGTTGAGCGCGGCGTCAAGGCTGTTGGTAACGTCATCGACACGTCGGGCGACTATCCGGGTACGATCATGGCATCGGCCTTGTGGCATATGGAACCGACAATCGACAAAGCCATCGCCAACGTTTCCAGCGGCACGTTCGAGGCGTCGGATTACGGCCAGTACAGCTTTATGGGCTATGGCGGTGGCTCGATGGTTTTGGACGAGGAACTGGTGCCTGCTGATGTTGTCGAAGCGGTCAATGCCCGTCAGGCGGAAATCCTTGATGGTCTGTTCCGCGTGAATGTGAATGACGATCGCCCGGTCTCGGACCAGTGATCCCTTTCGGGCCGGTCTGTGAAACCGGCCCATTTTCCAAATGACCAAATCCACAGTTCTGAAACTCAACGGGTTGAGCAAGCATTTCGGCCCGGTCATCGCCAATGACAACGTCCACCTGAGCCTGAACAAGGGTGAGGTTCTGGCATTGCTGGGCGAAAACGGCGCAGGCAAGACCACGCTGATGAATATGCTGTTTGGGCATTATTTGCCCGATTCAGGCTCTATTGACGTGGCGGATGAGGCCGGGCATCTGCACCCCTTGCCGCTGGGCCATCCGCAGGTGGCACTGGCTTCGGGCGTGGGAATGGTGCATCAGCATTTCACACTGGCCGAGAATATTTCGGCTTTGGACAACATTACACTTGGGTCCGAGCCCTTGCTTGCCTTGCGCCGCAACCGGCGCGAAGCCCGCCGCAAGATCGAGGCGATCATGGCGCAAAGCGGCCTGACCGCACCCCTCGATACGCCGGTCGGGCGTTTGTCAGTGGGTGAGCGTCAGCGTGTCGAGATTCTCAAAGCCCTCTACCGAGACGCGCGCATTCTGGTTCTGGACGAACCGACTGCCGTTCTGACCCCGCAAGAGGCCGACACGCTGTTCCAGAACATCCGACAGATGACGGACGAGGGGCTGTCAGTCATTTTCATCAGCCACAAACTGCGCGAGGTTTTGTCTTTCTCTGATCGTATCGCTGTCCTGCGCCACGGGAAGAAGGTCGGCGAGATGTTGACTGCGGATGCCGACGAGAAATCGATCGCACGCATGATGGTTGGTGCCGACACGCCCGAGCTGGCCGGGTCCGAACTGACACCGGGTGATCCCGTGCTGACCATGTCCGACGTTTCGGTTCCGGGGCGGTCCAAACGGGACACATTGACCGGGGTGAACCTGACTGTTCGTGCGCATGAAATTCTGGGGATTGCCGGTGTATCGGGCAACGGGCAAAGCGGTCTGGCCAACGTCATTGCGGGTCTGACACGGCCAGAGCAGGGTCTAATTCGGGTGGATGGAGTCGAAATCACCTCTCCGACCCCCGCCAAAATGGTGGGTGCAGGCGTTGGCCGGATTCCCGAAGATCGGCATCACGAGGGGATCGTAGGGGCCATGAGCGTGGCCGAAAACATGGTTATCGAACGGTTAAACGACCCCGAGGTTCAGTCCTATGGTCTATTGCTGCGGGAAGATATCCAAGACAACGCAGAGAGGCTGTCCAAAGCCTATGACGTGCGCGGTCCGGGTGTTGATGCACCAGCGCGTTTGTTGTCGGGGGGCAATATCCAAAAGCTAATTCTGGCGCGTGTGTTTGACCGCTCCCCGCGCCTTATTCTGGCAAATCAACCGACACGTGGTCTGGACATGGGCGCGGCGGCAGAGGTCGGCAAACGTCTGCTGAACGCACGGGCGCGTGGCGCTGGTGTGGTCCTGATTTCCGAGGACCTTGATGAATTGCTAAGCCTAGCGGACCGCATCGTTGTGATCCGCGACGGCGAATTGCACGAAGCCCCCGGTCGCGACCGCGCGCAGATCGGACTTATGATGGCAGGAGAACCGGCATGATCCGCATCGAACCGCGCCAAACCCAGTCGCGGGCTTTCACTCTGGGTGTGCCCATCCTGTCCGCCGTGATTGCGCTGGGCTTTGCCGCCATTCCCCTGCTGGCTGCAGGCGCAAATCCGATCACTGCGTACGCCGAGATGTTTCGTGGCGTCTTTGGGTCGGTCTTTGCCTTCTCTGAGGTGCTGACGCGGGCGACACCGTTGATCTTTACCGGCCTCGCCGCCGCGTTGGCCTTTCGCGCAAAGCTGTGGAACATCGGGGCCGAGGGACAGCTTTATTTGGGCGCTATGGCCGCCGTGGCTATTGGATCTGGGGTGCTGGATATCTCTGGCATCCTTCTGTTACCGCTGATCGTTCTTATGGGCGCGGCGGCGGGGGCGGCGGGGATGGTCGCCCCCACCTATTTGAAAACCCGCTTTGGCGCGGATGAGGTGGTCACGACGCTGTTGCTGAACTTCATTATCCTGATCTTCGTTCAGATGATGCTGGAAGGGCCATTGAAAGATCCGATGGGGTTGGGTTGGCCGCAATCTGCTCCGGTTTTGGATCAGGGAATGCTGCCTCCGTTGTTGGACCGGATGCGCGTTCATTCGGGGCTTGTTTTGGCTCTAATACTGGCCGGATTGGCACAATTCATGTTGGCGCGATCTGTATGGGGCTTCCGACTGCGCGCAGTCGGAGAGAACGCCGCCGCCGCGCGTCACGCAGGGATCAACGTGAACCGATCGCTGTTCGGCGTGGCCATTCTGTCGGGTGGTGTGGCCGGGCTTGCGGGTGTCAGTGAGGTCGCGGGCCTGAAAGGTTACCTGACCGCTGATCTGTCGCCCGGCTTTGGGTATACCGGCATTGTCGTCGCCATGCTGGCGGGGCTTTCGCCGGTGGGGGTTGTGATTGCTGCTCTGTTTATCGCCTCAGTCTTCGTGGGCGCCGACAGTATGAGCCGGGCCATGGGGGTCTCGTCGTTCCTGGCGGATCTGGTTGTGTCGATGTCGTTGCTTTGCGTTCTGGTCGGCGGGTTCGTGGCGCGGTATCGCATCGTCCGGGCCAGCACCACGAGGGCCGCGTCATGATGGATATCCTTAACATCCTGCTGTCCGAAAGCTTTTGGGCTGCGTCCTTGCGTATTGCCACACCGCTTATCTTTGGTGTGCTGGGCGCGCTGATCTGCGAACGGGCGGGCGTTTTGAACCTTGGGATCGAGGGCATCTTTGTCGTCGGCGCCATGTGCGGCTGGATGGCCGTCTGGCTGGGTGCTGGCCTGTGGGGCGGTGTTTTGGTTGCCGCTCTGGCCGGAGGGTTCTTCGGCTTGCTGCACGCGATTCTGACGGTGCCTTTGGGGTTGTCGCAGCACGTCTCGGGGCTGGGGATCACATTGTTTGCAACCTCGGCCAGCTATTACACCTATCGCACGGCGCTGCCGAACGTTTCATCGCCGCCAAGGATCGAGCCGTTTCAGCCGCTGGATCTGCCTGTTCTGTCGGATTTACCTTTTTTAGGGTCTGTTTTGTTCCAACAGACGGCGCTGACATGGCTTGCGCTGCTGCTGGTTGCGGTGGTCTGGTACGTGCTGAACCGCACCGCGCTGGGCGTGGCCATCAAGGCCGTGGGGGACAACCCCGACAGCGTCGATGCGCAGGGCCTTTCGGTCTATGGGCTGCGGATCGGTGCCATCGTCGTGGGTTCAGCCCTGATGGCGCTGGGCGGAGCCTTCCTGACCATGAGCGCCTTTGACGCTTTCTTTTTCGGTATGGTCAACGGGCGCGGCTGGGTCTGTATTGCGCTGGTCATTTTCGCCAGTTGGAGGCCGGGCAAGGCGCTGCTGGGCGCGCTGCTATTCGGTGCGTTCGACGCGCTACAGGTACGCTTGCAAACCGAGGTTGGTGCGTTGGTCCCCGGTCAGGTCTTCCTGATGGTACCCTATGTCCTGTCGATCATCGCCCTTGTGATCGCCGCGCGCTCGGCCGATTATCCACGCGCATTGCTTACCCCATGGTTCAAAGGTCAACGCTGATTATGGTCGATCTGCTTATCAAAAACGCCACCCTGACGGACGGTCAGACCGGCATGGATATCGCCTGCCAGGGCGACAAGATCACGGCGGTCGAGGCCGGGATCACCGCCGACGCGGCAGAGGTGATCGACGCCCAGGGTCAGCTGGTCTCACCCCCTTTTGTCGATCCGCATTTCCACATGGATGCGACCCTATCACTGGGCAATCCACGCATGAATGTCTCGGGCACGCTGCTTGAGGGGATCGCGCTGTGGGGCGAGTTAAAGCCGTTTCAATCGGTCGATGACATCGTCGCCCGGGCGTTGCGCTATTGCGAGCTTGCCGTAGCCAAGGGCATCGGCGCGATCCGCAGCCATGTGGATACTTGCGATGATGAACTGAAGGGCGTGCAGGCGCTGTTGCAGGTGCGCGAGCAGGTGAAAGACTATTTGGACCTGCAATTGGTGGCCTTCCCGCAGGATGGTGTGTTACGCGACCGAACCGCGATGCAGAACACACTCCGCGCGCTGGATATGGGCGTCGATGTGGTGGGCGGTATCCCGCATTTCGAAAGGACCATGTCGGATGGGGCGGAATCCGTTCGACTGCTGTGTGAAATCGCGGCTGAACGCGGCTTGATGGTCGATATGCACT
Source organism: Ruegeria sp. R8_1 (assembly GCF_017743815.1). Classification (NCBI taxonomy): domain Bacteria; kingdom Pseudomonadati; phylum Pseudomonadota; class Alphaproteobacteria; order Rhodobacterales; family Roseobacteraceae; genus Ruegeria; species Ruegeria sp. R8_1. Next base: position 569,982 of record NZ_JAGHRL010000003.1, on the reverse strand, counting down.
GTGATGAGAGCGACGATCCCCATAGCCGCCATATCGAGACGCTAGCCTTTGAAACCCAGCGACTGGGGCTGAATGGCCGGGTGGCGGGGTCTCATCTGACGTCGATGCACTCGATGGACAATTACTACGTTTCGAAACTGATCCCGCTGATGGTCGAGGCCGGGGTGCATGCGATCCCGAACCCTCTGATCAACATCATGCTGCAAGGCCGCCATGACAGTTATCCCAAGCGACGGGGCCAGACCCGCGTACGAGAGTTGCGCGATGCGGGGATCACGGTCGGGTTCGGCTCTGACTGTGTGATGGATCCGTGGTATTCGCTGGGCAAGGCCGACATGCTGGACGTGGCCTTTATGGGGTTGCATGTGGGGCAGCTATCCAGCCGCGCAGACATGACATGGTGTTTCGAAGCGGTAACCACGAATTCCGCCCGCATCATGGGGTTGGACGGATACGGTGTGGCCAAAGGCTGTGATGCGAATTTCGTGCTGTTGCAAGCCTCGGATCCGATTGAGGCGATCCGCCTGCGCGCGCACCGGATGGCTGTGGTGCGCAAGGGGCGGGTGATCTCGCGCTCGGCCCCGGTGACGCACGATCTGAGCCTGCCGTCCGGAAAAAGAACGCTGGACGAGGCTCGTGTTCCATTTGAAGGTTAGTTATCAAACCTTCGGCAGCGGCAAACACCCCGGCAGGCCCGCCGGCAGAACCAGCCGGGCTCCGCTGGCGTAGAGCGATTTGGCAAAGCCCGTAGCCTCCGAGGTTACTGTGACGCTAAACCGCGAGGCCGTCAGCACCGCTGTGTCGTCAGGAAGATTCCGAAGTAACCCGTCCTGCGGTAGCACCACGACATAGGCCGGCGCTTCGTCCGTCAGCAGGGCAACGATTACAAGCGTCGCTATCCAGCCCAGCACCACCAAGGGCAAGGTGGTCAGGATCGATTTAATAGTCATGTATGTGTTCCAGCGTCAGACCCGAGTTCTCTAGCTGGCGCAGGGTTTCGAGAAGAGCCGGAACCTTTACCAAGATCAGATGCCGATAATCCCCATATCCCTGACGAGGGGTACTGAATACGGAACCCGCTGTGGTTGGTTGATCCGAAATAGCGGTGAACATTATGTCGTCATTGCCCGCGATCTCGACCACTCCCAGCCCGTCGCTGGCCATCTGAGCCAGCAGGTTGGTCAGGGTACGGTAGCGGGGGGTTTCAACTTCAACCCCTTCTGGCCGAATGGCGATGACCTTAACATCCGTATAGCCAGTGATGTCCTCATCTGCGGTCAGGATCATTCGCAGGGTCAGTTCATCGGTGCCCACCTGCGCCACGGCTTGTTCAATTACGCCAGCATAGGCGTCTTTCGCCGTATACTCCAACCCCAGCGCAATGGCCCGTTCGCTGTCACGCAAAGATCCGGTGGATTGTTCCAACAGGGCTTGTGCGTCTTCGGTAAATGGCCATTTGTACCATGGAACCTGCTGCAGAAATTCTGCATACGCAGAGGCTTGTCGCGCAGAAAGATCGTCAAGTGGTGCTCGATCAGGTTTGCGCAGTGCTGTAAACAGGCGGCCCAGAGTTTCTTCATAGGCAGCTTTCATGGCCAATTCGGCGGTAAAGCTGGTGCCGATAACGTAGACCATCTGTTTGGTGGGCCAATCAATCTCACCATGGGCCGAGGCGTTTTCAGTCACGGCACAGAGCGATGTCCAGAACCCGGTGATCCCCTGCCAGAAGCCGTAATCATGCGGGTCCCCCGTGCTGATAACCTTGGCATAGTCATCATAGGCATGAACGATATGCCATTCGGGATAGGTCATTAGCGTCCGCGTTTCCGGGCGGTGATGATCCGGGGGCAGAAGCGAAGCGTATGATTGCGGCTGTGCGGTGCCTTTGCAGCTTGTTTCGACATAGATGATGGGTGCGGCCAGTGCGATCACGACCACAACAACGAGCAGAACCAGGCGCCGAAGCCAGCGCAGAAGAAACCTCACGATGATCTCCTTGCGTCACGCAGTCCGGCCCAGGCGGCGATGCCGCCCAATGCCAGATGCGGAAGATTGGCAAAGATACGCCCCAGCGACAGGTCTATCCCGGCCGACGGATTGGTGAAGATGCCCATGTCCAGATAGCCGTAGCCAGTGAAAAAGCCGAAGACGCCATCGCCCAGATAGGCCAGCCCGAACAGGATCAGGAACGTGCGCGCCGCTTTGTGCGACATGAGCCCCGCGATCAAAGCCCATAGGGCCGAGGCCACGTGTAGCGCGTCGTCATAGATATCCAGCGCGAAAACACCGAAGGCCAGCCCGTTTTCATCGGTCAGGCCGGGCACATAGTTCAACGACGCCGCAATCATCAGCGCGACGAAATAAACGATACATAGCTTTTGAAGGTTCGTCATACTTGCCCCAGATAGCTGTCCCAAAGGTTGTTTCGCAGCACCAGTTGCGGGTCGAGCGTACGTTTGACCCGCGCGAATTCTGCCGCGCGCGGATAGGCGGCTGTCAGTTGATCCAGCGTGGCATGCGGGCGGTAGGGCAGGTAATAGGCCCCTCCGATCTCGACAATCCGGTCAATCAGAGCGCGAGTCATGCGGGCCATGTCGGCCTCGCCCCGCTGCGTCATTTCCTGGCTGAAAGACATCACAGCTGCGATCCGGGGTTCCGAGGCAAACGACAGCACTGCCTGATCATCCTGTGCGACATAGCGCAGTGTGACATTCAGGAATTCCTGGTACGAGGCCGGTATCACTTCGCGGCAGGCAGTCAGGAAATCATCAAAGGCGTCGAAGCCCACGAAATATTCGTGCAGGATATCCGTGCGATCCGGGTTGCGGTCATCCAGCGTGACGACGGGTTCGTTAATCAACGAGTTCCGTGTCGCCTCGCCACCGCCCAGGGCCGGGCCCAGTTTGGTTTCGTTCCACCAACGGAAGGTCTTGAACGCCTCGCTGCCCAGTTGCGCCCGATAAAGGCGGCTGGCCGCGTGTGACATCCAGCCCGATCCCGCCGCAGGGGGCAGGTCCGACTGATCATCCGTTTCGCGATAGGTGATCAGCAGGGCGTGTTCGAAGAACGTCTCGCGTTCAACATTCAGGCGACCATAGGCCATCGTGACAGCCGGATCTTCGACAGCCGTTTTGAAGCTGTCGGCAAAAGCGGTCGCCTCCATCACGTCAAAAGACGGTGTCAGGCGGGTATTCGGGACCATCTCGACCTCAAGGTCCACGATTATGCCGATCAGCCCGTAGCCACCCATGCCGAGGTTGAAAAGATCGGCATTTTCGGTAGGTGAACAGGTGACAAGCTCTCCGGATGGCAACACCATGCGCAGTGATCGCACCGTAGACCCCATAGGACCGAATGGCACCGGCCATCCGTGTGCATTGACCGAATAAGTCGCAGCAACGCCGAAATCATGGTTTGACTGCATGACCTTTGGCGAGAATCCTGCAGGGTCCAGCGCCGAGATCACCTGAGACCACCGCGCGCCCGCATGCGCCAGATAGGTCTGCGCGGTACTGTCCATCTGAACAGCGCCATTATCGAAAGTCAGGGCCGTGCCGTCGCGCGGAATGGCCTGACCGCCCATTGAGTGTCGGGCCGCGCCCACATTGACCGGCCGCCCATCTGCCTGGGCCTGCGTCAACTCGTTTCGAATTGCGGTCACAAGCGCGTCGCCGGCATCCTCGGTCATAACCAGATGTTTGTGGATCGGGGTCGGTGACAGGCCGCTGGCATCGTTCATGATCTTCGCGTCTTGGGGCGCAAAGGTGCGGTGCGTTCCGTCATAACTTGGCAAATCGGCACCAAGCCAGCGCGACAGGCCCCAACCTGCCACCCCTCCGGCGGCAAACAGGGCGGCTCTTCTGGTGAATGTGCTCATGAATCGGCCTCGTCAGGTCGTGCGTTTGAAAAGGTTTGCAATATCTCGATCAGCGCGGCCTGAAATGCCTGTGGGTCTTCAAGCTGAGGGATATGTCCCACGCCCGGAAGCGCCCGGTACTGCGCATCGGGGATCAAGGTCAGCAATTCCTGGGCCTGTTCCAAAGGCGTTACGGTATCTTCAATACCCCAGATCAGACCGACCGGCAGTTGCAGCGCCTGCCAGTTCTCGGCTCGGGTGCTGAGCGCATTTTGGGGCGGAACCAGCAGCTGGGGTAACCAGTCTGCCACCGCGTCAGTATATCCGATGCGGGCCATGGGTTCTTGCAACAGCGCAGTCACATCATCCGTTGCTGCGGACTTGACGTGCAAAAAACTGCGCAGGAACGCTTTGGTCAAAATCGGATTCGACACCGTGGCCGAGGCGATAAACGGGCGCACAGTGTCGCTTTGCAGGTAAATCGGGGTCTCGGTTGGTGGATCATGCCTGCCAAGGGCTATCGCTCCGTTCACCACAACAAGACCCGACACCAGATCAGGGCGGCGCATCACGGCTTCGACAACGGGGCCTGCTCCGATGGAATGCGCGACGGCTATTGGCTGGTTGTCCAATGCCTCAAGCAGGGCGATCACGCGATCGGCTTGTTTGGGGCGGCTGTAATCGCTGTCGTAAGGGTGTTGTGACCATCCAAACGGGGGCATATCAAACGCGATTGCGCGAAAGCCTGCGCCCCCGACGGCATCGAGTGTAGGAAGCCACAGGCCGGACCAGGCCGCCGTACCGTGCGCAAACAAGACCGGAACGCCAGTGTCAGGGCCACGTTCCAGCGCAAAAACGGCACCTTCGGCAGTATCGATCAATTGGCCGCCCATTGGCAGATCTTGCCCAAAAGCGATGGTTTCGCGGTTACTTGCAACAAGGCGCAGCCCTATCAGAACCATCGCCACAAGGACCAAACCCGTAAAAACAAATCTAAAAAACATACGCATTGAATTTATAGTTGGGCGCTTGAAGTTTTAATGCAACCGCGGAAAACCATACCATTCCAAAGCGTGTGATTTTGGCAAAAGCTGACAGATCTCCGGCAGCTTGCTAGGGTAGTTTTACTTTTTGATCGGAGTTTTTACATGCTTTTCATAACCAACAGATTCCCGACCCAAAGCATCCGTACCCGCCGCGGGCGCCGGTTCACTTTTGACCTCAACAACAACGCGCCTTCCAATTCGGTGTTCTATTGCGAAAAGGGTGAAGACGAACACCATACCGAAATCACAAGTGCCGAATTGTTGCGGCGGGTCCGTGACAGCGATTGCCGCCAGATTCTGCTATACCTGCATGGGTTCAACAACCTGCCTGACGATGTCTTTCGCACCACAGCCGAGCTGCAACGCCTGTGTGATTTGGCCGATCCGGGCGAAGTGATGGTGCTGCCACTGATCTGGCCCAGCGATAACGAGCATGGGATCGTTCAGAAATACTGGGATGACCAGAAATCCGCAGACCAAAGCGGGTATTCCTTTGCGCGCGTGTTGGAGCGGTTTCTGGAATGGCGCAACAGCGCCGAGAATGAACCTGACGTGGCCCCGTGTCTAAAGCGGATCAACCTGCTGGCGCATTCAATGGGCAACCGCGTATTGCGGCAAACGCTGATAGAATGGGACCGCTATGATCTGGCCTCGGGCGTGCCGCTGTTGTTTCGTAACACGTTTATGGTTGCGGCTGATGTGGTGAATGAAACGGTGCACGAAGACGAACCGGGAGTTCTGGTCAGTCATGCGTCGCGCAATGTGGTGGTTTATTTCGCGTCAGACGATCTGGCGCTGCGGGCCAGTAAGGCGGCGAACCTCAAGAACAAAGTGGCCTCGCGGCGGTTGGGGCACACAGGCCCCGAAAACATCGACCGAACGCCACGCAACGTGTTTCAGGTCGATTGCGATGACGTCAACACGCGCTATGATAGCCCGACAGGTCACAATTATTTTGGGCCGGTCACGCCGGGCGGTGAGCCCGGACAGGTGTTCAAGCATATCTTTGACTGTATTCAGTCCGGACGTGTCTTCCCCCATGAGGAATATCGCAGGTCCGTTATTCTGCCTTCACCCTAGACGATGAATAGACCCTAATAAGGTCTATGGTTGAATTTCATGGCTATCTATCCGTTTTGATCACAATCTGGTGTTGCAACTGTGAAAATGATCTGGATGATCAGGGTCACCAAGGTCACGGAAATGGCCTGCCGTCTGAAATGGCGGCGCTAACAATAAACGGGGAGATCAAAATGATCCTGAGAAACTTGATGTTGGCTGCCAGCGCCACCGCGCTGATGGCCACGGGTGCTTCGGCTGAAACCCTGCGCTGGGCGCGTGCTGGTGACGCGCTGACGCTGGACCCGCATTCGCAGAATGAAGGTCCGTCGCACACCATTCGGCACCAGATGTACGAGCCGCTGATCATCCGCGACGTAACCGGCGCGTTTGAACCTGCACTGGCGACCGAATGGGGCCCAAAGGCAGATGATCCGAATGTCTGGGTTTTCAAGCTGCGCGAAGGTGTAAAGTTCCACGACGGTGCTGATTTCAACGCCGAAGACGTAGTGTTCAGCTTTGAGCGCGCCAAGCAGCCGAACTCGGACATGAAAGAGCTGATCGGCTCGATCACCGAAGTGCGCGCCGTTGACGATTACACCGTCGAGATCGTCACCGATGGTCCGAACCCGATCCTGCCGTCGAACCTGACCAACCTGTTCATTCTGGACAAAGGCTGGGCCGAGGCCAATGACACCGTCAACGTGCAGGATTTCGAAGGTGGCGAGATCACCTATGCCACCACCAACGCCAACGGCACGGGGCCATATAAGCTGCAAAGCCGCGAGCCTGATGTGAAAACCGTGATGGTGCGCAATGATGATTATTGGGGCATCGACCAGTTCCCGATGGAAGTGACCGAGATCATCTATACCCCGATCCAGAACGCTGCGACGCGTGTGGCAGCGATGCTGTCGGGCGAGGTGAACTTTCTTCAGGATATGCCCGTGCAGGATATCGAGCGCGTCAACGGTGCTGATGGCCTGATGGTCAAGCAAGCGCCGCAGAACCGCGTGATCTTCTTTGGGATGAACCAGGGCGCAGATGACATCGAAGCGGACAACGTGGATGGCAAGAACCCTCTGGCCGATGTGCGTGTGCGTCAGGCGATGTCGATGGCGATCAACCGTGATGCGATCAAGCAGGTCGTGATGCGCGGTCAGTCGCAGCCTGCGGGCATGATCGCACCGCCCTTCGTCAACGGTTGGACTGCTGACATGGACGGCGAATCCGCAACTGATCTGGAAAAAGCCAAGGCGCTGATGGCCGAGGCAGGTTATGGCGACGGATTCTCGCTGCGGCTGGACTGCCCGAATGACCGCTACATCAACGATGAGGCGATCTGTCAGGCGGCCGTCGGTATGCTGGGTCAGATCGGCGTGACCGTGAATCTGGACGCCAAGCCCAAGGCGCAGCATTTCCCGCTGATCACCGACAGCAAGACCGACTTCTACATGCTGGGTTGGGGTGTGCCGACATATGACTCGGAATACATTTTCAACTTCCTGGTCCATGGTCGCGAAGACGATATCGGAACGTGGAACGGCACCGGCTATCAGGACGATGCGCTGGATGCGAAGATCAAGTCGCTGGCCTCGAACACCGATCTGGACGCGCGGAACGCCGACATCGCCGACATCTGGCGCGTGGTGCAGGACGAAGCGCTGTACATCCCGATCCACCACCAGGTTCTGAACTGGGGTATGGCTGATGGCGTGGGCATCGAAGTGGATGCGGAAGACCAGCCGAAGGTCAAATACTTCACCATGAACTAAATCGGTTCGATTGCGAACAAGGCAGGGCGCGGATTTCGCGCCCTGTTTTTTGTTTCGACCTGAGATTTCCTTGCGCAGGCGAAAAAAACCAAGAAAACTTGAACGCAGAGAACAGGGAGAGATAAAAATGATCCTTAGAAACAGTGCCATTGGCCTGGCCCTGCTGGTTGCGACCAGCGTTCAGGCGGCCGAGTTCAAATGGGCCTCTACCACCGATCCGCAGACCATGGACCCGCACGCCGTCAACTCGGCCCCGGTTCTGGGTTTTCTCAACAATGTCTACGAAGGGCTGGTGCGCCGCGGCAAGGACATGACAGTCGAACCCGCACTGGCCGTAAGCTGGGAGCCGATCGGAGAGGGTGAGGGCTGGCGGTTCAAGCTGCGTGAGGGTGTGACCTTTCACGACGGCAGCACGTTCGATGCACAAGACGTGCTGTTCAGCTATCAGCGAGCCTCGGGCGAGGCGGCGGATACGCGCAGTTGGTTTGCGCCGGTCAGTGAGGTGATCGTGGTCGATGACTATACGGTCGATATCATGACCTCGGCGCCGAACCCGCTGTTCCCGTCCTCGATCGCCAACTGGATGATCATGGATCAAGGCTGGACCGAGGCGAATGACGCAGTGGTGCCCGACAAGGAAACCGGCAACTACGCCACCATCAACGCCAACGGCACCGGTGCATTCAAGGTCACTGCCCGCGAACCGGGACTTAAGACCGTGTTAGAGCCGCATGGTGACTGGTGGGGCGAGGTTGAACACAACATTACCCGCGCCGAATTCAACCCGATCCAGAACCCGGCGACTGCCGTGGCGGCGCTGCTGTCGGGTGATGTGGACATGATCAACCCTGTCCCGATCCAAGACGTTGCACGCCTGAAGGAAAACGCCGACGTGGACGTCATTCAGGGGATCGAGGCGCGTGTGATCATGCTGGGTTTCGATCATGAAGCCGAGACGCTGAAATACACCGATGACGCGGGCAAACCGAACCCGTTCCGTGATGCGCGGGTCCGTCAGGCCGTGGCGCAGGCGATCAATGTGGATGCTATTCTGGCCACGATCATGCGCGGCAACGCCGAAGCCGCCTCGCAACTGGTCAGCCCGGCTATGAGCGGCTATTCCGCCGCCAATGCAGATCGCCCTGCCTTTGATGTTGAAGGCGCCAAGGCGCTGCTGGCCGAGGCAGGTTACGCGGATGGGTTCTCGTTCGGGTTGAAGTGCCCCAATGACCGCTATCTGAATGACGAACCGGTCTGTCAGGCCGTCGTCACCATGCTGGCGCAGATTGGGGTCACGGCGGAACTGGATGCGATGCCCGTCCGCAACTACTGGCCAGAGCTGCGCGAGGATAACTACGACATGTATATGCTGGGCTGGAGCCCCGGCACATTCGACGCCGAACATCCCGTTCGCTTTCTGGTCGCTACGCCCAACGAGGAAAAGAAGCTGGGCAGCTGGAATTTCGGCGGATACTCGAACGAACGGGTGGATGAACTGTTGCCGATGATCCAATCCGAGCTGGACGCCGCAAAGCGTCAGGCCATGCTGGATGAGGTGACGGCCATCTATCAGGATGATCATGTCTATGTGCCAATGTATGTGCAGCCTCTGGTCTGGGGGACCGGCAGCAATATCGACCTGACACAACGCCCGGATAACTTCTTCATCCTGCGTTGGGTCACGGTGAACTGACCGCATGGGCGTTATGATTGCCGGGGTTTACCACGTGGACGACCCCGCCCCCGACACATCGCTTGACGGCGCATACCGTCGTCAGGCGTCGTCCATCCGCAACGCTCTGCCCGACGGCCCGTTCGGGCCGGGGCGGTTTCACCTGTATGCCGCGTGGAATTGCCCTTGGGCACACCGGGTCCTGCTGACCCGCGCCGTCAAGGGGTTGGAGGATGTGATCACGGTCGCCTATGCTCGCCCGCGTCGCACGCCGGACGGTTGGGTTTACGACACCGAAGGGGAATATGCTGACCCTCTATTCGGCGTTTCCGCGCTGCATCAGGCTTATGAAAAGGTAGATCCCGCCTATACCGGGCGCATCACCGTGCCTTTGCTGTGGGATCGCGCCGAAAACCGCGCGGTGTCCAATGAATCCGCCGATCTCGTGCGTATGCTGGGCACGTTGGAAGGCTATGGCCCCAATCTGGCCCCGCCAGACAAGCTGGATCAGATCGACGCTTGGAACGCCAAAATCTACCCGCGCCTGAACAATGGCGTCTATCGCGCCGGGTTCGCCCGCACGCAGGAGGCGTATGAGGCCGGTTTCCACGACGTCTTCACCATGCTGGACGAGATCGAGGCCCATCTGGCCACCAATCGATACCTGTGCGGCGACGATCTGACCGAGGCCGACCTGCGCCTGTTCCCGACTCTGGCGCGGTTCGATGTGGCCTATCACTATGCCTTCCGCTGCAATTTGCGGCGTCTGGTGGATTATCCACATCTTTGGGGCTATGCGCGGGATTTGTATTCTCGACCGGAAATTGCCCGGACAGTGAAGCCCGATATCTACAAGGCCGGGTATTTCTCACCTTCCGAGCTGCGAAACCCGCTGGGGATCGTGCCGTTGGGGCCATTTGTCGACTGGAGCGCGCCTCAGGACCGGGCGGCGTTGTCCTCTGCGACATCTTGACCATTTGGTCGGCGCATGCGTAGAGAGGCAGATCAACGGGGAAACTAAATGTTCGCATATATCGTTCGAAGGATGTTCCAATCCGTGATCGTGCTTTTGGTCGTGGGTCTGGTCGCTTTTTCCATGTTCCGATTTGTCGGCGATCCGATCGACAACATGCTGGGGCAAGAGCGCACCCAGGCCGATATCGACCGGCTTAGGGGCGAGCTTGGGTTGGATAAGCCCTTCCCGGTCCAGTATTTCAAGTTCCTGCAAGGGGCCGTTCAAGGCAATTTTGGCGTCTCTTACCGTCAGGGTCGCCCGGTCTCGACCATCATAGCAGAACGCGCGCCTGCGACGCTGGAACTGGCCTTTGTATCGGGCTTTCTGGCAATCACGATTGGAATTGCGCTGGGCGTTTTCACCGCCATCCGACGACAAGGGATCGCGGCGAATGTGATTATGACCGTCAGTTTGATTGGGGTTTCGTTGCCGACCTTCCTGATCGGGATTTTGCTGATCTATATCTTCTCGGTCGAACTTGACCTTCTTCCCAGCTTCGGGAGGGGCGAAACCGTTATGATTGGGAACTGGTCTACGGGCTTTTTGACCTCGTCTGGCCTTAAGGCGTTGATCCTGCCTGCGATCACGCTGGGCCTCTATCAGATGACGCTGATCATGCGGCTTGTGCGGTCCGAGATGCTGGAAGTGTTGCGCGCCGATTACGTCCGGTTCGCCCGCGCCCGTGGGTTGTCTGATCGGGTAATCAACTTCCGCCACGCGCTGAAAAACACCATGGTTCCGGTGATCACGATTACGGGTCTGCAGTTGGGCTCGATCATCGCCTTCGCCATCATCACCGAGACGGTGTTCCAGTGGCCCGGCGTTGGCCTGCTGTTCATCAACGCGATCCAGTTTGTCGATATCCCTGTCATGGCCGCCTATCTGATGCTGATTTCGGTCATGTTCGTGACGATCAACCTGATTGTCGATCTTCTTTACTATGCCATTGACCCGCGCCTGCGTGTCGACGCGAGGGCCACATGACCGATATTCTTGATACCCCCAAAGCGCCGGAAAAGTCGCGACTCGCCAAATTTTGGGACAGCGATTTCGCGTGGTCTTTTCGGCATTCGCCTGTGGCTATTATCGCGACTCTGGTTGTGGCCATTCTGGTGCTTTCGGCGATCTTTGCGCCGCTGATCGCGCCCTATAATCCGTTCGATCCGTCCTCGCTGAACCTGATGAACGGGTTCACGCCGCCCGGTACACCCAACGCCTTTACGCAGGAGACCTTCCTGCTGGGCACCGATGATCAGGGGCGCGACGTGTTCTCGACCATCCTGTACGGGATGCGCGTTTCCCTGTTCGTGGGCGCATCTGCCGTGTTGTTGGCCTTGATCATCGGCATCGTTCTTGGGCTGGTCGCGGCCTATTTCGGCGGCTGGATTGAAACACTGATCATGCGGGTCGCCGATGTACAGCTGACTTTCCCGGCCATTCTGGTTGCCATGTTGATCTTTGGTATCGCCAAAGGCGTAACTCCACCGGAATACCGCGATGAGATGGCGATCTACGTCCTGATCGTCGCCATTGCGCTTTCCGACTGGGTCCAGTTCGCCCGTGTTGTGCGTGGTGCGGCGTTGGTCGAGAAAAACAAGGAATATGTTCAGGCCGCTCGCCTGATCGGTCGTGGGTCCTTCCCGATCATGTTCCGTCACATCCTGCCCAATGTCCTAAGCCCGGTTCTTGTGATCGCCACGATCTCGCTGGCTTTGGCGATCATTGCCGAAGCGACACTCAGCTTCCTCGGCGTGGGCGCCCCACCGACCCAGCCTTCTCTGGGGACACTGATCCGTATCGGGCAGGGCTTCCTGTTCTCGGGTGAGTGGTGGATTCTGTTCTTCCCGGCCTGCACCCTTCTGGCGCTGGCCTTGTCTGTGAACCTGCTGGGCGACTGGCTGCGCGACGCGCTGAACCCCAAGCTGCGGTGATTTCATGAGCCTTCTGACGATCAATGACCTGACGGTCGAATTCCCGACCCGCCGCCAACTGTTCACCGCCGTGGACCATGTGGACCTGTCGGTGGAACCCGGCGAAATCCACGGGCTTGTGGGTGAATCCGGGGCCGGTAAATCCACCATCGGTGCGGCCATCATGGGCCTTCTGGATCGCCCCGGACGTATCGCCAGCGGTACGATCAAGCTGCGCGGTGATCAGATCAGCGGTATCGACGCGGACGCAATGCGGGGGTTGCGTGGCAAAAAGATCTCGATGATCTTTCAGGATCCGCTGACCTCGCTGAACCCGCTGTTCACCGTGCGCGAGCAACTGGTTGAGACGATTCAGGCCCATCTGGGCGGCTCGGATGCCGAGGCCAACAAACGCGCCCGCGATCTGATCGACCGCGTGGGTATCCCTGACCCCGATACACGGCTGGATCAGTACCCGCACCAGTTCTCGGGCGGGATGCGGCAGCGTGTTGTGATCGCTCTGGCGTTGTGTACCGAGCCGGACGTGATCATCGCGGATGAGCCGACCACGGCGCTGGACGTGTCCGTTCAGGCGCAGATTCTGGACCTGATCAAGGAACTGGCGACCGAGCGGCAGGTAGGGGTTATCCTGATCACCCACGACATGGGCGTGATTGCCGACACCACCGACAAGGTGACGGTGATGTATGCGGGCAAAGTGGTCGAAAGCGGCCCGACGTCTCAGGTCATGGGCCAGCCGACCCACGAATACACCAAATCCCTGATCGCCGCCGTGCCGCGCCCGACGCTCAAACTGCATCGCTTTCCGCAAATCAGCTATGGCGGGCGTGAGACCCGCTTTGCGATCGAAGACATGGCCCGCCACTGGCCCAAAGTGGACAATGACACCAGCAAGCCGGTGTTTGAAATCCGCAACCTGACCAAGAGGTTCCTGCAAAAGCGCGGACTTCTGCCGTGGGACCGCACCTATTTCACCGCTGTGGACGATGTCAGCTTTGATATCCGCGCCGGTGAGGTGTTTGGCGTTGTGGGTGAGTCCGGCTCGGGCAAATCCACCGTCGCGCGGATGATTGCGGGGCTTTACCCTGTTGATGGCGGCACGATCACCTTCGAAGGGCAGACGGTCAGCGATCTGACCAACAAGGCCGCGCTGGATGCCTATCGCAAGAACATCCAGATGATCTTTCAGGACCCGTATTCCTCACTCAATCCCCGGATGCGGGTGGATGAGATCGTGGCAGAGCCGATCCGCCATCACAAACTGATGGACGGGGCCGATATCAAGCGCCGTGTGGATGAATTGCTGGATCAGGTTGGGCTGGGTCATGAGGCCGGGCTGAAGTATCCGCATGAATTCTCGGGCGGTCAGCGTCAGCGGATTTCCATTGCCCGCGCGCTTGCCACGCAGCCGCGCTTCCTGATCTGTGACGAACCGACCAGCGCGCTGGACGTGTCTATTCAGGCCCAAATCCTGAACATCCTGAAGGACCTGCAGGAGCATCTGGGCCTGACCCTGCTGTTCATCAGCCATGACCTGCCGGTCGTGCGCCAGATGTGCGACCGGGTCGCCGTGATGAAACAGGGCAAGGTGGTTGAACTGCAAGAGACCAACGATCTGTTTGCCAATCCGCAGACTGAATATGCAAGCGAACTGCTGCGGCTGATGCCCAAACTTGATGACCTCTCCACCGAAGGGCTGAGCCCCGAGGCATAAAGACCACAATCCGACCCGCCCGGTACATCAGACCCTGAAGGGTTTGTCGTGCCGTGGGGAGGTGTCGTGATGATAAATCACATGTCAGATTTCTGACAGCGGGCATGTCATACAAAAAAGCTATGATGCATATCCTAAAGAAGTAAATCTCAATACAGTGACCGGGCCAAACCGCTTTTCAAAAAGGCCTTGCCCGATGACTTCATTGCCCCGCCCGCAACTTGGTGAGCCTTACTTGCTGACACCAGGCCCTCTGACGACCTCATATACCGTGAAACAAGCGATGCTGCGCGACTGGGGTAGCTGGGATAGCGACTTCCGCGCAATGACGGCCGAATTGCGCGCGCGGCTGCTGAGCCTGCTGGGCGACGGGCACGATGCATATGATTGCGTTCCGATGCAGGGCTCGGGCAGTTTTGCGGTCGAGGCGATGCTGACCTCATTCATCCCGCAAGATGGCAAGGCGCTGGTGCTGGCCAACGGGGCCTACGGCAAACGGGCGGCGCAGACGCTCGACTATGCCGGGCGGGCCTGTGTTGTTTTGGACAAGGGCGACTATCTGCCGCCGCGTGGGGTCGAAGTGTCACAAATTCTGGCTGATGATCCGGCGATCACCCATGTGGTTGCAATCCATTGCGAGACCAGTTCAGGTATTCTGAACCCTCTGCACGAGATTTCACAGGCCACCGAAGCGGCGGGCCGCAAGCTGTTGATCGACAGTATGTCGGCTTTTGGTGCGATCCCGCTGTCCCCCAGCGAATATACGTTCGAGGCGATGGTTTCCTCTGCCAATAAATGCATCGAAGGCGTACCGGGTTTTGGTTTTGTGTTGGCCCGCAAAACGGCGCTGGCCTCGGCCAACGGGAATTGCCCCTCGCTCAGTCTTGACCTGTACGCGCAATGGGACGCGATGGAGAAAACCGGGCAGTGGCGCTTTACCCCACCGACTCATGTGGTTGCCGCCTTTCTGCAAGCATTGAACGAACACGCGGCCGAGGGTGGCGTGGCCGGGCGCGGCGCGCGTTATGCGGAGAACCGCGATGTGATGGTCGCGGGGATGCGCGCGCTGGGGTTTGAAACCCTGCTGCCGGATGCGTGGTTGTCGCCCATCATCGTGACATTCTTTTGCCCTGCCGATCCGCGTTTCGAATTTACGCGGTTCTATGATCTGATGAAGGAGCAAGGCTTTATCATCTATCCCGGTAAACTGACCGAGGTGGACAGTTTCCGCATCGGCTGCATTGGCCGCATGGATGCCGAGGTCATGCGCGCTGTTGTGGCGGCGGCGGATCATGCGCTGAAACAGATGGGGGTGCGTAGCGCCGCACCACCTGCAGCGGCAATCGCATCACGGATGGCGCAAGTCGGATAAATGACGGAAGTACCGTCAAAATGACGGCATAATCGATAATATCGTCAAGATTGCCCCTGCGGACCGAACAGGCGTGCCTTCATACTTTCCCAAAACGAAAGAGGAGGCGCGTTTTGAGCTGGAAAATTTGTGTCATCGGAGCAGGCAAGATCGGTCAGATGATCGCGGCCCTGCTGAAGTCATCATCCAACTACTCGCTCACCGTGGCCGACCGCGATCTTGTGGCGCTGTCGGTACTGAACCGACAAGGTATTTCCACACGGCAGATTGACGTCGCCGATGCGGTGCAACTGACCAAGGGGTTGGATGGGTTCGACGCGGTGATCTCGGCCGCGCCTTTCTTTCTGACTCCGCAGATCGCCAAGGCGGCCAAGGATGCCGGCGCGCATTACTTTGACCTGACCGAGGATGTGGCCGCCACCAATGCCGTGCGCGATCTGGCCGAAGGCAGCGAAACCGCCTTCATGCCGCAATGCGGTCTGGCACCGGGGTTTGTCGGCATCGCCGGGGCTGCACTGGCGGCGGAATTCGACACGTTGGACAGCCTGCATATGCGGGTGGGGGCGTTGCCTCTGTTCCCGACCAACGCGCTGAAATACAACCTGACATGGTCCACCGACGGGCTGATTAACGAATACTGCAACCCTTGCGATGCGATCGTGAATGGTGAGCGGGTCAAGACCGCGCCGTTGGAGGACTACGAACTGCTGGGCCATGACGGGGTGGAATATGAGTGTTTCAACACCTCGGGCGGCTTGGGCACATTGCCCGAAACGCTGGACGGCAAGGCGCGGGCGGTGTCCTATCGCTCGATCCGGTATCCCGGACATTGCGATATCCTGAAACTGCTGCTCAAGGATCTAGGGCTGGAACGTCGGCGCGATCTGCTCAAGGATATTTTCGAGACCGCCCTTCCGCGTACGGATCAGGACGTAGTGCTGGTTTATTGCACTGCCAAAGGCCAGATCGACGGCGCACTGCGCGAGAAATCCCTGATCAACAAAAGCTATGCCCGCACCATCAACGGACAGACTTGGAGTGCGATTCAAGTCACCACCGCCGCCGGTGTTCTGGGCGTGGTCGATCTGATGCGCACCGGTGCGCTGCCTGCCAAGGGCTTTGTCCGGCAGGAACACGTGGCCCTGTCCGATTTCCTGAACACCGAATTTGGCCAGCTTTACCGCGCTGGCGATGCAACCCAACAGAACAAGGCGGCCTGAGATATGAAAGACATCGTGATGACTGCGCAAACCACCCTCGCCAATCTGGACCTGACGGTCGCAGAACTGACCGGCGGCTCGCTAGCCGTGCATTCGCCCATCGACGGCAGCCTGCTGGCCGAGGTGCATGAAACCCCGGCGGGCGACATGGGCACCGTCTTTGCCAATGCCAAAACGGCGTTCAAGGCGTGGCGCACCGTACCCGCCCCGCGCCGGGGCGAATTGATCCGTCTGCTGGGCGAGGAACTGCGCGCCGCCAAGGACGACCTGGGCGCGCTGGTCAGTTGGGAGGCCGGCAAGATCACGTCCGAAGGACTGGGCGAAGTGCAAGAGATGATCGACATCTGCGACTTTGCCGTCGGCCTGTCGCGGCAGTTATACGGTCTCACCATTGCGTCCGAGCGCCCCGGCCACCGGATGATGGAGACGTGGCACCCGGCGGGGCCGGTCGGCGTCATCTCGGCCTTCAACTTCCCGGTTGCGGTCTGGTCGTGGAATGCCGCGATTGCGCTGGTTTGCGGCGACACGGTGATCTGGAAACCGTCCGAAAAGACGCCTCTGACCGCGATGGCCTGCCAGAAGATCTTTGAACGCGCACTGGCCCGGTTTGGCGATGCGCCCGACCATCTGCTGCAAACCCTGATCGGTGGCGCCGCTCTGGGCGAGGCGCTGGTGGCCAGCGAGAATGTGCCGGTGATCTCGGCCACCGGCTCGACCCGGATGGGTCGCGCGGTTGCCCCTGTGGTGGCATCCCGCTTTGGCAAGTGCATTCTGGAACTGGGTGGCAATAACGCGATGATCGTCGGCCCCTCGGCCGATCTGGAAATGGCAGTGCGGGCGATAGTGTTTTCTGCCGTGGGCACTGCGGGTCAACGTTGCACCACGCTGCGCCGCCTGATCGTACATAACTCAATCCGCGAGGAACTGGTGGGCCGGCTGAAAAAAGCCTATGCCGGTCTGCCCATCGGCAACCCGCTAACTGAGGGCACGCTGATAGGCCCGCTGGTCGATGAGGCCTCGGGCGCGGCCATGACGGCCGCGCTGAAAGCCGCCGAGGCCGAAGGTGGCGCAGTGTTCGGCGGCCAGCGCGTGACCGAGGGCGTGCCGGATGGCGTCTATATGCAGCCCGCCATTGTCGAGATGCCCGGCCAGACGGCCACGGTAAAGACCGAGACCTTTGCGCCGATCCTCTATGTGATGGGTTACGACGATTTCGATGACGCCATCGAGATTCAAAACGACGTGCCACAAGGTCTGTCGTCCTGCGTATTCACCCTGAACATGCGCGAGGCTGAACAGTTCCTGACCGCAGCCGGATCGGATTGCGGCATCGCGAACGTCAATATCGGGCCGTCTGGGGCCGAGATCGGCGGAGCCTTCGGCGGCGAGAAAGAGACCGGCGGTGGGCGCGAAAGCGGATCGGACGCGTGGAAAGCCTATATGCGACGGCAGACCAATACGGTGAATTACTCGGCTGAATTGCCTCTGGCACAGGGCGTGAAGTTCGACATCTGAACAAGCAGCCCGGCGGCGCACAACAGCGCCGCCGGATCAATCCGCGAAAAGGTAATCCAGCTGCATGATCGCTTGTGCCTTTTCTTTCGATACACGCAGAAACCGGGCAACCGCAGCCTCGTTCTCGGCCCGCGAATTTGTCTCGCGCAAGCGTGTGTATTCATCAAGTGCGGCGTTTCTGATCAGTTCGGATTCATAGGCTAACGCATTGCGCAGCGTCGGCACTAATGGCGCAACAGTGTCCGCGGGGCTGTCCGCCCCGGCCAATCCGACACGTCGGGCATGACCGATCAGGTAGTCGTCAGAATACTGACAGTCTATCTCTAACACGTGGGTTTTGGCTTGATCGGCGCAGAAATCATTGATGATGTCCAGGTTGGCCGGATCGACGCACAAAACCAGAGCATCACTTTCAAAGCTTTCATACAGCATCCGCACGACGGCACGCCGGTGGCGCGACCGTTTCAACACTGTTGTTTCTATACCGCCCAAATCGGGTAATAGGGTATCGTCTTCGTTGAACAGGTATTCGACGCAAGGAATATCCGTTTCCGAGGCGATTTGGTCGACAAGGCGCTTGGCGACATGCCACTTTTTGCACACGACCACGAACAGTTCGCGCTCGGACCCCAGAGTATTGCTGGCTTCCCAGAAGCGTTGCCCATGTCGGCGCCCAACACGGCCACGCCCTGTCAGAAAGCTATAGAGGTTGCGCCCTTCGTTCGAGATCGGGAAATCAACGCCCTTGGTTGCATAAAGTCGGCCCAAACGTTCTTTCAGCTCGTGAGCCTCGGGGCTGATTTTGCGGGCGAACAGGTAATCCTGACCCAACAACATGTCATAGTGATCGTTGTAAAACGTGACCGGCATCCCATAGTCCGAGAACATCAGGAAGGTAGGGGTGCGGTTGTCGATCTCTTCTTTTGGCACAAGATGGCGCACAAGCGTTTGAAAAAACGTCTCGTCCGGAATCCAGGTGGTTGAGAAAAACCGTTTCACGTCCGGCCTCTGGCGTAGGAACTCCAGGATCATCTCGATCGTGCGGCGGCGCAGGCACCACCATTGGCTGCCGATCATCACCTGAATATCCGCTGGAACCTCGCGGGTCAGGCCAAAGCGTTTCTGCAATTCATATGAAGTGTAGAAGGGCCAGCTTTGGGTGCGTTCGTTGAAGAAATGGCGATAGATCAGCCGGTCTTCCTTCATCCCGGTTTTGATCCAATTGCTTTCGAAGAAATCGTGGCTTTCCACGATATCCATGTCGCGCTCGGCCAGAAAACGATGCGTGTATTCCGCTGTCTTGATGGCCATGCAATCGCCGGACAGCATGTAGAAATGCGTGGCCCGGGGAAACGCATGCACCGCAGCCTGCAACGCGTACAGTGTCGCCTGAACCAGGGACCACTCCCCCCAACCGCACTTGATCCGCTTGGCGGCAAAGGTCACATTCGGATTGTCTTTCAACGCATCCTGTATGCGTTGAAACGCCACCGCATCGGCGCGGGCATCAAAGTGTATAGACATACAGTCACCGGCCGCAGTCAGCTGTTCGGCCTGCGATATGATTGCGTCCGGATCTTTATGACACAGAAGGATATAGGCAATGCGCGCCATGTTGGTTCATTGTTTCCCATTTTCGCCCGGTGCCACCCGTGATACTGAGGATGAACGATTGAATAAACAGAATATTTTTGGTTTTTTGCTATGAAATGCGAGTGCGGCAAACCGCATAGGAGGCTTGCAGATGGGTTTTCCCGGAACATGGATGACCGAGAGTGAAAGCATGGTGTACCGTGTGGTACCGAAATGCGCCTGCTCGACCATTGGGCAGATCATGTATTATTCGGATCACGGCCAGTTTTTTGACGGTGACATCCATGACGCCAAGGATGGGATGCACAAATGGGCTTTTGACGGCAGCCAGGGGCCGATCTCGGATAATGTCCAGTCTCATGCATCTTACGCGTTCACCTGCGTGCGCAATCCGTACACACGGATTCTCAGTTCGTTTTTCGACAAGATCTGCGGGATTCAGCGCAACGGAAAACGGTATCGCGGGAACCTGGTGCCGACGCTGATCTATAATTACGGGATCGAAGTTGGCGGCGATGATGGCAAGGGTGAGTTCGACCAGATCGCCAGCTTCCGTAGGTTTCTGCTGTTTGCGCGTGATACGATCCGTTGGCGCAGGCCGATGGACCCCGATATTCACTGGTCGGCCATGTCAGGTCATGTCTCGACCTTTATCGTCAACGGCGGGCGGTATGATCGGATTTTCTGGACCGAAGCGTTCAATGACGGAATGCAGGATGTTCTGAACCACCTGGACACGCCGCACGGTGTGGACCTGTCCCAGATCCCGCGCTTCAACGAATCCGAAGGGCATGGCCCCAAGCGGGCGCACCCGGTCGAGGACTACTTCGACGATCTTTCGATGCATCTGGTCTACGAAATCTACAAACAGGATTTCGAGCTGTTCAAATACGATTTCGAGAACCCGGCCAACAAGATGCCAATCGGCGAGATTGATCTGGACGAGGTCCACGCCAAACTGGGGGATTGAGGGGCAGTAGGCGCATTAATAAGATTTGAAAGGACCTATATTGAAACCAGCTTTGATTGCATTAATGCTGTGTATTTTGGGATCGATTGAAGCTGCGGCGGGAGACTTGCGCGCGCAGCGGTTTGAATTCAAACAGGCCGTCGACCGCACATTCGTGGACACAGGTAGCTGCGTTCCGGAACGGGCTTTACTTCGGTCTGGGAAAATACACGCCGTCGGATTTCTTGGCCGTCGTGAACCGGGCGACGAACTAACTGTTGAGATCAAAAAAGACCAAGAGCCAATTCACCTTATTCTATATACCACCCAAGAGATTATTTGGAATTTGTCGGTTGAACCCGGCGCACAAGTTGAAACTGTATATACCGTTGGGCCAGTTCCTTCTGCCGTAGTCAACGTACCTGACCATACATTAGTTTACAGTATCGGTTACGGAGAAAACAACCGACCGTCACGTGAGTGTATTCCTGTTGACGAAACCGCATCGGGTCTAGCAAAAGCTCTTTTTAGGTATGACTGGCTACCTGCCAACCACTTTGAATTGGAAGCAGCCGTCAAAGCTTACGCTGACCAAGAGATAATCCATAGAGTATTGATTGAACCTGATACGGATATTGGAATTGTCTCGATCAATTCTTCTTTGAAGTCGTGGCGCACCCGAAAGGCAGGCGAGGCGGTTTTACGTTATGTTCGCTTGCCTCAAAACGAAAGAACTTCAGGCGAAATTATCACTGTCCCCAGCAGTTTATCCTCTTCAGGCATTCAAGATTGGTTGTTGGATTCCGGTGCAGCGACAATTGCTGGTGACGATATCCTTGAGATTATGTGCTTGCGGGAGGAAGCTGAGTATTGGGCTGTCGGGGTAACTAACCTTTCGGTGCGACAATGGTGCACAACACGCGCATGGTGGGAAAGCAGTCCGCAATTGGTTTTGACAAAGTCAATAGACTTTGGCGACGCATACATATGCGAAAACGGTTCTCTTATAAAGCTGTATGTGCCGGACCGAATTGAAATAAAAGGAAAATTTACAAATTGCGATATATCAATTGTGAAGTTTGACTAATAAAAATAGTTCGGGCGCCGCATACCTTAGTAAATTGGCGATTTGAGCCGGGAGTAATAAAGCTTCCGTTGATGATGTCCGACGTAGTGTACGCTTTGCCAGCACAACAGAACGAAAACGGCCCACCGGATAGGCGGGCCGTTTTTTGAGCGATTACTGACTCAAACCTGACGCACGGCTCCTTTGGCCGCACTTGTAGTCAGCTTGGCATAGGCCTTCAACGCTGTGGACACTTTGCGTTTGCGCGGTGCGGCGGGTTCCCAGCCTTTCTCGTCTTGCTCGGCGCGGCGGGTCGCCAGTTCTTCGTCCGAGACCGCCAGATGGATCGAGCGTTTGGGGATGTCGATCTCGATCTTGTCGCCCTGACGTACCAAGCCGATGACACCACCCTCGGCCGCCTCAGGCGAGACGTGGCCAATCGACAGGCCCGAGGTGCCGCCCGAGAACCGACCGTCGGTCAGCAAGGCGCAGGCTTTGCCCAGACCTTTGGATTTCAGATACGAGGTCGGGTAGAGCATTTCCTGCATCCCCGGCCCACCGCGCGGGCCCTCATAGCGGATGACGACCACGTCGCCCTCTTTCACCTTGCCGGTCAGGATGTCGTTCACCGCCTGATCCTGGCTTTCGCAAACATAGGCCGAGCCGGTGAAGGTCAGGCTGGCCGGGTCCACACCGGCGGTTTTCACGATGCAGCCGTCGCGCGCGATATTGCCGAACAGAACGGCCAGACCGCCATCCTGACTGAATGCGTGCTCCTTGGAGCGGATCACGCCGCCTTCGCGGTCGGTGTCCAGCTCTTTGTAGCGGTTCGACTGGCTGAACGCCTGCGTGGTGCGCACGCCACCCGGCGCGGCCTTGAACAGATCCTGCGCCTTGGGGTTGTTGGCGACCTTGATGTCCCAGTTGGCAATCGCTTCGCCCATGGTGCCGGAATGCACGGTGCTGCACCCCTCGTGCAGCAGACCGGCGCGGCTGAGTTCGCCGAGGATCGAGAAGATGCCACCGGCGCGGTGAACGTCCTCCATATGCACATTCTCGGTGTTGGGCGCGACCTTACACAGGCACGGCACTTTCCGGCTGAGACGGTCCATGTCGGACATGTCGAAATCCACGCCGCCCTCATGCGCGATGGCCAGCAGGTGCAGCACGGTGTTGGTCGAGCCACCCATGGCGATGTCCAGCGACATGGCGTTTTCGAACGCATCAAACGTGGCGATTTCGCGGGGCAGGAAGCCTTTTTCGTCCAAGTCGTAGTGCCGTTTGGTGATCTCGACGATGCGGCGACCGGCCTCAAGAAACAGCTCTTTGCGGTCCGAATGGGTGGCCAGCGTGGACCCGTTGCCCGGCAGCGCCAGACCCAGCGCCTCGGCCAGACAGTTCATCGAGTTCGCGGTGAACATGCCCGAGCATGACCCGCAGGTGGGGCAGGCGTTTTCCTCGATATGCTGAACCTGTTCATCGGTGAACTTGTCATCGGCGGCAGCAACCATGGCATCCACAAGGTCGATTTTCTTGGCGTCCAGATCGGCGATGTCGATCTTGCCCGCCTCCATCGGCCCGCCCGAGACAAAGATCGCAGGGATGTTCAGGCGCATGGCGGCCATCAGCATACCCGGCGTGATCTTGTCACAGTTCGAGATACAGACCATCGCATCGGCGCAGTGTGCGTTGACCATATATTCGACGGAATCGGCGATCACCTCGCGCGAGGGCAGCGAATACAGCATCCCGTCATGGCCCATGGCGATGCCGTCATCCACGGCGATCGTGTTGAATTCCTTGGCGACACCTCCGGCCTTTTCAACCTCGCGCGCGACCATCTGGCCAAGGTCTTTCAGGTGGACGTGACCGGGCACGAATTGCGTAAACGAATTGACGATGGCGATGATCGGTTTGCCGAAATCGTCATCCCCCATGCCGGTTGCGCGCCACAGGCCGCGGGCGCCGGCCATGTTACGGCCATGAGTAGAGGTTCTGGATCGGTAGAGTGGCATGACGCTGTTTCCCTATTGCCTCGGGTTGCATGTCTTGGGGTTCGTACGTTATAGCGCACGTATCACATGTGCGCTATAACGCACAAGAGGATTCGAAAGACGAGCGATATGGCACCGGACGACATTACGCTGAAATTACGGGATGTGCGCGCGGCCTCGGGGCTGAGCCTGTCCAAGGTGGCCGAGATGACGGGCGTCAGCAAAGCCATGCTGGGCCAGATCGAGCGCGGCGAATCCAGCCCGACCATCGCGACCCTGTGGAAGATCGCCAAAGGGTTTCAGTTGCCGCTCAGCGCGCTGATAGGATCGTCGGTTTTGCGTGACCCAACGGATGAAAGCCTGTTTCGAACCGTGACTTTCCCCGGCAGCATCGAGGTCAAGATCGTCTTTCCCTATGATCCCGCGCTGGGGGCCGAAACCTTCCATGTCGACCTGGCCCCAAACCAGAGCCACGAATCCGCCGCCCACGCCGCAGGCGTAACCGAAGAGGTGTTCGTGCTGAACGGATCGCTAGAGATTCTGCGCGATGGCGAATGGGTGCCTTTGCAATCCGGGCAAGGGCTGCGCTTTGCCGCCGATTTGCCGCATGGCTATCGCGCTGGGCCGCAGGGTGCCGCCTTTCTGAACATGCACCACTATGGTCAGGCCGGTTAAGCAGCCCGCTGCCCCCATCCAGTCTTGAACCTGCACCCCTGCGCGTATAGGGAAAACCCAAGCTCGCTTAGGGGAGGCTTTGATGCAGGACGATCCGAAAACCCTCGTTTCTACCGACTGGCTTGCGGCCCATATGAAAGACCCGGACCTGCGGGTTCTGGATGGGTCGTGGTATCTGCCTGCGCAGAACCGCGATGCCAAGGCCGAATATGACGCGGCCCACATCCCCGGTGCGCGGTTCTTTGATATTGATGAGATTTCCGACCGCCGCTCGGACCTGCCGCATATGGCGCCCCCGGTTGAAAAGTTCATGTCGCGGATGCGGGCCATGGGTGTGGGCGACGGCCATCAGGTTGTGGTCTATGACGGCGCCGGGCTGATGTCCGCGGCGCGGGTCTGGTGGCTGTTCCGCCTGATGGGGCAGGAGAACGTGGCCGTGCTGGACGGTGGCTTTCCCAAATGGCAGGCCGAGGGCCGCGAGATCGAAGACCTGCCCCCCGTGATCCGTGACCGCCACATGACTGTGCGCGTGCAGAACCATCTGGTGCGGGACGTGACGCAGGTCTCGGCCGCTGCCAAGCTGAATGACCACGAAATCATCGACGCCCGCGCGGCTGCGCGCTTTGCAGGCACTGCGCCCGAACCGCGCGAGGGGTTGCGCTCGGGCCATATTCCGGGGTCGCGCAACGTGCCTTTTGGCGAATTGCTGAACAAAAACGGCACGATGAAATCGCCCGAGGAGTGCCGCACCATGTTCGAAGCTGCTGGCGTTGACCTGACAAAACCCGCGATCACCACTTGCGGGTCGGGCGTGACCGCCGCGATCCTCAGCCTGGCGCTGGAACGCTTGGGCAAGAAAGACCATTCGCTTTATGACGGATCCTGGGCTGAATGGGGTGCCTTCCCGACCCTGCCCGTCGCAACCGGAGAGAACTGATGTTCGAGAACCTCAAACCGCAGCCCGCCGATAAAATCCTGGCGCTGATGCAGATGTATCGCGACGACCCGCGCGATCAAAAGATCGACCTGGGTGTGGGCGTCTACAAGAATGCCGAAGGCGTGACCCCGGTGATGCGTGCCGTCAAAGCTGCCGAAAAGCGCATTCTGGAAGAGCAGGAGAGCAAAGCCTATACCGGTCTGGCTGGTGATCCGGCCTATGCCGATGCGATGATCGGCCTGATCCTTGGCGACGCCGTGCAGCGCGGCAATATCGCCGCCGTTGCGACCCCCGGCGGTACCGGGGCCTGTCGGCAAGCCTTCGAGATGATCCGCATGGCCAACCCTGAGGCCCGCGTTTTTGTGTCGAACCCCACATGGCCGAACCATCTGTCGATCCTGAACTATCTGGGCATCGAAACCGTACCCTATCGGTACTTCGACGGTGAGACCCGTGGCGTTGATTTCGACGGTATGATCGCCGATCTGAAGACCGCCAAAGCAGGCGACGTCGTGCTGCTGCATGGCTGCTGCCACAACCCGACCGGGGCCAACCTGAACATGGTCCAGTGGCAAGAGGTGGTGAACGTTATCAACGAGCTGGGCCTCGTGGCGATGGTCGACATTGCCTATCAGGGCTTTGGTGACGGGCTTGAGGAAGACGCGCAGGCAACCCGTCTGGTAGCCTCATCCGTCAAGCGTTGCCTGATCGCGGCGTCGTGCTCCAAGAATTTCGGCGTTTATCGCGAACGGACTGGCTTGCTGATGGCGATCAGTGATGATGCGGCGCAGACGGCGCTGAACCAGTCGACGCTGGCCTTCCTGAACCGTCAGAACTATTCCTTCCCGCCCGACCACGGCGCGCGGGTTGTGACCACAATCCTGAATGACGACGCCCTGCGCGCCGACTGGGCGGCCGAGCTGGAAGAGGTCCGCCTGTCCATGCTGGGCCTGCGTCAGCAACTGGCCGACGAATTGCAGCGCCTGAGCGGGTCAGACCGCTTTGGTTTTATCGCCCAGCACCGCGGCATGTTCTCGCGTCTGGGTGCAGCACCTGAATTGGTCGAGCAACTGCGCAACGATCACGGGATCTATATGGTGGGAGACAGCCGTTTGAATATCGCTGGTCTGAACGCCAACACGGTTCCGATTCTGGCCAAGGCGATTGTCGACGTCGGCGTTTAAGCCTATCTGGTTAACACATCAAAGCCGCGCCCTAGGGCGCGGCTTTTTTCATGCCTGTATGATCCAAAAAAAGCCGGACGCGAACGCCCGGCTTTGGTTTGGGTATCTCGGGGATATTAACCCTTCGAGAATTCCGGGTAGGCTTCCATGCCCAGCTCGGCCATGTCGAGACCGTTGATCTCGTCTTCTTCACTGACACGGATGCCAAGGGTGGTCTTTAGGATGACCCACAGGATCAGCGCGCCGACAAAGGTGAACACACCGTAGGCCGCGATACCCAGCAGCTGAGTGCCCAACGAGGCCTCACCATAGAAGACCACGGCGATGGTGCCCCAGATACCGGCGAACAGGTGAACCGGGATCGCACCGACAACGTCGTCCAGCTTGAACTTGTCCAGCATCGGAACCGCGAAGACCACGATGACACCGCCCACAGCACCGATCCACAGCGCACCGAACAGGGTCGGGGCCAGAGGTTCAGCGGTGATCGACACCAGACCGGCCAGCGCGCCGTTCAGCACCATGGTCAAGTCAGGCTTTTTGTACAGCAGTTGCGTCAGGATCAGCGCGGCTACGGCACCGGATGCAGCGGCCATGTTGGTGTTGGCAAAGATGCGCGACACGTCGGAAACGTCACCCACGGTGCCCATCGCCAGCTGCGAGCCGCCGTTGAAGCCGAACCAACCCAGCCACAGGATGAACGTACCCAGGGTTGCCAACGCCAGGTTCGAACCGGGCATCGGGTGAACGCGGCCGTCTTTGTACTTGCCGATACGCGGGCCCAGTACGATCACGCCTGCCAGAGCAGCCCAGCCACCGACCGAGTGCACAACGGTCGAACCAGCGAAGTCCGAGAAGCCAGCTTCAGACAGCCAGCCGCCGCCCCACTGCCACGAACCAGAGATCGGGTACATGATGCCCGTCAGCACAACGACGAAGATCAGGAAGGGCCACAGCTTGATACGCTCGGCCACTGCACCTGACACGATCGAGGCCGTTGCGGCAACGAAGACCAGCTGGAAGAAGAAGTCCGACCCAATCGACGCATAATCCAGCGCCGCATCCGCAGACGCAATGCCAACCGGATCAAGAACGGTCTGACCACCAAGGGCGAAGAAGCCGTTAAAGTCGCCGGGATACATCGTGTTGAAGCCAACCAGCCAATACATGATCGCCGCAATCGAAAACAGCGCGATGTTCTTGATCATCTGCATCGCCACGTTCTTGGAACGCACAAGGCCACCTTCCAACATGGCAAATCCGGCCGCCATGAAGAAGACCAGGAAACCGGCCATCAGGAACAGCAGAGTGGTGAAGATATAGCCCACGTCCTCCATCGACGAAGGCGGGTCATTAGCGAAGGCAGCCGCAGGAAAGGCGACCAGCACAGCGGCTGTGGTGAGAATTCGGTTTAGTTTCAT
The DNA here is from genome assembly GCF_017743815.1 of Ruegeria sp. R8_1. NCBI lineage: Bacteria > Pseudomonadati > Pseudomonadota > Alphaproteobacteria > Rhodobacterales > Roseobacteraceae > Ruegeria > Ruegeria sp. R8_1. The sequence continues at coordinate 541,988 of NZ_JAGHRL010000003.1, read as the reverse complement.
CTGATATCTGTCCTTTTACGGATGGGGGCGCCTTACAGCGCCTCTTCGTTCGTTTCCCCGGTCCGCACGCGCAGGGCCTGCTCGACATCAAGGACGAAAATCTTGCCGTCGCCGATCTTGCCGGTCTTGGCGGTTTTGGTGATGGTTTCGACGATCTGGTCGGCCATCGTGGCGGGCACCACGATTTCCAGCTTGATCTTGGGTACGAAGTTCACGGCGTATTCGGCGCCACGGTAAATCTCGGTGTGACCGGACTGCGAGCCGAAGCCCTTGATTTCGGTCACCATCATGCCGCGCACGCCGGCCTCGGTCAGTGCTTCGCGCACCTCCTCCAGCTTGAACGGCTTGATTGTCGCAATGATCAGTTTCACGTTGATCCCCTCTGCTACCCGGTCTGTCCGGCTTGTTTGCACTCGCAGCAAAAAAGCCTGACTGGCCGCGTTTAGAAACGCCGATAGCAGCCAGACGCTGGGGAAATTTGCGGCGAGGTGCACAATTTTTGCACAAAATGAAGACAATGCCTAATAAATGTGCAAAATAAGGAAGCGATTTACCTGAAATTCAGACCTCAACTTCATTGGTCGGGCAAGGTATGGTGGCTCAAAACGATAACCGGGCAGAGTTCGGAAATGACAGATTCCAGGCGTCGCAAATCCCCTTTGGTTGCGGACAAAAGATACCCGTCCAAGGGTCGTAAACCCAAGGCGACCAAGCGCACCGCGAAACCTGCGGGCAAGAAGGCTGTCGCACGCAAGACAACCACCCGAAAGTCCACCCGTAAGAAAACACGTAAGAAATCAGGTGGCAAAGGGGGCGGGATTTTCCGCCGCATGTTCCGTTGGCTCTGGCGTATGGTCTGGGGTGTGACCTGGCGCGTGGGGGCCGTGTGCGCGCTGTTGCTCGCGTTGGCGATCGGTGTTGTCTACACCTCACTGCCTGATGTTGATTCGCTGTTGGACGGACGCGCGCGGGGTTCCGTGACGATGCTGGACCGCGAAGGTAAGGTCTTTGCATGGCGCGGCGACCAATTCGGCGGCGTGATCACAGCAGATACCGTTTCACCGCATCTGAAACACGCGGTCATCGCAACCGAGGATAAACGGTTCTACCGTCATTTTGGTGTCAGCCCCCGTGGTGTGGCAAGTGCCGTGCGTATAAACCTTAGCGAGGGACGGGGGCCGCTGTCGGGCCATGGTGGCTCGACCATCACGCAGCAGACGGCCAAGTTGCTGTGTCTGGGTGTGCCCTATGATCCGGCCGAGTGGGAGTCAGAGGCCGCATACGAGTCCGATTGCCGACAGGGCTCGCTTTGGCGCAAGGCGAAAGAGGCCGTCTATGCGATGGCGATGGAGGTGAAATACTCCAAGGACGAGATTCTGACGATCTACCTCAACCGTGCTTTCCTTGGCGCCGGAGCCCGCGGATTCGAAGCCGCCAGCCAGCGTTATTTCGGTATTTCAGCGGCCGAGGTTTCACCGTCCGAGGCGGCGATGCTGGCGGGCTTGCTGGTCGCCCCCACCCGCTATGCGCCGACCAACAACCTTCAACGATCGCAGGACCGGGCGCGGCTTGTTGTTGGTTTGATGGAGGATCAGGGATACCTGTCCACCGCGCAGGCCAGCGAGGCGCGCGCACGGCCCGCACAACTGTCCGAGGCCGCGGCTGCGCGCGCAGGCGGGTATTTCGCCGATTGGGTCATGGCCAGCGGACCCGAGTTCTTTACCCGCAACACCACTGAGGATGTGGTGATCCGCACAACTCTGGATCAGCGGCTGCAGAAGTCGGCGGAAGAAGCGTTGCAATATATCTTTCAGGAAAAGGTGCGTGAAGGATCCAAGGCGCAGGCGGCGATTGTCGTGATGTCCGCTGACGGGGCGGTGCGCGCGATGGTCGGCGGGCGTAAGACCCGCGTATCAGGCGCGTTCAACCGTGCCACGCAAGCGCTGCGACAGACCGGGTCATCGTTCAAGCCGTTCGTCTATGCCACGGCGCTGGAACTGGGCTATTCGCCGCTGGATACGGTGATGGACGAACCCTACTGCATCGATATTCCCGGTTCGGGACCATGGTGCCCCAAGAACTATACCAACAAGTTCTATGGCCGGGTGACATTGGCAGACGCGCTGATGAACTCGCTGAATATCCCGGCGGTGAAGGTGGCCGAAATATCGGGGCTTGAAAACGTACGCACTGTTGCCAGCGGGTTTGGCATCGCAAACGACCTGGCCGAGGGGCCAGCTCTGGCGCTGGGCGCGTCCGAGAGCACGCTGATCGAGATGACGGGCGCTTATGCGGGTATCCTGAACGGCGGTTCGTCGGTCGAGCCTTATGGCCTGACTGAACTGAAGCTGTTGGGCGATGAGACGCCCGTCATGGTGACGACAACTGGTATCGGCGAGCGTGTGATCAACGATAAGGCGGCCAAGCAGCTGACCTGGATGATGGAGCGTGTGGTGTCCGAAGGGACCGGCGGGCGCGCGAAACTGCCGGGCTGGCAGGTGGCAGGCAAGACAGGTACAACGCAGGCCGCTCGGGATGCGTGGTTTATCGGCTTCACGGCGGATTATGTGGCTGGTGTATGGATGGGGTATGATGACAACACACCCCTGTCCGGCGTTACCGGAGGTGGTCTGCCCGCCGAGATCTGGAAAGAGACAATGGTCCGCGTGACCGAGGGGATGACGCCCACACCGCTGCCGATGTTGGCACCGGACCCGCCCGTCAGGACCGCTCAGCCACAGCAACAGCGTCGTAAAAAGCAAACCGGTTTGGATCGGGCCATCAATAACCTGCTGAACAACATTTTCGGGAATTGACCGGCCAAAGAAAAAGGCGGCGCACCGGGCACCGCCTTTATTTGCCGTGGGCCGAGGGGATTAGACGCTTTCGTCCAGCGCCGCCAGAATCGCGTCACCCATCTCGGTGGTCGACACAGGCTGTACGCCCTCTTCGGCCAACAGGTCGGCAGTGCGGACACCATCGGCCAACACTTTTTCAATTGCGGCTTCCAGGCGATCCGCCTCATCCCCCTGATCAAAGCTATAGCGCAGCGCCATGGCAAAGCTGAGGATACAGGCAATCGGGTTGGCCTTGCCTTGACCCGCGATATCGGGAGCCGAGCCGTGGACGGGTTCGTACATTGCCTTTGGGCGGCCATTGGCCATCGGTGCACCCAGCGAAGCGGATGGCAACATCCCAAGTGAACCAGTCAGCATCGCTGCACAATCCGACAGGATATCGCCGAACAGGTTATCGGTGACGATCACGTCAAACTGCTTGGGCGCGCGCACCAGCTGCATAGCGCCGTTGTCAGCATACATGTGTGTCAGCTCGACTTCGGGGTAGTCCGCAGCCACACGGTCTACGACCTCGCGCCACAGGATGCCCGATTCCATCACGTTGGCTTTTTCCATCGAGCACAGCTTTTTGTTCCGGCGCATCGCCAGTTCAAAGGCCGAGCGCGCGGCGCGTTCGATTTCGGACTCGGTGTAACGCTGGGTGTTGATGCCCACGCGTTCGTTGCCTTCGTTGAAGATGCCGCGCGGTTCGCCGAAATAGACGCCCGAGGTCAGCTCGCGCACGATCATGATGTCCAGACCGGCCACGATATCTTTCTTCAGCGACGAGAAATCCGCCAGCGCGTCAAAGCACTGGGCCGGGCGCAGGTTCGAAAACAGGTCCATTTCCTTGCGCAGGCGCAGCAGGCCGCGTTCAGGTTTTACGCTGAAATCCAGATCATCGTATTTCGGGCCGCCCACGGCGCCCAGCAGAACCGCGTCCACCTCTTGTGCCTTGGCCATGGTTTCATCCGAAAGGGGCTTGCCATGCGCGTCATAGGCGGCACCGCCGACCAGATCCTCGCTCACGTCAAAGTGAAGGCCGCGCTTGTCGCCGAACCATCCGATGATTCTGCGCACTTCGGCCATAACTTCCGGGCCAATTCCGTCTCCGGGCAGGATGAGGAGCGAAGGGTTGGACATGAAGGATCTCCTTGCGTTTCGTCGCACAGGGCCTAGCGTCTGGACCCGAGCGGGTCAATGAGACGATCCAGCCAAATCACGAGGAAAACACATGTTAACACCGGGAAATCCTGTTCCAGGCCTGAAAATCGATACCGTCAGCCACGGAAGTTTCGATCTGGATGCCGATAAGGGTGAAAACGGCACGCTGGTGATTCAATATCGCGGGCTGCATTGCCCCATCTGCATCAAGCAAATGACCGAGGTTGAGGCCGCGCTGGACGATTTTGCCGCTCTGGGCGTCGAGGTGATCATGGTGACCACGGATACTGCTGAACGGGCTGCGGAAACTGCCGAAAAAGCGGGGGTGTCGCGTCTGCGTGTGGGTCACAGCCTGCCTTTGGCCGCTGCGCGTGAGGATTGGGGGCTGCAAATCTCAACCGCGCGCGAGGGCAGTACCGAGCCCGCGATGTTCGCCGAACCCGGCCATTTCTATATCGGGACAGACAGGACGTTGTACTATGCGTGGCAGCAGACAACGCCGTTTGGCCGCCCGGCCATTTCTGATATCGTCGGCGGCCTGAAATTCACGTTAGGCAATGATTATCCGCCGCGTGGCACCTATACCGGCCCGCTCTGATTGAATTCTGTGACACAGCCCGGATATCTGCTGGTCCGGGCTGATACCCTGTGCAGGGTTTGTATTCCTGCTGATGCCGCTTTTTGAGCCTCTATGGCTGGGCCAGATCGACCCATACCAAACGGTGGCGACTGGCTGCTTGCGCCTCTTTTCGCAAGCCTGTGTCTGTGTCGGGCCAATGAATGCCCGCGTCCACCACGCGCAAATGCGTCGAAGGCAGAACGTAGTCGACCCGCATTTCCCCAACTGATTTCCAACTGACCGTGGCCGTGTTGCCGGTTGGGTCCGCAGGCTCGGGGTCTTGCAGACGTTGGTCTTCTAACAGCATGCGAATGGCCTCTTTGCGCCCTTGGCCCCGTGACGGGTCCAGATTTGCGTCTCCGGCAATGACGAAAGCCGCATGGGGCGGTGTGCCGATCCGATCGTTTAAAAGGGCAAGCCACAACAGGATTTCATCTTTGTTGCGCAGGCCATTGCGGTCTTCAGGCCCGTCGAACACCGGTGGCGCCGCGTGGAAGGTTAGCAGGTCCAATGGCCCAAAGGGCGTTTCGATCGGAACAACCCAATGCCCGACGGAAGACAAGCGCTGAACGCGGTGCGCCGCGTCGGATGGGAAGGGGGCACCATCCTTGACCGGTAGCTGCGCATCGGGCGCATTGCGCCACAGCAATGGCGCGAAATCCTGAACGCCTTCACGCACAATGGGATAGCGGGACAGAACGACCATGCCCGCCTGACCAGTAAAGCGACCCCAACCCTGAGCGTCCCCTGGACCATGTGTGCGACCGTCGCCATCCAGATCCAGATCGGTTTCCAAACCTGCGTTTGGTTGCGCGGAAAAGTGGTGCAGGTAGTCCAGCCCAGCCAAGCGCAGCTCGGACTTCAGAGCAGCAAGCACTTCGCCATTCAGGTCCCAATCGACACCCTGTAGCGCAACGATATCAGGGCGGGTCCGCGTCAGAACCGCGACCACGGCCTGTACCTGCGGATCGCCGCGCCGAATATCGCGCAGCAGCAGGCCCGGGCCGTCACGGCTGAGTTCGGTGTTGAATGAGGCTACACGGATGGTTTCTGCCTGCGCCGCAAAGGGCAGCAGCAGCAAAAGCAAGACGCGGATCATGCGGTCTGTGTGGACTCGGTTGTTGAATATGCGCGGCGCTTTTCGACGATCAGGTTCGCAATGCGCAGGGTGGCCATACCGCGCATGATCATACTGGCCGGCAGGAAGGCCCAGGCGCTCATGGTCCAGATCAGCGTCTGCGGGTTGCTGAGCGAGATCGGATTCGCATAGTCGGTCAGCAGTTTGATCAGCGCCGGTATCAGGAAGGGCAGCAACACTCCGATCGAGATATTCAGACGACCGTCTCGCTGCAGGCGGGTGACGACGTCTCCGCCTTTTGTGGGGTCGAACAGTGGTAGGTTGGTCCACACATTGAACGCGCCATTGCCTGTAGGCCACCCGCGCAGTTTGACCGCATATGCAAAGCTGCCGATCGTGGCCAGCGCAGCCACATACGCAACGCTGGCTGAAATGCGAACCAGTTCGGTCAGTGGAATGCTTGCGTCAACGGGTAGCATAAGAACGATCAGCCGAACGGGCGAATACGGGAAATCGACGACATTCGCGACACCAACGCCTATCGTGTAGAATACCTCGGTCAGAGCGGTCGGCGCGTAGGCATTCTTGCAGATCAGCGTCAGGAACATGATCATCGATACAAGTCCGACGAACCTCAGGCGGTTTACAGGCGGCGCATCTCGGAATTCGATAAAGCTGGGAAAGGCCGAGTTATATTCGGCAAACGTCAGGAAAAACGCGAGAATGGCGAGAAACACGACGATCTCGGTCCCATTCGTTGACGATACGGGCAGATACAACGCGGGGGTCAGCACCATCAGTGCAACCAATATCCCCCGAATTGCCGCCCCTGTTGTGCGCGCAATCACTATCCGAACCCTTTCAAACTGGATAGGCCGATTCTTTGCCGACTTCTTTCCAACTTGTGCCCGCCGTTGATTATTTTGACGGATGCCTCTTTAGCGCCAACACTGGCCCCCTAAGGCACTTCGCTCAAGCCAAGGTGCAGAAAACACGCCATTTTGGGCAAAAAGATGGCAAAACTGGTGCGGGTTTGCATCATTCGTGTCGCAAATCCGACGCGGTATTTAAGACGCCCGCAATATGTTGTGGTCGCGTTAGTCTCGACCCCAAGAATGCGAAAGGGGCCGCTGACGCGACCCCAATAAGTTGAGTGTTTGCAGAATCGAAAGAATCAGACCCAGGGGCGGGCCTGGCTTGCGTGATCCTCGAACTTGTCGATGTGGTGATCTTTCTCCATGGTCAGGCCAATATCGTCCAAACCGTTCAGCAGGCAGTGCTTGCGGTGAGGGTCAATGTCAAATTCGATCTCGACGCCGTCCGAGGTCGTGATCTTCTGATCTTCCAGATGCACGGTCATGCGGGCATTCTCGCCCTTATGCGCGTCATCCATCAGGATCGCATGGTGTTCTTCTTCAACCACGATGGGCAGGATGCCGTTCTTGAAACAGTTGTTAAAGAAGATGTCGGCGAAGCTGGTCGAGATCACCACCTTGATGCCGAAATCCTTGATCGCCCAGGGCGCGTGTTCGCGCGAGGAACCGCAGCCGAAATTGTCGCCGGCCACCAGAATCTCGGTCTGGCGATAGGCGGGTTTGTTGAGAACGAAATCCTCGTTCTCGCCGCCATCGTCGTGATAGCGCATCTCGTCAAACAGCACGACGCCAAGGCCGGACCGTTTGATCGTTTTCAGGTGCACTTTGGGGATGATCATATCGGTGTCGATATTGATCAGCGGCATTGGGGCGGCCACCCCGTGGACTTTTTCGAACTTTTCCATCTCTACACTCCTGCAGGGGAGGGCCGCGCCCGTACCCTGCTTTTAAGCTTGTTTCGCTTCTGTGGTTTCGTCAGGTGATAGGGTGGCGTCGGGGTTGTTCTTGACGAAGAACGCCATGAAGACCAGACCAAGCCCGTTGAACAGCATCTCGATCCCCAGCAGAATGCCCAGCAACTGGAACAGTACCGCAGGGTCGGTGGCAGCAAAACGCCAGATCAGGACAGCCAGAACAATCGACATCACGCCCGAGATCAGCGTTGCCCAGAAATACTGTGTGCCACGCATCTGGAACGACAGGATAACCCGGGCGATACCGCCAGCCAGAAACAGGATCAGGCAGACGGTTGCCAATGTCAGCGTACCCTCAAGTGGATGCATCCAGAAGGACCATCCAAGGAACACCATCACCACACCCATGATAAGCGAAAGGATCTTGTTACCGGTGCCTTCGACCGTAAAGCCGCCGACAATCTGCAACACACCCGAAATCAGCAGCAACACACCGGTTACCACCGTTACTGCAATAGACGCCACCGCAGGCGCGCCCAGCACAAAGATGCCAAACGCGATGGACAGAAGCCCCAACAGCAGCCATTTGATCCAGTCACTCATTTGTTCAATCCCTCAAATATCTAGATATGAGGGTACCTTACATCAATTCGCGGACGTCTGTCAGCCGTCCTGTGAGTGCCGCGGCGGCAGCCATTGCCGGGCTTAGCAGGTGGGTCCGACCTCCGCGGCCCTGACGCCCCTCGAAGTTACGGTTCGAGGTCGCAGCACAGCGCTCGCCCGGTTGCAACTGGTCAGGGTTCATCGCCAGACACATGGAGCATCCCGCCAGACGCCATTCGAAACCGGCCTCTTTGAAGATATCTGCCAGACCTTCTTCTTCGGCCTGCAAACGCACAAGGCCCGAGCCGGGCACGACCATGGCGCGCATGCCGTCCTTGACCTTTTTGCCCTTGAGGATTTCGGCCGCGGCGCGCAGATCCTCGATCCGACCGTTGGTGCAGGAGCCGATAAAGACGGTGTCGATTTCCACATCGCTCAGCTTTTGACCGGCTTCCAGACCCATATACTCGATCGAGCGGCGGGCCGCGTCGACCTTGCCACCTTCGAAATCTTCGGGGTTCGGCACGGTTGCGGTGATCGGCAGCACGTCTTCGGGGCTGGTGCCCCAGGTGACGACGGGCGCGATATCTTCACCGCGCAGGGTGATGACCTTGTCGAAATGCGCACCTTCGTCGGTATAGAGCGTTTTCCACCAGTCCATCGCGGCTTCCCATTGCGCGCCTTTCGGGGCGTGGGGGCGGCCTTTGACATATTCGAACGTGGTCTCGTCGGGGGCGATCAGGCCCGCGCGGGCGCCGCCTTCGATGGCCATGTTACAGACGGTCATGCGGCCTTCCATCGACAGATCGCGGATCGCTTCACCGCAATATTCGATGACATAGCCGGTGCCGCCAGCGGTACCGGTCTCACCGATCACGGCCAGAGTGATATCCTTGGCGGTCACGCCCGGCTGCAATTTGCCGGTGATTTCCACCTTCATGTTCTTGGATTTTTTCTGGATCAGGGTCTGCGTGGCCAGAACGTGCTCAACCTCAGAAGTCCCAATGCCGTGGGCCAGCGCGCCAAACGCGCCGTGGGTGGCGGTGTGGCTGTCGCCGCAAACCACGGTCATGCCGGGCAGGGTCCAGCCCTGTTCGGGGCCGACGATGTGGACGATGCCCTGGCGCACGTCATGCACCGGGTAGTAGTGAATGCCGAAATCCTTGGCGTTCTTATCCAGCGCTTCGACCTGAATGCGCGATTCCGGGTTCTCGATCCCGTTCACGCGGTCGGCGGTGGTGGGGACGTTGTGGTCCGGTACCGCGATGGTCTTTTCCGGCGCGCGCACTTTGCGGCCCGCCATACGCAGCCCTTCAAAGGCCTGCGGGCTGGTCACTTCGTGAACCAGGTGGCGGTCAATATACAGCAGGCAGGTGCCATCATCGGCTTCGTGCGCGACATGGGCATCCCAGATCTTGTCATAGAGTGTTTTGGGGGACATCGGTCCTCTCCCGTATGTAATGAGAAATGGCTGGCGAAATGGCTTAGGCCGCCGATAGGCGGGCCAGAACCGTGCGGGCAGCCCCATAGAACCGTTCGCGCAGGCGTGCGCGGTCTTCCAGGTTCTGAATTTGGGCTACAGTGAGTCTCATGGCGTCCAGATATATCGCGGCTTGCCGTCAATCAAGGTTCAAAACTGCGTCAGGCTTGCATCATGGGGCTGTGCTGTCCAAGCTGGGGGCATGAATCAAGACCTGATCCCCAGCTCGCTGTCGGACCTCTATGACAACATGGTCGCGGGCTTTTCCGTGCAATTCGAAAACCTTCTTGAACTGGTGGTCACGCCGGGCTGGCGTCAGCACCAGCTGGTGATCATTCTATTGCTATGGGCTTTGGCATTTGGCCTTAAGCTTTTCACGCAAGGCCGGTGGGACACGTGGGCGCGGGCGCGCACGGGGTGGCCCAAATGGCGTTTGCGCGTTTTAGTACAGCTGATGCAGCGCTTGACGCTGGTCTATTTCGTAGTGCTGTCCTGGGCACTGTATCTGGTCATGCAGCAGATCACATGGCCGTCCCGCAGCTATATCATTGGCGTTATCGCGACTTTGGCGACGGCGTGGTTGGCCATAGCGCTGGTGGCGCGACTGGTGCGCAACCGGACGCTGCGGCGGATCTTCAAATGGGCCATGTGGGTCTATGCAACGCTTGTCGCCCTGAATCTGACTGATGACGTGGCCGAGTTTTTGGACGGAGTCGCGATTTCTATCGGAGATCTGCATATCTCGGTGCTGGGGATCATCAAGGCGACGCTGTTGATCGGTGTTTTGCTGACGTTGGCGCGTGTGGGGACGCGCGCAGCCGAACGTGGTTTGAAAAACAACGATGACATTACGCCTTCCATGCAGGTTCTATTGGCCAAGGGCATTCAGGTGGTTCTGTATGGGGCGGTTTTCTTGGCAGCCATTCGAACGTTGGGCTTTGACCTGACCGGGATTGCACTGTTGTCCGGTGCCATCGGTGTGGGCATCGGGTTTGGGCTGCAAAAGGTGGTATCTAACCTGATCTCGGGGATCATCATCCTGATGGATCGTTCGATCAAGCCGGGCGATGTGATCTCGCTTGGCGATACGTTTGGGTGGATCAACGCTCTGGGCGCGCGTTATGTCTCGGTCGTGACGCGGGATGGGCGGGAATACCTGATCCCGAACGAAGATCTGATCACCAGTCAGGTCGTGAACTGGTCGCATTCCGACAAGTTCGTACGGCTGGATCTTGAGTTCGGTACCAGCTACGACGACGACCCGCACCAGGTACGTGCAACGGCCATCAAATCAGTAAAATCGGTAGGTCGGGTTCTGAGCGGCGGTCTACATGAACCAGTCTGCCATATTACCGGTTTCGGGGACAGCAGCGTCGACTATGTCCTGCGCTTTTGGATCAGCGACCCGACCAAAGGGCTGACGAACATCCGCGGCAATGTCTATCTGGCGCTGTGGGATGCGTTTAAAGCCGAGGGGATCACTCTGCCTTTCCCGCAGCGTGAAGTGCGACTTTTGTCCGACGCAGAGTAGCAACAGATCGCATTGGAGTGACCCCACGTTGCGCGGCGCTTCATTGAAATGTTGCATTCCCCTTGTTACCTTATTAGTACCCCGGCGCCGGGATTTGATGGCGTGCAGCAAAGGAGGACTATGTCCTGTCTCTACATACCCAGGCGGGTTTGCCCGCCGATGACGGGGCCAGCGTGATGGCCCACTCTCAGTCAATCAGCGACAAGCTGCTTGAGCGTATCCTTTCCTCACTTTCCGATGACAAGGCCGAAGACGTCGTGCAGATCAACCTGCAAGGTAAGTCTTCTGTTGCGGATCACATGGTGATTGCCTCGGGTCGGTCGACCCGTCAGGTGGCTGCCATGGCGGAAAAGCTGACGGATCGCATCAAGCAGGAATTCGGTTTCACCTCGAAAGTCGAAGGCAAGGATGCCGGCGACTGGGTGTTGATCGATACGGGCGACGTGATCGTCCATATCTTCCGCCCCGAAGTGCGCGAATTCTACCAGCTGGAAAAGATGTGGCTGCCTGCGGGCGGCAGCGCCTCGGCGAACTGAGGCGCCATCCCGGCCTGGATTGAAAGGCCGGAGGCGAGAGAGATATGCGGATCAGCATAGTTGCGGTCGGGCGATTGCGCGCCGGACCCGAAAAGACCCTGCTTGACGATTACCTGACCCGATTTGACCGGACCGGCCGCGCGCTGGGCCTTGGTCCCGCGCGGGTGATTGAGGTTGAAGACAAAAAAAACGCAGGCATGGGGGCCGAGGCCGCGTTGCTACGCAAGGCGCTGCCCAAGGGCGCGGTGATCTGTACGCTGGACGAACGGGGGCGAGCAATGTCCTCGCCAGATTTTGCCAAAAAGCTGGGCGGCTGGCGCGATGCCGGGCGGCAGGATCTGGCGCTGATCATCGGCGGAGCGGACGGAATAGACCCTAATCTGCGGGCAGAGGCGGATTTTTCGATCTCATTCGGGTCGATGGTCTGGCCCCACATGTTGGTCCGTGTGATGCTGGCCGAGCAACTTTATCGGGCCGCGACCATTCTCTCGGGCGGCCCTTATCACCGGGTCTAATATGGCGCAGCTTTTGATCGTCTACCATTCGCGTACCGGTGGGGCCCGGCAAATGGCCGAAGCCGCGGCGCGGGCCGCGCGGGATGAGGCGGATGTGGTTCTGAAAACCGCGGATCAGGCCGGACCGGAAGACTTACTGCAAGCCGACGGCTATATCTTCTGCGCGCCTGAGAATCTGGCCGCTGTTTCGGGTCTAATGAAAGAGTTCTTCGATCGCAGCTACTACCCGGTTCTGGGCCGCATTGAGGGCCGCCCCTATGCGCAGATGGTTTGCGCCGGGTCCGATGGCGAAAACGCCGCCCGCCAAACCGCCCGCATCGCCACCGGCTGGCGGTTGAAAGTGGTGCAGCCGCCTTTGATCATCTGCACCCATGCGCAAACGCCCGAGGCGATTCTGGCCGAGAAAACCATCCCCGACGCTCAGTTGGTCAACTGCCGCGAATTGGGCTTGGCCATGGCCGCCGGGTTGGCGATGGGGGTCTTCTGAACTCAGTTCAGATCGACCACAAAGGTCTCTTTGGCCCAGCCATCCGTGTTGGTGCGGGCTTGTACCTGCACCCGCGTCACGCCTTCGGGAATCGCCACGCCGCTGAGGGATCGGGTAAACGGTTGTTCATTCTCATGCGGGTGATGCAGTACGCGCATCCCTAGCTCTTTCCCCTCCATATCCAGCACACGCCAGCCATCGGCGTAGTCATCCCAACCCGTTTCGGGATGGAGGACGGTGACATCGAATCGCCATGTCTCACCGCTCTGTTTGGCAGTGACGGCCTCGATCACGGGATCATCGGCAAGGGCGGGGGTGGCCAGAAGGGCGGTCAAAACAAGATATCGCATGATTTGAACTTAACCTCATTGATGCAGAGTGGTGATCACGATCCGGTGTTAAGCAGTACCGTGCGCGAATGCGATGCGAACTCGCGCCGATACAGCATCGCCAGTGTCGCCACGGTCCCCGCAATCAAAGCTACAGGTCCCAGAATCCACGCCACGGCCGCCAGTGCGAAATACGTCGCCCGCAGGCCGCGATTAAAGGCGCGGGCAGCGGTGACGCAGATCTCGGCTGCTTGCCCGGCACGGGGATAAGCGGTGGGATCATCGGGGTCATTCGGGACGGCGGCCATCAGCACGGCGCAATAGCCAAACAATCTATGCGCCCAGACATATTTCAGAAAGGCATTGGCCAAAAACAACAGGATGATCAGGATCTTGACCTCCCACACCAACGCGGGTGCGGTCCCCAGGGCCAGATCCTGCGCCAGTCCTGCCAGCCGTTCGGTATTGCCCAAAAGGGCCAGCCCACCCCCGATGGCGATCATCGTAGTCGAGGCGAAGAATGTGCTACCCTGTCGCATCGTGCCCACCACTTGCGCGTCGAACATGCGTGGTTGGCGCGTGACCATTTCCTTCATCCAGTCCCGGCGATAGCCATCCATGATCATCCCGACCGAGGGTTTTTCAGGGGACGGGTTTTCGATCCGCCAGCCGATCCACAGCCACGCGCCGATCAGCAAGGCGATGCCGACAAAATCGAGGGGCGCGAAGGGCAGAGACTGATCAATCCAGGACATAAGCGTGACACTAGGTTGTGACGTTAGAACTTGCCAGATCAGAAAATTGGTAATATTATTTTACCAAACTGGAGGGCCGCCATGGAAATGCCAAAGCCAAATCCCGACATCCTGCGTCGAAAGGACGTAGTTCTGCGCCGATTGCAGCAGGTTTTGCCAGAAGATGCGGTGATCCACGACCCGGCCGAGACGCGCGCGTATGAGTGCGACGCGCTGACGGCTTATCGCTGCCCTCCGATGTTGGCGGTGCTACCATCTACGACGTCTGAGGTCTCGGACGTGCTGCGCATCTGCAATGAAGAGGGCGTGCCGGTGGTTCCGCGCGGCTCGGGCACGTCGCTGGCAGGCGGGGCATTGCCCACGGCGGACAGCGTCATTCTGGGCATCGCCCGAATGAATGACGTTCTGGAAACCGACTATGATAACCGCTTCATCCGCGTTCAGACCGGCCGTACCAATCTGAGTGTGACAGGTGCCGTGGAAGAAGATGATTTCTTCTATGCCCCCGACCCGTCGTCGCAGCTGGCCTGTGCGATTGCGGGCAATATCGCGATGAACTCGGGCGGGGCACATTGCCTGAAATACGGTGTGACGACGAACAACTTGCTGGGCGTCACGATGGTGATGATGGATGGCAGTGTGGTCGAAATCGGCGGCGCGCATCTGGACGCGGGCGGGCTGGACTTGCTGGGCGTGGTTTGCGGATCCGAGGGACAGTTGGGTGTCGTGACCGAGGCAACCCTGCGCATCCTGCGCAAGCCCGAAGGTGCGCGGCCCGTTCTGATGGGCTTTGATGATAACGAAGTTGCCGGGCAATGTGTGTCTGACATTATCAAATCTGGCATCCTGCCGGTGGCGATCGAGTTCATGGATACGCTGTGTATCAAGGCGTGCGAGAACTTTGCTCAGGCCGGCTACCCCGACTGCCACGCCTTGCTGATCGTCGAGGTCGAAGGGTCCGAGGCCGAAATCGACTATCAGCTGTCCAAGATCATCGAGATCGCCAAGAGGCATAACCCGGTCGAGCTGCGCGAGAGTCAGTCGGCGGAGGAAAGCGCCAAGATTTGGCTGGGCCGCAAATCTGCCTTTGGCGCGATGGGGCAGATGAACGACTATATGTGCCTCGATGGGACGATCCCCGTGTCTGCTCTGCCGCAGGTGCTGCGCCGGATCGGAGAGCTAAGCGAAGACTATGGCCTGCCCGTGGGCAACGTGTTCCACGCGGGCGACGGCAATATGCACCCGCTGATCCTGTTCGATGCCAATAAACCCGGCGATCTTGAGAAATGCGAAGCGTTCGGGGCGGATATCCTGAAGCTTTGCGTGGATGTCGGCGGATGTCTGACCGGCGAACATGGTGTGGGCATCGAAAAGCGGGATCTGATGTCGCATCAATACGCGCATGCGGATCTTGAGGCGCAGATGGCCGTCAAAGATGTGTTTGATCCGAACTGGCTGTTGAACCCGGCCAAGGTGTTCCCATTGGATGTGTCTCAGCCCCGCCGCGATGCGCGGATCGCTGCAGAATAGGCTCTAGCAAAGAAGAAATGTGATGAAACCCAGGACTGAGGCCGAGCTGGCCGAAGCAGTGGCCGGGCTGCAGGGCCCCGTGCGAATTGCAGGCGGTGGATCCCGCGGGATCGGTGGGCCAGAGATGACTATCGAAACCGGCGGACTTAGCGGGATCACCCTGTACGAACCGGGCGCGCTGACGATTGTGGCGCAGGCCGGCACCCCGTTGGCCGAGATCGAGGCCGCGTTGGAGGCCGAAGGGCAGCAACTGGCGTTCGAGCCGATGGATCATCGCGGTCTGTTGGGTACGAATGGTGCACCCACCATTGGCGGTGTCGTGGCCGCCAATATCTCGGGCCCGCGCCGCATTCAGGCCGGGGCCTGTCGCGATTTTCTGTTGGGCGTGCGGTATGTCGATGGCAAGGGGCAAGTGGTCAAGAATGGCGGTCGGGTGATGAAGAACGTCACCGGCTATGATCTGGTCAAGCTGATGGGCGGGTCGTGGGGCACATTGGGTGTGTTGACCGAAGTGTCGCTGAAAGTGCTGCCCAAGCCACAGGCAGTGGCGACGTTGGCAGTGCGAGTTGCCGATGCATCCCGTGCGGTGGGGGCATTGTCTGCGGCCTTGAAATCCCCTTTCGAGGTCGCGGGTGCGGCCTATGATCCGCAAGACGGTCATGCGTTGCTGAGAATTGAAGGTTTCGCTGACTCCGTGGCGTATCGCGTTGGGCAGTTAAAGTCGATTTTGGCGGAATACGGGGATGTCGCGGAGCGCGACGGTTCGGCCGAGATTTGGCAGGCCATTCGGGACGTATCGGCGTTTCACGGGCATGATGGAGATGTATGGCGGATCTCGGTCAAACCCTCGGATGCGCCTGGGATTGCGGCGCGGCTTGGGGCGGATCAGACGCTGTTCGATTGGGGCGGCGGGCTGATCTGGGCGCTGGTGCCCAAAGGCACGGACCTGCGGGCACGTCTAGGGGCATTTGACGGTCATGCGACCTTGGTCAGGGCAGAGGCCGAAACGGTTGAGGCCCTGGGGCGGTTCCAGCCGGAAAGTGCCGGAATTCAGGCTCTGACACAGGGCATTCGTCAGCGTTTCGACCCGCGCGGATTGTTCAATCCGGGATTGATGGGGTAGGCCGATGCAGACGACATTCACCGAAAAACAACTGCAAGACCCGGCGATCCAGCGCTCGAACCAGATTCTGCGCAGTTGTGTGCATTGCGGCTTTTGCACCGCCACATGCCCCACCTATCAGGTGCTGGGGGACGAGTTGGACAGCCCCCGCGGGCGGATTTACCTGATCAAGGACATGCTGGAAAACGAGCGTGTGCCGGATGAAAAAACGGTCAAACATATCGACCGCTGCCTGTCCTGTCTGGCCTGCATGACCACCTGTCCATCCGGTGTGCATTACATGCATCTGGTCGATCACGCGCGCGAATATATCGAGCAGAAGTACAAACGCCCCTTCACCGACCGCGCCCTGCGCTGGGTGCTGGCGCAGATCCTGCCTTATCCGATGCGGTTCCGCTGGGCTCTGATCGGGGCCAAGCTGGGCCGTCCGTTCAAATTCCTGATGCCGGATGCGCGGTTGCGGGCGATGCTGGATATGGCGCCGAAGCATATCCCTCCGGTCAGTCGCAATGATGACCCGCAAAGCTTTGCTCCCAAGGGTGCGCGCAAAAAGCGTGTGGCGCTGATGACGGGATGCGCTCAGAAGGCGCTGAACACTGATATCAACGATGCCACCATCCGCCTGCTGACCCGGCTGGGCTGCGAGGTCGTGGTGGCCGAGGGCGCGGGTTGTTGTGGGGCGCTGACGCATCACATGGGCAAGTCCGATGACAGCCACAAAGCGGCCGCTGCCAATATCGGCGCTTGGGTGGCCGAGATGGATGGGGATGGGTTGGATGCCATCGTCATTAACACGTCGGGCTGTGGAACGACCGTGAAGGATTACGGGCATATGTTCCGCAATGACGCCTTGGCCAAGGACGCGGCGCGGGTGTCGGATATTGCCATGGATATCAGCGAGGTGCTGATGCAGTTGGACCTGTCTGAGGGCGCGGATAAGGGCATGACTGTCGCCTACCACGCGGCCTGTTCCCTGCAGCATGGTCAAAAGATCAAGACCTATCCAAAGGATCTACTGAAACGAGCGGGTTTTTCTGTTGTTGAACCCGCCGACAGCCATCTGTGTTGCGGCAGCGCGGGGACGTACAATCTGATGCAGCCCGAAATCTCGGGCAAGCTGAAACAGCGCAAGGTTAGAACGTTGGAGGCCAAGAACCCCGACGTTATTGCCGCAGGCAATATCGGATGTATGATGCAAATAGGGTCGGCCACCGAGGTTCCGATTCTGCATACGGTCGAACTGCTTGATTGGGCGACCGGAGGTCCGTTGCCGCGGGCTATGCAGCAGGACCGCAGGCCAGACCGAGAGGTGCCGATCTTAAGGTAGGTATCTGATACGGCAGTGCCAGACTGTCGCGATCGGATTCAACCCGACAAGCAAGCGCCCTAATTTCGCCCCACGTGGCGCGTAGGAGGAAACGTACCAAGCAACGTCGGAGAAGCGCTTGCGAGACTGGTTGAAGGTTCTGACACTGGCTTTGATGCCGATGGCTGCGATTGCGCAGGATTCCAGGTTGAAAAGCCTGGATACGACTGATGCGGGCCGCGCGTGGATGGCGGTTGGACGCCTGGATATTGGCGGAACGGGGTTCTGTACAGGCACGTTGATCTCTCCGACGCTGGTCCTGACGGCCGCGCATTGCCTGTTTGACAAAGCCACAGGTCAGCGTGTGGATTTGTCCGATGTCGAGTTTCTGGCCGCGTGGCGACTTGGGCGCGCATCTGCCTATCGCGCCGCGCGTCGAGCGGTTGTGCATCCGAAATACCAGTATGGCGAAGATGCGACCGCAGCCCGCATCGGCAATGACATTGCGCTGATCGAGTTGTGGCAACCGATCCGAAACACAACGGTCGTTCCTTTTGAAACAGGTGATCGCCCTGCCCGAGGGGAAGAGGTTGGTGTCGTATCCTACGCGCGAGACAGGGCCGAAGCTCCGGCGCTGCAAGAGGTGTGCTCGGTCATGAGCCGCAGGTCCGACGTTCTTGTCATGTCTTGTGACGTAGAGTTCGGGTCCTCTGGTGCGCCAGTATTTTCCTTCGAGGGTGATCGCCCTCGCATTGTGTCCGTGGTCGCCGCAAAGGCAGAATTTGACGGACAGCGCGTAGCGGTCGGAACAACGGTCGAAGATTCTCTGACCATTCTGCAAAGGGAATTGTCGGCGGGTCGTGGCTTTATCGCCAAGACCCCGCAGGGCGCCGCGCGAAATAATGTTGGCGCAAGGTTCGTCAAACCATGATCCGTGCATTGCTGACTGCCTTGTGCTTTATCGGTCTAGCGACCGCATCCTTTGCACAGAGCGCAAAGCGAAAGCTGACTGACCGGGATGATCTTTATGGTTGGGAGGCTGTGGGGCGTCTGGATATCGGCAACCGAGGGTTTTGCACCGGTACTCTGATCGCGCAGGATATTGTCCTGACCGCTGCCCATTGCGCGCTGGATCGGGGAACCGGCCAGCTATACGCGCCGGGCCAGTTAACCTTTCGGGCTGGGCTGAGCGATGGTGAGGCACTGGCAGAGCGCAAAGTCGAACAGATCGCCATTCATCCCGACTATACCAAGCACGGTGGGCTATCGGCCGAGGCTGTTCGGATTGACGTTGCGCTGATGCGGCTGGATCAACCGATCCCGTATTCCGTGGCCAACCCTTTCGCCCTGCACAGCGGGCGCGTTTTGGGCAATGAGGTCAGCCTTGCTTCGTACGGGCGCGGCCGGTCCGAGGCGATAACGCGGGAACGCTCTTGTCGAATTCTGCGGCGCCATCAGGGATTGATCACGTTCAATTGCGATATCACCTTTGGGTCGTCCGGTTCGGCCTTGCTGGCCCGGAGCGGGTCACGCTGGCAGATTCTCTCCGTCGTGTCCGCTGTTGGCAGCGACGGGAGGCAAAAGGTCGGGTTCGGGATGGAATTGTCCGGAATAGTGTCGGAATTGAAGGCCGCGCTGCGTCGGGACGCCCCGCAACCCAAAGCCGAGATCCGACGCTTGCAGGTCGGTTCGGGCAAGTCCAATTCCGGCGCGAAATTCATCAGCTCGGGCGGGGGTTGAACTCGGTCAAATCGTTACCCATCTGAACTGTATCGGGTCGCCAATGATGGGACCTGACACAGCAAACGCCCGTCCAAACCGGAGGGCATATCGTAGATCGCTCAGATGAGGATACACAACATGCGTAGTTTTGATTTTGCACCGCTGCACCGCGCCACCATTGGCTTTGACCAGATCGCCGACATGATGGATCGCGTTCTGACCAATGACGTGGCCCAGCCCAGCTATCCGCCTTACAACATTGAAAAAACCGATGCCGACACCTATCGGATTTCCGTCGCTGTCGCCGGTTTCGCCGAGGCCGACCTGTCGGTCGAGGTGAAGGAAAACGCCCTGATCGTGGCCGGCAAGAAGGCCGCTGAGGACAAGGACCGTTCCTACCTGCACCGTGGCATTGCCACCCGCGCGTTCGAGCGCCGCTTTGCGCTGGCCGACCACGTCCGCGTCACCGGTGCCAGCCACGAGAACGGCATGCTGAACATCGACCTCAAGCGCGAGGTGCCCGAAGCGCTGAAACCGCGCCGGATTCAGATTTCGTCTGGTCAGGCCATCGAAAAGGACGTGGTTGACGCCAAAGCCGTGAACTAAGGCCGTCCGACCACCGCGATAGTCCTGCCTCTCGGGGTTATCGCAGACTGCACGCCCCGCGTTCCTCCAGACGCGGGGCGTTGTTTTTGGGAGCGGGAGTCAGCTTTTTCCGCACCTAGACGGAGAAAGGCGAGACGTGGCGGAATAATCAACTTTCGAGAAAAATGTCGCACTAGGACAAATGTTTTTGATGTAGATTTTTCACTTCTTTATCTACTTTTGGAAGTCTGCAATTTTTTAGCAGTGTTTTCGGGTTGTTTGCTTTGAAATCTGTATTTTTACGTAAATCTAAAAAAATAATGTTTAAAAACAATATTCTGGATGGTGGAAAAAAGGTAGCCGTGGCCTTGATCTGGGCCGGTTTGGCTTTTTTCCTTCTCGTGTTTTACCTGCTCAATCTGACTGACGGATTGGAGCCAGGCGAAACGGGCATGTTGGTAGGGCGAGATTTTCTCAACTTATACACTGCGGGTGAATTGCTTGCGGCAGATCAGTATGAAGTCCTGTTTTCTCCTGAATCTTACATGCTGCTGATTTGGGAAAATTATGGCTCTGGCTATTCACATCACTATTGGTCCTATCCACCGACAATGTTTCTGCCAGCAAGTTTCTTTGGGATATTTGACTACTCACTTGCATTGACTATTTGGCATGTCTTCGGGGTATTTTTAATCTTATTGGCGCTAAACACGCTTAGGTTGCCTTGGTTCTGGACCCCGCTTGTAGTTTTGTCGCCAGCTGGCATCCTGAACTTTATTGGTGGACAGAATGGCAATTTCACCGCGAGTTTTATCGTTTTTGCGTTTGCTTTTGCCAAACGCCGACCAATTATTGCAGGGGTAAGCTGGGCCATTCTAACTATAAAACCGCATCTGGGCGTTTTGGCTGTCCCAATGCTAATTGCTCGACGCCAGTGGTCTGTGATCTGCGCTGGTAGCGCAGTGTTTCTTTTTATTTTAGGGGTGAGTGTTTGGGCTTGGGGCTTTGAGCCTTGGGAGCTGTTTTTTACACACACAGTCGATCAGCAGCAAAGAGTTCTTGAAGAATGGGGCGGGCTAATGCTCGCACTTGTACCGACAGGTTTTATGCAAGGCCGTGTACTGGGTCTGAGTGCTGACTGGGCATATCGGTTGCATGCTGTTTACGCGGTGGTTGGAATCCTATTGGCAATTCGCGCTTGGCCGAAAGATGCAGAAAATGTCCGTCTTGGTCTTACATGGTTTGTTTTGAGCACGTTTTTAATTCTCCCGTACAGCTTCCTCTATGATCTAGTAATCTTTCAGATTGTTCTGGCTCTTTGGCACAAAGACGGAGGAGAGCTGTTTCGGTCCAAAAGGATGGATCCAGATTTCTTTTGGGTGATCTGCTGGCTATCACCAGTGCTAAGCTTGGTTCTCGTTGAATTGACGAATTTGCAAGTGTTGCCGCTCCTATTTGCGTTTCTGCTTTGGAAGCTTGGAAACACCCGATTGAGTTAGCAAATTTGCAATGACTTCTTGCCCCAGCAAGTCGCGCTGCAACTCATTTGTAAATACATCGATGCGGTAGCTTTCAAATGCTCAATAACGTACCCGCTTAGTTGTAACATATACACAAGATAAAAACGCCCTGCATGACGTCCACGCAGGGCATTTTTCGCAATATTTTTTGCTTTAATTCCCAGCCGAAACCGACCCGATCGACCAGAACATCGTCTCGCCCGAGGCATCGTCGACGCCGTCATTGTCGGTCATCACAAACGCCTCGCCCGAGGGCAGGATGGCCAGACCTTCGATCTTGTCCAGAACGTAACCGCCGGTCGAGGTCAGGTCGGGCAGCAGGTCGCGAACCTCTTCCTTGCTGACCACGGGCAGGTCGCCGCCCAAGGGGGCCGGGGTCATTTCGGACAGCGGGATACGGTAGACCTTTTTGGTCACCGCGCGGTGGTCGTGCTGGTTGTCGCGCTCGATCACATAGACATGGTCACCGAAGGCCACGATTTCCGACAGGCCGACCCAACCGGTATCCGGGTCCGCTTTGGGGTAGTGAACCGCGCCCCATTCCTTGGTCTCGAGGTTATAGGCCACCAGTTTCACGTGGTTGTCCGGATCGTCCTTCCATTCACGCTGCACGGCCATCCACAGGGTGTCGCCGACGCGGGTGATGCCTTCGAACCCAAAGCGTTTTTCGACCGCCATCAGTTCGGCAGGCAGGCCGATCTCGCCCTTACGATCCTTGATCTTGCCCTCGGCTGAAACGTGGTAGATCGCGTGCGGGATCACACGATCAGTGCGACCTTCCGAGGCGACGTAGAACCCGCCATTGCCGTCCAAAGTGATGCCTTCAAGGTCCAGCTTTTGTGCTGGGTTGCCATCCTGACGGTGGATGCGGATCACGTCGACGATGCGGGCGGGTTGCTGGCTGGGATCGATCTTGAAGATCGACGGCTGGAAGCCGTAAAAACTGTCATTGACCGCATAGATCATGCCGTCCTCGTCGGCCACCAGACCGGACAGCGCCCCCCATCCGATCAGCTCATCCGCGCCTTCCGATGTCAGATGCGGGTAAGCGGCGGGGGCGTCCTGATATTCAAAGATGCTGACATGCGCGCGCGGGCCGCCATCTTCGATCAGGTCTTTTTCATTGGCCGAGATCAGCAGGTTCCGCTCGGGGATCGCCACATAGCCTTCCGGGCCAACGCCCGAAGGCAGCAGTTGTTTCAGAACCGGGTTCGCCGGATCGGTGGCGTCATAGACCCCCACGACCGAGGCGCGCTCGGCCCCCACAAAGATCATCGGCGTGCCGCCAAAGGTGGCTGCGGTCACGCTTTCCGGCTCAACGCCTTTGCTGTCCGAGCGTTTGTCAGGGTAGTGGCCGATCTGGATGATCGCCTTTTCGAACTCGGTGCCGTTTTCGTAAACAACGGTGCCGTCCTTGTGGAAGATCGTCCAACCACGCGAGCCGCCCTCATAGTCGCCTTCATTGGCGGTGGCGAAGTGGTTGTCGTCGATCCATTTTACCGCGTCGGGTTCGCGCAGGCGGCCCGGCTGGCTTTCGGTGAAGATCAGCGCGCCGCGCTCATCCGTGGCGTCGATGCCCTCCAGATCCACGCTGCCAGCCGAGAAATGGCTGATCACGGTGCCGTCTTTGGCAACAACCGCGATGTGGTTGTTTTCCTGCAGCGTCACGACGGTTTCACCGAGGCCGTTGATATCCACGAATTCAGGTTCGGGGTCGGTCGGCGCAACCTCGGCCAGGCCGGTCAGCGAGGCCATTTTCATGCCTGTGCAATCCAGCGCGCCATCTTTCAGCGGCACCAGCGCCAGCTCACCCGCGGGCAGCTGTGGGATGATGCCGTCGTTCAGGTCTTCGTCCCGCTCATTTTCGATCGCCACGGCGACAAAGCTGGCATCGGGTGCGATGGCAACACTGTCAGGCTGACCGCCCAGATCACAGGCGCCGGTTTCGGCCTTGCCCGCGATATCGACCGAGATCAGCTTACCAGACGGCGCGGTATAGCTCTCCGAGGTGTTCACGCCGACAAAAGCGGTTTCACCGACGATGCCCACGGATGTCGGCTCACCACCCACCTCCATTGCACCCAAGGGCGCAGGGTTCGCGGGGTCGGTGATGTCGACCATGCCGATCACGCCCAGCGGGCTGTCGGTGTAGACCAGCGTCATGCCATCTGCGGTCGCCGCGATAATCTCGGGCGAGGTTTCGCGGGTGGTGTCCGCGCCTTCGGCCATGTTTTTCACCACGGGGAAGGATGCAATTCGGTTGAAATTCATCTCTGCCAAGGCCTGACCAGCAGTCAGAGCAAGGGCAGATGTCAGGCAGACAGTGCGCAACGACATCGGTGGGTTTCCTCTTTTCACACGGATGCGAGGGGGATGGACCGGGATCGTTGCGGTGTTGTGACAGTTTGGCTTCAGTTTTGTGACAAACGCGGCCACTACCGGGGCAGTGGCCGCGAAGAGTTAGACCGAAAGACAGACGTATTTCATCTCAAGGTAGTCTTCCATTCCATGATGGCTGCCTTCGCGACCCAGGCCGGATTGTTTGACACCGCCAAAAGGCCCCACCTCGGTCGAGATGATGCCCGTGTTCACGCCGACTATGCCATATTCCAATGCCTCGGCCACCTTGTAGACGCGGCTCAGATCCTTGGCATAGAAGTAAGAGGCCAGACCAAAGATCGTGTCATTGGCCATGGCAATCACGTCATCTTCGTCCTCGAATTTGAACAGCGGGGCCAGCGGGCCGAAGGTTTCATCCTGCGCGACCATCATGTCCTGCGTCACGCCAGTTACGATGGTGGGCTGGAAGAAGGTGCCACCCAGATCATGCGGCAGACCCCCGGTCAGAACGGCACCGCCCTTGTCGGTGACGTCCTTGATATGCTCTTCGACCTTGGCGACCGCCTCTGCGTTGATCAGGGGGCCCGTGGTCGTGCCTTCGGACAGGCCATCACCAATCTTCAGCGCCTCAACGGCGGCTTTCAGTTTAGCCGCGAAAGCGTCATAGACACCTGCCTGCACGTAGATACGGTTCGCGCAGACACAGGTCTGACCATTGTTGCGGAACTTGCACAGCATTGCGCCCTCGACCGCGGCATCCAGATCTGCGTCGTCAAACACGATGAACGGCGCGTTGCCGCCCAGCTCCATCGAGCATTTCATGACCTGATCGGCAGCTTGTTTCAGCAGGATGCGGCCCACTTCGGTCGAGCCGGTAAAGGTCAGTTTGCGTACGCCGGGGTTTTCGCAGAACTCCTTGCCGATCTCGCTGGCGCTGGAGGACGGCAGCACGTTGAACACGCCCGCCGGAATGCCAGCCTGTTCGGCCAGAACGCCCATGACCAGCGCAGACAAAGGTGTTTCCTTGGCAGGGCGCGCAACAAAGGCGCATCCGGCCGCCAGTGCCGGCGCGGCTTTGCGCGTAATCATCGCGTTGGGAAAGTTCCACGGCGTGATCGAGGCTGCAACGCCTATGGGCTGCTTCAGAACCATGATCCGCTTGTCGCGCTGATGGCCCGGGATCATCTCACCGTAAACCCGCTTTGCCTCTTCGCCGAAGAATTCGATGAAGGACGCACCATAACCGATTTCGCCAATCGCTTCAGCCAGCGGTTTGCCCTGTTCGGCGGTCAGAATCTTGCCCAGATCCTCGGCGTTTTCCATCATAAGGTCGAACCAGCGGCGCAGGATAACTGCGCGCTCTTTACCAGTCAGTTTGGCCCATTCCTTTTGGGCTGCCTCGGCCTGCGCAATCGCACCTGCCACCTGCGCGCGGCTTAGGTCCGCGACCTCGGCCACGACATCTCCGCGCGCGGGGTTCGTGACGGCAAACGTGCCGTTGTCGCCGTCCACCCACTGACCGCCAATATAGGCCTTGGTTGCTAAGAGATCGGGGTTTTTCAGGATGGATTTCAGATCGGTTGTCGTGTCCAGCATAGCATGGCCTCCGGCAGGGATTTAGAATTGTCGCACACAAACAGGTGGGGTCTGGAATGTCTATGTCCACAACCCGGCAGGGATCAATCCAGATTTGATCAAAAGCGGCACCCGGGTGCGAAAGATCGCGCCTATCTTTTTCGGGCCGAGTTTGCCACAGTTTGCAGGAATTTGGCTGTTGGGGGATGTAAATGGATGTAACATTCCCTATCTTATTGGGTAATTGAACAAAAAAGGGGATAGTGCAGATGTCGAACCATAAATTTGACGCGTTGATCGAAGAAACGCAGTCGAAAGTCCGCGAAAGCCAGTCGCAGATCGAAAACCTGACCTCGCGCATTGACGCCGCCCGGGCCAAGATTGGCACGGCCGAGGCTGATATCGACATCGAAAACGCTACGCTGGAGGATGTGCACGCCCATACTGAAGTGATGAACGCCAATATTGCCGAGCTGATCATGGGGCTGGATGACGTCACCAACGCGTTTTCCAAGGATTTCGACGAGATGCGCTCGAAAACCGGGTGGGAGAGCTTTGTGGGCATCTTCGCCAAAGCCAAGTCCGAGTCGATGCGACAAGAACGGATGCGCACTGCCAACATTGACGACAAGCTGCAGGACCTGATCGCCAAATCCGATGTGATCGTGAAATTGCTGGAAGGGCAGCTGTCGGTGCTGGAAGAACAGCGCGTCAAGGTTGAAGACAATCTGACCGGCACGCTGGATGATCGCGAAGCCACCGTGGCCGAGCTGGAAGCCCTGCGGGCAGAGATTCAGGGCATGGACCCGACCATTATCACGCTGGAAAACAAGATCAGCGTCGAACAGGACGCCGCTGCGCGCACTCAGCTGGAGACTGAACTGGCCGAGCTGAACAAGCAATACAACGCCAAGGTTCAGGAGGAGCAGGTCAAGCTGGCCAAGTCCCAGACGCTGGAGCGCTATATCGAAAAGGGAAAGACCTGGGTCGATTCCCTGCAAAACCAGGCGGCGACGCAGATGGTGCTGATCAACAAGCTGCAAACAGACACGCAACAGCGCGTGGTGCTGTATGACGCCCTGACCAAATCGCTGAAAACCGCGCAGCAGCAGGACGTGGCCCACCGCATCAACGAGATCGGTGTGCAGACGGATCAAGAAGCGCAGACGGCAATGGCCGCCATCGGCACCGCGACCAACCAGAAGATGGCCGACATGCTCGAGGCGCATGAGGACCACATGGTCTTTGCCCGCGACGTGCTGGAGAAAAAGGCCAAGGCCGACGAACGCTTTGCCCGCCGGTTTGCCTCGATTGTCGAGAAGCATGACAAGAATTTGTATGGCGGATGAGACAGTCTAGTAGTCGTAAAACCGGAGATATCTGGCTTACCCTCCTTCTCATAGCCTCACCATTCGTAGCATTTGGTCTGGCTTACATACTTCTTTCACTTGAAGCTTTCCCGAGACTGGCAAACCTTCTTACTTTGTTTGTGTTTACTGTTGGCCCAATTTGTTTGGTGATTGGGTTATTGGCCCTCATCTTGTACCTTTTTTGGCTTATCGTCAGTCTTTCTTCCCGTATGAAGCAGCGGAGAATGAACCAAAGCGATCCTTCTGCCGATGACTGACCCCACCCAAGACCATGTCGGCCTGACCGACACCTTCGCCTCGCGCCGCTATTTCCGCAAATTCGAGGTGATCACCGTCCACCTCCTGCGCGTGGCTGCGACGATGGAGGCCGAGGGTGCGATCAGCAAGCAAGAGGTGCGGATCGTGTCGCGCTACCTCTCGGGGCTGCTCTACACCTTCCGGGCGCTCAGCATGAAATACCTGCTGGTCGGGCGCGATACGGGGCGGTTCTTTGGCAGCCTTGCGATGGACAAGCGCGACAGCGGGTTTCCGGTGGCGGCTGAGTTGCTGACCATGGCTAACGATGCGCAGCAGGCGCAGGTGCATCTGGCGAATATGCCCTCGGAAGATGATCTGAAAACCGACATGGTGCGGACGATCATTGGCGACCGGGACATCCCCACCAAGCTGCAATTCGCGCTGTCCCAAAGGCTCTATTACGAGGAATTGCTCAAGGGAGAGCTGTTCTGGGCCCGCAATGATCCCGAATGTCAATGGATCGGGAATGAGGGCGAGCGGCGCAAGTTCCTGCTCCATTGGGCGGTCTATGACAGCCAGATCAACCTGCCGGTTATCTACTTGATGCAGTTGGAGGACAGTGGTCGGACGGCCCTGCCCAAAGACCAACGTCGCTGGCCCGAGGTGCAGGCGCATCTGATGGCGCAATCCTTGGGCGGGTTGAAGCTGGTCACAATTGCCAAGGGCTTCGATCAGGATTTCGACGACCTGCACCCCAAACACCTGCGCCGCATCCATGTAGGTCCGATGTATTCCTCGGCCTATACGGAACAATCCGGGCCCTTGCGGCAAGTGCTGGAGGACGCTCAGGCCCCCGAAGGTCAGGATTGGGCGCTGGCCTGGACCATGGAACAGTTGGAAAGCGAGGACGTGATCGAAGAACGCGCCGGGTGGTTTTCGACCGTCGAGCGCGAGGTGTTCGCCTTGGACCCGTTCGGCGGGCAGGGGGCCGAGACCGGAGCTACGCAAACGCAGCGGTCGATCATCCTGCCCCAGCGCCCGTTTCAGGTTCTGGCCGAGCGCAGCCCGCCGGGGTTTGCTGATGTGCGCAAATTCGTGGTCAGCAAGACCGGGCAGGTGTTGCGCTATTAGTTTTTTCGCATCGGGCGGAAGTATTTTTGAACAGAAGAAGCAACGGCGGTTTTTGAAATGAGTTTGACGTCAGATCAGATGGAATTGCGCGAAGACGATATTCGCAAGCATTACCCGGCAGCGACCGCTTTGCTGAACGGGTTCGAACACGCGCCGCGGATTGCAAAACCCGTTGATACGGCGGTCGAGCGGTCGCCGGGTGTTCCGACCGGACGGCGGTTTAGATCCACGACTCCGGGGTTGGTGACGCGGCGCAGCGTGCGTGCGGACGGGGTGCATCTGGTTGAGCGGATCGAGGCTTCGGACGACGGCGATACGCTGGTTTCGCCGCCGCAGGCCACCACACAACAAGCCCTTCGCCGGGCGATTGCGATCGCTCTGGCCGTGGCCGAGGCTTATGCGGAACAGACCCCGCTGGCCGATCTGAAACGCGCCAACCTGGCGGGGGATTTGCCCGTGGCGCGCAAAACAGAATTCTCGGAATTGCTGACGGCCGAAGCTTTGATCACATCCCATACATTCGGGAATGCGCTGGCCTACCTGATGTCTTCGCATCTGGGCGAGACCACCGTCGACCTCGGCGAGATCGAAGAGGTTCTGACTGACAATGGTCAACTCGTTCTGCACGGTGCCCTGTGGGAGCTGGATCAAGTGTTGGCAAAACACGCCCCCGACGACGCGCATCTGATCGCGGCCACGAGCGCCTATGCCGAACAACTGATGGACAAGGCCGCCCTGCGCGCGCAGTCCGCGCGCCATATGGCCCCGTTCCAGAACGCCGCGTGGCATATTGAGGCCGACGACCTGACAATCCGGGGGTTTGAGCCCGCCTCCAAGGCCAAGTCCACCACCCTGACCATGACGTTCAAGAAGCCGAACGAGGTGGTGGGCAACCACATCGCCAAGTATCAGGCAATGAAGCTGGCCAAGATGCTGATGGCCTATGATTTCGACCGCCGCTTGAACCCGTTTGCGGAGCTTGGCGGGTTCATCTTTACCTTCATGGGCGACGGCAAACCGGGCACCGGCAAGACCACCCTGATTCAGATGATGGCCGGGCTGATCAATGACTACTGTCAGAACGCGGGCTATCCGTTCCGGTATCAGAACCTGAGCACCGACAATATCGACAGCTATCAGGGCAAATCCGGCCAGAACGCCAAGGCGTTTATCAACACGATCATCGACCCTTCGGTCATCGGGTTCGGCACCATCGATGATATCGACCAATTGGCAGGCAAGCGTGGCGACCGGCAGTCCAGCGCTGGGCAGTTGGAAATCACCGCCGTGCTGATGGAGAGTTTTGCGGGCGCCAACACTGTTGTGCGCGGCAATTGCACCTTTGGCATGTTCTCGAACTACCCCGAGAATGTGGATGACGCCCTGCGCCAGCGGGCGGGCGCGCGGTTTCTGGTGGACGGGCCGCAGACGCGCGAGGATTACATCGACATTCTGCATCTTCTGATGGGCCGCAACCACGACATCCCGCTGGGCGAACACGAAGCCTATGCCGCGCAGGAGATCAAGAAGGCCGTCGCCGCCAGTTTCGAAAGCCATTCCCGCCCGCATGAGGACGCTCTGCTGCAGGTCTATGACCGCGTGTCCGGCGAGATCGGCCAGATGGACACAATCGCCAAGCTGGGCACCTACCTCAAGGCGATCCAGCAGGCGGATGAGCGCTTCACCGGCCGCGCGATCAAGAACATCACCGACGCGGTCAAGGTTCGCGCGATGGATTTCGAACTGCCTGATGAGTGGATGGAGAACCCCGACCTGTTCCTGTTTCGCGACTACGACACCAAGAAGGCGATGATCGAAGACCTGCGCCAGCCGATCACGGTGGACATGGTGATGCAGGAAATCAACCGCTACGCCGACAGCGAATTCCGCTATGCCGACAAGAGCGATGAGGTCGCGATTGAGGCCGCCGTGCGCGACATGGGCCGGATGGAAGAGGCCAAGCGGCGGTATCTGGAGGGCAAAACATGACCGGTGGCCTGATCCTAATCTTCGGGTCGCTGATCGGTGTTTGCCTGTTTTTCGGCATCATGGTCGCCCGCCGCCGATCACCCTCCCGCCGTGCATTTGCGATGCTGGTGCTGATCGTTTTCGCAGTCACCTATATCTGGAGCGCCCTGTTTGAGATCTGGATCAACGGCGCGTCCGTTCTGCGCCCCGCCTCACTGATCCATGCTTTTGGTCCGGGTCAGGCGCCTTCACAATTCCTTGTGCAATCGTTGTTCTGGCTCGTCCCCGCGATGATCTTGGCCGGCGGAGCGTATGCAGTCACGCATCGCCGGAAAAAGGACGTAATGACATGACTTTAACTCTCGCAATCTCTGGTTTGGCGCTTGTACTGGGCCTGATCCTGCCCCTGCGTTGGGGTGTGTTCGGATTTCTGGGCGCCGTCGCGGTTCTGTATCTGACTCAGTTCGGTGTGAATGCAGGCAGCGGCTTTGAAGGCGCGTCGTGGGACGAGACCCTGATCCTGTTTGAAGGCAGTGTGGTGTCGTACATCGGGTTCAACCTGCAAATCACCGCGCGGGCGTTTGCGCTGCCACTGTTGGTGCTGGCAGTTGTGGTTGTTGGTCGTCTGAATAGAATGATGAGGTGACGAACTTGAGAGTGATCATCGCCGCAGTCTTATTTGCAGTCAGTCTGGCTGTATTTATGACCGCCACTATTTGCGGTTGGGACGGGCTGATGCCCGAAAACTTCCGGGTCATTCGTAGTTGTGGCGCAACGGACTCACCAAGCGAAGTTTTTCTGAGCTTCCTGCTATTTGGGTGTTTCCTCGGCGTGATCTTATCAATTTTGCTTCTTCTGGGGCGATGGGTTTTCAAAAGGTATCTTCCATGATCCGCCTCATCGAAAAAGGCCTGATGTTTGGCAACCTCGTCCACATTTCCAGCCCGGCCTTGGTCGAGCGGTATAACCGCGCATTGCAGCATCTGGCGGGCAAGACCACTGATCTGACAGATTTCCACGTGGATATCTCGGGCTATTCGCCTGAGATCGGGCAGGAATTGGACGACCCGCTCTACCTCAACCCCAACGGGGTCAACCGGCAGTTCATCCTGCTGACGACCGAGCAGAAACGCGCGCCTTTGCTGAACGTCAAATTCTCGACCTCGCGCGATATTCTGCGCGAGTTCATCGAGATGAATGAGGCGCAGTTGTTCGCCCTGACGGCCACGGATGCGGTGGCCGGAGAGCTGGTGAACTCGGTCTTCAAACTCACCACGCCCGCCGATCTTCTGAACCTGCGCAAGATTGAGATTGAAGCCGACACGGTAGGCGGCACTCTGCGCAGGGCCGAACAACTCGCAGGCATGGTCGAACAGTTCAAAACCCAAGAGGACGCCTGGTTCGACGATGTGCTGATCGCCAAAATGATCGAAACTGCCAAAGAAACCGGGGACGTCACCCGAAACCCTGTTCACCTGCGTCACACTGCGTTTGAACAGCGCAATTTCTGGACGGCGCATTTCGGCGGGCTCTACCTCTTCCCCGATCTGGACTATCCGGCGGCGATTTGCATAGGCGGCCGGGCTGATGATTTGCCGTTGAACCACGTGTTTGATCCTGCGCAGTGGCACCAGATTGCGGCGTTTCTGAACGACAACTCTCTGGTCGAAACCATTATCGAGGCGCGTGGCGTGAACTCAGCCGCTGTGTTGCAGCAAAAGATGGATTTCCTGACCATCCATGCCGCAGCTGACGCGGGCGTTGACCTGACCGGGCTGGACCGCAGCGATATGCGCCGTCTGGCCCGCAACCACGCCGATCACCTGCCCGAGGCCTATCATGGCCTGGCCCAGTTGCTGCGCTGGGCTAGTGACGGGGGGCCGTGGCCGCGGATCACCTCGGACCACCCGGCTTATTTCTATACGCTGCGCGCCGCCGACACGCCGAACCGCGATCTGGTGAACATGCTGTTGGCCGAATTGGCCCCGCTGGACCCGCGCCAGATGTTCATCTGCCACAAAGAGCTGTTCTACCAGACCTATTCCACCTGGCCGGACACCAAGAAAGCCTATGTTGCCGACTTCCTCGCGCGCGAGTATCAGGTGGACAAAGCCGGTGCCCGCGCCGCGCTGTTCGGCCATGAACCGGACATGACCGGCACCGACCGGGTCAGCGACGCGGTCATCGCGCGGGTTGGCCCCTGGGGCGCGGTAGGGAGAAGCTGAATGATCGTCGCAATCCGTTTTCTGATCCCCTTACTGGTCATTCTGACAGTGATTTATGTCGGGTTGTCGATCTATTCCCGTCTGATACGCCGTCGTAAACTGATCGCACATTGGGAAAAGAAAGGGCTGCATGGCGATCGTGACGCATTTCTGCAGCGGGGGATGCGGCAGTATGATAACTCGTTCCGAAAGAAACTGCTGCTGGGTGTCTATGTCATCCCGCTGGGGGGCATTGCCCTGCTGATCTATATAACAAATTTCATGTGAGGGCCGAATAGATGGTCTATATCAAATGGGCATTCATCATCGTCTTCTGGGGGCTGGTTGCCTCGGTTCTGGAATACACCCTGCCACAGCAGGATGTGGTGCGGATCGTCAAGACCGAGGTGCGGCGCGTCGATTTCGGTGAGAACTCGATCTTCTGGGCGCAGCAGGATACCGGGCAAGAGGGCGCGCAGACTGTCAACCGCGACGTGCGCTTTGTCGAAACCTTCCGCCCCAATGGCAAACCGCGTGTTTACCGCAATGAAGATACCGGCTGGGGATGGCCACCATACTTCAAGCTCGATAGTTCGAACCTGCAGGCCGAACTGACCAATTTGGTCTCGACTGCGGATAACCCGCAATGGGTGGTGCTGCGCCATTACGGCTGGCGCAATCAGTTAATGTCGATCTTTCCAAATGCTGTTTCTGTTCGCCCGGTCGATAGCCCCGATGTGCGGCTGATCCCTTGGTTCAACATCATTTTCCTGACCGTCTTTTTCGCGATCATCTGGGCCATATGGGTGCGTTGGCGCAGGTTCCGCGCGGCACGAGTCGATCCTGTGATCGAAAACGTCGAAGACGGGTTATACGCCGCCGGGGATGCGATTGGAGAACAAAGCAGCAGGTTCAGGAAGTGGCTGGATAGCTGGAAATCCAAGTAATCCCGTTCTTCTTTCGCGAAAGGCAGGACGGGGCCCATGGCCCCGCCGAACCCTTAACGCACCACGAATTCCGCGTGCAATGCCCCAGCGGCTTTGATCGTTTTCAGGATATCGATCATGTCGCGAGGTGAAACGCCTAGTGCGTTCAGGCCGGCAACAACCTCTGATAGTGTTGTTGCCTCGGGGATTTCGGCCAAACCAGTCCCTTCTTCTTCTTCGATCCCGGCTATCGTTCGGGGGACAACAACTGTTTCACCACGCGCAAACGGGTTGGGTTGTACTGCAATAGGGGCTTCTTCTACCGTGAGGGTCAGGTTCCCCTGCGAGACTGCAACGCGCGAAATGCGAACCTCTTGACCCATGACAATCGTGCCAGAGCGCTGATCCACCACGACGCGCGCTTTGGTTTCCGGCTCGACCAGAATGTTTTCGATCCGACCCAACGCATGCGCAGTCGAGATCGACTGTGTCGCGGCAATGTTCAACTCCACCGTGCCAGAATCTCGCATGATGGCAACGGGGCGGTTAAATTCCGTGTTGATTGCAGACTCAATCCGGCCAGCGGTAGTAAAATCCGGCTCTCTGAGCGCCAGCCGCATTTGCGTCAGCGACGAAAGGTCAAAATCAATCTCGCGCTCGACCCTCGCCCCAGAGGGGATGACGCCAGAGGTCGGAACCCCGCGCACGACAGACGCGGCTTCACCCTCGACAGCGGCACCACCGGCCAGAACGGTGCCTTGGGCGACCGCATAGATCTGACCGTCCGCTGCATTCAAGGGCGTCATGATCAGGGTGCCTCCTAAAAGACTGTTGGAATCCCCGATGGCTGAAACCGTCACGTCAATCTGGCCACCGACCCTGGCAAATGGCGGCAAGCTGGCGGTTACCAACACGGCGGCCACGTTCTTGGGTCGAAAATCCTCACCGTTCACGTTCACCCCCAAACGTTCGAGGATATTGGACATGATTTCCTCGGTAAATGGGGAATTGCGCAGCCCATCCCCGGTTCCGTTCAGGCCAACCACAAGGCCATAGCCGACAAGGTCATTTCCCCGAACACCATCAAAGTCCACGAGGTCTTTCAACCGGATCGCGCCAGCCGAGGCCAGACCAGGCAGCAGCATCAAAATGAAAACCAGAACTCTCATCTCAGGAAGTTCACCAGTGACAGGTTCGCGTTGCGAACGGTTACGGAATACAGGCTTTCCAATTGAAACTGGACTGTCTGTAGTTGCGCCGCGGTTTGATAAGGGTCCGCGGCAATCAGTTCGTTTCGACTGAATTCAAGGCTTGTCATTGCTGCGCTGTTGCGTGTCGCCGCCTGATCAATTCGGGCTTCTGCAGCACCGACCAGAGCGCGCAGGTTTACTGTTTCATTTTGCGTGTTGGCCAGATCGACACCCAACTGCTTGAACAGCGCGGTTCGTTGATCGCGGGGTAGGTTCAATGCGTTATCCGAGACCAGAGCAGCGACAGCGATGTCCCTGATCGCGGCCTTCAGCGCCGGGTCGGTCGCAGTTACCGGTACGTTGACGCTTTCATTCTCAGAAATTTGCATCGGAGAAAGCGTTGCAGCCGAACCTTGGTAAATAACCGCATCAAAACCCGTGGGGTCATTGAACCAGTCTTCCGCCGCCTGCCGAATATCTGTTGCCGTGACCAACCCGGTCAACTCGGCCTCAAGCGCTGTCAGAAGGGTATCTGCGGCCGGCAAGGGTGAGACATCCGTTGCTGTGCCTGAAAACAGACTGCGCCCCCCGGCACGGGTGTTCAGTGCTGACATGATCGTGTCCAGCTCATTCCTTGCCTGAACCGAGGCGTTTTCGTGGGTAACCGCTTGATTGGACGTGCCAAAAGACAAAAGTGCGGCGGTTATCTCTCCGACGGAATCGTCAATCGTCGTCAGGCTTAGCTGCATGGCATCGGTGAACAAGCTGGCCTCGGCAGTTGAGACTTTGAACGCCTCAAGCCGTGACAGACTGCGATCGAGATCAAGCAAATGAGAATAGTCCCCGTCCAGACGGCCACTGACGTCCTGCACTTTGCCCGTGGACATTTCGTAGGACAGAGTTTCGATCTGGGTTTTGATTTCGGTTGCGCGGCTTTTCAGAGTGAGGCCCCGCGCCAAATCACCTATAGATGTCAAAGTCATGATCACAACCTCAGCAAAGTTTCCATCAACTCATCCACGACCGAGATAAGCCGTGCGTTCGCTGAATAGATCTGTTCAATCTGGATCAGACGCTGAAGCTCCTGATCCGTGTCCACGCCTTGTTCTGCTTCGATCTTGGTCATCTCAAGCTGGGCGCTATTGGCGAAAGCCAGACGTTGACTGGCCGTGTGCGCATTCGCACCGGTTCTGGATAGAAGCGCTTCGGTCAGGTCGGATGCGCGCATGTCCCCGGTCCCGAAAGGGGACGCGGCTACCGGTCGCGCTTGCGAAAGAGCGGCCCCGAACGCCTGCAATTGCGTGGCGTTTCCGGGGTCTCCGGGGGTTATCGCCCCTAGGCCTGCGCGCAATTTCCAGCTTTGACCGCCGTTGTCAGGATCCACAACAGCATTCAGGTTAACCCGCGAGGCCAGACCGGCGGGTGCAGTTGGATCAAAACGATTGCCTTCATCAGTGAACAACCCCGGATCGGTGGCCAGCGCCGTAGGGTCCAGACCCGGTGTTTCAAACCGCTCGATCAGATCGCGCGCGACCGTGTCCAGATTACCCTGGGCCTCAACAGCAAGCTCATCGCGGATTTCGAACTCAGCAGCGAGAGCACCCCCTTTGATCTGCGCGTTGTCACCGCTGGTGCGAACCGGGTTTCCGTTCATCTGCAGGCCCGACAACAAGCCGTTTGCCACAGTCATATGGGGCTTGGTCTCGCCAGTTGTTGTGAACGTAAACTCGGCTGCTGTACCTTCAAGCAAGATCAACCCTCCATCCGAGTAGATGGACACCTGATCATTGGCTCGAGGCACAACATTAACTGGAATAACCTCGTTGACTTGATCGATCAGAACCTGCCTTTGGTCCAGCAAGGCCCCAATCTCACCACCGGCGTATTTGACGGCGGGAATCTTGGCATTCAATGCCTCAATGTCGGTCAACGTCTGGTTCAGCCTGTCGACAAATCGACCAATTGACCGATCCGCGTCCGACCGCAGATCACGCAGCCCTTCCGAGGCAGCATTCAGACTGTTTGCGAGATCGCGACCCGTGCGGGCAACCTGATCCAGACGCTCTGACGAGTCGGGCAGACTGGACGCGGTAATCAAGGCGCCGTCGAAATCGGCCAGTCGGGCTGCAAGGGATGTGGCGTCATCCGGGGTGCCGACAAGTCCCTCCAACCTGCTGTGAAAACCTGAAACGGTCGATTGACGTGCCAGATCGGCATCTGCGGTGCGGCGGTTGGCTGTCAGCACAGGATCCTGGTTTCGAACCACGCCGACGGTTCTAACGCCATGGCCAGAAATCGTGTTCGTCGTCAGTTCCAGACTTCTGCGTGCATAGCCGGGCGTTAGCGCGTTGGCGATGTTCTCGGACACTACCGAGGCGCCGCGGCTGGCGGCCGTAAGACCGCCAATGGCATTGTTCAGGGCCGTCGACATGTTCATGGCACGGGTCCTTTCGCTGGGTTAACGCCGAAATCAGCGTTTGATATTGGTGGTTTCCTGCAGCATCTCATCGACCGTCTGGATGACTTTCGCGCTTGAAGAGTAAGCCCGCTGCGTTTGGATCATCGAGGTCAGTTCGGTCGCGACATCGGTGGTGGATTCCTCGCGCGCGAAAGAAACCAGATCACCCGTCGGACCTTCACCCGCATTCCACAAAAAGAACGTGCCGCTTTCGCGCGACGGTGCATAGGTTTGGCTGTCCAATGCCGTCAAGCCGTTGGGATTTGGAACATCTGCCAACGGAATCTGGAACATACGGCGGCTGACGCCAGTGTCATAAAACGCGTAGACATAGCCGTTCTCGTCGACCTGAACACTGGTCATCGTTCCCACAGCTGACCCATCCCGAGTGATCGAAACCGGCGCAAATGTATCCGACAACTGTGTGATACCATCTGCGTCGCCGATCTGGCCGATATTAACCTCCATCGGGCCGCCCGCCACGTTCACCACAACGCTGCCGGTGGCAGGGTCATAAGCACCGCCAGAAACTGCCGTGACGCTGGCAAGGGTGCCGCCTGCTGTCCGGCTGTCGGTAAAGGTCAAAGTATATTCCCCGATCACCGCGCCGCCCGAAGCCGAATCGCGCATGATCATGGTCCATTCATTGCTGGACCCTGTTGCGGGAACGGTGGGCACCAGTTCGATATCGATGCTTTCCGATTTGCCCAGATTGTCAAAATATTCGACGGACAGAGGTTGGCTGTCCCCAGATGCCCCTGCATCTGTTGCGGTAGCAGGCAAGTTCATACGCAGGTTCATCTGCGTGGTTGGCGCACCGGACAATTGATTGACACTAAGTTGAATGGGCTCCAGCGCGGCGGGCGTGTCACGTGGTACTGCCGGGATGGACCCGTCAGGATTTGCCCGCCAGCCTAGCAAAACCAAACCGGATTCGGTGACCAGATACCCCTCTTCATTGGTGCGAAACGAACCGGTTGTGGTCAACAACATCTCGTTCGAACCACCCGCGATCTGGGAACTGGGACGCACCGGTAGCATCCCACGCCCGCGTACTGCCAGATCGGTCGAGTTGTTCGTCGTTACCAGCGAGCCGCGCTGGTCGATCAGTCGCTGGCTGGTGGTGCGCACACCGCCCGCCGAATAGCTGCCGCCTTGGCCAGACGTGACCATGGAATGAAAATCAGTTTCAACCCGCTTGTACCCAAATGTGGACGAGTTGGCGATGTTGTCGGAAATCGTTGCCAACCGATTTGCATTGGCCTTCAATGCAGCCACGCCAGCATTCAATGAAGATGAAATAGTCATGGGCACGCCCT
This sequence comes from Ruegeria sp. R8_1, assembly GCF_017743815.1. Taxonomy (NCBI): domain Bacteria; kingdom Pseudomonadati; phylum Pseudomonadota; class Alphaproteobacteria; order Rhodobacterales; family Roseobacteraceae; genus Ruegeria; species Ruegeria sp. R8_1. The sequence continues at coordinate 503,761 of NZ_JAGHRL010000003.1, read as the reverse complement.
TCTGTTGCGTCAATCCTTGATGCAACAGCTAACGCGCTGGGCCTTAACAGCGCGCTAACAGGTAAAATGCGTCCTATCCTTTTCCTATCAGGAATTGCGCAGGAAGATGATCTCGATCCTGTTATTGCGCGCCGCCATCGGGTTCTCATCATGTATTTCGCGATCTGCGTGACCGGTGACCCGATCCAGTCGAACTGGTTGAACTCCCTTATCCTGAAGCATCTGACGCACTTTCTGCGCCCGAGATGTCGATACTGTCCAAACCGGATTACTGGCCACCACGACCGGAGACGAACCAACGTGACCCTCAACCGCGATATCGTTGGTCACAAGGTCCGAAGAACGGGCAACCAATAGCGCCAGAGCACGCATGATAGCAGTCGGTGTGTCGCTGCCCGATTCGAAAAGAGGTTGATCCTCAGTGTCGAACAGTTCGACCACCAACCCTTCATCGGTCACTCGCGTGACAATGTGTTTCAGCACCTTGTCCGAGACCATGCTCTCTCCGGTTCGTCCCATAAGGCGCGCTTCAAGGGTCGAGAACTCCTCGGTGCTTTGCTTGCCCCCTTCATTGGCGACGCCGATCGACCCCCGTGCCTGACGGGCGGCGGTGGGGCTGCGCTGACTGGCACCCGAACCATCCATGACCATGGTCAATTCCGAAAACATGTTGTTGCCGCCAAAGGCTCCGTCGCCTCCGCCCGAAACCGGATTCACCGGAATCGTTGGCGAGAAATAATCCGCCAGCCCTTTGCGTTGTTTTTCCGTCGTTGCATTTAGCAGCCACATCAACATGAAGAACGCCATCATGGCCGTGACAAAGTCGGCATATGCCACTTTCCACGCGCCACCGTGGTGGCCATCGCCGCCTGACACACGTTTCTTCTTGATGATGATTGGCGCCGCATTGGATTGCGCACCCATCTCCACCACCTTTTCTATCACCCGACTACAGGGGTAGCCGGGCAGGTCTTAAAGTGGGCTTAACACTTAAAACTGTTCGGATTTCACTGTCGCGCCAGCGTGGACCCGGCCCGTCGCAGGATCAGTTGCAGGTGGTTGAAGCTGTTCTTGATTCCATCCGGTTCGGGTTTGGCAAAGAAAGCATCCAGTTCCTCATGTACCCGCACGGCCTGATCCAGCAGCGGGTCCGCGCCCTCGGAATACAGCCCCGCCTTGATCATCACCTCGGATTGCTCATAGCTGCCGACCAGTTTGCGGGCCTCGGCGATCATTCTGTTTTCATCTTGGGTCGCCGCACCCGGCAAGCTGCGCGAGACCGAGCGGCTGAGATCAATGGCCGGGAAGCGCCCGCGCTCGGCAATTTCGCGACTCAGGACAATGTGGCCGTCCAGAACGCCGCGCAGGATGTCGGCCACGGGCTCGTCCATGTCCGATCCTGCTACGAGAACGCTGAACACGGCGGTGATATCGCCCTGATCCGCTGTGCCCGGTCCGGCCCGTTCACACAGACCGGCGATCAGAGGCGTGACGGACGGAGGGAAACCGCGCAGCGACGGGGATTCGCCCATGGCGACAGCGATTTCGCGGTGCGCCTCGGCAAAACGCGTCACCGAGTCGGCAAGGAACAGGACGTTCAGCCCCTGATCACGCAGATATTCGGCCACCGACATCGCCGACCAGGCACAACGCCTGCGCGCCAGAGCCGACTGATCTGAGGTCGCCGCCACCACAACCGACCGCTTCATCCCCTCGGCCCCCAGCGCATGTTCGACGAATTCATTCACCTCGCGCCCACGTTCACCAACCAGTGCAACCACCACCGCATCCGCCTGCATCGACTTGGCCAGCGTGGCCAGCAGCGTCGATTTGCCCACGCCCGAGCCCGCGAACAACCCGATGCGCTGCCCCTGCACAACTGGCAACATGGTGTTGAGCATGGCCAGCCCCGTCTCCATCCGCGCGCCCAGCGGTTTGCGGGCCACGGCGGGGGGCGGGGCCTGCATGATGTCGCGTTCCTGCGTACCAGAGAGCAGAGGTTTGCCGTCCAGCGGTTTCCCAAACGGATCGACCACCCGCCCCAGCCAATGCATCCCCGGCGCAAAATCAGGCGTCTGTTCTAGAATCACCTGGTCTCCCAGACAAACGCCATCAGGTGCCGCCGTGGGCATCATATGAATCAAATCCGATTCGACATGCAGCACCTCTCCGGCCAGGTCAGGGCCGCTACGCCGCCGCAAGGTCAGATGATCCCCGATGCGGGCCTGCCCCTCCAACCCCTCTATTTCTATGACGCCGTGGCCCACACTGGACACGCGCCCCATATGGCGCACGACAGAAAGACGGTCGAATTCACATTTCAGCAAGCTTGGGTCGAGATCAGGCATCGTGGGTTCTCCAACGGGTTTCTGAAAACGGTTTCTAAAGGAATCGGGGTTAAGCCTTGATTGAAATTGATCGAGGGAGAAGCCCCGATGTTCTATGACCTGAACGTCTTTAAGACAGCGCACGCAATGGCAACCCATGCAGGGCAACGGCAGGCGGTTATTGCGCGCAACATGGCCAATGCGGATACGCCGGGCTACCAGCCTCGCGATCTTGAGGCCTTTCAAAAAGCATTTGAAATGACCGGGCGCGAGGCTGCGATGACCGCAACGCGCGCCGGGCATTTGAACGGTAACAACGCGTCGCAGCCCTGGGCCGAATATGACGTCGCGCCCTCGGGCGATCCCAATGGCAACGGTGTCTCTGTCGAGGAAGAGATGTTCAAGGCGGTCGAGGTCAAGCGCCAGCATGACCGCGCGCTGACCATCTATAAATCTTCGATGAATATCCTGCGCACCAGCCTTGGCCGGTCATAAGGAGGCAGTGAGATGAGCGATTTTTCCCATTCCCTTGCCGCCTCGACCAGCGCCCTGCGCGCGCAATCGGCGCGTCTGCGACATGTGTCCGAGAACATCTCGAACGCCGATACGCCCGGCTATCGCCGCAAGACTGTACCGTTCGAAACCGTGCAGAAAGACGGGCGTGAGGTGGTGCAGGCCGGGCGGGTCAAGCTGGACCGCCGCGACGGGTCACGTGTTTACGACCCCGGTCATCCGATGGCGGATGAGACCGGCCATTATCGCGGATCAAATGTCGATCTGATGATCGAGATCGCCGACGCCCGCGAGGCGCAGCGCAGTTACGAAGCCAATCTCAAGATGTTCGACCAGACACGTCAGATGTCGTCGAGCCTGATGGAACTCCTCAGAAAATAAAGGACACCAGAATGGATATCCGAGCCCTCAATGCCGCCCAGAACTATGCCGGCGCACGCCCCGCAACGCAGGCCGATCCCGATCACGCCGGAATGGCCCAAGGGTTGCGCAGCACGTTTCAGGATTTTGCCGCGACGCTGAAACAGTCCGAGGCCATCTCGCAGACCGCGATGACCGGTCAGGCAGACCCACACGCGCTGGTGCAGGCGCTGGCGCAGACCGAACTGGCGGTCGAGACCGCCGTGGTCGTGCGCAATAAAGTGGTCGAGGCCTATCAGGAAATCCTGCGGATGCCGGTCTGACGCGATGCTCAACGAAGGTCTGTTCTATGACATCGTGCGTCAGGCGCTGTGGGTCGCGGTGATCACCTCGGTCCCGATCCTGGCGGTGGCGCTGGTTTCGGGCCTGATCGTGGGCCTGTTTCAGGCGCTGACCTCGGTGCAGGAAATGACGCTGACCTTCGTGCCCAAGCTGATCGCCATCGTCATCGTGTTCTGGATTTCCATGGGCTTCATGACCCAGACGCTGGTGACGTTTTTCACCACAACCCTTGTCCCGCTGATCGCCGGAGGTCGCTGATGGATACCGCCTATACCACCTTGTCCCGCCAGTCGGGGCTGATGAATGAAATGCGCCTGGTGGCGAACAACATCGCCAATGCCAACACCACCGGATACCGCGCGCAGGGGTTGGTGTTTTCCGAATTCGTGCGCGACATACCCGGCAATCCGTCCCTGTCGATGGCGCGGGCCGAGGTGCGCAATACGTCTCTGCAACAAGGGGTTCTGACTGAGACCGGGGGCGATTTTGATTTCGCCATCGAAGGCGATGGGTTCTTCATGGTCGAAACTCCGGACGGCAATCGCTTGACCCGCGCCGGGGCCTTCTCGCCCAGCGCCGAGGGAGATTTGGTCACGATGGATGGCCACCGTGTGCTGGATAGTAATGGCGCGCCGGTTTTTGTACCCCCCGACGCGGCCTCGATCGACGTGGGCAGTGACGGCACCCTCAGTATTGAGGGGCAATTGCTGGGGCAGCTTGGTGTCTACCGGGTCGATGACCCAAAGACCCTTGTGCGCGAAGGCAGCACACAGTTCCGTAGCGACGGCGACGTAGTGCCAGTCGAAGAGCCGGTGATCGTTCATCGCTTTCTCGAAGGGTCCAACGTCAAAGCGATCGAACAAGTGACACGGCTGGTCGAAATCCAGCGCGCCTATGAGCTGGGCCAGAGCTTTCTTGAAACCGAAGACGAACGGGTGCGGGGCGCGCTCAAAGCGCTGATGCGCTGACATTAGAACGGAGGATCTGACATGCGAGCATTGAAAATCGCAGCGACGGGCATGACCGCGCAGCAGATGCGGGTCGAGACGATCTCGAACAACCTCGCGAATATGAACACCACGGGCTACAACGCGCGGCGGGCTGAATTTGCCGATCTGCACTATCAGCAGATGGCGCGCGCCGGGTCTGTGAACGCTAATGACGGCACAGTTCTGCCTACGGGCATTCAACTTGGCCTTGGCGTGCGGCCTGCTGCCGTCACCATACAATTGGCGCAGGGTGCTTTGTCCGCCACCGGTAGCGATCTTGATGTGGCTGTGGAAGGGCGCGGCTATCTAGAAGTCACGTTGCCCAATGGCCAATCGGCATTTACCCGCGATGGCAGTTTGAAGCGATCAGCCGAGGGGCTGATCGTCACCTCGGACGGGTTCGCTGTTGCTCCCGAAATCACCATTCCAGACGATGCTAGATCAATCTCGATTAACGCATCGGGCGAGGTCTATGCCTATTTCGACGACGCGCCCGAAGGTCAGCTGTTGGGTGAATTCACATTGGCCAGCTTTTCGAACGCCAAAGGTCTGGAAGCGATCGGCAGCAATCTGTTCAAAGAGACCGAGGCTTCGGGCGCGCCCGTAGTCGGCACTCCGGGTGAGGACGGGTTAGGCACGTTGCGGCAAGGTTACCTTGAGGACAGTTCGGTCGACGCCGTGCGTGAGGTCACCGAACTGATCGAGGCCCAGCGGGGTTATGAAATGAACGCCAAAGTCATCTCTGCTGTAGATCAGATGATGGGCGCGACGACACAGGTGCGCTGATGCGGACATTTCTTTTGATCCTTGCCCTGGCAGGGCCCTCTGCGGCGCTTGCCGATATAGTCGTACCAACCCGCACAATTCGCGCGAAAGAGATCATCGCGCCCACCGACCTTGTCACCAAGGAACAGGACGTTCCCGGCGCGGTTGCGACCCCGGATATTCTGGTGGGACAGGAAGCGAGGGTGGCGCTTTATCCCGGTCGCCCCATTCGCGCGGGTGACTTCGGCCCACCCGCACTCGTGGACCGCAATGACCTGGTGGTTCTAGTTTTTGAACGCCAGCCTCTGTCAATCACTGCCGAAGGACGCGCGCTGGGGCGTGGGGCTGTTGGCGACCGGATCCGAGTGATGAATCTGTCGTCCCGAACCACCGTGACCGGTTTCATCCGGCGCGACGGTCAAATCGAGGTAAAATGATGTCAGGACTTGCCAAAACACTTCTTTTGGGCGCGCTCGCTCTGTCGGCCTGTGGCCGCGTGGATCATCTGGGCAAACCGCCCAGTTTTACTCCGAAGGAGGATTCTCCGGAACATGTCGCGATGCTCTGGCCGGGTTTGCCACTGCATACTCAACCGCAGCGGCCTGTTGACCAATCATCGCTTTGGACCGGGGGGCAGAAATCGCTTTTGGGGGATCAGCGCGCCATCAAAAAAGGCGATATCTTAACTGTTGTCATCGAACTTGACGAAAAAGCCGAAATTTCGAACGACACGAACCGGTCCCGGTCCGGGTCTGAAAACCTTGAGATACCGGGTCTGTTTGGCCTGCCGCAGCGGGCGCTGGAACAACTGCCCGAAGGGGCGTCTCTGGATGAAGCGGTTTCAATCGACTCGGCGTCGTCCAGTCGTGGGAAGGGCTCGGTTAAGCGCAAGGAAAAGCTGACATTGCGAGTCGCCGCGACTGTTATCGATGCGCTTCCCAATGGTGTGCTGGCCATTTCCGGTTCACAAGAATTGCGAGTGAATTTCGAACTGCGAGAGCTGCTGGTCACAGGCTATGTGCGCCCGCAGGATATCTCGCGACAGAATGAAATTACCTATGATAAAATCGCCTCGGCGCGCGTGTCTTATGGGGGCCGTGGCCAGATTACCGATGTCCAGCAGCCCCGCTACGGGCAGCAGGTCCTTGATACACTTTTGCCGTTCTGAGGTCGCGCTTTGATTAAGAAACTTCTTCCCGTTATTTTTCTGTTGGTTGGTCTCGGTGGCGGTATCGGCGCAGGCGTCGTTCTGTCACCGTCGGACGAGGTAAAGCCAAGCGACGCGAAAAAAGCGGACAAAGCCGACAAGACTGAAGCAAAAGAAAAAAAGAAAGACGCCAAGTCCAAATCGGCTGACAAGAAAGACAAGTCAGGCGGGATGGAGTATCTGAAGCTTACCAAACAATTTGTAATTCCGGTTGTCGAGGCCGAACGGATCTCGGGCATGGTTACGATGTCACTGAGCCTTGAAGCGGATGGCGGGATTTCCGATAGTTTTTATGCGATTGAGCCCAAGCTGAGGGATCGTTTCCTGCAGGTCTTGTTCGATCACGCCAACATGGGTGGATTTGATGGCAACTTCACCACCTCTGATAATCTTGATGTATTGCGCAAGGCTTTGCTTGAGGTGGCGCAGAAGGATCTTGGGAAAAGCGTTCAGAACGTTCTGATAACGAGCGTCAATCGACAAGACATCTGAAACCGGACTAGTATGTCTGCTTCTTGCCGAGCGCCAAACGGCGTTCGGTTTTTTGCATCTCGGAAAGTCTTTCTACGGCTTGTTGCCGCCCGAATGCCAACCGCAAGGCATCCATCGAGGCAAGCTTTTGCGCCGTGACGCGAGCAAGTTCCATGTTCAGTTGGCGCCGCGTCCGGGACTCCCATCCACTCCACAAGACGTCAGTACCGGTCACTTGGTATCCTTTGGTTTGTCCCGCGTCGACGCGCGATTTCTGGACCTGACCGTCCAGCCGTGACAGCTGTTGCTTGATCCGCGCTTCCTCTTCGAGGACAGGTTTCAGGTTTTGGTATTCCTTCTGAAAAGCGGCCTCGGTCGCCGCGCTGATATCCGCATATTTCGTTGATTTCATCTGATCTGTTCCTTCGCGCGTTTGCGCATCGTTTCGGCAAAGCGAATGGCAGCGGCGACCGGGCGGTAGAAATCTTCCGGGATTTCCTGGCCGATCTCGACGGTGGCGTGCAATGCCCTTGCGGTTGGTGGATCAGAATGGATGGGGACGCCTGCCGTCCCGGCAGCCGACCGGATCGAGGCCGCAACCTCATCCACACCTTTGGCCACACAAACGGGGGCAGATCCTGATTTGCGGGACCACTTCAACGCTACGGCAAAGTGGGTTGGGTTCACGATCACCACATCTGCCTTCGGAACGTCAGCCATCATCTGGTTTGTGGCAATGTCCTGAGCTCTCTGCCGCCGTTGTTGTTTAACATGGGGATCGCCTTCGGCATCTTTGGTTTCGTCCTGGATTTCCTTGCGCGACATGCGGTTCTTCCGGATGTGCTCGGCATATTGCCAGAAATAGTCCACTGCTCCGATCACGAGGGCGATCACTACGACGATGAAAAGGAATCGAAGCAGCAGGTTCATCATTAACAGTAAGGATGATTGCACCGGAGCAGCGCTTGCCGACAGGATATCGTCCAGGTTTGCACGCAAAAACAAGGCAAGGCAGGTTCCATAAATTGTCAGTTTTACAAAGCTCTTGGCGAATTCGAACAGGCCTCCACGCCCGAACTTGTTCTTTGCGTTGGACAGCACCGAAACGCGCGACAGTTTGGGTTTAAGTTTGGTCGGTGCGAAGATCAGCGCGCGCTGGGCGATCAGGCTGAGTAAAACGGCCGCAGCAGGTAACGCAAACAGAACGGAAACTGCGGCGAGGGTGGTCTTGAGCATCCCACCGACAGGGTTGACGGAAGGGCCTTGGACCAACAGACCTGAAAGGTCGTCTGCTTGATCAATCAGAACGACAAAGACGGTCCCAAGCTGTTGCACACCGTATTGGCCCGCAGCCAACATTGCCAAAAGAAATCCGGAATATGCGGCAACGACGGACAGGTCATTGGATTTTGCAACCTCGCCTTTTTCGCGTGCCTTCTGCAGCTTTTGCGGGGTTGGCTCAAAGGACTTGTCGCTTTCGTCGTCACCAGCGCTCATCTGGTGGCCCCCACCGGGTTGGCAATGAATGCGAACAGGGCGTCCGACCACACAGACAGGATCAAGGGTGTTCCGGCAAAAAGAAGAAACAGGCCCGCAAATGTGATCGCAGGCGCACCGACGAAAGCGACCATGAGTTGGGGCATGGCGCGGTTGATGACGCCAAGCGCGAGGTTATAGATCAGTGAGGCAATCACAAATGGCATTGCCAGGCTAAAGGCCAGCGCAAAACTCTGGGCGATGTTGCGAACGCCCCAGTGCGAGAGATCCGATGCCGCAGGCGCGGTGCCCATTGGAAACAGCATGTAGCTGTGGATCAGAAACTCGGCTACACGGATATGCAGGCCAAGCAATACCGCAAGGGTCAACCCGGCAAGCGTCAGCATGTATCCCATGGCTGGAACAGGATCGGCTGCGGCTCCTCCAAGAATTTGGGAAAGGGAAGTGGCCTGCGCTGCAATAGATCCCGCAGTTTGCAGGGCCAGCACGAAAAGACGCAGCCCCAACCCCAGAACCATCCCGACCAGAATTTCCGTTCCGATAAGTCGGACAAGAGGCAACAAGCCTGTTCCACCTTCAGGGGACGGCGCGGCTGGACTGACCACCAGTGTAAAAGCAACCGCGATGGCAAGTTTTACGCGGGTTGGGATGCTTCGCTCTCCAAATGCCGGCAGCAAAGAGACCAGTGCCGATACCCTAAGAAACACGGCAAAAAGGTGCCAAAACCCGTCCCCCAACTGGGGCAATAGCTCGGGCGGGAGGGCGATCACGCGGGAACCGTTCCAACAAGGGCCGGTCGCGCTTCCAGACCGATTTCTTCAAAAGAAAGGACCGGGTTGGATATGCCGCGGGCGTGCATGATCGTGCGCAATAGCCTGCGTCGCCGGGTCGAGGTCACAACCGCGGGGAACAGCCCGTGATCGGCGGATTGCGCGACGCTGTCCACGACACCATCGGCCAGTTTGTTGAACAGGTTTGGCGGCAAAGCTACGTCCAGACCGGCATTGGGTGCGTCGATCTGGTAGGTGACGAATGTGTCCTCCCATTCTGGCGCCAGCTGAATCAGGGGGATCGATCCATCCTCGCGCTTCATTTCGGCGACCAGTTGAAAGCCCAGCCGTTGCCGAACCAGTTCGCAGATACCTTCGGGCTGTGTCGTGGTCAGGCGCGCCTCGGCCACACTTTCCAAAATCAGGGCCATGTTGCGGATCGAGACCCGCTCGTCCAGCAACAGCCGCAACACCGCGTGCAGCGTGTCGATGGGCACTTTATCCGGTATCAACTCATCCAATAGTTTGCGGTTGGCCTCGGCCCGAACAGGATCACTTAGCTTGGTCATTTCAGACAGCAGGCGGCGCAGGGATTTCAGCGTCAGCAGGCGCGAGAAATTCTGTTTGATGATCTCAAGCAAATGAGTCGCCAGAATCTCGGGTGGAGAGACGATGGTGGCACCACTCATTGCAGCGGCTTCTTGATCTTTGGGCAAGATCCAGCGGGCGGGTGCACCATAAACCGGCTCGGTCACGTCATTGCCGTCGGGCAACAGGTCATGTCCGTCTTGTACCAGTGCCAAAACCAGATCGGGGTTCAGAACCCCGCGTGCCTGTTCGACGCCTTGAACCTTCACCACATAGGTCCCCATGGGCAGATCCGCCCGGTCAGTCAGGCGAATGTCCGGAAGGATCAGCCCGAAGGTCGAGGCGACATAGGTCCTCATATTGGCGATCCGTGCATCAAGACCGGTACCGGGGTTCAGAACCATGCTGACAAGGTCGGGCGCGAATTCCAGATGCACATCGTCCAGGTCGAGAATGTCCCCAATGGCCTGTGAAACGGGTGCGTCTGTATCCGGTGTCGGAGCCATCGCCGCATCGTCAGCTGCTTTTTGCTTTCGGTAGACGTTGTACGCGGTGTACCCCAAAACCCCGGCACCGATGATGAAGGGCAGGAACGGCAACCCCGGCACCAGCGCAAACAGAACCATCAGAACTGCAACGGTGCCAAGCGCCGCCGGGTGGCGGCCAAGCTGCGAGAACAACGCGCTGTCGGTTGCGCCCTGCGTTCCGCCGCGCGCCAGCAGCAGCGCGGACGCGATCGAGATGATCACGGCCGGAATCTGCGTAACCAGACCATCGCCTACGGTGAGAATCGCATAGGTTTCAAACGCCGAAGAAACCGGCATCCCATGGACGATCACCCCCATGATCAGTCCCATCACAAGGTTCAACAACGTGATCAGCAGACCCGCAACCGCGTCTCCTTTGACGAATTTCGATGCACCATCAAGGGAGCCGAAAAAGGTAGTCTCTTGCTGTTCCCGTTCGCGCCGTTCTTTGGCCTGTTGATGGTCGATGGCACCGGCGGACATGTCGCTGTCGATGGCCAGTTGCTTGCCTGGCATCCCATCCAGCGCAAAGCGCGCGCCGACTTCGGCCATGCGGGCGGCGCCCTTGGTGATGACCATGAAATTCACGATCAGCAGCACGCCGAATACCACGAGACCCAGAAAGATGCTGCCGCCCATGACGAAGTTGGCAAACCCCTCAATCACGTCGCCCGCGGCGTTGGGGCCGGTATGGCCCTGACCGATGATCAGCTTGGTCGAGGACACGTTCAGCGATAGCCGCAACATAAGTGAGGCCAGCAGGATCGTCGGGAAGGATGAGAAATCCAGCGGCCGCTCGACAAACAGGGTCAGCGTAAAAATCAAAATGGCCAACGCGAATGAGGCCGCCAACCCAACGTCCAGTACCCAGGCTGGCATCGGCAGGATCATCATTACGATGACCGTCATCAGAGCCACTGCCAGCATAACGGTCGGGGAAAACAGGGAACGGGCGTCGATCTTGGGCACGCGAGGCTCCTAGTTGAAGGAAATGAAGGCAGAGGCAGATCCGGTCGACGGCATCAGCGACCCAAGCGCGCCAGCGGGCGCTTGATCGGCCCGCAGCGGGATCAGCGGAGACGCCGATCCGGTAAACGGATCGCGTGACGCGATGGCGCGTGTTTCGCTGTGGTCCAACTGCGCCAAGACACGCTGGAACCTATCAGAATAGGTCTGTGCCAAATGGGGTGTGCGCGAGTGGTATGCCCCCGCGGCCGCGGTCCACGAGCCGAGCTCAGCATAAAGATCTTTTAGGAACCGTGCGGCGTAAGTGGCGTTTTCATCGGGGTCAAACATTGCGTCGATGGACCGGAATGCCTTGCCATGCCAGCGGTAGTTGATCTGGAAGCATCCGATGTCAAAGCTGCGTTTTCCTGCCTTGAAGATATTGAAGACATAAGACTTTGCCTCAAACTCGGATTTGAACCAAAAGCCCTTTCCTTCGACATTGATGGCCCACGGCCAAGGCGAAAGCTGCCCGTCAATGGCGCGGCCGGTTTCAACGCGTGTTATGGCGTGCAACACCTCAAGCGGGACGCCTTCGGACGTAGCCGCGCGCTGGGCGGCCCGATCGCATATGTCTGCAGTGCGGAGGTTGGGCATGGCGAGCGCCTGTTGGCCCACGCAAAGCGCAAGCGCCAAAAGTCCTGGTATTGTTCGATGGGGCATTCTGCCGGTCCGGGATTCTGATCAATCCGGGTCAGGTTAGCTGCGGCAGGGTTTACAGAGGGTTAGCGCCCAATCATTTCCGGTCGATCCTGCGGCCAAAAACAACGCTGGTATTGGTGCGCAGAACACCGGGGATCTTAGCCAATTCGTCAACCAGAATATCCAGGTCCTCGATTCTGGGGGCTTCGGCGGACAGAAGCAGGTCAAACTCGCCATTGATTGACAGACACCGCTTGACCTCGGGGTAAGCCTCAAGCCGTTTGATGATGCGGGTCGTCTCTTTCTGTTGGACTTCCAGCATCACCACGACCTGAACACGCGGGGCGTCTTCGGCCTTGTTGAGCACAACGGAATAACCTGCGATGACTCCGCTTTCCTCCATCCGCCTGATCCGCTCATGCACGGTTGTGCGAGCCAACCCAAGTTTGGCTGCGATCTTGGTGGTTGATTCCCGCGCGTTGTGTTGCAGGGCAGCGATGATACGACGGTCCAGTTGATCCATAACGCCAAGGTGTAAGGCAGAGTGGGGCACAGCCTCAAGGCTTGGGCGCATCTTTACCTGCGGTCCCCTCGGGTGATTTTTCAGGCCACAGCACACTGACAATGACAAGACCAGCAAACGCAGCAATGGTCATCCAAGTCAGTGTCACTGCCGTGCCTTTCATTGTCATCAGCCAACCGGCCAATGGATAAAGCATCAGCCAGCATAGATGTGACAGTGTAAACTGCGCGGCAAAAACGGCCGGGCGGTCTTCTGGTTTCGCGGATCGGGACAGTAAGCGCCCGGACGGTGTCAGGGTGGACGAATACCCAAACCCAACGCAGGCCCAGATTAGGGCGAGTGCAGGGAGTGTCATCGGGAAATAGGCAAACAGATAAGCAGCCATGGCCATGAAAATTGTGCCTGTGGTGGCCCCGAACAGCATAACCGAGCGGTCCCGAAACCTGTTCAGCAAAGAGGGCAGAGTGATGGCTGCCAGCATTGATCCCCCTCCGAATCCGGCCAAGGCCAGTGCGACTGCGCTTTCCGGTAACCCCATATCGGTGCGCACGATGACGACTGTGTTCACGATGACCATCGCGCTGAGGGCGGCAGCGGTCCACGTCAGGGCCAGCAGCGCCCGCAGACGCGGAGTGTTCAGGTAGATACGAATGCCACGGGTTGTGCGGTCGTAGATCCCGCGGGGCTGTGTCGGCATGGGCGAAGGTACGGCGACCGAAACGACCAGCAGAGAAGAAGCGACAAAGCCCAAGGCGGTGCCCCAGAACAGGTTGTCGAAGCTGACGATAGTCAGCAAAGCTGCAGCCAAGGATGGGCTCAGGACACTTTCCGTATCATAGGCCAGCCGGGACAGCGAAAGGGCCTTGGTATAATCCTGTTCGTCGGTCAACACGTCGGGGATGGTGGCCTGAAAGGCCGGAGTGAAACCGGCAGACGCCGATTGCAGGATGAAGATCAGCACATAGACCTGCCAGACTTCGGTTACGAAGGGCAGGAACACCGCGACGGCTGCGCGCACGATATCCAGCACAACAAGCATTTTGCGCCGATCGACGCGCTCGGCAAAGGCCGCAGCCAGTGGTGCTACGGTGACATAGGCTACCATTTTGATTGTCAAAACAGTTCCAAGCACCAATGCTGCAGCGTCTTGTGCGAGGTCATAGGCCAGCAAACCCAAGGCAATTGTTGCCAACCCGGTTCCGGTCAAGGCCGCGACCTGTGCGGCCAGCAAGTGGCGGTAGGTTCGGTTGCGCAGCACGCTCAGCATTTGCGATACCTCGGGGTTTCCTAAGCGCGATATCAACGACACGGGGGTGGCCGCCATTTTCCAGCACTGGAACGCGAGGTCAAGAAACCCGCGCATATAGGCCGCGTTCCACGGATGGCGTTGAGTTTACGGAGCAAACCGCCTATCTCGGAGGCGAAATCGCACAAAAGGACAAGCTCGTTGGCCAACCATCTCTATAAAAACGACCTGCCGGACGGGTTGGACCTTGGCCCTGTCGTGGCCATCGACTGCGAAACCATGGGTCTGAACCCACATCGGGATCGCCTGTGCGTGATCCAGATGTCGGGTGGCGACGGAAACAGCCACATCGTGCAAGTGGAAAAGGGTCAGACCAAAGCCCCGAACCTGTGTGCGATGCTTGAAAATCCCAATGTGTTGAAACTGTTCCACTTTGGCCGTTTTGACATCGCGGCGATGTACCATGCCTTTGGTGCCCTGGCCGCGCCTGTCTATTGCACCAAGATCGCCAGTCGTCTGGTGCGCACCTATACCGACCGTCACGGATTGAAAAACCTGTGTCAGGAGCTGATCGGCGTCGACATCTCGAAACAGCAACAGATGAGCGATTGGGGCGCGGAGACCCTTACCGACGCACAGTTGGAATATGCTGCCTCGGATGTTTTGTACCTGCACCGCCTGCGCGAGGCGCTGGACGGGCGGCTGGCCCGCGAAGGCCGAACGGAAATGGCTCAGGCCTGTTTTGACTTCTTGCCGATGCGTGCGAAGCTTGACCTCGCCGGTTGGCCCGAAACGGATATTTTTGCGCACTCATGACCGATACCGAAGCTTTCCTGAGAACCGCCCGACAGGTTGTCACCGACGAGGCCCGCGCGCTTGACGTGCTGGCCGATAGCCTGAACGAAGATTTCGCCGAGGCCGTGCAGCTGATCCTGCAGGCGACAGGCCGTATCATCATCAGTGGCATCGGCAAATCCGGGCATATCGGCCATAAGATTGCGGCGACATTGGCGAGCACCGGAACACCCGCCTATTTTGTTCACCCGGCCGAGGCGAGTCATGGCGATCTGGGAATGGTGTCCAAAGGGGACGTTGTTCTTGCGATCTCGAATTCGGGCGAAGCGCCTGAACTGGCAAACCTTCTGGCTTTCACGCGCCGCTTTGGCATTCCGCTGATCGGCTTGTCCAGCAAACCCGAAAGCACGCTGATGAAACAAGCGGACGTGCATTTGCTGATCCCGTCGATGGGCGAGGCGTGCGGGTTTGGAATGGTGCCTTCCATCTCGACCACGCTGACGCTGGCGATGGGGGATGCGCTGGCGATTGCGCTGATGAAGTATCGAGATTTCAAGCCCGAGGACTTTCGCGCATTTCATCCCGGCGGCAAACTGGGTGCACGGCTTAGCACGGTGCGAGATTTGATGCACACGGGCAGTGCTTTACCGTTGTTGGCGTCAGACGTCGCGATGAGCGACGCGCTGATCGAAATTAGCCAAAAAGGCTTTGGCGTCGCTGGCGTGACAACGGCGGACGGGCAACTTGCCGGGATCATCACCGACGGGGACCTTCGTCGCCACATGGACGGTTTGCTGACCAAAACCGCAGCTCAGGTGATGACGGAAGACCCGACCACCATTGGCCCCGATGCGTTGGCCGAAGAGGCAGTGGCCATCATGAATGATCGTAAGATTACGTCCTTGTTCGTTGTCGAACCAGATGCGGACGGACAGGCGCTGGGCCTGCTGCATATCCACGACTGCCTGCGCGTTGGATTGGGTTAAGAGGGCGCGACCGTGGACAGCCATTCACGCATGGTGCAATTCCTCAAGGTGCTGCTGCCGTTGGTGGCCATCGTTATGCTGTCCACCGTGTTCCTGTTGTCCCGCAGCATCGAAACTGACGTCAAAGTTCCCTTCACTCAACGCGACATAGAAGAACGTCTGGCGGATCAGATCGTGACCCGGCCCAATTATCGCGGAACTACGCGCAAGGGTGAAGAAGTTCAGATCGAAGCAATCCAGGCCACACAAGGTACTGAAAACTCGGTCCCTACAGCATCCGAGTTCCGTGGGCGACTGGGGCTGTCTAACGGGGGTATCATCACTCTGGATTCGAACTCGGGCATGATCCGTCCTGACAAGAACACTGCGACCTTCATCGGGGATGTGGTGATCACGACCACTGACGGAATCGAAGTGACCACGAATTTGCTGAACACCGCGCTGGACGAAATTCGTGGTGATACGCCGGGTCAGGTCAATGGGACCGGGGTTATCGGAAATTTTTCAGCAGGTCGCATGACCTTTGGGACCGAAAAAAAGGACGGCCCGGTCCATATTATTTTTACAGACGGCGTGAAACTGATATACGAGCCAAAAAGAGCAGAAAGATAGCCTGTGTTCGAGTTTCGATTTGCCATTGCTGGTATTGCACTACTGAGTAGCGTGCTTTCTGTGTCCGCACAGCAGACGCAGGTGGCGTTTGGCGTGCAAAAAGCTGACCCCAGCCTGCCAGTCGAAGTCACGTCTGAATCGTTGAACGTGAATCAGGAAGATGGCTCGGCCGAGTTCATTGGCAATGTAATTGTCATTCAGGGTGAAATGCGCCTGACGGCCGAGCGCGTGCTTGTCATCTACAACGCGGATCGGTCTGGCATTGAGCGTATGGAAGCGACCGAGGATGTGGTTCTGGTCAGCCCGCCAGATGCAGCTGAAGGGGATTGGGCCGAATATACCATCGATTCGGGTGTGATCGTCATGCGCGGCAACGTTCTGCTTACGCAGGGGCCAAGTACGATCAGCGGGGATCAGATGAACGCCAACCTGACGACAGGGACGGCGACCATGACGGGCAACGTTAAAACCATTCTGCAGCAGGGTGCCAACTGATGGCTGGACCGAACCTGAAACTGGCTCAGGGCAGTTCGGGGCTCAGGATCGAAAAACTGCGGAAGTCTTATCGGAAAAAGACCGTCATCCGAGACGTGTCAATGACGTTGGATCGATCCGAAGTAGTTGCGTTGCTGGGGCCAAACGGGTCTGGCAAGACCACCACTTTCTATTCTGTTGCAGGGTTGGTTTTTCCCGAAGCTGGTCGCGTAACCATCGATGGACAGGTGGTGACGACCCTGCCAATGTATCGCCGGGCGCGGCTTGGGATCGGATATCTGCCGCAAGAGATGTCGATTTTTCGCGGGATGAGCGTTGAAGACAATATCTCGGCTGTTCTGGATATCACGGTGGGTCACGCCCATCGCCGCAAAGAACGCCTCGAAGAGCTGCTGTCCGATTTCTCGATCGAGCATCTGCGCCGTGCGCCCGCGTTGGCCTTGTCAGGTGGCGAACGCCGACGGGTCGAGATTGCGCGTTGTCTGGCTGCCGATCCAAAGTACCTGTTGCTCGACGAACCTTTTGCCGGGGTCGACCCGATCAGTGTGGGTGACATCCGTCATCTGGTCGCAGATTTGAAGAAGCGCGGGATTGGGGTTCTGATCACAGATCACAACGTGCGTGAAACGCTCGAGATCGTGGACCGCGCCTATATTTTGCATGATGGTCAGGTGCTTATGTCCGGAACACCGGACGAAGTCGTTGAAAACGAAAACGTGCGGCGCGTCTATCTGGGTGAAAACTTCCGTATTTCATAGGTTTGCGCGGTATTGCGCCGAATGCATGGCGGAAATCTCGTATATACACGCCTGTTTTGATTGACTCTTCCGTCGTCTCTTGCCTCAATTGGGTCATGGCATTTTTTCGGTTCCAGTCTGGATCACGATGCCCCTTCTTGGAAGGGATCAAGTTCCGGCTACCGCGGGACATGCCGATATCCCCCACCCGATAAAAAGAAGCGCGCTGTGATACGCAGCGTCAGAATGGGTGTGAATTGTGAAGGAGATCACATGCGTTACCAAATCAGCGGAAAACAGATCGACATCGGTGAAGCACTTCAGACCCATGTGCAGACCGAACTTGGCGAGGTTGTGGGCAAATACGCCCAGCGACCGACCGACGCCAATGTCGTCTTTTCCCGTTCTGCGCATGAATATGTGTGCGAGACCACCGTACATCTTTCGACCGGTCTGACGGCGCAGGCCAAAGCCCATGCAACCGAGATTTACGCGGCATTCGAGGGGTGCTGTGACAAGATGGAAACACAATTGCGCCGCTATAAACGCCGCCTCAAGGATCACCACAAGGATCGGGTCGAGCCGGTTGAACTCTTCGGAGCTTCCTCTTATATCCTCGCCTCTGACGAATCTGAGTCGGCGGATGAGCCTGAAACTCTGCAGCCGATGATCGTGGCTGAGATGGAAACCAAGATCCCATCGCTGAGTGTTGGTGAAGCCGTTATGCAGATGGAATTGGCTGGTGCTCCGGTGCTGGTGTTCCGGAATGAGAACAAGGATGGATTGAATGTCGTGTATCGTCGCGAAGACGGTAACATTGGCTGGATCGATCCATAACAGGCAAGACTAGAAAGGCGTGCCCCTGCATTGGCGGGGGCTTGCCATTGGAGCAAAATCATGGAGCTTTCGAGCATTCTGAAGCCCGAAGCAGTACGTGTATTGTCAGCCGCTTCCAGCAAGAAGCGGCTGTTTCAGGAAATTGGCGATGTTGCTGCGGCAACCCTGGGCCTGGACGTGCAAACTGTCGTTGATGGTCTGCTCGAACGTGAAAGCCTTGGGCCCACGGGTGTGGGCCATGGCGTTGCGCTTCCCCATGCGCGTCTGACTGAAATTGAACAGGTCGCCGGCGCGTTTGTCATGCTGGAAAAGCCCATCGATTTTGGCTCGGTTGATCGTCAGCCAGTCGATATCGCCTTCGCGCTTTTTGCACCGGAAGAAGCGGGTGTAGACCATCTGAAAGCGCTCGCGCTGGTGTCTCGTACCCTGCGTGACACGGCGGTTTGTGCCAAGCTGCGGGCCAACCCTGACCCGGTCAAGCTCTATGCGATCCTGACCGAGGCGCAATCGATGCAAGCGGCCTGATCCTGCGCTTGAAGCGTACTAACGAAAAAGCCCCCGATGATCGGGGGCTTTGTTTTTCCAGGCTACGGTGTTGGTCAGCCGCCGGTTCCCATTTCCAACGTCCACCAGATTTTTCCACCCGATTCTTGATGCCAAGCAAATCCCATCTGCGTGGCTTGAGGGTCCAGTATCACTGATCGTGGACCGGGTTCCTGCATCCAGGCGGCCAATGTTTCGGTTTCGGTTTCGAAGGTTTCCGAAATAGCTTCGCCCAGGAATGTGCCGAAATACCCAACGCGCGCGGCCCGATCTATTGGGGATGATCCATCGGACCCAAAATGCCATGGCCGGTTTTGGCGTGCCATATCCTTGGAATGTGTGGCAGCCGCAGCATTGAGCTGTGAATTCAGTTGCACAGGCTGCAGACCCGAAGCTTGCCGCAGTGCGTTAACCGAATCAAGCATGCGGAACTGCAGCTTTTCGGGATTGCCGCGAATCTTGTAAACGGTGGGCAGCGGACGGCCATCCGCACCAATCGTCGTGGTTGAGCTTGGGGTGCAAGCCGCCACAGCAGCAAAACATAAGAACAGAAGTGTAATAATACGCGTCATGGTCGACCTGATTTTTGTGTCGTCTTACGCAATAGCGCGACCAACGGGCTTGGGCAAACCTGCAATGGCTGATTCCCGCGTGATTTTGCCGGTTTGATTTGCGATTGACGTATTCAGGCAATAAAATGAGTCAAATTCCTTTTCTGGTTTAGCAAAGGACCGTCACAAATGGTCAAGAAACTCATTCCTTCCTCGCGCCGCGGATTTCTGGTCGGAGCGTCCGCCTTTTTGTCTACTCCGGCGATTGCTCAGTACATTCCGGGCGATCCTCTGCGTCCGGCGCCCGAACCCGAGCCGCAGGTGCGGCGAAACATTTCGGGGTTCCGTGCTTTGGAGTGGCAGCCCTATTTTGACAACACGCGCAATGGCGCAATCCTGGTCGATACCGTTTCACGGGCGCTGCATTATTGGTCAGACGACCAAAGCGTGTATAAGCTTTACCCATCATCGGTTCCGCTGACCGAAGAACTCACGCGTCGCGGTCGCACAAGCGTCATTCGCAAGGTCGAAGGACCCAGCTGGGCACCGACGCCTTCGATGAAGAAGCGAAACCCCGAATGGCCGGACTATATCCCGCCGGGGCCAGATAACCCGTTGGGAACGCACGCTTTGTATCTAAGCTGGAAGTACTACCGAATCCACGGAACCCACGATACGCGCAAAATAGGGCGTCGGTCCTCCAACGGATGCATCGGTCTTTTCAACGAAGATATCGCCGAACTGTTTTCGATGGCGAAGGTTGGCACTCAAGTGTTGCTAATTTGACGACAAATCCGCGCATGAAGTCGCTTGCGAAGCAACTTCCATTTGCATTCCAGTTGGATAGCTGGTTAGAAAAAAACACGAGGTAAGTCTTGGGTGTGCGGTTTCGCTATCTGAAACCGTGCTTATTCTGGAGGTTAATATGAAGAAACTCGTTCTCGCCGCTGCACTGACTGCTGCTGCTTCGACCGCTTATGCTGGCAACCTGGAAGAGCCGGTTGTTGAAGCACCTGTTGTTGTCGAAGAAACTCAGGGTTCGTCGCAGGGCATCATCCTGCCGCTGATCCTGCTGGTTGTTGTTGCAGCAGCTGTTGCAGCAGGCTAATTCGATACGAATTATCCAAAAAAAAGGCGGTGGAGCAATCCACCGCCTTTTTTTTGTCTGTTAACTGGTCCTGACAGAGCTGGTCAGTCCAGCCAGCCTTTCAAATTGTCCTCGATTACTTTTCCCAAAGCAGCAATGTGCGAATCGTCGTCGTTGAGGCAGGGAATATAGGTAAAGCTCTCGCCGCCGGCCTCTTCAAAGCTTTCCTTGATCTCTTCGTTGATCTCTTCCAGCGTCTCGATGCAATCGGCCGAAAACGCAGGCGCAATCACCGCGATATTCTTTTTCCCCTGACGCGCCAGTTCAGCCACGTGCTCGACCGTGTAGGGTTTCAGCCATTCCTCAGGTCCGAATCGGGACTGGAAGGTTGAGACAAGCTGATCATCCGCCCAACCCAGCCGTTCTTTCAGCAGGCGAGAGGTTTTTGCACATTGGCAGTGATAGGGATCGCCCTGCTGCAGATAGCGGTCCGGCATTCCGTGATAGGAGCAGACCAGAATGTCGGGCTTGGTCTCCATCGCGGCGTAGGCCTGTTCCACCGACCCGGCCAAAGCGTCGATATAGGCGGGCTCATCAAAATAAGCCGGAACCGTGCGGCTGGCGGGTTGCCAGGCTTCCTCCATCAGGGCGCGGAAGAATTGGTCATTGGCGGTCGCGGTCGTGGCGCCTGCATATTGCGGGTAGAGCGGGAAGAACAGAATGCGGTCACAGCCCGCGGCCACCATCTCGCGCACTTTGGATTTGGTCGAGGGGTTGCCGTAGCGCATACAGAAATCGACCATCACCTGATCGCCATAGCGCGCCTGCATCGCATCGCGCATCTTGGCGGTTTGATCCTTGGTGATCGTCATCAGCGGACTTTCGCCCTTGTCGTGGTTCCAGATCGACTTGTACGCTTCGCCCGAGCTGAAGGGCCGTTTGGTCAGGATTATCCCCTGCAGGATCGGCTGCCATTTCCATTTCGGATAGTCGATGACGCGCTGATCCGACAGGAACTCGTTCAGGTAACGGCGCATGGGCCAATAGGTATAGTCGTCCGGCGTGCCCAGATTGGCCAGCAGAATGCCGACGCGGCCCATTTTCACCTTCGGGTGGTCGGCAGGGGCATGGGCGGGGCGAGTGGCGTCAAACATGAGGGGCTTCCTGAATTTCTTTGTACCGGGCTGAGATAAACGGATTTGTCCGGTCGTCAATCGGTCAGTTTGCCCTCTTTTGTTCCCAGCGCTTCGGCAAGGCGGGTTTGGGCCGATCCCGGGCGCAGGGGCTTTTGCTGACTGTCATCAGGGGACCAGCCGGTCAGGCAAATCAATTCATAGGTGGCGTTCAGTCGCCCTTCGGGCGTTGCAAAGTGATCGGCGTATATCTTCTGGGCGCGGTCAAAGACCTGCCGCCGAGTGGGGCGTTTGATGCGGTCGGTCAGGCTGTTGGTCTCACCCATGGCACGCAAGTCTTGCATCAGGTGCCGCAGGTCGCGGTATTCCGCCGTCAGCCGCGCCGTATCTGCCACCGGCAAGGCTAGCCCGGCCCGTTGCAGCAAGCCGCCCAGATCACGCAGTTCGCCCATCGGTGCGATGCGTGGGCTGAGCCCGCCAGAGATTTCGATCTCGGCCTGACCCAATGCTGCGCGCAGTTCGTGCAGGGTTTCTCCGCCCAGACAGACCACTAGCAACAGACCGTCAGGCTGCAGGGCCCGGTGGCATTGAATGAGTTGGCCGACAGGGTCGTTGGCCCAGTGCAGCGCCAACGCGTGGATCACCAGATCATGCGCGCCAGGGGTCAGGTTCAGCACCTCATCATCCGCCACGATCTGCGCTTTTGGCATCACATCCCGCCAGATATGGGCGAAGGGCGTCACCACAGCCGGAGCCATAAAGGTTTTGTTAACCATGCTGAGTCGATCCTGAACCTCGTCCACGGCGGCGCGGTGCAAGAACAGCGCCTCGTCCCGCGCGCGGGCGCGATGCAGGGTCAGGGCCTTGCGGTCGAACAGAGAGGGTGCGTTGGAAGCAGGCAGTTTCATAGGGCGCAAGTATCGCATCTGGCCGCGGATTCAAACCGCTCTTCAGATGATCTATCCGCCTCGTTGCATGGGGTGTGGAGAGCTGACCGAGTCCGATTTCGGCCTCTGCGGCCCCTGCTGGCGCGACACGCCGTTTATCGGCGGGGTCGTGTGCGAAAGCTGCGGAATGCCTCTGCCCGGTGAGGCGGATGGCCACCGGATTGAATGCGACGACTGTATGAAAACGCCCCGGCCATGGCAGGATGGACGCTCGGCGCTGTTGTATGATGGTAAGGCACGGGGGCTGATCCTTGCTTTGAAACATGGCGACCGGCCGGAATTGGCACGTCCGGCGGCGCGGTGGATGGCGCAGGCGGGTCGAGATTTGTTCCGCGATGATATGTTGCTGGCCCCGGTACCTCTGCATTGGTCCCGATTGTTGAAACGGCGCTATAACCAGTCGGCCCTGCTGGCGCAGCAACTGGGGCGGCACACGGGGGTTGAGGTCTGCCCCGACCTACTGATCCGACGCATCAAAACCCCGGTTCTGGATGGAAAAACCGCCGCGCAGCGGGCCGAGACGCTGGAAAACGCTATTGCGCCGCATCCCAGACGCTTAAACCGGATGCACGGGCGGGATGTGCTGTTGGTGGATGACGTGATGACCTCGGGCGCGACGCTGGCGGCTTGCGCGCGTGTCTGCCTTGCCTCTGGTGCAAATCATATTTTCGTGTTGACCCTAGCGCGCGTTGCCAAGGATACCTAATTCGCGCAGGATTACGCGAAACCCGAAGGGACGACTTATGAAACCGGTTGAGATTTACACATCGCCTCTGTGCGGCTTCTGCCATGCCGCCAAACGCCTGCTGAAACAGAAAGGCGTCGAGTTCAAAGAGGTCGACGTTCTGATGCACCCCAAGCGCAAGCCCGAGATGATCAAACGTGCGGGCGGCAAACGCACCGTGCCGCAAATCTTCATCGGCACCCAGCACGTAGGCGGCTGCGATGACCTGTACGAGCTGGACCGTCAGGGCAAGCTGGACCGTCTTCTGGCGGCATGAAGACTGCGCTGCTGCAGATAACCTCGTCGGATGATCCGTCTGATAATCTGAAAATGGTGCGTGCCCTGATGGCTAAGGCGGCCGCGCAGGGCGCGCAGTTCATTCTGACGCCCGAGGTGACGAATTGCGTGTCCAATTCCACCACGCGCCAGCGCGAGGTTCTGCAGCACGAGGAAGATGACCAGACGCTGGCGGGCCTGCGCGATCAGGCCGCCGAGCTGGGCGTTTGGCTGCTGATCGGTTCGCTTGGGATCAAGACGCATGACGCCGATGGGCGTTTTGCCAACCGATCCTACATGATCGACCCGCAGGGGCAGATTGTGGCGCGCTATGACAAGATCCATATGTTCGACGTGCAGGTTTCCGAATCCGAGACCTTCCGCGAATCGAAAAACTACCGTCCCGGCGACCGGGCGGTGATTGCTGACACCGATTTCGGCAAGGTCGGCTTGACCATCTGCTATGACATCCGCTTTCCGCATCTGTTTGCCGCCTTGGCGCAGGGCGGGGCGCGGATTCTGAGCGTTCCGGCGGCGTTTTCGCCGGTTACGGGCAAGGCGCATTGGGAATCGCTGCTGCGCGCACGGGCGATTGAAAATGGCGCTTGGGTACTGGCCCCGGCGCAAACCGGCGAACACCCAAAAACGCGCGGAAAAACGCGCTACACCCACGGTCACAGCATGGTTGTGGCCCCGTGGGGAGAGGTCATCATCGACGCAGGCACCGATCCGGGCATTCACATTTTCGATTTGGATGATAGTTCTGTGACAGAGGCGCGCCGCCGCGTGCCCTCATTGACGCACCTGCGGGCTTTTGACGGCCCCTGATCCAGAGCCGGACCCAATGACGGACGACACCAATGCCCTTGCGGTCACGCTGTTCAGCGAGATCCTGACCGCCGACCAATTGTTGCGCAACCGGCTGAGCCGGGTGCTGCCCAAGGGCATGGAAATCTCGCATTTCTCGGTGCTGAACCATCTGGTGTTTGTCGGCGATGAGCGCACACCGGCGCAACTGGCCAGTACCTTCCACGTGACGCGGGGGGCGATGACCAACACTTTGGCCAAGCTGGAATGGGCTGGCTACATCCACATCCGCCCCGACTGGGACGACGCCCGCCGCAAAATGGTCGCCATCAGCCCCGCCGGTCGCCGCGCCCGCGATCAGGCGATTTCCTCGATTGCCCCGCTGATCAACCGCGTGGTCGGAGAGCTAGGGCTGGAACGCGTCCGCAGCACGCTGCCCGTGCTACGGGATTTGCGGTTGCAGTTGGAGGGGGAGTAGGGGCAGAAACTTCAGATTGGAGTAGCTAAGCTACTTGTCTGCCACTCAGCAATTTCATTGAAGACAAATAGAAAGCGAGCAAGTGAAAAACTTCATAATAGTCGCTCTAAGTTGCGTCGTTGCTGCATTGGTTTTCGGCTTTGAGCCTGTGCAACGAGCGATAAACGAGGCTACAAACCGGGGTAGCTTGAAGGGAGTTGAAACATGTATGTCCTATTCGGAAAGCGAACTGCTTTCCTCGGAGGCTATAAAAGCAACTTGTGTAAGTGCATTTCAGAAGCGCCTTTTTCGGGGTGAATACGCGACAGGGCTGGCAGGGCCGAACATAACAAAAGGAACGGTCGCTTGGGGCGGAGTGTTAGAGAACAAAACGCCTGATCACGTTACGACGTGGGTTCAGATTTCCGTTAGTATATTTGACGGCGAGGGCGTGGAAAAAGAGCATTCAGCAGAAACTTCAATTTGGATAGACCCGTTAGGGGAGGCTGAATTTGAAGTAGAACTGCCTGACCTTGAACCCGCTCAATTTGAGAGCATCGAATTTTGTGAACGTGACAATTCCGAGCCATCTGAGTGCATGGCTTGGGGTGTGATTGATGTGATGGGGCTTTCGATTTGAGATGGTATAGTGATGGGTTGAAAACCCATCTTACCCCGCCTTCACACTCGCCGTCACATAATTAACGCTCAAATCCCGGTCCGAGATCGACCAGCTCCACAGGATCGGATTGAACACAAACCCCTTGCGGTCCACCGGCTCCAGCCCGGCTTGGCGCAGCAGGTCGAACAGCTCGTCCGGAGTGATGAACTTGTTCCACTCATGCGTGCCGCGCGGCAGCCAGCGCATCACGACCTCGGCCCCGAAGATGGCCATCGCATAGGATTTCGGGTTGCGGTTGATGGTTGAACACACCTGCAACCCGCCGGGTTTCAGCAATTGCTGTGTGGCGGTGAGATAGCCCAGCGGGTCGGCCACATGCTCGACCACCTCCATATTCAGGACCACGTCGAATTGCTCGCCCGCGGCGGCCATGTCCTCGGCGGTGGTGTGGCGATAGTCGATGTCCAGACCCGATTGCTCGGCATGGATGCGGGCGACGGGCAGGTTGCCTTCGGCGGCATCTGCGCCAACCACTGTGGCCCCCAATCGCGCCATCGGTTCGCTCAGCAGTCCGCCGCCACAGCCGATGTCCAGCAAGCGCAGGCCCTCGAAAGGTTTCGTAGCCGTCAGATCGCGGTCAAATTCACCGGCAATCTGCTGTGTGATATAGTCCAGACGGCACGGATTGAGCATGTGCAGAGGTTTGAATTTCCCATGGGGATCCCACCATTCTGCGGCCATCGCCTCGAATTTTGCGATCTCGGACGGGTCCACCGTGTTCGGATGCGCTTGCATTCCTATCTCCGTGTGCTCTTTTACGTTTAAAGACTATATAGGGCCCTAATGGATAAGTACCCGGACCAAAAGCGCGCAGTTCAATATCTGTACCCGCCGATCGACCCGTTCGATCAGCGGATGGTCGATGTGGGCGATGGGCACCGTATTTATATGGAGCAATGCGGCAATCCTGACGGGCTGCCGGTTGTGATCCTGCATGGAGGCCCCGGTGGCGGGTGCAGCCCGGCGATGCGGCGCTATTTTGATCCGCGTGTGTTCCGGGTGATTCTGTTCGATCAGCGCGGATGCGGGCGATCGCGGCCGCATGCCTCGGTGGTGGATAATACGACGTGGGATCTGGTGGATGACATCGAGCGTCTGCGGACGTTGCTGGATATTGACGACTGGACGGTGTTTGGCGGCAGCTGGGGGGCGACCCTGGCGCTGGTCTATGCGCAGGCACATCCGGACCGGGTGAACCGGCTGGTGCTGCGCGGCGTGTTTCTGGCCACGCAGGCCGAACTGGATTGGTTCTATGGCGGCGGTGCGGGCAAGTTCTGGCCCGAGCAATGGGCGAAATTCACCGCTCTGCTAACCGAGGATGAGCTGTCGGATACCATAGGTGCTTATCACAAACGTCTGTTCTCGGGCGATCGGGCGACAGAAATCCTGTATGCGCGGGCGTGGTCCAGCTGGGAAAACGCGCTGGCGTCGATCCATTCGCACGGGTCCACGGGCGAAAGCCCCGGAGAATACGCGCGCGCCTTTGCGCGGCTTGAGAATCACTATTTCATCCATGGCGCATTCCTTGAGAAAGACGGGCAGATTCTGGATCAGATGGACCGGATCGCCCATATCCCCGGCCATATCGTGCAGGGGCGCTATGACATGATCTGCCCGCCGCAGGCCGCGTGGTCCCTTGCCGAACGCTGGCCAAATGCCGAGTTGAAGATGGTGCGCCAGGCAGGCCATGCCCTGTCCGAGCCCGGCATCAGCGCCGAGCTGGTGCGGATCATGGACCGTGTAGCGGAGGGCATCGCATGACCCGGATGGACCGTCGTGCCTTATTTGCCTCGGGTGCTGCGGCGGCTTTGCTGGCGGCCACGGGGGCCTCGCTGGCGGATACACCCAAGACGGGCGGAACGCTGCGTCTGGCCGTGCCGCGCGATGACAGTCTGGAACAGGTGGCGCGTGGCGCTGTCTTTGACACCCTGACCGAGATCGCGCCCGATGGCACCCTGCGCGGTGAATTGGCGACCGGGTGGCACACGGATGCGGATGCGCGGGTCTGGAGCTTTGATCTGCGCGATGATGTGACCTTTCATGACGGCGCGGTGCTGGACGTGGCGGATGTGGTGTCGGTGCTGCAACAGGTCGGACGGGCCGAGGCTCTGACGGCGCATGCGGTGCGGTTGGAACTGGCCGAGGCCAATCCCGGCCTGCCTTTCCTGCTGGCCGATACGCGGTTCGTCATTGCACGCGATGGGCAGGGCGTGACGCCCTTGCACACCGCCAATGGCACCGGATGCTACCGGGTGGAACGGGCCGAGGATGATCGGCATTTTCTAGGCCGCAAGGTGGCGGGCCATTACAAGGACGGGCAGGCCGGATGGGCCGACGCGCTTGAGATCATCGTGATCCCTGACGCCAAAGTTCGGGCCGAGGCGTTGCGTGACGGATATGTGGACGTGGCGGCGCTGCCCGACAGCGATGGCCTGAAGGATCAGCGCGGTCTGCGCTATCACCCCAGTCAGGACGACATGGCGCTGGCGGTGGCCGGACAGGTGGGTATGCCACGCCAGATCGGCGGGCGTGCGCTGGACGACGGACGCATCGCTGAACGGTGGTGGCTGGCCTGACCTGATCACGTTTTACGCCGGGGGTTGCAGACTCGGCAACTCCTGCGTATATGCAGTTGCAACAGCGGCGCGTTGGACTTCTGGTCCAAGGCTCCACCGGAAAATACGACGGGCCGCGCGCCCGTTTTTTTGTGCCCGATTGAAGGGTAGAGACCAGATGACAAACGACCTGATAGCCAAAGCAGCCATCGACCGGCGACTGGCCGAGATCATCACCCCCGTGATCGAGGATCTGGGGTATGAACTTGTGCGTATACGCCTGATGAGCGGCAAACAGACCACGCTGCAGATCATGGCCGACAAGCCCGATGGCGGCATCGAAGTGGATGATTGCGCCGAAATCTCGAACGCCGTCAGTGCCACGCTGGATGTCGAGGATCCGATTTTGGACGCCTATACGCTTGAGGTGTCGAGCCCCGGTATTGACCGCCCGCTGACCCGTCTCAAGGACTTTGAGATGTTCGAAGGCTATGAGGCCAAGATCGAAACCTCTGAGCTGATCGACGGCCGCCGCCGGTTCAAGGGTGAGTTGGCTGGGATTGAAGGGGATGAGGTTCTGATCAACATCCCCGAAGGGTCCGAAACCATCACCATCGGTCTGCAATTCGACTGGCTGAGCGATGCCAAGCTGGTCCTGACCGATGATCTGATCAAGGAAATGCTGCGCCAGCGCAAAGACGCTGGATCCTTAAACGAAAACGCATTCGACGAGATTGAGACCGAAGGGTCCGAAGAGGAGACGAACTGATGGCAATCACCTCAGCCAACCAGCTGGAGCTGCTGCAGACCGCCGAGGCCGTGGCCCGCGAAAAGATGATCGACCCCGGTCTGGTTGTCGAAGCGATGGAAGAATCGCTCGCCCGTGCCGCCAAGAGCCGCTACGGCGCCGAGATGGACATCCGTGTCAGCATCGACCGCAAGACAGGTAAGGCGACCTTTACCCGCGTCCGCACCGTTGTTGAGGATGAAGAGCTGGAAAACTATCAGGCCGAGTTCACTGTCGAACAAGCCAAGCAATATATGGAAAACCCCGAGGTCGGTGACGTCTTCGTCGAAGAAGTTCCCCCGGTCGAAATGGGCCGGATCGCGGCGCAATCGGCCAAGCAGGTGATCTTGCAGAAGGTCCGCGAAGCCGAGCGTGATCGTCAGTACGAAGAATTCAAGGATCGCGCAGGCACCATTATCAACGGTGCGGTCAAGCGCGAGGAATTCGGCAATGTCATCGTCGATCTGGGCGGTGCCGAGGCTGTTCTGCGCCGCAACGACAAGATCGGTCGCGAAAGCTATCGCCCCAACGACCGCGTGCGCGCCTACATCAAAGAGGTTCGCCGCGAGGTTCGTGGTCACCAGATCTTCCTGTCGCGCACCGCGCCGGAATTCATGGCCGAGCTGTTCAAGATGGAAGTGCCGGAAATCTATGACGGCATCATCGAGGTTAAGGCCGTGGCCCGTGACCCCGGCTCGCGCGCCAAGATCGCCGTGATTTCGTATGACGGCTCGATCGACCCTGTGGGTGCCTGCGTTGGTATGCGCGGCAGCCGCGTGCAGGCGGTTGTGAACGAGTTACAGGGCGAAAAGATCGACATCATCCCCTGGAACGAAGATCAGCCGACCTTCCTTGTGAACGCGCTGCAACCTGCCGAGGTCTCCAAGGTGGTTCTGGACGAAGAAGCCGGCAAGATCGAAGTGGTTGTGCCTGAGGAGCAGCTCTCGCTGGCAATCGGCCGCCGCGGTCAGAACGTGCGCCTGGCCA
Source organism: Ruegeria sp. R8_1 (assembly GCF_017743815.1). Taxonomy (NCBI): domain Bacteria; kingdom Pseudomonadati; phylum Pseudomonadota; class Alphaproteobacteria; order Rhodobacterales; family Roseobacteraceae; genus Ruegeria; species Ruegeria sp. R8_1. The sequence goes on along the minus strand of NZ_JAGHRL010000003.1, from coordinate 473,991 downwards.
GCCAGCTGACCAATCTGGACATCGACATCATGACCGAGGCCGAAGAATCGGCGCGTCGTCAGAAAGAATTCGAAGCCCGCACCCAGCTGTTCATGGAGACGCTGGATCTGGACGAATTCTTCGCGCAATTGCTGGTTTCCGAAGGTTTCACCAACCTTGAAGAGGTCGCCTATGTCGAGCTGGACGAACTGCTGGTCATCGACGGCGTTGACGAAGGCACCGCGCAGGAATTGCAGACCCGGGCCCGTGAATTCCTGGAGGCACAGGCCAAGGCGGCTCTGGACGCAGCCCGTGCGCTGGGCGTCGAGGACAGCCTTATTGAATTCGAAGGCCTCACACCCCAGATGGTAGAGGCGCTGGCCAAGGATGACGTGAAGACTCTGGAAGACTTCGCCACCTGCGCCGACTGGGAACTGGCCGGTGGCTGGACCACGGTCGACGGCGAGCGCATCAAGGATGATGGTGTTCTGGAACCTTTCGGCGTGACGCTGGAAGAGGCACAGGACTTGGTCATGACGGCACGCATCATGCTGGGCTGGGTTGATCCCGCCGAGTTGGAGCAGGCGGACGAGGATGCCGAAGTCGAAGAGGAGGCCGAGGCCTGATCTCAGGGCCTCGGGGTGGCGTGAATGGGTCGCGGTGGCGTCCATAAGGATCGGTCGGACGGACCCGAACGCAAGTGCATCGCCACGGGTGAGGTTCAGCCCAAATACGGGCTGATCCGCTTTGTGATGGGGCCGGACGGTCAGGTCTTTCCCGATGTTGCGGCGAAATTGCCGGGGCGCGGGGTCTATGTGGCGGCGGATCGTGCCGCGCTGGACAAGGCCGTTGGCAAAAAGCTGTTCTCGCGCGGGTTCAAGACGCAGGCGACTGCGCAAACGGACCTGGCGGATGAGGTTGAAAAGCAAGTCGCGCGGCGGGTGATCGAGTTGATCAGCCTGGCGCGCAAGTCCGGTGACGCGGTCGCCGGGTATGAAAAGGTCAAGACGTGGCTGGACCGGGAAGAGGCTCAGGTACTGATTCAGGCCAGCGATGGATCGGGGCGCGGCAAGTCGAAACTCAGCACGCCGCACTTCGGAAAATACATCGGATGGCTGACTGCGGATGAATTAGGGGCGGCATTTGGGCGCCAAACCGTGATTCATGCGGCGCTGGCCTCTGGCGGACTCGCCAAACGTGTTGTAGAGGAAGCGCAGCGCCTGCGTGGCTTGCGCGAAACGGATGACGGCGGCAAGGGCCGCGCGGAAGGGTAAGAAGCTTTATGAGCGATAGTGACGGCAAAAAGACATTGGGTCTTCGTGGCGGGGCACGCCCCGGAAATGTGAAACAGAGTTTCAGCCACGGACGCACCAAGAATGTCGTGGTGGAAACCAAACGCAAGCGCGTGGTGGTCCCCAAGCCGGGTGCCGGAAAGCCGGGTGGCGGAGCAACGCCCTCGGGTGATCCGTCGCGCCGTCCTGCCGGGATTTCTGACGCGGAAATGGCACGCCGGATGAAGGCGCTGCAGGCCGCAAAGGCGCGCGAGGCCGAAGAGGCCGCCGCCCGTGAGGCCGCTGAAAAGGCGCGTGAAGAAGAACGCGCCCGTCGCCGTGCCGAGCAGGAAGCCAAGGAACGCGAACAGCGCGAGGCCGAAGAGAAAGCCCGCGCCAAGGCCGAAGAGGAAGAGCGCAAGCGTAAAGAGGCGGAAGAAGCCGCCAAACGCGCTGCCGCTGCCCCCGCGCCCGAAGAACCCAAAGCAGCCCGCACTCCGGCCAGCAAACCGGCACCCGCCGCGACCCCGCGCAAGCAGGACCGCGAGCGTGATCAGCGTGGCCGTGGTAAGGGTCGTGACGACAACCGCCGCTCGGGCAAGCTGACACTAGGTCAGGCCACCGGCGGCGAAGGCAATCGCCAACGTTCGATGGCCGCGATGAAGCGCAAGCAAGAGCGCGCGCGCCAGAAAGCCATGGGTGGTTCGGTTGAGCGCGAAAAGGTGATCCGCGACGTTCAGCTGCCCGAGGCGATCATGGTCTCGGAACTGGCCAACCGTATGGCCGAGCGTGTGGCGGACGTTGTCAAATCGCTGATGCAGATGGGCATGATGGTCACGCAGAACCAGACCATCGACGCCGACACCGCCGAACTGATCATCGAAGAATTTGGCCACAAGGTCACCCGTGTTTCGGACTCGGACGTGGAAGATGTCATCAAAGAGGTCGAAGACAGCGATGATGATCTGCAACCGCGCCCGCCGGTCATCACCATCATGGGTCACGTTGACCATGGTAAAACCTCGCTGCTGGATGCGATCCGCGACGCGCGCGTTGTGGCCGGTGAGGCCGGGGGCATCACCCAGCATATCGGCGCCTATCAGGTGAAAACCGAAGGCGGCACCACGCTGACCTTCCTGGACACTCCGGGCCACGCGGCGTTTACGTCGATGCGTTCGCGCGGGGCTCAGGTCACGGATATCGTGGTTCTGGTTGTTGCCGCCGATGATGCCGTGATGCCGCAGACGATTGAGGCGATCAACCACGCCAAAGCGGCCGAGGTGCCGATGATCGTGGCGATCAACAAGGTCGACAAGCCGGATGCGAACCCGGACAAGGTCCGCACCGATCTGCTGCAGCATGAAGTGATTGTCGAGAAAATGTCGGGTGAGGTTCAGGACGTTGAAGTCTCGGCCATCACCGGTCAGGGTCTGGACGAGCTGCTGGAAGCCATCGCGCTGCAATCCGAGATTTTGGAACTGAAAGCCAACCCCGACCGCGCCGCCCAAGGCGCCGTGATCGAGGCGCAGCTGGACGTGGGCCGTGGCCCCGTCGCCACCGTTCTTGTTCAGACCGGCACGCTGCGTCAGGGCGATATCTTCGTTGTGGGTGAGCAATATGGTAAGGTCCGTGCGCTGATCAACGACAAGGGTGACCGCGTGAAGGAAGCTGGCCCCTCGGTTCCGGTCGAGGTTCTGGGTCTGAACGGCACACCCGAAGCAGGCGACGTTCTGAACGTGACCGAGACCGAAGCACAGGCGCGTGAGATCGCGGAATACCGCGAACAGGCCGCCAAGGACAAACGCGCCGCCGCTGGCGCCGCAACGACCCTTGAGCAGCTGATGCAGAAGGCCAAGGAAGACGAGAACGTCAACGAACTGCCAATTCTGATGAAAGCAGACGTTCAGGGCTCGGCCGAAGCCATCGTTCAGGCGATGGAGAAAATCGGCAACGATGAGGTGCGCGTGCGCGTGCTGCATTCTGGCGTTGGTGCGATTACCGAGACTGATGTCGGCCTTGCCGAAGCATCCGGTGCACCTATCCTAGGCTTCAACGTCCGTGCGAACGCCTCGGCGCGGAACACCGCGAACCAGAAGGGTGTGGAAATCCGCTACTACTCGGTGATCTATGACCTCGTGGATGACGTGAAAGCGGCAGCCTCGGGCCTGCTGAGCGCCGAAATCCGCGAGAAGTTCATCGGGTATGCCGAGATCCGCGAAGTCTTCAAAGTCACTGGCGTCGGCAAGGTTGCGGGCTGTCTGGTCACCGAAGGTGTCGCCCGTCGTTCCGCAGGTGTCCGCCTGCTGCGCGACAACGTGGTGATCCACGAAGGCACGCTGAAGACACTGAAGCGCTTCAAAGACGAAGTGGCCGAGGTGCAGTCGGGTCAGGAATGCGGTATGGCGTTCGAAAACTACGACGACATCCGCGCAGGCGATGTGATCGAAATCTTCGAGCGCGAAGAGGTCACGCGGACTCTGGATTGATCCGCTACGGTAAAGAAATCAGAAAACAGCGGTCCTTTGGGGCCGCTGTTTTTCTTTTGGGTGTTACAGCGAAGAAATTCGGGGCTTTCTGGGTACATTTAATGCATTCAAGCAAAGCATCCTTGCTCTCGTTCCAATCAACACTCACCTGAATTCGACAGGGCGAGGCATAGTTGGCCTAAAAATATAGACACTGGATGCTTGGGTCTGATTTGTTACGCGTAAAGACCGAGAGACCGTGCAACTGCTATCGGCCGTGAAGAGATCGGTTGACGTCTTTGGTTTGATATAACTCGGAGATTCAATTGATGCGTTTTCTTGCGGTATTCCTCTTCTTCATCGCGCTGTCCGTTGGGCCGTCTGCTGCGCACGAACGGTTTGCTTTGGTGATCGGCAATGCCGGCTACACAAGTGTCCCCGCTCTCGATAATCCTGTGAATGACGCGCGCCTGATGAGCGATGAGTTGCGGGGCGCAGGATTTGAGGTCACAACGCTGACGGATGTGAGCCTTGATCAGATGACGGATGAAGTTGATACGTTTGCCAGCAAGGTACGTGCGGCGGGCTCCGAGGCGCTGGCCGTGTTTTACTTTGCGGGGCACGGCGTACGCAGTGATGGTTTCAACTACCTTCTTCCGCTGGATGTGAACATTCAGTCCGAGGCCGACATTGCAGGCCAAGCTGTTCCGGCAGAATGGGTTCTGGACCGCATTCACACGCCACAGGCGGTTAGCGTTATGATTTTGGATGCCTGTCGCGACAATCCATTTGGGGGCCAAGTGGACGTGAATCTGGATGTTGGGGATGGGCTTGCACGTATGACCGCGCGCACCAACAATCTGATCGCGTATGCGACAGGGCCCGGCGAAGTTGCCTTGGACGGGACCGGAACAAACAGCCCTTACACAGCCGCGATTGCGCGTGCCATCAGAACCTCGGGCTGGCCTTTGGAACAGATGTTCGAACAGGTGCGCACGGATGTGATCAGTGAAACGGATGGCATCCAGACCCCTTGGGCGCGGTCGTCTTTGAATATAACGATCGGTATGAAAGACCCGACAGCGTCGCAATAGGGAAAACAGCCGTGATCAGCACGTCAGGGCAAGGCAGATAGATACCGAATTTGTCCCAAACCTCGACCATATCCCTAACGCGGTGCTGCCAAGAACGTTGCCGGATGCATGATGATGTCAAAATGCTGCACCCCGTTTTGCAGATCGAAACTCACCGAATGCCCGGCCTTTCGAAGCAACTCGGCATAGTCTCGGCTTTGACGGATGAATTCGGGTGTGTCGCGCTCACCCACGGTCACGCGATAGCGGGGGCCGGGGGCCGGGAGGTGCCGGATGGGCGACAGGTCGTGCACCTCAACTGGTGTCAGTTGTAAGGGTTCGTTCACAGGCGTTAGACTGATCGGTTCCAGATCATAGACGCCGCTGATCAGGATCACGTCGCGCACCCGCAGCCCCGCGCGGGCCAGCGCATCGGCTGAGGTGGCCATGACCATACTCGCCAGTTGCGCCCCTGCACTGTGGCCGGACAGGGTGACACGTGACGGATCAAACCCTAAGTCATGCGCGTTGGCGGCCAACCAAAGCAGGGCGTTACGGCATTCCTCGATCATGTCACCGATCCGCGCATCAGGGGCCAGCGTGTAATTGAGAGACGCAAAAGAGTACTCGGCTTCAACCAACGCCGGGGCCATCATTGCCGATTCGCGCTGACTGAGGGCTTGCCAGTATCCTCCGTGGATGAACACATGCAGTGGTGCACCTGCGCCTTTCGCGGGAAAAAAATCCAGAACCTGCGCGGTACCGTCCCCGTATGAAACGTTGCCGATCACATCCATCTGCGCCCGGTACTGCGCACTGAGCGCGGCGTAACTGTTCAGATAGGGCGTCAAGTCGCCGCCGATCATCGACCGGGGAGAATATTCCTGATCCAATTCGGCCTGGGTGAAACCTCGGTACAGCATCGGCTACTCCTGATCCGCATACATCAATTCGGTGCGCACATCGCAGAGATCATGGAAAAACCTCAAATCCAAGGCTTTGCGCAGGAAGGACACGCCGCTGGACCCGCCAGTGCCGGGTTGGTTTCCAATTACACGCTCGACCGCGGTGACATGGTCAAAGCGCCAGCGCTGGAACAGGGATTCTACATCCATTAGTTTTTCGGCCAGCGCGTACAGATCCCAGTGCTTATCCGTGTTGCGGAACACTTGCACCCACAGTTTCACAACACGCGGATCACCTGAATAGGGCTGCGCATAGTCGCGGTTCAGCAGGTCATCGGGAACATCAAATCCCTGCCGCGCCATCATGTGCAACACCTCGTCATAGAGCGAGGGTTTGTTGAGTGCGGCGTGCAACACCTCCGTCACTTCTGGGTCGTGGGCATGAACCTTGAGTGTGGCAGCATCTTTGTTGCCCAGAATGAACTCGATCTGGCGGTAGCCATAGCTTTGGAACCCGGACGAACTGCCAAGGGCCTGTCGGAATGTCATGTAGTCGGCCGGGGTCATGGTCAGCAGTGTTTCCCATGAGGCGATAAGCTGCCGCTGGATTGCCTTCACCCGGTCAAGGTTTTTCATCGCCGGGCCAAAGTCGTCCTGTTGCAGAAAGTGGCGCACCTCAACCAGTTGGTGGTGCATCAGCTTCAGCCACAACTCGCTGACCTGATGGATGATGATGAAAAGCATCTCATCGGGTTGGGCCGGGTCTTGAAAGGTTTTCTGCAGGTTCAACAGCGTCTTGAGCTGAAGGAAGTCGCCATAGCTTTTGCGGTGGGTCTGGGTGAAATCGGTCACAAGGGATGGTTCGATTCCACGTTCCAGATATCTGTCAGTCTTGTCGCTCATGACGCCCCCTTGATGCGGTATTTCGCACCTGTCTAAGGCGTCATTTTGCAACTATCCAGCGCGTCAGGTCCAGTCCAGCACCACCTTGCCCGATTGGCCGGATTTCATCGCGGCAAAACCGTCGGCAAAGTCGTCGACTTTCATTTGGTGCGTAATCACCCGGCTGACATCCAGACCGTTCTGCAGCATGGCGATCATCTTGTACCAGGTCTCGAACATCTCACGGCCATAGACGCCCTTGATAGTGATGGCCTTGAATACGATCCGCGACCAGTCAACAGGCGATTTGCCCGGCGGAATCCCCAGCAGAGCGATCTTGCCGCCCATCACCAGCGCTTCGACCATCTGGTCCAGCGCGGCTTGCGAGCCCGACATTTCCAGCCCCACATCAAACCCCTGCGTCATGCCAAGATCCGCGATGACATCTTGCAGATCTTCCTTCGAGACATCGACGCTGCGCACGGTTGGCACCACATGTTCGGCCAGTTTCAGGCGGTCGGGATTGATATCGGTGATCACCACATGGCGCGCACCGGCATGGCGGGCCACGGCTGCCGCCATTATGCCGATGGGGCCAGCGCCGGTGATCAGAACATCCTCACCCAGCAAATCAAAGCTGAGCGCGGTGTGAACGGCATTGCCCAGCGGATCAAGAATGGCCCCAATCTCATCCGGGACATCCTCGGGCAGAGGGACCACGTTAAATGCTGGGAGCTTCAGGTATTGCGCGAACGCGCCCTGTTCATTCACCCCGATCCCGCGCGTGCCGGGGTCCAAATGGAACTTGCCCGCGCGGCTTTGGCGACTGTCGTTGGTGATCAGATGCCCCTCGCCCGAGCATCTTTGACCGACCTCCAGCCCGGTTACATTCCGCCCCAATTCCACGATCTCACCGGCGAATTCATGGCCAGTGATCATCGGAACCGGCACCGTGGCCGAGGCCCATTCATCCCAGTTCCAGATGTGAATGTCGGTGCCGCAGATGCCGGTCTTGTTGATGCGGATCAGAACTTCATCCGGGCCGATCTCGGGCACCGGGGCCTGCACCATCCACAGGCCCTCTTCAGGTTTGGATTTCTCAAGCGCTTTCATGGTGTTGGGTCGCATCTGATCACTCCCACAAATCGGTCGACAGGTATTTGAGCCCGCTGTCACACATCACAATCGCAACGCAGCCGCCCTTTTCCGGGCCGCGCAGCAGTTGAATCGCGCCCGCAAGGTTTGCGCCCGCCGAGTAGCCCGCGAATATGCCTTCGGTTCGGGCCAGTAACCGCGCGCCGTCTCGTGCTGCGTCGCCTGATACGGACAGATGCCCAGCCAAGGAGGTTCCGTTCAGGTGAACCAGATCATCCATCGCGTATCCGCCGCCTTGGATCGGGTGATCAGGGTTGGTGATGGCTTCGCCAGCGATGGCCCGCGCGCCTTCGGGTTCCACGGCGTAGCAGCGCACGCCATGGGGCGTCAGATAGGCGGCGGCCCCGGCCAGAGTACCGCCAGAGCCCGCAAAATCGCAAAAGGCCGTGACGGTGCCGCCGGATTGCTCCCAGATTTCGGGTCCAGTGCCGGTTGCGTGGGATTTGGGATTGCCGGAATGGCCGAATTGATCGGCCCGGAAGGCGTTGCGCTCGGCCGTGATGCGTTGCGCGGCCTCGTCCACCAGCGCCAGATCCGCGCCCGAAACCTCGCCGGGTTTACTTCCCTCGGCTTGCGGTACGATCACGACTTCGGCCCCCAAGGCGCGCATCATCCGCGCGCGCTCGACCGAGTTTCCGGCGCTCATCACCGCTACAAAATGATGCCCCAGAATGCCGCAGACAATCGCCAACCCGGTGCCCATATTGCCCGAGGTCAGCTCAACGACCGTCTGCCCCGGTGAAAGGGTGCCATCCGCGCGGGCCAGTTCGATGATCGACCTCGCGGCGCGGTCCTTTTTCGAGAACCCCGGCAACAGATAATCCAGCTTGGCCAGAATGCGGCCCTCTAGACCTAGGTGCTGACAAACCCGCGACAGGTCAACAAGCGGGGTATTCCCAATCGCGTCGATTACTGAGGGCAGGATCACGAAATCACTCCCAGTTCCTTGCCGACCTTGCCAAAGGCGGCCAAGGCGCGGTCCAACTCGTCGCGGGTCAGCGCTGCGTTCATTTGTGTCCTGATCCGCGCCTGTCCGCGCGGGACGACCGGGAAGAAAAAGCCCGAGACATAGACGCCCTCGTCGAACAGCCTGTTGGCCATGTCCTGCGCCAGTGTCGCCTCGCCCAGCATCACCGGGATGATCGGGTGTTCACCGGGCAGCAGGTCAAAACCCAGTTTTTCCAGACCGGCCCGCCAGTAATTGGCGTTTTCGAACAACCGGGCGCGCAGGTCCGCACCTTCTTCGACAAGGTGAATGGCCTCAAGCCCGGCAGCGACAATCGATGGCGGCAGCGAGTTCGAGAACAGATAGGGCCGCGCCCGCTGCCGCAGCAGGTCGATCACTGGTTGGCGAGCAGCGATATAACCGCCGATTGCCCCCCCAAGTGCCTTGCCCAGAGTGCCCGTCAGAATATCCACCTCGACACCGAAATGATCCGGCGTACCCGCCCCGTTTGGCCCCATGAACCCGGTCGAGTGGCAGTCATCCACCATGACAATGGCGTCGTACTCCTTGGCCAGCCGTGTGATTTCGGGCAGGTTCGCCAGATAGCCGTCCATGGAAAACACGCCGTCTGTCGCGATCATGACATGGCGCGCGCCTTCATTGCGGGCGTGTTTCAGCGTCTCTTCCAGCTCTTTCATGTCATTGTTGGCATAGCGATAGCGTTTCGCCTTGCACAGCCGCACGCCATCAATGATCGAGGCATGGTTCAAGCTGTCCGAGACAATCGCGTCCTCGGGGCCCAACAGCGGTTCGAACAGCCCGCCATTGGCGTCAAAACAGGCAGCAAACAGGATTGCGTCATCCTTGTTCAGGAAATGCGCCAGCTTCTGCTCCAGCTCACGGTGGATATCCTGCGTGCCACAGATGAACCGAACCGAGGCCATGCCAAAGCCTTTGGGTTCCATCGCGCCTTTGGCCGCGGCAATCAGGGCCGGGTGATCGGCCAGACCCAGATAGTTGTTGGCGCACAGGTTGATGACCTGCTTGTCGGCCACAGTGATCTCGCCGCCCTGAGGCGAGGTGATCATGCGTTCGCGTTTATACAGACCCTCGGATTCGATCTGCGAAAGCGTGTCCGTGATGTGTGATAGGAATGCATTTGCCATCTGGGCCTCCATAGCTCCCTGATGTCTAGCATAACGGATATGCCTCCGAAATAGAAGAATTGCAGTATTACGGAAAATTTTCTTACATTACGGATTGAGCGGAGCTTTAAGTGATAACGTTTTGCTGAACTCAATGTGATCCACTTTTTTCCACGCGGCGTATTCATTTGCATATCAACTGGGAGGGAAACGATATGATTAAGATTTCAACAGCCGCAGCGCTGGCTCTGATGTTCGGTGCAACAGCAGCTTTCGCGGGGCCTGGCAAAGGCAATACCGGTGGTGGTAACAGTGGGCTTGCTCAGTCGATGGCCGGGGCTGTTTCAGGTGGCGCGGCCACGCTCGGTCGAGACTTTGGAAGCAAAGGCAAAGGAACCGCTTCGGCGGTGAGCGGCGGCGGAAATGGCGGCTGGGGCAATGTTGGAAGCAGCCTCAGCAGCATTACCGGTACAGACGGTCAGGTTTCCAACCGTGGAGGAACCCGCGGCGCAAACGACCTACCCGACGGGGAATAACTTTTAAATTCGGACCGGCCGCCTTTTCAGGCGGCCGGTCGGTCCTATAGACCTGTTTTTACAATTAGAAAAACGCGTGCCGTTCCATTATGGGCAATGATCGAGTGCGCAACATCCGCTGCATAACGCCCTGTGTCGCCTTGATGCAGAACCTCAGTTGCAGTGCCGGATTCAATCTCGACCGATCCCATCAAAACAGTCAAATGTTCACGAGAGCCTTTTGCATGCGGTTGGCTGATCAGTTTTCCGTCTGGCTCGAACCAGATATCGTACACTTCGTGCCCACCGGCATCTTCTGGCGGGGAAAGGATTCCGATCCGACAGCCATACCCCATATTGTCGATATTGGGCACATCGGACTGTTTCAGTACTTCGATTGTTTCACCCTGAACCTCTTCATCCAGAAGCCCTGCAAAGTCTACGTTCAGCGCACGTGTCAGGTTCCACAATGTCGCAATGGTGGGGCTGCTTTCGCCGCGTTCGATCTGGCTGACCATGGATCGGGAAACGCCGCTCAGATTAGCCACGGCTTCCAGAGACAGGCCCTTGGCGCGGCGCGCCTCTTTCAGGCGGGCGGGCAGGCGTGTCAGGATATCGTCTGTGTTTTCCGTCATGGCGGAATCTGATGCGCTTTTCGCGATGGGTTGTCAATTCTGCTTGTGACGGGACGTCCCATGGGACAGCCTGACGGCACAGATGCATAGTGCCGCCAAATCCAATTGGGAGAAGAGACATGAAAGATATCGTCATTCTGGATGGGGCCCGCACGGCTGTTGGGACATTTGGCGGGGCGCTGGCCTCGACTGCACCGATTGACCTGGCGACCGTTGTGACCGAAGCCGCGATGGAGAAGTCGGGTGTTGAGGGCGGCCAGATCGGCAATGTCGTGTTCGGCCATGTGATCAACACCGAGCCGCGCGACATGTACCTGTCGCGTGCGGCTGCGAAACAGGCGGGTATCCCAGTTGAAACCCCCGCGATGAACGTGAACCGTCTGTGTGGTTCGGGCGCGCAGGCGATTGTGTCGGCGGTGCAGTCGCTGATGCTGGGCGATGCGGAATTTGCCGTGGCCGGTGGGGCCGAGAGCATGTCGCGCAGCCCTTATATCGTGCCACAGGCGCGCTGGGGCGCGAAGATGGGCGATGTGACATCGTTGGACATGATGCTGGGCGCGCTGAACTGCCCGTTCGGCACCGGTCACATGGGTGTGACGGCCGAGAATGTCGCCGATGAGCATCAGGTCACGCGTGAGCAGATGGATGCGTTCGCCCTGACCAGCCAGACCCGCGCAGCTGCGGCCATTGAGGCCGGATATTTTGACAGTCAGATCACGCCGGTTCAGGTCAAGGTCAGGCGTGACATGGTGGACTTTATGGTCGATGAGCACCCCAAGGCGACCTCGATCGAAGCACTGGCCGGTCTGCGCCCGGCGTTCAAGAAAGATGGTCGGGTGACAGCAGGCAATGCGTCAGGCATCAATGACGGGGCGGCGGCGATGGTTCTGGCCACGGCTGACGCGGCCGAGAAGGCCGGGTTGAAGCCGAAAGCGCGTATTCTGGGCTATGGTCATGCGGGCGTGCGCCCCGAGGTGATGGGCATTGGTCCGGTGCCTGCGGTGCAGAACCTGCTGGCCCGCACCGGCCTGTCGGTTGAAGATTTCGACGTGATTGAAAGCAACGAGGCCTTTGCGTCGCAAGCTTTGGCAGTCAATCAGGAGCTTGGGCTGGACGCGGCGAAGGTGAACCCGAATGGGGGCGCGATTGCGCTGGGCCACCCGGTGGGGGCGACCGGGGCGATCATCACGCTGAAAGCGCTGTACGAGCTGGAGCGGATTGGGGGATCCAAGGCGTTGATCACCATGTGCATTGGCGGTGGTCAGGGGATCGCGATTGCCTTTGAGCGTCTCTGAGTTGAGACGTTGATGGGGGGCCGTCTGCCCCCCATCGCGCCTTTGGGCGCGATTCCCCCCGAGGATATTTTTGGACAGATGAAGAGGCGGACCCGCGTTAGCTGAGTGCCGTTACGATCAGGACAAGCGCCGCACCTGCTGCGGCGCCGATGGAGGCGGGAATTGCGGCGGACCAGATGCGGGACGCTTTGGCGTCTTCTTTCTGGGTTTGTGCGATCAGCGCGTTTTCGACCAAAGCGGGCAGGCGCGGGCCGAACCGGGCCAGAACCATCGCCGTTTTTCCGAAATCGCGCAGCGCCGCACGGGGGCCGATGGATTTCTTGATGTAATCCTCGACCACGGGGCGGGCGACTTCCCAGATGTTCATATGCGGGTCCAGCGACCGCGCGACGCCCTCGACCACAACCATAGTGCGTTGCAGCAGGATCAGCTCAGTCCGGGTTTCCATGCCGAAGCGTTCGGTAACTTCGAACAGATAGTTCAACAGTCGGCCCATCGAGATATGGGTGGCGTCCATGCCGAAGATCGGCTCGCCGACCGCGCGCAGGGCGCGGGCGAATTCGTCGACGTCCCGGTCGGCGGGGACATAGCCGGCCTCGAAATGGACTTCGGCCACGCGTTTATAGTCGCGGCGGATGAAGCCAAAAAGGATCTCGGCATAGACCCGGCGGGTGTATTCGTCGATATGGCCCATGATGCCGTAATCATAGGCGATGATATCGCCATTGGCGGCGACCTTGAGGTTGCCCTGATGCATATCGGCGTGGAAATAGCCGTCGCGCAGGGCGTGCAGCAGGAACAGGCGCAGCACGCGTTCGGCCAGATCGCGGCGGTTGTGGCCTGCGGCATCCAGCGCGTCGTTATCCCCGAGCGGGATACCATCGGCCCAGCTGAGCGTCATCACCCGGCGCGCAGATAGGGACCAGACCACCGGCGGCAGCCAAAATCCTGAGTCATCCTTGGTGTTGGCGGCGTATTCCGAAGCGGCGGCGCTTTCCAGCCGCAGGTCCAACTCGCCCCGCACGACGCCGTCGAAGTGCTCGATCACCTCCATCGGGCGCAGGCGGCGTGCGCCCGGGGCGCAGAGCTGCACGATGCGGGCGGCGAAATAGAAGGCGTCCACATCCTTGCGGAAGGCACGCTCGATTCCGGGGCGCAGGACTTTGACGGCCACGTCCTCACCGGTGCTGGTCAGCTTGGCCTTGTGGACCTGCGCGATTGAGGCGGCGGCAATCGGGTCGCTGAATTCGTCGAAAATCTCGGATACGGGTTGGCCCAGTTCTTTTTCGACCTCGGCCATGGCTTCGGCCTTGGAAAAAGGCGGCAGCTTGTCTTGCAGAACCCGCAGCTGTTCTGCAAGCTCGTTACCGACCACGTCGGGGCGGGTCGAAAGCACCTGACCGAATTTGATATAGGCCGGACCCAGCGCCGTCAGGGCGCGGGTGGCGGGCGGCATGTCGGGATCGCCCTTGTAGCCCAACCATTGAAACGGCTTGCCTAGGGCATGTGCTACAAACCGCAGCGCGCGCGGAGCCTCAAACGCGTCCAGAACCACGTTCATGGCGCCCGTGCGCTCTAGCGTGGCACCTGTGCGGATCAGGCGAATGATGTTGTGAGGACCGCGCATTCAGATTTTCCAGCCGGAATGCAGCGCGGCGATACCCATGCTGAGGTTGCGGTATTTGGCGTTTTCGAACCCGGCGGTACGGACCATGTTCAGGAACGTCTCCTGATCGGGGAATTTGCGGATCGATTCCACCAGATACTGATAGCTGTCGTAATCATTGGCGATCAGTTTGCCCATGCGCGGGATGACGTTGAAACTGTAAAGGTCATAGAGCTTTTGCAGCCCGTCATTCGGCAATTGGCTGAACTCCAGCACCATCAAGCGGCCGCCGGGCTTCAGCACGCGGTAGGCTTCGTTCAACGCCTCTTGTGGGCGGGTCACATTCCGGATGCCGAACGAGATCGTGTAGACGTCGAACGTATTGTCCTCGAAGGGCAGGGACATGGCGTCACCCACCACCCAGTTCAGGCTGTCCGACATCTGGTCAGCCTCGGCGCGCTGACGGCCTTCGACCAGCATCGGCTCGGTCAGGTCGAGCACGGTGGCGTGGCCGTGACCCGCGCGTTTGAGAAAGCGGAACGAGATGTCTCCGGTGCCGCCTGCCACATCCAGCAGCCGCTGACCGGGGCGGGGGGCCAGCCAATCCATCATCGCGTCTTTCCAGACCCGGTGGATGCCCATCGACATGACATCGTTCATCACGTCATATTTCGAGGCGACCGAATTGAACACGCCCTGCACGCGGCCCGCTTTTTCCGCCTCGGGCACGGTTTCGAACCCAAAATGTGTGGTTTTGTCGTTGGAGTCGGACATGTAAGACGCCTTTGTCTGTGTTGCTCATCCTTATAGGCCGCGCGGCGGGGAAGACAATCGCGCGAAAAGGTAGCAGGTGCACGGAACCGTCCGGCGTGCCACATATTTTCCTTAGTCGCGGTGTAAGATGCAGATAGTTTTAGAAGAAGTTAGATTCAAATGTCGAATTATTCGAGTTTAGTAGCCGTATCAGGCGTGGTCCTGTCATTTGCCTTTATTATCTGGCGCGTTCGTGCCGTTTTTCAAACTTTCATGCGATTCCATCGGGCGAAAGGGTTCGGTGACAAGATGGATGCCGCAGCACGTCATTTCCCCAAGGATATATTGGAAGAATCAATGCTGCGCGCCGGCAGCGAAAGACCTGCACAACATTCTCTGACCCGTATGACATTTCGCACGACGCCGGGCGTTATCGTTGTTACGATTTTGGTGTTGGCCGTTTTGTTCTTTATCGGGTTCATCAGGCCCGAGCTGGCTCCGAACGAGATCTTCATCCCCGTCAAGGATGCTGAAACTGCGGTGCTGATCAAGCTGGGACTTGTTGGGTTGGTGATCTACACATTGATCTATCATCTGGCCAATTCGACTTCGATCGATGGGGCCGAGCTGACGACCATGAGTCCGCTGTTTCAGCGTCGGACCTATGATCTGAATAAGCTCTGCCAGATCAGATTGAGGCGCAATGGGAACTACGTGCTGCGTTTTTCAGATGGGAAGACAGCGCGTATTCTGAAATATGTTACCGGACATGATGAAATGGTGCAGGCGCTGGAACAAGCGCTGGCAGCAAATCAGGAGAGCACATGCCGGAACTTCCCGAAGTCGAAACGGTCCGCCGTGGGCTGAGCCCCGCGATGGAAGGCGTGGTGATCGAACGGGCGGACGTGAACCGCCCGGACCTGCGCTGGCCTTTTCCGGATCGAATGGCCGAACGTTTGACAGGCCAGCGCGTGGACAGGTTGCGGCGGCGTTCAAAGTACATTCTGGCTGATCTTGGCAGTGGCGAAACCCTGTTGATCCATCTTGGGATGTCCGGGCGTATGACAGTTTCCGGAGACCCGCTTGGACAATTTGTTCACGAGCATCCCATGCCGGAAAAGCACGATCATGTTGTATTTCACATGGCCAATGGCGCACGAGTGACATTTAATGACCCGCGCCGGTTCGGTGCGATGGATCTGCTGCCCACTGCAACGGCCGAGGACCACAAGTTGCTGTCGGTTCTGGGGCCGGAACCCTTGGGCAACGACTTCCACGAACAGCACTTGGTTGATGCGTTCAAAGGCAAGAACACGCCGGTCAAATCAGCGCTTCTGGATCAGGGAATCGTTGCCGGATTAGGGAATATCTACGTGTGCGAGGCGCTTTATCGCGCCGGTGTGTCGCCACGTCGCAAAGCCGGGCAGATTTCGGCGCACCGAATTGCGGCCCTTGTTCCGATCATCCGGCAGGTTCTGCAAGACGCCATCCGGGCCGGGGGGTCATCCTTGCGCGATTTCCGCCAAGCCGATGGAGAACTTGGATATTTTCAGCACAGCTTTGACGTTTATGGCCGCGAAGGCGAACCCTGCCGCACCGAAGGTTGCGGTGCCGCCATAAAAAGAATCACTCAGTCCGGTCGCTCATCCTTCTATTGCGCGCAATGCCAAAGATAACTTGATCCAGCTTTTGCGCGTGATAATGAATCGTATCTGAACGGAACAACCGGAAGCTTACACCTCATGGCTTTTGAGACGATCATCGTCGAAATTGAAGACCACGTCGCGCTTGTGAAACTCAACAGGCCGGACGCAATGAATGCGCTGAACAGCCAGTTGATTGCTGAATTGTGCGAAGCGCTGGAAGACGCCGACAAGAATGACAAGGTGCGCTGCATCGTCATTACGGGCTCGGACAAGGCTTTTGCTGCTGGCGCGGACATCAAGGAAATGTCCGAGATGAGTTTTGTGGACGTCTACACCACGAACCTTTTCGCGGATATCAACGACCGGGTCAGTGACATCCGCAAGCCTGTAATCGCGGCTGTTGCGGGCTATGCGCTGGGTGGCGGTTGCGAATTGGCGATGATCTGCGATTTCATCATCGCGGCAGATACCGCAAAGTTCGGGCAGCCGGAAATCAATCTTGGCGTTATTGCGGGCCTTGGCGGAAGCCAGCGCCTGACGCGCTTTGTCGGCAAGTCCAAGTCGATGGATATGAACCTAACCGGCCGCTTCATGGACGCAGAAGAGGCAGAGCGTGCCGGGCTTGTCAGCCGCGTCGTACCTGCCAAAAAGCTGTTGGAAGAGGCAATGGCCGCAGCCCAAAAGATCGCCGAGAAATCGCAGCTGAGCGCGATTGCCGCGAAAGAGGCGGTGAACCGCAGCTACGAAGTGTCGCTAAGCGAAGGGTTGTTGTTCGAACGCCGTGTCTTTCACTCGATGTTCGCCACAGAAGACCAGAAAGAGGGTATGGCAGCCTTTCTGGAAAAGCGCGCGGCGCAGTTCCGCGACAAATAAGCAATCAAGGTGGGGAAAGGCGGGCGTATGCCCGCCTGTTTCAAACCTGCTGTGCCCGGCCAAGAATCTGCTTGGCAAACCCCTGCAACTTGGATAGTACACGCCGCTATACATGCGCGTGCGGCCCGCTTGGCCCGACTCACACTCGTGATTTCTGATCCGGTGCGGATAATTCCGTGGCGCGCAACCCTAGATAACCGTACCGAACAAAGGTCAGAGACACATGGCTAACTCGCCCCAGGCAAAGAAACGCGCACGTCAGAACGAAAAGCGTTTTGCAATCAACAAAGCACGTCGTTCGCGCATCCGCACTTATCTGCGCAAAGTCGAAGAAGCGATCGCATCCGGCGACAAAGACGCTGCAACCGCAGCTCTGCGCGCTGCCCAGCCCGAACTGATGCGCGGCGTCACCAAAGGCGTTTTCCACAAAAACACCGCATCGCGTAAAATGTCGCGTCTGTCGGCGCGCGTCAAAGCGCTGGGCTGAGTCGCGCTTTGATACTTGGTGACCCTAGGTCACGTAAGAAAGACTGAACTATTTAAGGGGCGTCGCGTAGTGCGGCGCCCTTTCTGCTGTTGCCAGAATACCGCGTCCTCACGAAACCGAGAGATTCTTTCGTGCTCAGACCCGAGTCAATATCAGAGTTTCGTTGAAGCGACTGCCGACCTCTTGTTACCACTAACTCAGCGATTCACTCGCTTGGGGGGACAGGCTGTTTCCTTGGTCAGACTGACGGGCATCAGGATGATCAGGAGGCGAATGTTGGTAACTCGGGGACAACCGATTTGCTGATCTGCTGTGGGACCTGGCACGACCAGGAGTCCAGCCCTGTCGAAAATTGAGATTGCGTTGCGCAACCTGAAAAAGGGGTGCCCTGCTGTGGGGCATCTGATTCTCGGGTTATGCACGCCGTCAAGGACGAAAGCGCCGAATCTATTTGATTCGGTGGGTGGGATCCCTTTGTCCGAGTGAACGCGCATACCGGGGGACCGGACATAGAAATAAGGCCGACAGGCCAATAAAGAATGGGATGCGTGAGGCGCTGAATGACACAAGAGAAATGGGGACTACTGCAAAACAAACTGCTCAAGGCGATCGGAAAGAACAATTACACCACATGGATTGAACCTCTGCAGTTCCAAGAGGTCCAGGACGGTGTCGCTGTGTTCTCGGTGCCGACCAATTTCATGGGCAATTATGTGAGCCAGAATTTTGCAGATCTCATCCTGTATGAGATGAACACTGCGGGAGAAACCGTCCAGCGACTGGCCTTTCGGGTTGCCGCCAATTCGACCGCACGGCCCGCGAATGTTGCTGAAACTAATTCGGTAGAGATCGCACAAACATTGGAACCTCGAATGTCCATGGGATCAAGCGAGGCACTGGAATCACTGCAAGCGGCGCCTTTGGATGCCCGATTCACCTTTGACAGCTTCGTGGTCGGCAAACCCAACGAGTTGGCGCATGCAGCGGCGCGCCGTGTGTCCGAAGGTGGTCCGGTGACGTTCAACCCTCTGGTCCTCTATGGCGGTGTCGGTCTGGGTAAGACGCACCTGATGCACGCCATCGCATGGGAGTTGAAAACCAAACGCCCCGAGTTGAATGTTCTGTACCTGTCGGCGGAACAGTTCATGTACCGGTTCGTACAGGCGCTGCGTGAACGTCGAATGATGGATTTCAAACACCTGTTCCGTTCGGTCGATGTGCTGATGGTCGATGACGTACAGTTCATCGCGGGCAAGGATTCCACGCAGGAAGAGTTCTTTCACACCTTCAATGCGTTGGTGGATCAGAACAAACAGATCATTATCTCTGCCGACCGCGCTCCGGGTGAGATCAAGGATCTGGAAGACCGCGTGAAGTCGCGTCTGCAATGTGGTCTGGTCGTTGACCTGCACCCCACCGACTATGAGCTGCGTCTGGGCATTCTGCAGAACAAGGTTCAGCATTACAGCACCACCTATCCCGATCTGCAGATCGCTGATGGCGTGCTAGAGTTTCTGGCCCACCGTATCTCGACCAATGTGCGGGTGTTGGAAGGCGCGCTAACTCGTCTGTTTGCCTTTGCCTCGCTCGTAGGGCGTGAGATCGACATGGAGCTGACGCAGGATTGCCTGGCCGACGTACTGCGCGCGTCCGAGCGCAAGATCACCGTCGAGGAAATTCAGCGTAAGGTTTCGGATTACTACAATATCCGTCTGAGCGATATTATTGGCCCCAAGCGCCTGCGGTCCTATGCCCGCCCGCGTCAGGTCGCGATGTATCTGTGTAAACAGCTGACCAGCCGGTCCCTGCCTGAGATTGGTCGTCGCTTTGGCGGGCGTGACCACACCACCGTTATGCATGGTGTGAAGCGCATCGAAGAGCTGAAAACCACCGACGGCCAGATCGCCGAAGACGTGGAAATGCTGCGCCGGTCGCTCGAAGCGTAGGTTGCATCTGCATGAACACCAAAACGCCCCGGTTCCTCACGCCCGGGGCGTTTTCTTGTGCGAAAATCTCCACGGTCGGCCATGAACTGTGCCCACGTGGCCACGCGGCCCTTGACGCCTTGGGCAATCCGACTCAGAAATCCATAAAAAATCCTTGTGCCTCAGGGTGGAACCGCTAACGTGCCAGTCCCGCCCATTTCGGCACGCAAGTCAGAGGAATTGAGGGTATGAAGATCAGCATCGAACGCGGCACCCTTCTCAAGGCCGTTTCTCAGGCCCAATCCGTTGTGGAACGGCGCAACACCATTCCTATCCTTGCCAACGTGCTGATCGAGGCCGAAGGCGATCAGGCCATGTTCCGCGCCACCGATCTGGATATCGAGGTGGTCGATAAGGCCCCCGCACAGGTCGAACGGGCCGGTGCGACCACCGTGGCCGCTACCACTTTGCATGAAATCGTGCGCAAGCTGCCCGATGGGGCTTTGGTGACGCTGACTGCCGACAGCGCCGCAGGACGTCTGACGGTCGAGGCCGGGCGGTCGAACTTCTCGCTGGCGACGCTGCCGAAAGAGGATTTTCCGGTGATGGCGTCCTCGGAATATCAATCGAACTTTACCGCCTCGGCGGCGCTTCTGCGGCGGCTGTTCGACAAGTCGAAATTCGCGATCTCGACCGAAGAGACGCGCTATTATCTCAACGGCGTCTATATGCATGTGGCCGATGGGTCCGAGGGCGGCAAGGTGCTGCGCTGCGTGGCCACTGATGGGCACCGTCTGGCGCGCATCGACGCGGACCTGCCCGATGGGGCGGCGGATATGCCCGGCGTGATCGTGCCGCGCAAGACCGTGGGCGAGCTGCGCAAGCTGCTGGACGATGACGAGATGGACATCGCCGTGTCGGTCAGCGAGACCAAAGTGCGCTTTGCCACGCCCGATATCACGCTTACCTCCAAGGTGATCGACGGCACGTTCCCCGACTACACCCGCGTTATTCCGCAGGGCAACACCCGTCAGTTGGAAGTGGATGCCGCTGAATTCGCACAGGCCGTGGACCGGGTGGCAACTGTTTCGTCCGAACGCTCGCGCGCGGTGAAGTTGCAGTTGGATGCGGATAAACTGGTTCTGTCGGTCAATGCGCCCGATAGCGGAGCGGCTGAGGAAGAACTGGCCGTGGCTTATGGCGATGAGCGGCTGGAGATCGGGTTCAACGCGAAATACCTGCTGGAGATCGCATCTCAGGTCGACCGTGAGAATGCGGTGTTCCTGTTCAACTCGGCCGGTGATCCGACCCTGATGCGCGAGGGCAATGATCAAAGCGCGGTATATGTGGTTATGCCGATGCGCGTCTGATCGCGCTGGCGCGCGATGCCTCCGGCGGAGGTATTTTTGAACAGAAGAAGGGAGGGGTCATGGGATTGGCCCTGACCGAGCTTACGGTCTCGCATTTTCGGTCTCATAAGCTGGCGCATTTGTCTCTGGATGGGCGGCCAGTTGCGATTCACGGACCGAACGGGGCTGGGAAGACCAATATTCTGGAAGCGGTGTCGCTGTTTTCGCCCGGTCGCGGTATGCGGCGGGCGAGTGCCGCTGAGATGACGCGACGACCCGAGGCGCTGGGGTGGAAGCTGTCAGGTCTGCTAAACGCGCAGGGGCAGAACTACGAGATCGAGACATGGTCCGAAGGCGGCGCCGCGCGGCAGGTTCGGATTGATGGTAAGGCGGCCAGTCAGATTGATCTGGGCAAGCTGGCGCGGGTGGTCTGGTTGATCCCGTCGATGGACCGGCTGTGGATCGAAGGGGCCGAGGGGCGGCGGCGGTTTCTGGACCGTATCGCGCTGAGTTTTGATCCCTCTCATGCCGAGGCCTCGCTGACCTATGAAAAATCCATGCGCGAACGCAACCGCCTGCTGAAAGAGCAGGTGCGCGATGCCCATTGGTATGCCGCGTTGGAAGGGCAGATGGCCGAGACCGGGCATCGCATCCATGCAGCGCGTCTGGCGGCTTTGGAGCATTTGCGTGCGGCGCAGGAGCAGGCCGAAACCGCGTTTCCATCCGCTGATCTGGAACTGGTACAGTCCGAAGGCGCGATGCCCGACACAGTCGAGGACCTGCGCGAGGCGTTGAATGAAAGCCGGTTTCGCGATCTGGCGGCGGGCCGGACCTTGGTGGGACCGCATCGGTCTGACCTGTACGGCGTGTTCGCGGCCAAGGGTGTTCCGGCCAAGGATTGCTCGACCGGAGAGCAAAAGGCCCTGCTGGTCTCGCTGATCCTGTCGAATGCGCGAGCGTTGGCGGGGATGGTGGGCGCTCCGCCGATCGTGCTGCTGGATGAGGTGGCCGCCCATCTGGATGCCGGGCGGCGGGCCGCGCTCTATGATGAGATCTGCGCGCTGGGCGCTCAGGCCTGGATGACGGGCACCGGGCCTGAGCTGTTTTCCGAATTAGGGGACCGGGCCCAGACGCTGGTCGTTACCGACAGCGGTGAGGGCTCGGTCGTCGCTTAGGCGGGCTCGCCGACTTTGCGTTCCCACAAGAAGCCGCGCATCACCTCGTCAACGGGCGTGTGTGCCATGTGGTTGACGTAGTTCGACATGGTTTTCTGAGCCAGACCCAGCACCACATCCAGAACCGCGCGATGTGAGTAGCCGGCGTCAAAGAAGGCTTGCAGCTGTTCCTCAGTCGGGTTGCCACGGCTTTCCATCACTTGCAGGGTGAAGGTGCGCAGCGCCTCCAGCTTGGCCGAGGGCAGCGGGGTTTCATTGCGCAGCGCCTCGGTGATCTCGTCCGAGACCTTCATCATCTTGGCGATGCCGGTGTGGGCGGGCACGCAGTAGTGGCACTCGTTTTCAACGTTGATGGTCTGCCAGACGACGGTCTTTTCGTCATTGTCGAAATCCGTCTGCATGAACAGGCCGTGCAGAACCTGGTAGCCTTCCAGATGCTGCGGGCTTTCGGCCATCACCTTGTGCAGGCCGGGCAGGCGACCAAAAGCGGCTTGTGACTTTTCCAGCAGCGGTTTGGACCCTTCGGGGGCGGATTCGAGGTCATGAGAGGGGAAGTTTGCCATGTCAAAGCTCCTGTTTCTGGCGACGTGAATCACATTTAGGCTTTCTTGAGCGATCACTCAAGTATATATTTGAGCGGACGCTCAAGAATTGGTGACTGCAATGCCCCGCAAACCTTCATATGACCGCGATGCTCTGATTGCGCAGGCTCGGGATTTGTTCTGGCAACAAGGCTGGGCGGGAACCTCGTTGAAGGATCTCGAACACGCGCTGAATCTGAAGCCCGGCAGTTTCTATGCGGCATTTGGCTCCAAGGACGCGCTTTATGCGCTGACATTGGAGCGATACGCGCAGGACGGCGTGGCGCGTCTGATGGCGATGGCGGATGAAATGGGTCCGCTGCGTGCGCTGAAGGCGCAACCCCATGTGGTGATCGACGAGCGCGAGATGCCCGCGCGGGCCTGTATGCTGGCCAAAACCTATGCCGAACTGCAGTCCAAAGGGCATGATCTGGCCGATAAGGCCGGGTGTCACATGGCCGAGATGAAGGACTGTTTCGCCACCCTCTTTCGGCGCGCGCAACAGGCCGGAGAGATCGGGCCAGACCATGACCCTGACCGTCTTGCCGCGCGCTATCAGTCGGACATTCTGGGCCTGCGTTTGTCGGCCGAACGCAGGGACGTGAATGCGGTTGAAATTGCCGAGGACATAGCTGCAGATCTGGATCGGCTTTGATCAGCTGAAAACAACCCGTGACAGCACAAAATGTTGGGGGATGGCGTGACATTCCCCACCAGAAAACGTATAAGTTACCAAAATAATATAGGTACTAACCGCATGTCCGAAGACGCACAGGCACCACAGGAATATGGCGCTGATTCTATTAAGGTTCTCAAAGGCTTAGAGGCTGTTCGCAAGCGCCCTGGTATGTATATCGGGGATACGGACGATGGCTCAGGTCTGCACCACATGGTGTATGAGGTCGTGGACAACGGAATTGATGAGGCGCTGGCCGGTCACGCCGACCATGTGACCGTGAAAATCCACGCCGATTCCAGTGTCTCGGT
The DNA here is from genome assembly GCF_017743815.1 of Ruegeria sp. R8_1. NCBI lineage: Bacteria > Pseudomonadati > Pseudomonadota > Alphaproteobacteria > Rhodobacterales > Roseobacteraceae > Ruegeria > Ruegeria sp. R8_1. The sequence goes on along the minus strand of NZ_JAGHRL010000003.1, from coordinate 450,343 downwards.
CAGCGATAACGGGCGCGGAATCCCCGTCGATATCCACCCTGAAGAGGGCGTCTCGGCGGCCGAAGTCATCATGACCCAGTTGCACGCGGGCGGAAAGTTCGACAGCAACTCGTACAAGGTGTCCGGCGGTTTGCATGGCGTGGGTGTCTCAGTCGTGAACGCGCTGTCCGACTGGCTGGAGCTACGCGTCTGGCGTAATGGTAAGGAACACGTTGCGCGCTTTGAGGGCGGCGAGACGGCGGAACACCTGAAGGTGGTTCAGGAATGCGGTGAACGGACCGGGACCGAAGTGCGGTTTCTGGCCTCGACCGACACCTTCTCGAACCTGGAGTATTCGTTCGATACACTGGAGAAGCGCCTGCGCGAGTTGGCCTTCCTGAACTCGGGCGTGCGGATCATCCTGATCGACGAACGCCCTGCCGAGCGGTTGGAAACCGAGCTGTTCTATGAGGGTGGCGTCAAGGAGTTCGTCAAATATCTCGATCGCTCCAAGTCACCCGCGATGCCCGAGCCGATCTATATCAGGGGCGAGCGCGACGATATCGGGGTCGAGATCGCGATGTGGTGGAATGACAGCTACCACGAGACGGTTCTGCCCTTTACCAACAACATTCCTCAGCGGGATGGCGGGACACACGTGGCGGGCTTCCGGGGTGCTTTGACCCGGACCATCAACAACTATGCGCAATCCAGCGGGATTGCGAAGAAGGAAAAGGTCAGCTTCACCGGCGATGACGCACGCGAAGGTCTGACCTGCGTGTTGTCGGTCAAAGTGCCCGACCCGAAATTCTCGTCCCAGACCAAGGACAAGCTGGTCAGCTCCGAAGTGCGCCCGGCGGTCGAAGGTCTGATGAACGAAAAACTGGCCGAATGGTTCGAGGAAAACCCGAACGAGGCCAAAGGGATTGTCGGCAAGATCATCGAGGCCGCGCTGGCCCGTGAGGCGGCGCGCAAAGCCCGCGAACTGACCCGCCGGAAAACGGCGATGGATGTGAACTATCTGGCCGGGAAGCTGAAAGACTGTTCCGAGAAAGACCCGTCCAAGACCGAAGTGTTCTTGGTCGAGGGGGACTCGGCCGGTGGTTCCGCCCAGACAGGTCGGGATCGACTGACGCAGGCGGTTCTGCCCCTGCGCGGGAAAATCCTGAACGTCGAACGCGCGCGGTTTGACCGGATGCTGTCGAGCCAGGAAATCGGCAATCTGGTGATGGCGCTGGGTACCGGTATTGGCCGCGATGAGTTCAACATCGAAAAGCTGCGCTACCACAAGATCGTCATCATGACCGATGCGGATGTGGACGGCGCGCATATCCGAACGCTGCTGCTGACCTTCTTCTACCGGCAGATGCCGGAGCTGATTGAGGGCGGATACCTCTATATCGCGCAGCCACCGCTCTACAAGGTTTCGCGTGGTAAATCAGAAGTTTACCTGAAGGATCAAGCTGCGCTGGATGACTATCTGATCAATCAAGGGGTCGAAGGTGCAGTTCTGAAACTGGGCTCAGGTGAGGAAATCATCGGGCAGGACCTGACCCGCGTTGTTGACGAAGCGCGCCAGTTGAAGCGCGTTCTGGACGCCTTCCCAACGCATTACCCGCGCCACATTCTGGAACAGGCCGCTGTTGCGGGAGCCTTTGTGCCGGGTGCGGTCGATGCCGACCTGCAGGGCGTGGCCGACAAGGTTGCTGCCCGTCTGGACCTGATCGCGCTGGAATACGAGCGCGGCTGGCAGGGCCGGATCACACAGGATCACGGCATTCGTCTGGCCCGCATCCTGCGCGGTGTGGAAGAGGTCCGCACTCTGGACGGCCCAATGCTACGCTCGGGCGAGGCCCGCAAAACCGGCAGCTTTACCCAAAGTCTGCAAGAGGTCTACAACACCCCCGCCACGCTGGTTCGCCGCGACCGGATGCAAGCCATCCAGGGCCCGCTGGACCTGCTGCGCGCCATTCTGGAAGAGGGCGAAAAGGGCCTGTCTCTGCAGCGCTACAAAGGTCTGGGTGAGATGAACCCGGATCAGTTGTGGGAAACCACGCTGGACCCGGATGCGCGTACCCTGTTGCAGGTGCGTGTGGATGACATGGTCGAAGCGGATGATCTGTTCACCAAACTGATGGGCGATGTGGTCGAACCGCGCCGCGAATTCATCCAGCAAAACGCCCTGAGCGTTGAAAATCTGGATTTCTAAAGCAGTGTAGGATCGCCCATAATCGTTCGCGACGCCCATAATCGTTCGCAGTAGGATTTGTGAGTCAGTATCGTCCGAATAGCCTTGGGCGATCAATTTTCGTCTTGCCATGAGCTGCGCGTAGGAGGGCATACTTTCATCGCAACGCTACTCGATTTGACCTGAGTAGGCTGTTCAGGCGCGACAGATTGAGCATGAGATTCAATTTTCGGTTGCGCCGTAGATCCGTTTGAATATTCATGGCACTGATATCTAAGTGATAGTTAGAACTGGAACGGCCTTGAGAAGGATTAACCCAACGGGAGAGCAGCCCGACAGCGGCATCCCAGTATTAGACGTTATTTTCATTCATGGATTGGGCGGGCACGTAACCGAAACTTGGCAGGCGAACGAAGATTCATTTTGGCCGCAATGGCTTGCTGATAGCTTCAAGCAGTGTAGAGTTTTTCTCGCGTCGTATGATTCAACTAAACTCGCCCGAATTTTGTCTGGGGATGGCGCGTCTATCCAAGACATTGCCCAGATTTTAGCTGACCAGTTGATCAGCCGTGAAACACAAGCAAAGAACACACTATTTGTTTGCCATAGTTTAGGCGGCTTAATCGCTAAGCAAATAATTCGGAAGTGTGAAGATTCAGTAGATTCAGACTTCAACGATCTTGGGCGATCGGTTCGAGGAATGGTTTTCTTAGGAACGCCGCATCAAGGGGCGCAATTTGCTACAGTAATTGATTCAATATTGCGGGACTTCACCAGTAAACAGACGAAGCAACTTGCATATTCTTCAGAGGCACTGCTCGAGTTAAACGAGTTTTTCCGAAATTGCGCGAACAAAAGAGACATTCTTGTTAAGTCTTTTTATGAAACTGAAAAGACTTGGGGTATTCATGTAGTTGACAAGGTTACCGGCAATCCAGGAGTCCTTGGTAGTGAGCCGATTGCTGTTCAGTGCGACCACAAAAATATCTGCAAGCCAAAGGATAGGGATGCACCTGTCTTTACATCAGTATGCGCTACAGTTCGCAAACTATTGAGTAAGATTTGCCCTACTTCGCAAGCAGGAAACGGCTCTTCGGGACTTGAGGCAGACACAATCGCGAATGGAACTTGGGACCTCAAAGACAGCGAGAGCAAAATAGGATTTTCTCCTGAAGTTCAGGCTGATTTCGAGTATTTCACCAAGCTGGCCGACTCCGATCGGCGCGATCTGAAGCAGAAGCTTGATGATGCAGGCAGGGGCTATTTGTTTCGCGACGCGCGAAGAAAGAAGGAGCGTTTTGCAAAAGAGTTGCGAAGTCGTATCGCTCAACCGTCTGCGGTCACTCGCTTTACCAAGCTGCTATCGGATGTCGAGGCTCGCTACAATCGGCACGTCGCACGAGTAATTGCAGAATCTGGTTGCGCCAAGGATATTGATCAAGAGATTCAGGAACAGGTCATTGAGCCTTGCCTGAAGGGGCATTCATCTCCAGAGCATGAAATTACAGCGGGGCATGTCGACGGAGCGCTATACTATCTTGCTGGCAACTGTCATTTGGCTTGGGACAATGACTGATTTTCGAGTTTGGCATCCTTCAAGAGACCCTTATCACTGCATATTTCGAATGGTGCGGATCCTTCTTGCGAAGTCCGAAGCTATTCAGGTTGAGAAGCTTCGCATTTTGGACATGTTCCTACTCTATCCATCTCTAATGCACCGTCTTTCCTTGCCGTCCGAAACAAAAAAGAAATTTAGAAGCCTAAAAATACCTACGCCATCCAAAGAATTTGTCAGACTGCCAGGCACCGCATCGGTTTGGCAAGAGTTGCAAATCTACCAATCCACCGCCCTAAAGCAACTTGCAGGAAGAGGGCTTTTGAGAAGAGACTCCCTCAGAGACCACTATGCTCAGCTGATTTTAGATCAATTGCCGGCGCAGATATTAAAAAGAGCCAAGGAGGATAACCAGTCGGATACAAAACTGGTTTCTTTTTTGGTGAACGATTTAGCGGACCTACCAGTCAGTGGGCCATCTGGGCTCGTTAAACGAGCAGGTATCCCAGCAAGGGGACCAATTCAATGATTTCGCGTCTTAAACTTGATCGAATGGTAGTTACCCGTGGCGCCTCGATCATATTTGATGAGAGCTTTCACGAAGGGGTGAATATCATCCATGGTTCAAATGGAAGCGGTAAGTCCACTCTTGCGGACTTTATTTTCTTTGGGCTTGGAGGTGAGCTGAAAGATTGGAAGCCATACGCTTCACGAGCTGATCTTGTATTTCTACAGATCACGACCGCATCTGGCGTCCTTACCCTTCGTCGCGAAGTTTCCAGTAAGGGTAGTCGACCAATGGACATATTCTTCGGCAAGATGTCCAATGCCCTCGAGACACCATCGGATGCATGGCAAAGTTTGCCCTATAAAAGACCGGAGCACGGCTTTAGCTTTAGCCAAGTATTGTTTCGAGCCATTGGATTGCCGGAAGCGGTAAGTGATGGTTCCAGCAATATAACTATGCACCAAGTTTTGCGACTGCTCTATGTTGACCAGTTGACTCCTATTCAGCGGATTTTCAGGTCTGAGAATTTTGATACTTGGCAAACTCGGCAAGCTGTAGGTGATCTTTTAGCAGGTGTTGGAGGATATGATCTCTTTGAAAAACAACTGGCACTGAGAGAAGCCTCGAAGCAATACGATGCCTTAACTGCCCAATATCGTAGTTTGGTAGCCGTGGCCTCAGGATATGGTGAGAACATTCTAATGGAGCACATCGAGAGTGCTCAAGAGAAAGCAAAATCCGAGCGGAATGATCTCCTGAAAACGATTGACAGTTTGCTCGCCGCCGACCCGAGCGACGATGAAGTTTCAACGATTCAAAGGAACAGGCGCGAAGCTATCAAAAATTATAAGAAGACTCGAAAAAATGTCTTCGAACTCAACGAAGAAATTGATGTCCTGGAGTATGAGATCGACGACTCCGAGGAGTTTATTCAACATCTCCGTTTGTCACTGGATGACTTTGAGGCTGCCTCTGACACATTTTTTGCTCTTGGACACTTGGACTTCGAGTTTTGTCCTTCGTGCTTTGCTCCTGTTAAGCGAAAGGCTGAAGAGCATTGTCAGTTGTGTGACACTCCACGATCGCAAGATGAAGACGATTCAAGAACGCTCGCGGTAAAACTCGACCTGCAGATGCAGCTAAAAGAGTCGCTTTCGCTTCAGCAAGAACGGCGCATTGATTTGGATAAGTTGAAGGCCAACTTGCGGATTGAAAAACAATCACTTCGCAAGTTGACCGCCACGGTAGAATTTTTTCAGTCAGGACACTCCTCCGGGCGAGAATCGGAAATTGCCGAAGTAAGCAGGAAGATTGGGTTTATTGACAGTGAGTTGGAGGCGCTCCAAAAGCGCTTCGAAATTGCAAAAAAGGTAAAGGACGCAGCCGACGCTAAAGAAGACATGAATAATCGTCTTACGAGACTTAAAGATGAAATTGCAAGAATTGAACAAGCACAGAAGAAAAGAAAATCAATAGCTTATACGGCTATTTCTGATAGCGCGAAGGGCCTCTTAGAAAAAGACCTGAAGGAACATAGCGATTTCGGTGAAATTAAATACGTGAACTTTGATTTTTCAGGCGATTGGGTTGCAATCAACAACGAAAAAAACCGTGCGGGAAGCGCAAGCGGAATGGTCGTTTTGAAGAACAGCTTTTCAGCTGCAATGTTCAAAGCATCTCTGTCTGATAGCGGGTTTAACCTTCCTCGATGGATGCTTTTTGATAATATTGAGGACAAGGGAATGGTCCAAGAGAGATCCTGGAACTTTCAACGCTTGCTTGTTTCAACTTCGCAAAACTCGAAAACCCCGCATCAGATAATATTCACAACTTCAAAGATCGCTCCAGATCTCGACCGGCCAGATCTTGTAGTTGGCAAAAAATACACTCGCGCAGACCGATCACTGAAATAGAAACAGATGTTCTCGTATCCGACGCCGCGTCTGGGGGCAGTCCCGTGCTTTCTGCAGTCAAGCTGTCCACAAGGCGGTAAATGACCGAAGGAGACGGCATCAGTGATTCGACTATTGGGGTTATTTGCACGAAACCTGGCCTAATGGCGCTGTTTGGCGTCAAAATTCAATGCTTCTTATCGCGTATCCTGCTGTGCGTTCGTTTCAAAAAAATCCTTAGAAAGCAGTGATCGCAAAAATCAGAACGGAAAATTTTGACCCAGAATTTTCCGTTTCGCCTTCGTTAACTCACTGTAAAATATTCTTTTCTTGATCTCCCATCGTTGCTTGTGCATTTGGCGTGGCATGAAGATCGATCCTGACGCACTCACTCCCGCTCGCCGGATTCACAAACGCGGCAAGAACCAAAAGGCGAACTTCCTGTCTGGACACAAGCTGGAAGGCATTGTTCAGACGGAAAGCCGGTTTGAATCAGCAGCGACGTATTTGGCCATGATTGATCCGCGCGTGCAGAAGATCCGCCCGCAACCGCTGACCTTCGATCTGGACACCGGGAAGATCTATGCGACGAAGGAGGATCTGACGCTCGAATATGCAGGCTCCGGCACAACGCCACGCGCGTTTACTCCGGATCTCAAGTTGATCCTCAACTGTGGCGGTCACGTGTTCGTCGAGACAAAAAGCGCTTTTTTCATTGCGGACAATCCTGAATACCTCAAGTTGCCCGCTCAACTGGCTAAATTTGGTCACCAGTTGCTTTTGATGACTGAACAGATCCTCACAGATACGCTCTCGCTAAACGCCAAACACATGAGACCGTATGCCGGGGAAAAATTGGCAAATGCACCTGCGTCTGCGATTGCCAACCTTGGAGAGGGTCCATTCACTTTCGCCGACGCAATGCGTGCCACTGGTCTCAGTCAAAGCGACATCATTCGATCTATCCTGACCGGTATCCTTGCTTTCGACATCCAGAACCAAGACCTCGGCCCCAAAACACCCCTGGTGGCCGCAGGTGGAAGCACTGCGCATCTGGAGATCCTTGCGCTATGACAGAGATGATCGAAAAATATGACGGGCGCCAGATTGGTATCGATGGGGTTCAGCATGAAGTCATCGGTCGAGTTGTCGGGCGGTCTGCAGTGCAGCTCAAATCGCCTGAGGGCGTGGTTCACGAGATATCCGACAAAGATTTCCGGCTTCAAATATCGCGTGGCAATGTTGCGCCTGATGAACAGGCATCAGTTTCTGGTCGATACATAAGTAGCGAAGAGCGATTGAACGCACAGTTTCGATCTGAAGTCATCAAAATGGCCGAGAGATTGAGGCAAGATGGCTTCAATTGGGAAGAGCGGATCATATTGATGCGTAAGCACTTTCTTGCGGATTTGCGTTTCGCAAAGCATGCAGAAAGGTTTCCTGGCGTCCGGGCAATTCAGAAATGGATAAAGGCACATCGTGAGCAAGGTGACGTTGGCCTCGAAGATGGCCGTTACCGATCCGGGAATAGAACTACTCGCAATGATGCGCTTTTCGAAGAAATTGTCCTCGATATTCTGGAAGAGCAGTATCTGAAAACGGACCGCAAAACGGCGAAGGCAGTCTGGAGAGATGCCCGGGCTGTTTATCTTGAGCGCTGCGCCAATTATGACATCGAACCTCAACCGCATGGCCAAAAGGTTGTTGATCGGATCATCCGCAGCCTGCCGCACGCCGATGTTGTGAAAACACGCGTCGGCGGTCACGAGGCCAAAATGCGGCTCTTGCAAGCGGGTCACTTTGCGCGAGTAGAAAGGCCATTCGAACGTGTGGAGATGGACAGCACTCAAGTCGACCTGTTTGTTGTTGTCGACGACAAAGGAACAGTGAGCCGACCATGGGTTTGTACGCTGAGACCGTGCGACGACAGTTTTTTGATTTGGCCGCAAGTTTGAGTGTCGAGCTGGAAACAGCATCGAGGACGCTACCGCACAATGAAAACGGAAATTGATGGAGCGGCATCCAAGGGCAGGTTTGTCCGCGTCTTATCGGTTCATGCCGCGTGCAGCGAACGTCGATCCTTATCAGACCGGCCCTTGGCGCAGATCGCGGCGAAGGTGCCAGGAAAGCCCAAAATGCACTATGCTGCGCGACGCGCGAAGGTCGGCTGTGTTGCATCCCTTTGCCAGATCGCGGCGGATTTGAACGCGCGGGGCGGCAAATGGCACGCGATCACCGTGCGGAATATAAAAATAGCAAAAACAGTGCTGAAGCGGTTGCAGCTTAGAAAGATGCTTTACCAGGTAATCCACCATGTCCGACAGGTCTGTTTTGCATATGCAAGCTGTTTTTCTAGTTCCATCATGACGATATGAGAATCCACGACATTTATGCCTTTGTTTCCCATTGGTGCGCCAGCTTCTGAAACCAGGGCTTCGTAGAGCGCAGGGTTGTCGGCTTTGAGAACTAAACCAGTGTCCTCGCGCCACGCGAACCAAAAAACATCTTGGGGGTCGGTTTCTTCGGCAAGTCCATGAACAGTCGTTTCCGTGGCGAAGAATGGCCATGCGTCCCCTGGTAGTAAGGGTCTCCCATTGTCAAATTTGGGAACAATGTCGGGCCGCAAGTATGGTTTGCTAAGATCAATCAGTGCCTGTTTCCCGATGTTTATCCCGCTTGGAAGTTGGACACAGTGTGTGGGAACGCCCCAGAGGAACCCTGATGCAAAAACCAAAGCGCATGCCCCTATTGTTAGAAGTTGGCGAAAGCTATCCATAGGCACTTCGCACAGGGTCCAGGTAGATTTGTCCTCTCAAGGTGCCTGACCAATCGTCAGTTATTGAATATGGCTCACCGGTTTGAATCCCGAGTCGTTGAGGTCCACGTGGTGGAAGGCCGGTGCGCCCCCGAAGGTAGTTTTCTAGCGGCCTGTGTATGTTCTCAAAAATGGTCTCTCCTAGGTCGATTACCTCAATACCTATGTCAGCCGGATCAGCGAATTCATACCTTAAGTAGAAATCAAAGGAACCTTCTACGGTCAGTACACCGTGCCGTTCCTTTACGTTACCCGAAAACGTGCCGCCGATCACCGTATCCCCAATGCTAAAAACAACGCCAGTCATGTCATAGGGACGACAAAAGGTTTCACTAAACGTACCGTTCCGCTTGCTTCGTGCGCGACGTGCAATCTGGTACTTCAGCCGGGTTTCTACCTCTGCCATGTATTGACTGATGATAGCGGAAAGGTGGCCGGTCTCGCGTACAGTGACGCCTCGACCATTGCCACGGTAATAGTGGTTCACAAAATCTCTACTGCTCCAAGCGGCACCACTACCTGAGACACCCTGCAAGGCAATTTCCATAAACTCGGAGGCCTCGGGGAGATATGGTTCCGCCGTGCAACGGCAACCGTAGTCTTCCCTAGGGTGTCCGCCTTCTGGTGGATTGTCCCATGAAAAAATCTGGCCTTCGCGTTCGGCATGTGCTGACCGAACCTTACCATCGCGACGCGTTCGCCAGATGTAGTGGGTGGCAGGCTTGGCGTTCTTCGTCTCAAAACGGATTGACGTGCCCTTGCGCAGATATTGCACAAAGGTTTCTCGATATTCTTGGGGTTCAATCAGGGTCACATCGCACACTAGGCCTTTTGTTCAGCACACAATTGTGCCGTTCAGCATTTTAGAAATGGTTAACCATGAGTGCGCTTATCAGCCTGAATAAATGCGCTAGTCGCCACCATAGCTCTAGAGCTCCTTTGATAGTCAATGGCTGGTACGAACCTGCTTTTGTGGGCTAGTGTTGTTTATTCGATGAAGCAGACCTTTGAGGTGAACAATTGAAAGGCAGAAAAGTCCCGCAAGGCGGAAGTCACCACGCTTGGATGTGAAGCTCCGGTTTTGAGCTCAATCCATACTTTGAAGACTTACGAGAACGACTCAAATGAAATTGTATTTAACCAAACGACGAACTTGCTGGGGTCTCGTTAGGCAAACCTGCCGTTAGTAGTGTTCCAACGGAAATTCTGTGCGGAACCCGGATTTGCGTTAAGGTTGCGTACACATCGTTGCTTCCTCATTTTGAGACGAAGTGTTCCAAATCAAGATTGAAAGAGAATTGAATGAAACGCCTGTTTCCATCTCTGCCGGAGAACGCGACACTCGGAAGTGTCTATCAAGCCTTTCCAGACAAACTTTCTCCACTCTGCGCGTACGAAAGCCTTGTGATGAGGGGCGAGAGCGATCTCTCGGTTGCTGAACGTGAATTGATTGCAGCCTATGTCTCTGGCTTGAATGCTTGTGCGTATTGCCATGGGGCGCACATCGTTTTCGCCAAAGCCTACGGCATTCAGGTCGAGACAATCGAGGCACTTATGGCAGACCGCGATACGGCACCGGTCGAGGATCATCTCAAACCGTTACTGGCTTACATTGAAAAGCTCACCGTCTCTCCATCTCGAATGACGGAAGCCGACGCAAAAGCGGTCTACGCGGCAGGCTGGTCAGAGAGCGCGCTGTTCGATGCTATCCAGGTCTGTGGTGTCTTCAATCTCGTGAACCGCTTCATAGAAGGAACGGGTGTTCAAAGCCCTGGCACCGACCCAAGAGAAGCGGACGAGGCTACTTTGTCCCGATACCGCAGTGACAGCTTCTATACCGATTTCGGAAGAGAGAACGGTCTCGACATCCCTTGAATTGATGTTGTTCTTTCGTTCGAACGACGACAAAAAGCTGGTCCGATAAAACGCCAGCTGCGTCCTTCGATCTCGAGGTTAAATCATTCGTCGGATCAAGTCGGCGCATTCATTTATTGTTGGTGGATCCGTGCTCAAGACTCAACGATCCGTCCTGCTTTTCGTAGATAACCCATTTTCTGATAAGGTTATTGGAAACTTGTGGGCTTTGTAAGGGGGGGGAGAGTTGCTTAAATTTGACGCTGAAACAACGAGATTACTCGAAATCGCCTATCAGGGAGCTGAATTGACGCGGCGAAGACAGGCTTCATTTGATGCGCTGCGCCCGGCTCCTGGTGAGACTATTTTGGATGTCGGTTGTGGCAATGGGATGTTAACAGCGGAGTTGGCTCGCGCAGTTGGCTCGGATGGCTGTGTCATCGGGATCGACCCAAGCGAGGATATGACAGCGGCAGCTAAAGAACGATGCAGCGACTACGCAAACGTGGAGTTTCGTGCTGGTGCCGCAAATCGCTTGCCCATTGAGGATGAGAATGCTGACAAGGCCGTCTCGGTACAGGTCTTTGAGTACATCGAAGACGTAGACGGTGCGTTGGCTGACACGCTGCGGTGCGTCAAACCCGGCGGGCGCCTTGTCATCAGCGATCTGCATTTTGGCAGCTTGATTTGGTTCAGCGAAGAGCCCGACAGAATGCAAAAGTTGCTGACATCCTGGAACCAGCACTTTGTGAGTGGTTCCCTCCCGGAAAGACTGCCTGCACTGATAAAAGCGCGTGGCGACCATGTGGAAGATGTCTTGTCGTTCACAATGACGGATCACCAGCTAAAGCCCGATGGCCTCGCAATCATGATGATGCACCTTATCAAGCAATACGCTGTCGCAAATGACCATGTTGATCCCGCTGTTGCGCAATCGTGGTTTGACGAACAGTTCAGCCTTGCAAAAGTTGGACGCTTCTTCTTTTCGATGACCCAATTTATCGTCGTGGTGCGCAAAAAGGGTTGATCGTTCTACAACGCGCCACTTGACCTCGGTCGCGCTCGTTACCCCGCACCACCTCTTCGCTTACACTATGTCGGCGTCCATTGGTTACCATGCTTGGTCTCCGCTTCGGAAAATCTGACTTTGTCATAGCCAGACCGTCGCCTCACAAAAGCGATTAGGAATAGGGCAAATAGCAGAACTATGGATTCAATGCATCAGGATGGATAGTCTTCGGTACGGGGAGAACGGGAGTGGAACGACGCCTTGCCACTATCTTGAGTATTGACGTCGTGGGCTACTCGCGGCTGATGGAACGCGGCGAGTCAGCGACCTTGGCAGCACTAAAGTCGCACCGGTTGGAACTCATTGACCCCTTTGCAGCGAGTTTTGGTGGCAAGATGATCAAGTTGATGGGTGATGGTGCACTGCTGGAGTTTGAGAGCGCCGTATTGGGTGGTTTTGGAGATGGCACGAGCCACGTTGCGGGATGGTTCATGGATGGAGCGCGTCACCTTGCGCTGTGGTTCTTTCGGACAGCATCGGCTTTTAAGCGCGCAGGCGTCGCAGTCGGGTTTGCGGGCGCGGTAGCGAAGTATGCCGTCCTTATCCGGCCTGGGCTTCCTCGGCTTTGTGAAAGCCCGGCGAACCTCGGCTTCGACTTGCTGGCGTTTTCCGCCATGCGGTGCATACACCAGCAGCACCTGTTGACGATCCAGGCGTCGAAGACCTGCGTCCGGCAGCTGTTTCCACACCACTCACAACTGCGATTGGCTTCAGTGATCGCGACCAAAATGTCCGAATCCTGGTAGCCGTCGGTGTTCTCGCGGCTGTAGTAGATACGCAGCTCGTCAAATTTTTGCTTGATCTGATGAACCTCGGGTGCAGGCTTTTTTGCTCAATCGCGCGCTTCTTGACGCGCTCAAGCGCTTCTTCGACGATCCGGATCCAGCCCTGGCACTCCTTTCCGAGTTCGCTGACGACGCCGTTATGGATGTCATCCCAATCAATCACGGACATATCTGCCTCCCGTTTCTCGACGGTATGCGCAAATACTGCGCAGAGTTATGGGCAATCTTCCAAGATTTTCTTCAATGAAATCAATGTTGGGAATGCAGCGTTATGAGCGCACCTCATAAGTTTGCGAAGTTTGCCAATAGTTTATCATCTTCATGTCTGCCATCGTCCTCGCGACAAAGCTTTTGTTTGGCTAAACTGCGCAATACGTCAAAGTTCACCGACTACTCGGCCAGGGAAATTTCGTGGTTGCTCTAAGCCATGTAAAACAAGACGAGGGCGATTGGGCCGTCTTTGACTTGTTCCGGCTGAAGGGTGGAAAGATCGTCGAACATTGGGATGTGCAAGAACAGATCGGCCCGACAGAGACCTGGAACAACTCTGGCAATTTCTAGAGGAGTAGAGCGCCATAGCTTATCTGGCGGAGGCCGATGATGATTTCTTTTTCAGGCAAAGGAGCGTTGATGCCGGGTCAACATTCCAGAAATCGAATGGTTGTCTTTGACTGAACCAGCGCGATAGTCTGATTGCATCTAAGGATTGGCGGAACATGTGTGGAGCTTTGTATGAAAAAGTGGGCGCTGGCAGGTATGGCATTGATCTCCACTGGCGCGGCGTGGGCCGCCGGTATGGAACGGTGGGGTGAATCCGGCGACTGGACAATCCTGATTGATGCCGAAAGGGGCAATGGCTGTCTTGCGTGGAAGCCCTTTGAAAATGACATGACCGTTGAAATCGGCGCAGCACCTAATCAGGCCGGCGGCTTTTTTGCCGCTTTTAATCCGGCCTGGGTGCAAATCGAAGAAGGTGCGACCGGGATCGTACAGTTCGATTTTGGTGATGCGAGATTCGAAGGCGAAGCGGTGGGTGTCTACAAGAATGGCGTGCCCGGTGGTTACGCTTTTTTCGACAACCCGGCATTTGTAACCGAGTTTGGAAAGCGCCAAAGCGTCACGATTATTGGCGAAAGCGGGGCCGAGGTTGAACTAGATCTCAGCGGGTCTGCCAAAGCCATTGAGGCCGTTCTGGCGTGTCAGGCCGAACAGCCGGAACCGCTGAAGAATTAGGCATTATTGCAATTGATTGATGTCCGGCACGCACGGTTGCCTGTCGACAGGCATAGCGTCAGCGCCCCCGGGAGCCTCGTTTCTAGACCCACCCACATCCAGCTTGAACTTTGGCGACGAAAGTTGGCCCGTCACATCAAAGGGCCAGGCGCTTCGAGATAGGGGTTTGCCGACACGTCGCGGCTCAGCTCTTAATGCGATGCTGTCGTTCAGCCAGTCCACTTGTCCCCTGGCCACCAATTGAACCGATCCCGTTTCAATGACGATAGAGTTTGAACTGACGCGCCCGGCTTGGATATCAACCGGGGCAACCACGCAAGTGATGTCGGTGTAGCCTTGTCTGAACTCCTCTGAAAACAGCCAGGGGAAAATGCCCAGCCCCGCCAGTTCCAATAGGCTGGTGCTGATATAGCCCTGCGACATCGACAAAGACGCGTTGCCGCGCATCGAGTTGATGAAGGCTTTGCCAGAGGTGGTGCTGCCAGAAACGTTGAACTCTCCGCTCAAACGGCCATAGGCATCAATACCAATTTCCAATTCATCAAGGATCTTACCGAATTCCCATCCCGAGGTTGATCCCGACAATGAAAGCCAATCGGGTGAATCAACCAGGTCCATGACCGCCCGAAGGCTGAAGTTTCCGCCACCGTAAGCCATCTGAAGGGGGCCGAAATCTACGGTTCCTTCTTTTGCTGACAATTGGCTTGAAACAGACGTTACACCTTGCTGGCCTACAATCTCTTTGAATTCGATCTGTACCTCGACGTCAGCTTCTCGTAGCACGCGCTGCACATCCAGAAGATCGGCAGGTTTCCCTTTTTCCTTTGGCAATACCAAGGGCTGCACGTCTGTCTCCTTCGGTAAAACTAAAGGTTGCACTTCGGCTTCAGGTTCTTTTGAGGTCTCCCCTACCAGGCTTTTCAGTTGGTTCAGCACGGCAGTCAGGTTCTTCAGGTCGTTGAGATCGAGCTTTTCGCTCGTGATGTTGCCCCGAACAACAGAAGTGCCCTCGGGGAAATTTGCGTTCAAAGCCGCAAGGAGATGCGAAGACCCGGCTTCGAACTGGATTGCGGCATCAAAGTCCTCGCCCTGTTTGGAGGTTTCAGCATCGATAGTTAGTGCCCCGAGCTCGACAGGTTGTAGATTCACTGCGGTCAGAAACTCGACGCTGTCGTCGACATCCAATTCCACATCAAAATCGAGACCGGCCAGCCCTTTTAGCTCGTTGACGGATAGTGCAAGATCAAGCGCCCATAGATCGGTGTCGTAAGTGGTCGCGTTAAACCTGTTGAGAGAAACCGGCCCGCCCGCATTGGATACGTTGAAGTCGGCTTTGATGCCGCCAAACTGGTCAACGTAGTCTTCATCGAGGTTGGGCAAAATCAACTTGGCGGGCCCGTTTAGCTCACCATCGAAAGTTACGTCCTTAAGCTGAAGCAGATCGAGAATTTCCCCTTCGGCTGTCAGGACAGGCTCTTCCATTGGCCCGGCTTGCAGCGCAATGCCCAGCATGGCGAGCCGTCCGTCTGGCATGCGGCGAATAGTTTCGATTGAGGCTGGGCCGATTACGTCCAGCCCCTGGTCAAATGCATTGGTTTGGAACAGCAATTCCTCAAATTCGAAGGAAGCCAAGGATCCGACCATATGCATTTCAAAGCCAGTGAATTTCAGCTCTTGGATACGTTTTGCTGCTGGCGGCGGCTGTCC
This sequence comes from Ruegeria sp. R8_1, assembly GCF_017743815.1. Lineage (NCBI taxonomy): Bacteria > Pseudomonadati > Pseudomonadota > Alphaproteobacteria > Rhodobacterales > Roseobacteraceae > Ruegeria > Ruegeria sp. R8_1. The sequence goes on along the minus strand of NZ_JAGHRL010000003.1, from coordinate 434,758 downwards.
TTCGGGATGAAGCCGCGCGTTGAAGAGCAGATCAACGCCCTGAGCGGTGTAGATGTCATCTATTGAACCTTCAGCTTCGAGTTTCTGCCCATCCTCCAGACTTATGATGGTTGTAAACGCCTCGATCTTCAGAGCGTCCTGAGACACGAGTTCTGCCTGCAGCTGACCATTGCCTTCCAGAACGCGTTCCAGCCCGATGACGTCCAGAAAATCACCGAATTCACCTGTGTCCATCTCCAAGACTGCGCGATAGCCGCCTCCTTCATCTGCCGAGAAGGGCTCGCCATCGTAGCTTACGGTCATTTCGCCAAAACTGGCGCGCGTCGTAAACGGTGCGGCGTGTGGGTAGTCGCCTTCGATTTCGAAAACCTGACCGTTGACGGAGCCGGAACCAGAGACCTTTGTTCTTTGTCCATTATCTACTTGTTCGAGCGTGAGGGCCTGAAGGTCAAACACAAATGAGAAGCCCGAGACCTTGTCGTCGATGTTTAACCCGATTGACCTGAAGCTGACGTTCTTGTCGCTCAGGAAGTTCAGAATTCCACTGCTTTCCGTGTCGGTCTTATCGGTACCATCAGCGCTCGCGACGTCTTTTTGATCATCCGCTGATACAGTTTCCTCTGAAGTTGGTTTGGGTGTTGGCCTGTCTTTTCGCCAGCTTGTAGTGCCGTTTTCGGCTGTAAGAATATTTGCTTGGAGGCCTTCCACGACGAGATTGTCAAAATGCAGACGCCCGTTGGTCAAGGCAATAGTATCCAGCTCCAGTTCTAACAGGTCCAATTCTACAAGAGGTGACTCCGGCATTGTCAGGCTCGGGATGACCACACCACCGACGTAAATGAAACTCGTACGGCCAAGTGCGACGCTTACATCATCATTGACAAGAAGTGGCCGACCAATTTGTTCCGAAAGAACTCTTTCCACAAGGTCGCGTCGCATGTCCGAGAACATCGGAGCAGCAAGCAACAACCAAACAAATGCGACCGTTGTGAAAGCGAGAAGTGCGACAAGCCCAATTATTCTAATAAGCCAAACCCTCATGCGCTCCCCTATCGTCGCTTTCGCCGTTCAATCTTTCACGAGCAGCAATTTAGCCCACCAGCTTGAACGCTCGTTCTGAAACATATTCTGATCAATTGGTTCGTGTCACTAATCGTCTCTGATAACCCCGCCAGTCGCCTTGATCCTTCCCATCAATACACGTTCCCTATTTGTCGAAGACTCTTCGGAAGTCTGGATTGGTCCAAAAGTTTGAACGTTATCGACCTCTAAAGTGAACGCAGCCTTCATGAGGACTGTACCATCAACAACCAACATTTCCTTCTGCGTCGGCTCGATCCTGATTTGACCAGTTACAACGATGGGTTCGTAGAACGTCGATGGCGTCCATGAATCGCTTAGGTGCAAACGCACCATCTGGTTTGGTGGCGGAGGCGGTACGTGGCTGCACATTCCACGTTCCGGCACGATATATGCCATTTGGGAACCATCATCGTCGCGGGGCGCAGGGATAACAAATCCGCCCAATGAAACGGTCATGCCATCGATGTAGATGTTGGCGACCGTGCCCGCCTTCTCACGTCTTTCCATCACAACCCAGCGTTGGGAAATCAGCCACCGCGCGAACCGATGCCACTAACTCTTCCGGCAATCCTTGAACGGTGTGCAACAGATCAACCGAAGATGACACGCCACCGCCTGCCATCACCTTGTTCTGCACCGCGCCCATGGGCAGCGCTTCGCGCGTTGAGCAAACTCTACATTAGAACGAGGGACGATTAGGGTGGCAGATCACCAGGGGCGCAGCTTTGCTACGGCTGACTTGTCATGCCATCCGCAGCGAACGGCATTGAACGAGTATCCAAGCGAACTGGCTCCCTTTCCCGCCCAATATTTTACCATGGCTACATTCGCTTGAATGTTTAGGACTTAGCCGTCAGCCTTTTGGCTCCCAACCAGCGTCTTTCATTGCCCGCCCGAGTTCCTCGCCGTGTTTGGGATCAGCGAACAGTCTTTGAAAAAGCAAATCAACGCGACTTTCGGGCCATTCGCGCGAAAGCTTTTTTGACAGGGTCTGCGCTTCGGCGACGTTGCCCAGCATCTGATGTGCCGCCATCAAGTAAGCGACCGAGACGGGCCCAACCGGACCTCCTTTTTCGGCCACGTGTTCGAAGGTGGATACTGTGCCTTTGTAATCCTTGAGGTGGAACTTTGCAGACCCCATCGCATTTTGAAACACGTATCCCCTCTCTAGATCGATTTTCGAGAGCGCCTCTTTGCTGATGGAAACAACATGCTCAAATGAGCCCGAATAGAGAAGGATCAGCGAGACGAATTCCAGCACGTGCACATCATTCGGGGCCAAGCGGCGCGCTCTCTCCGCAAATTCATTGGCTTCTGGCCAATTGCCTTTGGCGAATTCAACCCACGCCTTGGCAGCTTGGCTCCAACCTGTTTCAGGTGCCTGCTCGAGCGCCATTAGGGCCTGACTGTCTGCGTAGGCAAGCATGTCGCGGGTCAGGTCCGGATCCGGTGTAACCACTGCCATTGTCGCGGCGACCTGGGCAGCTCCGGCATATCCGCCGAAATAACTGGGGTCGTTCTTGATTGCACCTTCGAACATGATCAAAGCTGCGTTCAGCCTTGCGGGCTCCAAGGCAGGAAAAATCAGATCCCGACCTGAATTGGCGAGGTTTACAGCTTCAAGCCGCATTGGGGATGCATCGAAAATGGCGCTGCGCTCATCTGGGCTAAGGCCATCCACCATTGATTGACCCGGTGCGTCCCTTTTGGGCGATGTCAGCATAAGTACCGTTGCGAACCCGACTAGAACGACAATCCCTGCTGCTCCAATGCGCCATGCACGGGCCTTGATATGCGGCGCCACTGGACTGTCAGACATGCCCGCGCTGGGTGCCCTTACTGTTATCTGAGGCGCGTAGCCCCCCTTGGGTAAGTCGAACAGTGTGTCCTCATTCCGACCAGCGTCGGCGTAGTACTCTGACAGCTTGCGCCTCAGGCGACCGGCGTCCACGCGTACAACGTTTTCACGGCGCGCCATCTCGGACATCGTTCCCCCATACACGTCCATAGCAATGGTCTTCGCCCGGATATCATCGGCTCTGCCCCTCAGAGACTCTTCGACCACATAGATCAGGAAGTCCTGTAGTCGCTGCGAACCCGCAAAGGTGGAAGATTTGACAAGTCGCTGCAGCGCCGCCCGCACATCTTTGGCGTCCGGCGTCCGGTCCTTATTCACAGTCGGTGATGTATTTCCAGATATCTTCATGATTACAGCAGGTTAGGCCTATGATTAAACCGTATTATGCCCCGATAAACCTTTTGTGAGAAGAAAATTCCGCGAACAGTTTGGGAACCATGTCGATCCAACAAACGAGCGTCAGAATTGAAAGGCTGTTCTCTTGACACAGAATTTCCCGACCACCGATCCGCCATTGCGGATCTTCGGCGCGTGGATGCGGTGTTCGATGAGATCTGCCGTGACTACCAGCTTTTGTGTGCGGAGCATCTGTCAGTGAATTCTGAACCTGGAAGTCGGTCATATCAGATTACTTGCGATATCCGCGAAACCCTAAGCGGTCTTCGGGGTGAAATCGTTCAGGCGCTTCGGCGCGCAGGAAAGATGTAATTCAAAAATGGGGAAGGGATACCGATGAAATCACTGTTGCAATATGCTTCGGTCATGGTGCTGATGGCTGGCGCCAGTTTGGCTCAGGACACGCCGCCCATCATTCATGATGGAGAGTTTCAGTTTCTTCGCGCGCAGTTCGGCGAAGAATGGGACGCTCAGGATGCGGAAATCGAAGCAAAACTTGCCGAGATCCGCGAAGCCAAAGGCGGGCAGCCCCCCAATTTTCTGTATATCTTGATTGACGATGTAAGCTTTGGTCAGATGGGCAACCGGACGATGAACTACGTTACCGGTTTCGATACGCCCAACATCAACGACTTTGCCACGGAAGGTATGTCGTTGATGAGAATGTATACCGAGCCATCCTGCACTCCGACACGAACGGCCATGTTGACCGGTCGTCATCCCGTGCGCGCGGGCGTGGAAGAGGTCAAAGTCGCGCTGGTCGGCGAGGGGCTTGCGGCTGAAGAAGTTACCATCGCTGAAATTCTGAAAGAAAAAGGATACAACACGTCGCATGTCGGGAAGTGGCATCAGGGCGACATCGAGGAAGCTTATCCGCATAATCAGGGTTTTGACTGGGCGGCATTTCCGTTGCATCAGCAGGTCCAGCTTAGCCTGATGACACGGGATGCAATGGTGGCCAACAATATGCTTGGTTTTCATCCGTCGGGGCAGTCCAACCAGTTCCAGTTGGATCAGCGTTTCAAGCCATACGGCCTTGTAACTGGGGTTGAAGGCCAGGCCGGTGGGATTGCTCGGGAAGTCGACATGGCGCCCGGCGAGGAATGGACACAGGCGAAATATGAAGAAATGAACCTGCGCTACCAGCGTCAGGCATTGGAGCAATTAGAGCAGTTGGCCGCGCAGGATTCTCCGTTCTTTATGCAATACTGGCCGCTTTACCCGCTGAATTTTGCTTATCCTGATCAAGCCGTTTCAAGAAATGGTGGGTTCCATGCTGACAAGTTGCAGGTTCTGGATGGCTGGATCGGCGAAGTTTTGGACAAACTGGATGAAACGGGTGAGGCGGACAACACCGTTGTCATGATCATGGCTGACAATGGCTTGATGTATCATTACGAGGGTACTTCGGGACTGAACCAGTTGATCTATCGCGGGGGCAAGACCCAACACCTCGAAGGTGGTGTGCGCACGGATGCGTTCATCCGGTGGCCCGGTGCAATTAAGCCGGGCAGCGCGGCGGGCGACATCGTGCATGTCTCGGATCTGTTCACAACCTTCGCGCGCATTGCAGGTGCGACTGACCAAATTCCGCGCGACCGTGTGATTGACGGGATCGACCAGACCGCGCTGTTGCTTGAAGGCGAAGGCAATTCCCGCCGCGACTATGTTTATGTTTACGAAGGGCCGGTATTGCGCTCGGTGGTCAAGCAAGAGTTCAAGATGCATCTGGCTGCCCCCGGTCAACCCGGCGCTGCAGCGCCTGTTTTCAACGTTTACCGCGATCCACGGGAAGAGCATCCGCTTGTCGGGTATTCGTTGTGGTCGGGGGCGTCTTTCCAGGACATGGTAAAGCGTCATCAGAAAACCATTGCCGAACATCCGCATCTGCCGCTTGGAAAAGGTATCCCCTATGAAGGGATCGAGAACCTGCGTCCCGAGAGCGAATTGACCCGAGAGATTTTCGCCAGCTGGCAGTGACTAACGCAGGGCGGTGGCACACTGGCCGCCGCCGGCTCGATCGCCCACAACCGTGTGGTTTAGATGATTGCTCGCCGCTTGGAGGCAGGATCTCGGCCAGAATAGACCGCAAGGCACTCAGCTTCTGGAAAGCGGGCACTTGGTCGGTTGGTTATCATCCTCAGGGTGGCAAAACTCACGGCCCCGGTGTTGCCGTTTGCGAAGCGGCAATGATCGGGCGCGCTTCTGATTGCCCGACAATCTGGGCACCAGAGTCGAACAGCGGTTTGAAAGTTAAAAGCGGCTAAATTCCAAGGAAACTTCCATGCAACATCTGCAATTACTCGTTGCCGTGGCGCTTGCGACGGCGCTAGGCGCAACACCTGCGCCTGCTCGCGCTCAATCTTTGCCCCCACTGGGGCAGGATGAGCGGGGGTGGCGACACGCGGCTTCGGTCTTCCTGTTTGCCCCCCTGCGTACCACCGGGACATCCACTGTCGCGGGGCAATCAGTAGAGCTTGATCTGGATATCGGAGACGTGCTGGACGTGCTCGAGTTCGCGGCTTCAGGCCGGTATGAGGCATGGAATGGGAACATTGGGATCATAGTTGACGCCAACTACGTCGGCATAGAGCAGGATACCACATTGCCCAGCCCTTTGGGCGCACGTCTTGATGTCGATGTACGCCAAAAGTGGTTTGGTGTTCTTGGCGCGTTCCGGGTCATGAACGGCACATATGGTGACAGCAAGAAACGCTATGCAATCGACCTGCAGGGGGGGCTGCGATACAACTCTATTCGCCAGGAAATTGAGCTGACAAACCCAGGTCCGGGAAGCCCACCTGTGTTGGGCGGGGATCAGAATTGGATCGAACCAGTCATCGGCGCACGTGGCATGTGGCGGCTGAACCAAAAATGGACCGGAATTGCATCGGTTGAGCTTGGCGGCTTCGGTACAGGGGGTAACGACCTCCAAATTGGCGCGAATGTTGGATTCGACTATCAGCCGTGGGAAAACACGGCGCTTACTTTTGGATATCGGTATTTTGGCGTCGACTACAGTGACACGCTGAGTTCCGGAGAATTTGCCTATGACGTCGACCAGCATGGGCCATATTTTGGCATCAAGTATTTCATTCAATAAGCAAGTGCACGACCTTCGCGACTGCGGGGTTTCAGACATGCGTCCTGGAAACGGTAGAGGCGAAACGTTGTTGCCCATACCGAAAAAGGCCCCGGCGTTTCCACCGGGGCCTTCATCATGGGAAAGAGCGATGGATTATTCCGCGTCTTCTTTCTTTTCTTTCTTCTCGGGCACGATCTCTTCGCCGGTTTCCTGATCGACCACTTTCATCGACAGGCGAACCTTGCCGCGGTCGTCAAAGCCCAGCAGCTTGACCTTAACTTCCTGACCTTCTTTCAGAACATCCGAGGGATGGTTCAGGCGGCGGTTTTCGATCTGGGAAACGTGGACCAGACCGTCGCGCTTGCCAAAGAAGTTCACGAAGGCACCGAAATCAACGATCTTGACCACTTTACCGGTGTAGATCTGACCTTCTTCCGGCTCGGCCACGATCGAATAGATCATGTCATAGGCCTTCTGGATGGATTCACCATCCGGCGAGGCGATCTTGATCACGCCATCGTCGTTGATGTCGACCTTGGCACCCGAAACCTCGACGATCTCGCGGATGACCTTACCGCCCGAGCCGATCACTTCGCGGATCTTGTCGGTGGGGATGTTCATGGTCTCGATGCGCGGGGCGTGGACCGAGAATTCGTTGGTCTCGGACAGGGCTTTGCCCATCTCACCCAGAATGTGCATCCGGCCGTCCTTGGCTTGGGCCAGGGCTTTCTCCATGATCTCGGGCGTGATGCCTGCGACCTTGATGTCCATCTGCAGCGAGGTGATGCCGTTTTCGGTACCCGCAACTTTGAAGTCCATGTCGCCCAGGTGGTCTTCGTCACCCAGAATGTCCGACAGGATGGCATAGTTGCCGTCATCTTCCAGGATCAGGCCCATGGCGACACCAGCCACCGGTGCTTTCAGCGGAACGCCCGCATCCATCATCGACAGCGAACCGCCGCAGACCGACGCCATCGAGCTGGAGCCGTTGGATTCGGTGATCTCCGACACGATGCGGATCGTGTAGGGGAAGTCGGTCGCCGCAGGCAGAACCGCTTGCAGGGCGCGCCATGCCAGCTTGCCGTGGCCGATCTCACGACGGCCGGGGCCACCAACACGACCAACTTCACCAACCGAATAGGGGGGGAAGTTGTAGTGCAGCAGGAAGTTCGATTTGAAGTTGCCATGCAGCGCGTCGATGAACTGTTCGTCATCACCGGTGCCCAGCGTGGTCACGGCCAGCGCCTGTGTTTCACCACGGGTGAACAGGGCAGACCCGTGGGTCCGGGGCAGCATCGAGGTTTCGGCCACGATCGAACGGATATCAGTGGTCGAACGACCGTCGATCCGCTTGCCGCCTTTGACGACGTCGCCACGCAGGATGCCTGCTTCCAGCTTTTTCATCGCCGAGCCAAGGTTGGCGTCTTCCAGCTGTTCCTCGGTCAGGGTTTCTTTGATGGCTTCACGGGCGGCGGCAACAGCGGCGGTGCGCTCTTGCTTGTCGGTGATCGCGAAGGCCGCGCGCATCTGCTCTTCACCGGCTGCGGCAACAGCGGCATACAGGTCCGCATAGTCGGGCGCTGCGAATTCAAACGGCTCTTTCGCGGCGTCTTCGGCAAGGCTGATGATCAGGTCGATGACCGGCTGGATTTGCGCATGGGCAAAGTTAACCGCGCCCAGCATTTCAGCCTCAGATAGCTCATACGCTTCGGATTCGACCATCATCACGGCGTCCTTGGTACCGGCAACAACCAGATCCAGACGCTGTTCAGGGTTCAGGCGCAGGTCCTGCATGTCGTCCACGGTCGGGTTCAGGACATATTCGCCATCCACGAAACCAACGCGGGCGCCAGCGATCGGGCCCATGAACGGCGCGCCGGAAATGGTCAGGGCAGCCGACGCTGCGATCATCGCCACGATGTCGGGATCGTTGACCAGATCGTGGGACAGCACGGTGCACATCACCAGAACTTCGTTTTTAAAGCCGTCAACGAACAGCGGGCGGATCGGACGGTCGATCAGACGCGCGGTCAGCGTCTCTTTCTCGGTCGGGCGCGCCTCGCGCTTGAAGAAGCCACCCGGAACCTTACCGGCGGCATAGTATTTTTCCTGATAGTGGACGGTCAGCGGGAAAAAGTCCTGACCGGGCTTTTGTTGCTTGGCAAAGGTCACGTTGGCCATGACGCTGGTTTCGCCCAGCGTGGCAATCACGGTGCCGTCCGCCTGACGGGCAACCTTGCCGGTTTCCAGTGTCAGCGTCTCTTCGCCCCACTGCATAGATTTCTTAGTTACATCAAACATATGCGTATCCTAGAACGGAGCACTCCCGCCCCTGCGGGTCTCCGGTTTGCATGGCGGCCCCATTGCCGCCGACCCCATTTATCTTCCATTCGAGTGCCGGGGTCAGGGCACAACGTCTCAGATACCCGCGCGCATACATGAGAATGCGCGCGAAGGGAAGGGGAACCGCACATAGGTATTGGCCTGCTGCAACTAAGCTGAGCTCGATTAATACCGCTGACGGGATTTGCGCAGAGCGTGCAGCTCTGCCGATCTGTCCGCCCGACGGGAGCGTTGGGTATTTTTGTCGTCGAACTTCAATAGAGCCAGAGCTGTGATCGACCAGATCCAAGCGTTAAGCCAAAGCAATGCCGCAAGCGACGCGACCCCCTTCAGAATGAATTCTAGCTCAAACTCTGGCAGGGTTTGAGTGAAAATGAACGAAACAACGGACAAGATCAGGGGAAGCAGTGCGTATAGAAAGGATAACAGTTCAAAATAGAAAATCGGAAAGATAGACAAGAAGAAGACGCAGAACAGGGGTATGAAACTGCGTCCGAACCCATTGAAGAATCCGGGGCTAGACAAACCATGCCCGGCGGCCCGGGCCGCGTTTGCCAATGGAACGGCCATCAGCGCGTAGACCACTGATACTGTAATCGTAGAGACAACAACCTTGCCAAGCAGCGTGTAGATGCCAAAGGCGAAAAGTTCATCTTCGGTGAAAGACTGAAGTGCTGACAAGGACAAGGGCTCGCCAATTTTCCATAGGGAAAATCCGACCGCCGCGTAGCTTGTGATCACATTCATCACCGCAAGAACGGCGATGAAAAACAAACCATACAGGATTGCAAAAGCGATCAGGTTCTTGAAATCTGTACGGTGCCGATCGCCGGTCAAAGCCAGAGCGGCGCGAATGCCAATCATACTGATGAAAGCGGTTGTGATGCCTTCGCTGATATACTGGGAAAGCCCGAGGGTCACGATGCCAAGACCAAACCAGACTGGAACGCACAAAACGAACACTATCAACACCGGAAAGATCATGCGCAACGACAAGGGGACCGACAGCAGCAAAGACCTAAGGATCAGCGTCATGGGGTAAAACCTTTAAAAATCAAAAAACTATATTGGCAGGAATCTACCAGAGCGAGAGCGTTTCGCAAGGGCGCTCCGACATCTAGATATTCTATAATACGAATGCGTTTTGCGCAAAAGTGATTGCAGTGTAGGCTGTTAGCACTGAACCCGCGGTCGAAAAGACGGAACGACGCCAAGGGGGGTACAATTTTCTTGTCCGTCAGCCGACCGACTACCTTGGCGTTTGCACCTAGCGGACAGAGGGGCTTCGAATGGCTCAAACCAAGAAAATGCTGGATCCCGATCCAAGGATCTATGACTTTGAAACAGAATACGAATTGGGGCAGGACAACGTCCGCCCGTTCGGTCTGGATATCCACAATCCGGTCTTTTTGATCTCAAGCATCCTGATCTTTGCGTTCGTCCTGATCGCATTGGCCAACCAAGAGGCGGCAGCAGCGTTTTTTGGGTGGCTCAGGCCATGGCTCACCAGCACGTTTGACTGGTTTCTTGTCTTGTCGGTGGACGCCATAACCTTGTTCTGTCTGGTGTTGATCGTTCTGCCTGTGGGCAGCGTGCGCATTGGCGGCAAGGACGCCAAGCCAGACTATTCCTATGCCGGATGGATCGCGATGATGTTCGCGGCCGGTATTGGTATCGGTCTGCTGTTTTTTGGCGTGATGGAGCCGGTTTATTACAACTTCGCCGAGGGCGGCAACGCCGTACCGTTGGGCATTGATATCGCTGTGCCGGGCAATGAATACGCGGGTATCGTTGGTACAATCCACCATTGGGGGCTGGAAGGCTGGGCGGTTTATGCTGCTGTGGGCCTGAGCCTTGCGATCTTTGCCTATAATCTGGACCTGCCGTTGACCCTACGGTCGGCCTTCTACCCGATCCTCGGCGAACGCGTTTGGGGTTGGTGGGGTCACATCATCGATACTTTGGCGGTGTTTGCCACGCTGTTTGGCCTGACCACATCCCTGGGTCTGGGCGCGCAGCAGGTTGCAGCCGGATTGAATGAGGTGTTCGGCATCGAACCCAGCCCGACCGTCACTGTCCTGCTGATCATTGGTATCACGCTGATCGCTCTGGGCTCGGTCCTGATGGGCATGGATGCGGGTGTCAAACGGCTGAGTGAGATCAATATGATCATGGCCGTTGGCCTGTTCCTGTTTGTGATTGTTGTCACCGGTGTCGGGACCGCCATTGCGCGGTATTTCAACGTCATGGTAGATTACGTGACGCACCTACCGGCCTTGTCCAACCCGTTCGGGCGTGAAGATACCAGTTACTTCCACGGTTGGACGACCTTCTACTGGGCGTGGTGGATTGCGTGGTCTCCGTTCGTGGGCATGTTCATCGCCCGCATCTCCAAGGGTCGCACGGTGCGCGAGTTCATCCTGTGTGCGCTGCTGGCTCCTACTGCAGTCTGCGCGCTTTGGATGTCGACCTTTGGCGGAGCGGCCATCGACATGCTGAACGCAGGCGGCGCCGAAGGCGTCCGCGCCACGGTGATCGACAGCTATGCCCCCGAAGGCGCGCTGTTCGGCTTCCTGAAAGAGTTGCCGTTGTATTCGATCGTGGCCCCCATCGCACTGGTTCTGATCGTGGTGTTCTTTGTCACCTCGTCGGACTCGGGCTCGCTGGTGATCGACACGATCACGGCGGGTGGCAAGATGGATGCGCCAGTGATCCAGCGCGTGTTCTGGTGTACGCTTGAAGGTCTGGTGGCGATTGCTCTGTTGCTGGGCGGTGGACTGTCGGCGTTGCAAGGCGCAGCGGTCTCAACCGGTATTCCGTTCACACTGGTGGTTCTGATGATGTGCTACTGCCTGTGGCTGGCGCTGAAGTCGGAGAAGGCGAAGATGTAGGCATCAGGCCTTTCGCAAGTGAAGCGCCCGCCAAAAGGCGGGCGTTTTTTCTGGCGGGAACATGGGCTGACATGTGCCCATGGATTTTCGGTGCCTAAAAATGGGAGTGTGCAGGTGCTCAATTATGAAGCCTTACTTCGGTTATAGTTACCGGTGAGTGTGGAGCCCGGGATTCCCGCAGAAATTGACTGTTCAAAAGAGATTTTCGAAAAAATGACCTTGCACAATACCGTTCGATTGCTGGCAACAGCCGCTGCCCTGTGCATCCTGGCCTTCTTCGTATTTCAGCCGTTCAAAACCATGGCCTTTGAGCGAGTCGATTCCACGCTGACCGCTTGCGACAGCGCTCGCTATACAGACAAGCAGACCGAAACCTGCGCCGAAGCGCTGGCAGCGCACGACAAGGCGATTTCGAAATACCCAAATGATGATCGCATTGATCAAATATTGCGAGACCGGGCATGGCTCAAAGGGACTTTGGGTCAAAACGCGGAGTCCATGTCAGACATCAACACGGCGCTTGAGCTTAACCCAATCTCGGCCTGGGCCTGGTATTGGCGTGGGCGGCTGAACATGCTGACCGGGAATTTGGAGGCTGCGATTTCCGATTATCGACAGGCGTTAACCTTGGATCCGTACTACTGCGCACCAAGCCGAAGAATTAGCCAAATGACTTGGATGATTTGGAAGATTGGAGGACGTGACCCTTCGGCGCTGGACAAAATACTAGATGAACAGAGTCTCAACAAGGTTGACACCGCTTTTGCAAATCACTTGGCCAGTTATGAAGGTGGGCCGCAAGCGGGGGCACTAAATGCGCTGGACCTGTTGATACAATCAACCGATCGTCCTGAATACCTGATGCTGTTGCGCGCAAGACAGAACATGCAGATTGGGCAATATGAGGCAGCGTTGGAAGAGCTGTCGTATGTGACGCAGGATACGGAAGTCTACGAGAAAATCGGCGAAGAGATCAGAGCACAAATATCTGAATTAAGGGCCGCTGGAAATGAATGTGAAACTGACGTGTTCAGCAGGAACAATTCAAACTTCCTTTTTGTTTACCAAGATGGGTTGAGACTAAAAGTGGAGGATCAAATGGAGTTGGAGGATAGGACAGGTGCTCTGACTTCAGTGAACCGATTGATCGCTTACAGGCCGCACCGGCATATGACTTGGACCACGAAGGGCGAGATTCTCGAACAATTGGGTCGTATGGAAGAAGCAGAGGCGAGCTACTTGGAAGCCATCCGTTTGGCACGGCCAAAAAACAACGATGCAGCTTATGCAACTTCCCCTCCGTTCCTTGAAGCGCTGTTCCGATTGGCCGCCATTTACGAGCGAGAGGGCCGACAGATCGAAGCGCGGGACACATGGGATGAAGCGTTAGAGATAGCTGCCAGAAGTGTGATTTTGGACGTTCAGGTATTGACGAAGAATGCAGGTCACATTTCGGGGGATAGAACCGGTGTCTATGATGCTGAAACCATAGCAGCGGTCCATGCTTGCTTGAACGACGCCACCTGTACACGGGAGAGCGTCGCCGGCACACAAGCGCGCTAGTATATGGTCAGTTGGATTATTAGCTAAAATCCCCAGCCACCGGAAATGGCAATGTAAAGATAGAGTATTGTAGCACGTGTTCAAAAAAAACGCCCGCCAAGCTGGCGAGCGTCAAACCGGGCAACCGGTTTCAAATCTGGCACAAAAAGCGCTTAGCGGCGGATGCCCAGCTTTTTGATCAGGTCCTGATAACGGGCCTCTTCCTTGCCTTTCAGATAGTCCAGCAGCTTACGGCGCTGGGCGACCATTTTCAGCAGACCACGACGACCGTGGTTGTCTTTTTTGTGGGTCTTGAAGTGCTCGGTCAGGGTGGTGATGCGCGAGGTCAGGATGGCAACCTGGACTTCAGGCGAACCGGTGTCGCCCTCTTTGGTGCCGAATTCTTTCATGACGCGTGCTTTTTCAGCGGCAGTAATCGACATCGGGGTCTCCTTGTAAAAGGTTAAGGTTGATGGCGCAGGCCGGGATGTCGTCCAGCACAGGCCCATGGAGAAAACCGCACCGATTCCGATGCGGATGCGCGCGTATAGGCGGTATTGGGAGAAATGGCAAAGAGATTCTGTGACGCTCAGACCTGCGTCATTTGACCCAGTGCGTTCAGCTGCGCCAGATCTCCTTCGGCGATCAGCTGGATATCATCGGGGGTCAGCCCCTCGGCCTTTAGCATCTGCGCAACGGTCTGGCCATTGATCGTGACATTGGTCAGACTGTCATCCTCGGTATCCAGTTCGATCTGGATGTCGGGGTCTTCCTCACCCTCCCATGAGATCAGCAGCTTGTCCTCACCCGGTTGGAAATCCATGACAGTGACGGCGGCGTCATCTTCTTCGGGCGTGATCACGATGTCATCCTCGCCTTCGCCGCCGGTGACGATATCCCCGCTTTCGGCCAGAATCGTGTCATCCCCTGCGCCGCCATTGAGGAAATCAACCGCATCCTCATCCGCGCCATCCTGCCCGGTCAGCACGTCATCGCCATCGCCACCAAACAGAACGTCTTCGCCTTCGCCGCCGTCAAGATGATCGTCGCCATATCCCCCATGCAGCGCATCATCGCCCGCATCCCCGGTCAGAGTGTCATCGTCCTGCCCGCCGTAAAGCTCGTCCTCGCCGTCGCCGCCTGTCAGGGTGTCATCACCGAAATGACCAAACAGCATGTCGTCGCCCTGATCACCAGAGAGCTGGTCGTCGCCGTCCTCACCATGCAGCACGTCGTCATCAAGGCCGCCCGTGATAATGTCATCCCCTTTGCCGCCGTGCAGCACATCTTCGCCCGCGCCGCCGATGATGGTGTCGTCGCCTTCATACCCGTTGATCTGATTGTCGCCGTCCTGCCCAGTTAAAAGGTCGGTATCTTCGGACCCGGTGATGATCAGATTGCCGCCCTGCTCCGAAAGCACCGTTCCGGTCGAGGTTTCCGAGGTTTCAGGGGCGTCGATATTCTCATCCACGTCCAGCAGGTTGCCCTCGGACAGGTCGACGGGTTCGTCTTCCTGGATGTCGTCCTCTTCGACCTCTTCTTCGGGCTCAAACACATCGCTGATTGCATAGGCCGCACCGCCCATGGCGGCCAGACCAAGTAGTCCGATCAAGAACATGGCAACCCTCCGTGAACGCAGTTCTCCGAGGATGATTTATCCTATGTTCATAAGGCTTTGGTCAAAGGCAGGTTGGACTCGTGGTTAACTGTTTGTCACCACGGTTCGGGCTGCTGGGTATAGGCAATGTACAGAGGGTGCTTTGGATGCCCCGCCTTTGTCAGCCCCAGATGGAACAGCGGTTGGCCGGTGCCGCGCAGCAGCGCCTCGACCGCCGGGCCGCGATCCAGGTGCGTGCCATGGGTGCCCCATGCAGCGATGACCTGATCGGCCCATTCGACACCGTCCAGAATGGCGGCGTCATTCGCGGGGCCTACCGGATCGGCGGCGGCGCGCATCTTGCGGGGGTCAGTATCGCGCCAGGCAAAGATATTCGTCACCTGAAACGCACCGAACCCCAGCGCCCGCGCGCGCCGTTCGCAGCGTTCGACCGTGGGGTCGTTCTGCACCTCAGTCGCGGTCGAAGGGTTGAGCATCACAAACAGCGCCTTGCGCCCGCCCGCATCCCACACACGGGTCAGGCTATAGCGATAGTTCTCGCAATCGGAATAGACGGCGGTCGAGGGCGCATCGCCCTTGGTATGGGTTCGGGTGATCATGCCAAACCGCCTAGCACGGCGATCAGGTGACGAACACCCGGCTGGGATGCAATTCGCCGGATTTATAGACACCGACGGCCACGGCTTTGCCGTCTAGCGAGGCCCATGCCTCGTCGCCATATTCCACGTCCGAGGCCAGCACCATGCCCGGATTGCCGTTGCGCAGGCGGGTGGCGCCCTCGGGGGTGCATTTCAGTTCGGGCAGGTCGGCGAGGCCGGTTTCCAGCGGGTGCAGGTAGTCATCCAGAGCCTCGGTCTTGGCCATCTCGTCGATCTGGTCGATGCTTATCCCGTCTTCGACCTCGAACGGGCCGGACCAGATGCGACGCAGTTCCCTGACGTGGCCGTGGCATCCCAATGCCGCGCCTAGATCACGGGCGATCGAGCGGACGTAGCCGCCTTTGCCGCAGGTCATTTCCAGCACCACGTGATCGTCATCTGGGCGGTCCACAAGGATCAGCTCCTCAACCCACAAGGGGCGGGCGGACAGCTCCACATCCTCGCCATCGCGGGCCAGTTTATAGGCGCGCTGGCCGTCGATCTTCACGGCGGAGAACTTGGGCGGCACCTGCATGATGTCGCCCAGAAACGGCGTCAGTGCCTGTTTGATATCGTCATCCGAGGGGCGCGCATCGCTGGAGGCAATCACCTCGCCCTCGGCGTCATCGGTGTTGGTGGCCTGACCCAGACGCACGGTGAAGGTGTAGGCTTTCAAGGCGTCGGTGATGTAGGGGACGGTCTTGGTCGCCTCACCCAGCGCCACGGCCAGAACGCCGGTCGCCTCGGGGTCCAGCGTGCCCGCATGGCCCGCCTTTTTCGCATCCATCGCCCACCGCACCTTGTTGACCACCGCGGTCGAGGTCATGCCCGCAGGCTTGTCCACCACCAGCCAACCGGAAATGTCGCGGCCCTTGCGTTTGCGTCCCATATCACACCTTGATTCATGCTAAGGCGCGCGGGGTAGCGGATCACATGGGCGCTGTCAATTTGCAGGGGTGTCTTCGACCACACCCACGATCGGCCCCAGCGAGAACCCGATATCCGAACGCCCCCCGGCCCGGTCATACATGCGTGAGATATTGCCGTCGAAGAACAGCGCGTTGGGCGTTTTCAGCACGTCCCGAAACAGGCTGCCAAACTCGTGGAAAGTGACATAATCGTCCGAGATCGCAAACACCGCGCGGGTGCCATCGGCGCTGGTGCCCACCCCGTTGCGCACGAACAGAGAAGTCGAGTCGGGCAAAAACCGCGGGTGCAGCTCTCCGTCGATCACCAGCATGGGGCCGGATTGGGTGGCGAAACGGCACTCGGGCGCCTGATCGAGATAGTCCAGCGTCTCGAACACATCGGCGCGGCCGTCGCGGATGCAGAACACGCCATTGGGCAGCAGGCCGAAATTACCGGGGCCGGGGTTCGAAATAACGCGCATCTGTTCCTGCCCGTCTTCGACATAATGACCCACGGGCGAACGGTCGTCGTGATACATGCCCGCATTCATCGCAAAGGCCAGACGTTCATCGCCGGGGGCCAGCGCCTCATTCACCGAGGAGAAATGCCCCAGCAGATCGCCATTGTTGTCGTTCAGAAACAAGCGCAGGTCTTCATTGGCCGCGTCCACCTCGCACACAGTATATCGCTTGGCGTCGTGGGTGACCTTCTCACAGCTCACCGCGCCGGCCTGCGCGGCCCATAGGAGCGCGCCCAATGTGGCCAGTATGCGGATCACTCGTCCAGATCGCGGCGCACCGCGTCCTGTTCGAACATGCGTCGGGTGTCGTCCAGACGGTCAAACGTGTCATCCAGACGGAACCGCAGATCGGGCGAGAATTTCAGGTTCAGCTTTTTGCCGATCACGCGGCGCAGCTCACCCTTGTTGCGGGCCAGCAGGTCGATCACGTCCTCTTGCCCTTTGCCGCCCAAGGGCAGCACATAGGCGGTGGCGATCTTCAGATCGGGCGAGGTGCGCACCTCACCTACGGTGATCGACATGCGGTTCAGGTCGGGGTCGTGGACATCTCCGCGCGCCAGAACCTCGGACAGGGTGCGGCGGATCAGTTCGCCGACACGCAGCTGTCGTTGGGACGGGCCGGGGCCATCGTGGAATTTGTTCTTTGCCATGTCTTCGATCTAAGCCCAAATCCCACCTTTGCCAAGCGGGCGCGAACCGGGTAGGAGGCTTTGAGCCGACTAATGCGAAAGGATCAGCACAATGACCCATATTCCGGGGATCGTCATCACAGGGGCTTCGGGCCGTATGGGGCAGATGCTGATCAAGACCGTGACCGACAGTGATCAGGCGCGTCTGGTCGGTGTGGTCGAGCGCGCGGGCCATGACTGGATCGGCCAGGATGTTGGTACGGCCATGGGTGGTCCCGCGCTGGGCGTCACCGTTACGGATGACCCACTTGAGGCATTTGCGCAGGCGCAGGCGGTGATCGACTTCACCGCGCCTGAAGCGACGCTGGAATTCGCCGCACTGGCCGCGCAGGCGCGTTGCGTGCACGTTATCGGCACCACCGGTATGACGGGTGAGCAAATCGCGGCGCTGGAGCCCGCGTCTCGCCATGCGGTGATCGTGCGGGCGGGCAATATGAGTCTCGGCGTCAACCTGCTGGTACAGCTGACCAAAAAGGTCGCTGCCGCGCTGGACGAAGATTTCGATATCGAGGTCATCGAGGGCCACCATCACCACAAGGTCGACGCGCCCTCGGGCACGGCCCTGATGCTGGGCGAGGCCGCCGCCGAAGGACGCGGTGTCAATCTGGCAGACGTATCCGACCGCGCCCGCGACGGCATCACCGGCGCGCGTAAACGCGGCGACATCGGTTTCCACGCCATTCGCGGCGGAGACATCGTGGGCGAACACGACGTCCTGTTTGCCGCGCCGGGAGAGCGTATCGTCCTGCGCCATCTGGCCACCGACCGCGCCATCTTTGCCCGCGGCGCGCTGAAGGCAGCGCTGTGGGGGCAGGGCAAGGCTCCGGGTCAGTATGACATGGTGGATGTGCTGGGGTTGTAGGGGTTAGAAAAGCGATCGCAGGTAACTGTATGCGACGAAGACAGCGATCCAGAACAAGACCACTGTTACCCAAGACGCGAAGGCCAAAGCGAAATTCAAGGCCAGATTCCTGTTGGGTACAAGACGTATCGCGTTGGGTCGGTGCTGGTCCCAGCACTTCTCGGCCATGAAGTAATAACTTCCCGCCCCGTAGATGTTCAATATGATCTGCCTTCGCGTGGGAGGGCTACCGCGCGTTCTGATCCAGTATTCAACAAACTCATCTTTGAAGTTGAATACTGGGAGAACTGACGCGAGGAATATCATGGCTGCATAGAACGAAACGCTCACAACGACGAAAAAGCAGAGAATGTAAAACAGCACTGCAAACAAATCTGTCTCTAATCCAATTCCGAAAGGTTGCATTTTGCATCAGTGAAACGCCGCCAGTCCGGGCGACGGTCGCGGCTTTCAAAAGCCCCATTTGTCGTCAGTTCAATGCCATCCGCGATCCTCTCAATACAGCCATAGGGAGAGTATCGCAGATGTTGGGCGCAAAAGATAAGGAAATCTGAATAGAGGTGTCAGAGATCCCTGATTTTGTCTGCGCGCAACGGGCAAGACAGGTAGACGCCGAACTCTTTCCCGATATCGGCGCTGACGCGCGCATGAACGGCGCCCTGACGGTCAAGGAACCGCTGGCTGTCTTCGACCGGGAAAATCCCTTCGTGCCAGATACCGGGATGAATATAGAGCCCGCGTGAGCCGTCGCACCAGAAGGCCACGACCTTCTCGGGCGTCAGGTTGTCGCCGGGCAGAGCAGCAGGAACGATGAACGGCTTGTTGTCCAGCGGCCAGAACATCTGACCGCCATCCGGGTGATAGTTCATGTGCCACAGCAGGACCTGATCACGGGGCCCGGTTTGGCGTGCGGTTTGCGCTTGCTGCGGGTCGGCGGACCAGCCCAGAACATAGTGACCTTTAACCGCCTCGTTCTCGCCATAGAGCACGTCGCCTTGCCAGTCGCATTTGAACGTGCCTTCAACCCAGCCGCCTTCGTCACCGGTGCCCTCGTCGATGGGCCGCCAGCCTTGCTGCGGCCAGCGGGTGATCTCGATCTCGAACCCCTCGGGGTCATCAACCAGACAGCCATAGCCTTTGACGGATGCATCGGTGGCTCGGATCAGAGGCACCTCGTGCCATGGCAGGGACGGCTTGGTGCTGGCTTCAAAGATGTACTCAGGCGCGGTCATGCGGCCCCCATATGCTTGTCGACCATGCGCTGCACCATCGGGGCGAAATGAGCGAAATCGGGGGTTTCCATGCCCGCGCGTTTGCCAGCCTCGTCCAGATAGCGAACCTGAATGATCTCTTTCAGGTTCGGGTTGGCCTCGAACGCGGCTACCTCGTCGGGGTCCATCGGGCCGCCCTGCAATTCTAATGTGTGTACCGAGGCGGTGGACAGCCGGTCGAAATATTCGGGCTTGGTGGCACACAGATATCGTTTGGCCGCCACGTGATAGCGGCAGCAATCGGTGATGACCGAGGGGAAAAACTGCTCCAGCACCTCCGCGCCCGCGTCCTCGTGGTGGCGGTCTTCGGTGTCGTCGGGGTGATAGGTGCCGAACTCGGATGTGAAATGGCCGATGTCATGCAGTAGGGCACCGACGATGATTTCCTCGGGCATCCCGTTCTGTTCGGCGATGGTTGCGCCTTGCAGCATATGTTCGGCCATGGTGACGGGCTCGCCCAGATATTCCTCACCGCCACGCCGGTCGAAGATATCTCCGATGAACGCCACGATATTGTCGCGGGTCAGGGTCGAGAAATCGGGCTTCATTCCGCCGCCTCCGGTTGCGTCATCTCCATTGCCGCCAGTGTGGACAGCAAGCCATCCTTGTCGGCGTAACACCCCTGCAACCAACGCGACCCCGCACCGGAATAGCCCAGCCGCGCGTGCAGGACGCGGGTGTTGTCGACAATAAAGCTCTCACCCGGTTCCAGTTTGAAGGACACACCCATGGCCGGGTCGTCGATGATGTCACCCAGCTGACGATAGGCGGCGTAATAGGCCTCCATCCGGTCGAATGGGATATCCACGAAAGGGGCAGAGGAGCGGTTGTTGAACCGGATGCTGACCAATTCGCCATCCGGTGACAGTTCGATCATCGGGCGGCGCGACCGCAGGCAGACGCCGTCTTCGCCCTTGTATTCGAACCGCGCCGGATATCCGGCCAGCAGGGCAAAGCCGTCGGGGTTCTGATCGCGCAGTTTCTCAGCGGCGCGGAAGCCGTCCACCACGATGGAATCGCCGCCCGCAGCGCTGTTTTCCAGACAATACAGGATCTGCAGCGTCGGCACCGGATCGCGATAGGGGTTGTCGGTATGGGCCTGCAGCCCCAGCCCGGTATAGGCGAGGTTGGTCGGGTTCACCTCGGTCCGGACCTCGAAATAGGGGCCGTAATTGGTTTCGCGCACATAGCCGAACAGATCGGCCACCTGCAGCAGCGATTCCGGTTCGGTCGGGCCGCCGGTCAGTTTGGCAAAGCCGAACTTCGCCACGGCGGACAGCCAGTCGCGCTTGGCCTTGGGGTCAGCGTGGACTGCGTTCCAATCCGCGCTGGGCGGGGTCAGAGTGCTGTCCCATGTGGTGAGGCCGGGTGCGATACGGCCCCTCTTTTCAGTGTGGTCATGGTCATAGATGTGATCGGCCAGCCAATGGGCGGGGAAGGTCACTGTCTTGCCTTCGGGCTGGAAGGTCACGCTCAGATCGCCGTTCAGAACTTCGGCCGCGCTGACCGAGACATTGGCGGGAATGTCCCCGATGGTGATCAGGCGCTGACCATTGCCCGGCGCGCGGGTGTCGGGGTCCAGCGCATTGTCGCGCAGCCAGATGGCGTGAAAGCGCGCTTGTGTGCCATCGGCAAATTCAACAGTCACGATCTGGGTGGTGTGAGTGGCGGAGCGCAGCATGGGGTCTCTCCTGTTCGGCGCGGGCTACGGTTGAGGAGATACGCCTCTCGTGGCATTAACACAATTAAACCTTATTGCGACTTAGGGTTGGGAAATCTTATGGCTCGGAAAAAGATCGGATTGCCTCCGCTGGACTGGTTGCGCGTGTTCGAGGCCGCCGGTCGGCTGGGCGGGTTCTCTGCCGCGGCCAAAGAGTTCGGGCTGACGCAAGCGGCGGTCAGTCAGCGGATCGCAAATCTGGAATCGTGGCTGGGCCGAACCCTGTTTGTGCGTGAGGCGCGCGGCGTGTCGCTGACCGTCGAAGGCGAAAGCTATTTGCCGCTGGTGCAGGACAGTTTGCAGGCGCTGGAGCGCAATACCGAGGATTTGTTCGGCAAAGCCCCGCGTGAGCTGCGCGTGGCGGGGCTGTCCTCCGGTATCCACGCGCTTGTGGTGCCGGCGATCCCCCGGTTTCAGCAGCTGCGCCCCAAGGTGCGGGTGATGACGGATTCCGTTGCGCGACGTTCATCGCTGGATGAAGAACGCACATGGCTGCAGATCCGTTACGGGCGCGGCGCGTGGCCGGGGCGTGAGGCGGAGCGGATCGCGCCCGAGGTTCTGGTGCCCATGGCCGCCCCCGGTGTCGACTGGGGTGCCCCCCTGATCGACCTGCGGGGGGAGCGGCCCGCCTGGCGCGACTGGGCGCGCAAGACCGGTCAGGACGATCTGCCGCCCTCGGTGATCAGCTTCGATTCGATGGAACACGCGCTGTCAGCGGCGCGGCAGGGGCTGGGGGTGGCGCTGGGGTCCGAACCTCTGGCGCAGGCCGATCTGCAGGCTGGGCGCTTGCGGCGTCTGGACCTGCCCGCGCTGAACACGAAAGACGGCTATTGGCTGACATGGCCCGAGGACCGGGCGAAATCCAAAAAACAACGCGCGCTGATCGGTGATTTTCTGCAGGCGCTGCGGGGTTAAGTGATCAGAAGTCGATTGCGATGCCCTTCTTTTCCCAATCACCATAGCGGGCGGGGTCGGGGCCGTCGCGGCCACCCAGTTCCCTGGGTTGTTCTTTCGCCTCGGCTGCGGCCTTGCGGCGACGGTCCTCAGCCTCGGCCAATGCGCGTTGGGCGGCGGGCGGCAGGTCTTTGCGGTCGTCGCTCATGAGATCGGGTTCCTTTCCGTGCTAGGGCTTGATATACGCCCCCGTCCGCGTTTGGCAATGCGGGCGAGGGTCACATCAAAGGCGGTTCCATGTCCGACAACGCAACGGCAGCGCGGCGCAGCGCGATCTATCTGCTGGATCAGATATTGGGCGAAGGGCGTCTGTTGTCCGAATGTCTGGCCGCTGGCGCATTGGACCGGCTGGACCGCGAAGACCGCGCCCGCGCACAGCGCCTGACGCTGGAAACCCTGCGCGGGTTGGAACGCGCCGACCGTCTGCTGGACAACCATTTGAACCGGACCCCTGCGTTGACCGTACATAACGCCCTGCGTCTTGGCGCGGTGGAACTGTGCCAGGGCGAGGCCGCGCATGGGGTAGTCAATTCCATGGTCGAGATCGTCGGCCGGTCGCGCAAACATGGCCGCCTCAAGGGTCTGGTGAATGCGGTGCTGCGCAAGGTGGCCGCTGAAGGGCCCGAGGCATGGCCCAAGATGCGCGTCCCTCGGCTGCCCGAATGGCTGCGCGACCCGCTGACCATGGCTTGGGGTGCGGATGCGATCACGGGTATTGAACAAGCCCATTTCGCAGGCGCGCCGCTGGATATTACCGTCAAACCCGGCGCCGATGGTCCCGGTGAGGCGCTGCCCACTGGCTCGCGCCGGGTACAGGATGGGGGGCAGGTCTCGACCTTGCCGGGGTTCGACAATGGCGATTGGTGGGTACAGGATGCTGCCGCAGCTATCCCCGTTCAGGTGCTTGCACCGAAGGCCGGAGAGAACATACTGGACCTCTGCGCGGCCCCTGGTGGGAAAACCATGCAGATTGCCGCGGCCGGAGCGAACGTGACAGCGCTTGATGTGTCGGATTCTCGGTTAGAACGTGTGCGCGAGAATCTCCAACGAACGGGGCTGAAAGCCAAGGTCATCGCGGGTGACGCGCTAGAGCATCAGGGCCAATACGACGCGATCCTGCTGGACGCGCCCTGTTCGGCAACCGGTACCATCCGTCGGCACCCGGACCTGCCCTTTGCCAAGGATGGCTCGGAATTTGGCGGGTTGATCGAATTGCAGGCACAGATGCTGGCCCATGCGTGGGGCCTGCTTAAACCCGGCGGGCGGCTGGTTTACTGTACCTGTTCCCTGCTGCCAGACGAGGGTGAGGTTCAGATCGAAGAAGCGTTGGGTCTTTTCCCGGACATGAAGGTCGACCGCGAGGCGCTGGAGATTGCTGGCATTGACAAGGATTGGATCACCGAAGAAGGCGGCCTGCGCCTTCGGCCTGACTATTGGGCGGATCGGGGTGGTATGGATGGTTTCTATATCGCGTGCCTGAACAAATCTTCCTGATGCGACGCTTTTCGATGACATGACGCGCGACGCGGTTTATCGTTGCGCTTAGGCGCCAGCAGAGCGCACAGGGCAGAGTAGCGGGCGGCATGTCAAACAAGGATACCATGGCAAACCGGTGGACGCGGTTTCAAAACCGCCTCTACGCGCGGCTCAGTCAGCGGCGCAAACCCGTCAGTGGTTTTGTGGGCGAGCCCGAACCCCGGACGATTGGCGCGTTTGCCCGGGGTCGACAGCTGGTCGCCGGAAACCTTCTGTTTGCAGGTTTTCTGGTCGAGGCGCAGGATACCGAGCTATGGGATGTCACCGCCCCAAGTACCGGTTTCGACAATGAACGGCACGGGTTTGCATGGCTCGATGATCTGGCGGCCGTTGGCGACATGCGCGCGCGAGAGAGGGCGCAGCGCTGGGTCTGGGGTTGGATTGCGGCGCATGGGCGCGGTCACGGTCCCGGCTGGGCGCCTGATCTGACCGGGCGTCGTGTGATGCGCTGGGTCAACCACTCTGCCTTTCTGTTACGTGGTACGGATGAAAAGCAGCGCCAGCAGTTTTTTCGAGCTTTGTCGCAGCAGACTTGGTTTCTGTCCAAGCGCTGGAAAGCCGCCACGCCGGGATTGCCGCGGTTCGAAGCTTTGGCGGGTTTGGTTCAGGCCGGTCTGGCGCTGGAGGGTCTTGAACATATGGCAGACCCGGCCCTGCGCGCTTTGGCGCGGGAATGTGACAGTCAGATTGATCCCAAGGGTGGTTTACTGACCCGCAATCCAGAAGAATTGCTTGAGGTTTTCACGTTGCTGGCCTGGACATCCGCAGCACTCAGCGAGCTGGGCAGGGGGACGCCCGGCGCACAGGCGGGTGCGATCAAGCGGATGGCCCCCACACTGCGCTGCCTGCGGCACTCGGACGGGGGGCTGGCGCGGTTTCACGGGGGCGGGCGCGGGCTGGAAGGGCGTCTGGATCAGGCGCTGGCGCAAAGTGGCGTGCGGCCACATCACGCCACTGGCCTGTCGATGGGCTACGCGCGTCTTTATGCAGCGCGAACCAGTGTAATCGTGGATGCCAGCGCACCGCCCAAGGGTCCAGCGTCGTATAACGCGCATGCCTCAACTTTGGCTTTCGAACTGACCTCGGGCCGACGCCCCCTGATCGTGAATTGCGGATCAGGGGAAACCTTTGGTGCGGAATGGCGTCGGGCAGGACGGGCAACCCCGTCGCATTCAACCCTTTGTTTGGATGGTTTCTCTAGCGCTCGTCTGACCGACCCTGACCACCGAGGAGCCGAAGCCCTGGTCGATGCGCCAACTGATGTTCCGAACGAATTCGAAGAATCCTTTGAAGGTGCGAAGTTCATGGCCGGGCATGATGGCTATTCGAAAGTGTTCGGCCTGACCCACGCCCGTACGTTCGAACTGCGCTTTGACGGGCGCGAACTGGTTTGCGAGGATATTCTGCTGACGTCGGATGACCGGGCAAAACGGCAATTCGACAAAGCGATGAACGCCTCGAGCCTGCAGGGCATCGGATTCGATATCAGATTCCATCTGCATCCTGACGTTGATGCGGCGCTGGATTTGGGCGGCGCGGCGGTGTCGATGGCGCTCAAAAGCGGTGAGATCTGGGTGTTTCGCCATGACGGGGTGGCAAAACTGACCGTCGAACCAAGCGTTTATCTTGAAAAAGGGCGTCTAAAGCCGCGCGCGACAAAACAGATCGTTCTATCTGGCCGCGCAATGGAGTATGCGACGCGCATTCGGTGGACGTTGAGCAAGGCACAGGATACAGCCTATGCCGTGCGCGATGTGCACCGGGACGAGCCCGATTTCGACTGACGCCAAAAGGACCTTTGGACCCATGACCGACCTTCACCCCGTGCGCCGCGCGCTGCTTTCCGTATCCGATAAGACCGGATTGATCGATCTGGGCAAGGCGCTGGCCGAGCGCGGGGTCGAGTTGTTGTCAACCGGCGGCACCGCCAAGGCGCTACGCGAGGCGGGGCTGGACGTGAAAGACGTCAGCGAGATCACAGGTTTTCCCGAAATGATGGACGGCCGCGTCAAGACCCTGCACCCGATGGTGCATGGCGGGCTGCTGGCGCTGCGTGACAACGACACCCATGTGGCCGCGATGACCGAGCACGGGATTGGCGCGATCGACCTGCTGGTGGTGAACCTCTACCCGTTCGAGGCGACCGTGGCGAAGGGGGCTGGATATGACGAATGTGTCGAGAACATCGACATTGGCGGCCCTGCGATGATCCGAGCGGCAGCAAAGAACCATGCCTTTGTGAATGTGGTCGTGGATGTCGAGGATTACACCAAACTGCTGGGCGACATGGATCAGCACAATGGGTCGACCTGTCCGAAATTCCGCCGCAAACTGGCGCAAAAAGCCTATGCCCGCACCGCCGCTTATGACACGGCTGTGTCGAACTGGCTGGCCGACGCGCTGGAGCTTGAGGCCCCCAAACGCCGCGCCTTTGCGGGTGAGCTGAAACAGACCCTGCGCTATGGCGAGAACAGCCACCAAAAGGCGGCTTTCTACACCGACGGAACCAACCGGCCCGGCGTTGCCACGGCGGTGCAGCATCAGGGCAAGGAACTGAGCTACAACAACATCAACGACACCGACGCAGCCTTTGAACTGGTGGCTGAATTCGACCCGGCGCAAGGTGCCGCCTGTGCCATCATCAAACACGCTAACCCCTGCGGTGTGGCGACAGGTGCCACGCTGATCGACGCATATAAGGCGGCGTTCGACTGCGACCGCACCTCGGCTTTTGGTGGGATCGTGGCGCTGAACCAGCCGTTGGATGCGGAAACCGCGCAGGAGATCACCGGCATCTTCACCGAGGTCGTGATTGCTCCGGGTGCGTCGGATGAGGCCAAGGCGATTTTCGCCGCCAAGAAGAACCTGCGCCTGCTGACGACTGAAGAGCTGCCGGATGTGACGGCAGGCGGAAAGACTGTCCGTCAGGTGGCTGGTGGCCTGCTTGTGCAGGACAAGGACAATGGCTTTGTCGGTATGGATGACCTGAAAGTGGTCACCAAAAAAGCGCCAACTGATGAACAAATGCGCGATCTTCTGTTTGCGTGGAAAGTGGCGAAACACGTCAAGTCCAACGCCATCGTCTACGTCAAGGACGGCGCGACAGTGGGTGTGGGTGCTGGCCAGATGAGCCGGGTGGACTCGGCGCTGATTGCCGCCAAGAAAGCCGAGCGTATGGCCGATGTGTTGGGTCTGCCGCAGCCGTTGACCATCGGCTCGGCCGTAGCATCGGATGCGTTCTTCCCCTTCCCCGACGGTTTGATGGAGGCCGCCGAGGCCGGCGCGACCTGCGTGATCCAGCCCGGCGGCTCGATGCGCGATGACGAAGTGATCGCGGCGGCGGATGAGGCGGGCCTTGCTATGGTCTTCACCGGCATGCGTCACTTCCGCCACTGATGCGCTATCGCTTGCTCCTTTTGGCTGCGCTTTCGGCGTTCGCGATCGACCAGATCAGCAAATATCTGGTCGTCCACGTCATGCGCGTGGCCGAGGGCGATATCGACGTTCTGCCGCCCTTGCTTGTGTTCAAATACGGCGAGAATCGGGGCATCAATTTCGGCCTGTTTCAGGGCAACAGCGACGCGGCGCGCTGGGTGCTGATCGGCGTGTCCGTTGCGATCTCCGTTGCTGTGTTGATCTGGCTGATGCGCTCTGCGCCATCAAAGCTGATGCTGTTCTGCGGCGGTTTGCTGATCGGCGGAGCATTGGGGAATGTTGTTGACCGTGTGCTTTATGGCTTTGTTCTCGATTTTCTGAACATGTCATGTTGCGGCATCAACAACCCATATGTTTTCAACCTTGCCGACGTGTTCATTTTTGCGGGGGCCATAGGGCTGGTGCTCTTTGACAGCAAAAAGCCCTCGTGACGCGCTCGTCGATATGCGTTAAAACGCCCGAAACAGGCTGGAGACTCTGATGCGGTTGCCGCGTTCCATATTTGCTGTGACATTGGCTTTTGCGATTGCGGGATGTTCCGATATCGGCCTGCGCCACCTTGAAGCGCCGGGGCCGGGGCCGGACGAGTTTTCCGTGCTGCCGGTGAAACCTCTGACGCAGCCCGAGGATTATCAGTTCCTGCCCGCTCCAACTCCGGGTGGTGGCAACCTGACCGACCCAACGCCAACAGCCGATGCGGTTGCGGCGCTTGGTGGCAATCCGGCAGCTCTGAATCCGAATACGGCGATTCCATCCACGGATGCCGCGTTGGTGACAGCCTCAAGCCGCTACGGCGTCCCGTCCAATACCCGTCAGGTGGTTGATACCGAGGATGCCGAGTTCCGCAGAAAGCAAGGCCGACTGACCCGTTTGCGTTTGTTCAAGATCGACCGCTATGAGCAGGTTTACCGGAAAGAGGCGCTGAACGCGGATCAACAGAACCAGGCGGCCCGTCGTGCAGGTATCGAAACGCCTTCGGCCCCTCCTTTGGATGAATAATCCTTAACTTTTCGTCATCGGCCTTGAACCTGCGCCGCGCCACCGTAGTTTCAACCACAGCAAACTATACGGAGGATGCCCCATGGTTCGGGCCTTGGCATTGTCGGCCGCCCTGATCGCCGCCACCCCGGTCTTCGCCGAGGATGGGCAGGAGGCGGTCACTACCTTCACGCTTGATAACGGCATGGATGTCGTGGTGGTTGAAGATCACCGCGCCCCTGTGGTGCAGCATATGGTCTGGTATCGAGCAGGGTCTGCGGATGAGCCGATCGGGTCGTCCGGGGTGGCGCATTTTCTGGAACATCTGCTGTTCAAAGGCACGGATACGCTTGCACCGGGTGAGTTCTCGGCCACGGTCGCAGCCAATGGCGGCAATGACAACGCTTTCACCTCGTACGACTATACAGCGTATTTCCAACGCGTAGCCTCGGACCGGCTAGAGCTTATGATGCGGATGGAATCCGACAGGATGCGCAATATTCGCCTGAGTGAGGAAGATATCCTTACCGAACGCGACGTGATCCTTGAAGAGCGTAATCAGCGCACAGAAAACAACCCGCGCGCCCTGTTCGGCGAGCAGATGAGCGCGGCGCAATACCTCAACCATCGCTATGGTGTGCCGATCATCGGCTGGCGGCATGAGATGGAGACACTGGACATGCAGGATGCGCTGTCCTTCTACCAGACCCACTACGCCCCCAATAACGCCATTCTGGTTGTTACAGGCGACGTTGATCCCGATGACGTAAGAACCTTGGCCGAGAAATACTACGGCGTCATTCCGGCCAACCCGGATCTGCCCGAACGCATCAGGTCGCAAGAACCGCCTCAGACCGCAGCGCGGAGGCTGACCTATAAGGACCCGCGCGTCTCGCAACCCTATGTTCAGCGCAGTTATCTGGCGCAAGAGCGCGACGCGGGCGCGCAGGAAAAGGCTGCGGCGTTGTTCCTGCTGGCTGAGCTTTTGGGCGGGGGCAATACGTCATACCTGTCCGAAAAACTGCAGTTCGACCAGCAAAAGGCCGTCTTCAGCGGTGCGTTTTATCGCGGGATGTCGCTGGATAATACAACCTTTGATCTTCTGGTCGTCCCGGCGCAGGGCGTGTCTTTGCAAGAAGCCGAAGATGCGATGGATCGGGCTGTTGCGGATTTTATTGCCGAAGGTGTGAACGAGGAAGACCTGGATCGCATCAAGATGCAGTTGCGGGCATCGCAGACCTATGCGCGTGACAACGTGGACGGAATCGGCAACCGCTATGGCCGTGCTTTGACCACCGGTTTGACGGTCGAAGACGTGCAGGCCTGGCCCGATATTCTTCAGGCCGTTACCGGCGATGAGATCATCGCGGCTGCACGCGAAGTCTTTCAACTCGAAACATCTGTCACCGGGTGGCTGATGCGCGACGATGAGGTGACACAATGAAACGGATATTTGCCACTCTGATCGCTTTCATTACCGCTTTGCCCGCCTGGGCCGAGATCGAAATTCAGGAAGTCACGTCGCCCGGGGGTATTACCGCATGGTTGGTCGAGGATCATTCGATTCCCTTCACCGCGATCGAGTTGCGGTTCCGCGGCGGCACTTCACTGGATGATCCGGACAAACGCGGCGCAGTATACCTAATGGCGGGCCTGATCGAAGAAGGCGCGGGCGATATGGACTCGCGCACCTATGCCCGCGAGTTGGAGTCTCTGGCCGCCTCTTTCCGGTATAACGCAACTGACGATCAGGTATCGGTGTCGGCGCAGTTTCTGACCGAAAACCGCGACGAGGTGGTCGATCTGCTGCGCGTTACTTTGCATGAGCCGCGCTTTGATCAGGACGCTGTGGACCGCGTGCGGGCGCAGGTTCTGTCTGGGCTGCGCTCGGATCAAACCGATCCCAATGACATTGCCGGTCGCAACTTTGCCCGCATGGCCTATGGTGATCACCCCTATGGGTCCGAGGGCAAAGGGACCATCGACAGCGTCACCGCCCTGACGCGGGACGATATTGTATCGGCCTACGAAAACGTGTTCGCCAAGGACCGCATGTACGTTGGCGCCGTTGGCGACATCACGGCCGAGGAACTGGGCGTGCTGCTGGACAAGCTGCTGGCCGATCTGCCCGAAAGCGGCAAACCAATACCGGGCCGTGCTCAGGTGACTATTCCCGGTGGTGTAAGCGTGGTCGAATTCGACACTCCGCAATCGGTGGCATTGTTTGGCCACGAGGGGATCGACCGTGATGATCCCGACTTCTTTGCGGCCTTTGTACTGAACCACATCCTGGGCGGGGGTGGTTTCGAAAGCCGCCTGATGCATGAGGTGCGTGAAAAACGGGGCCTGACCTATGGTGTCAGCACCTATCTGGTGCCCAAGGATCTGGCCTCGGTTTATCTGGGATCCGTGTCTTCGGCCAATGATCGTATTGCCGAGGCCGTCAAAGTCATTCGTGACGAATGGGCCCGGGCGGCAGACGAAGGCGTGACGCAGACGGAATTGGATGATGCAAAGACCTATCTGACCGGTGCCTACCCGTTGCGCTTTGATGGAAACAGCCAGATCGCGTCGATCATGGTTGGGATGCAGATGGAAGACCTGCCGATCGACTATATCGCGACACGCAACGATCAGGTGAACGCCGTTACGCTGGAGGATGTGAACCGCGTTGCATCCGAGCTGTTGGATCCCGAAGGGTTGCATTTCACCATTGTCGGCAAACCCGAAGATCTGGACGGTTGATCCGTTTAGGCAGCGGCGGGTCTTTTCTGGGCCTGTAACGTATGCTTGTTGCTGCTTAGCAGCTTTTGCCGCGCATGTCTGAAATGCGCGGCCTTTAGCGCATCATCAATATGTCTGTTTCGTTTGAGCAAGCGTGTCAGCTTGATGTTGTCGAAGACCAGGCATCTGGTCGGTTCGGTTGCGATGACTGTGGCAGTTGCGGGAAGGCCAAGGCCGAAGGTCAGCTCTCCGAGTATTTCATCCGATCCGCAGCAGTTGATCACCTGACCGTCTTTCAGGATCGTGGTTCGACCGGTCAATACAAATCCCAGAAAATCGGTGGTCTTGCCTTCTTCGATCAGGATATCCCCGGTTGGGAACTCTTTCACGGTGGCCGTATTCAGCAATCTGCGGGCCTGATGGGGTTTTAACGATTCCAGATGTAATGCGATGAATTGGCGCTCGTCCTCCGAGAACCGCACCAAGTGCCGGGACAGGTAGCCTCGCAATAGACCAAGGACCGAGATCAGAATATATGCCATCTGAATGATCGAACCCGCCAGATTGAATTCTTCAGCCATACTGATCAGGACGCAACTGGCGGCGATAATGGTCAGGACGGGGTAAAGGATACCTGTTCCCCTGATGACACCCATCTGCAGCATGAAGTAGTTCAGAATGTACAGTCCGGCGCCGCAGACGCCAACCAACGTGACAAGCTGTAAAGAGGTTGAGAAATCAATCGGTAAACTCAGCATGAAAAAAGGCCCATTCTGGATCAGAATGGACCTTACGTTGGGTCAGGCAAGCGGCTTTGTCTGTGACCCCATTCACAAAATGTCTGCACATGAGCGGGCTTTCGCCTGCGTCCTATGTTGCCCTACTCGCCGTAGGGCACCCAGATGTTCTTGACCTCGGTCGCGGCCTGCAAAAAGCGGCGAGTGTGGTCGGTGCTCCAGTCGGTTGCCGCGCCGTTATTGACCCATGTACGTTTCAGGTTCCCGGCAGAGACAACCTCGATCTCTTTGGACAGGTCAGTGGATGAGAACGACCAGACCGCATCCACGTTCATGTGGGAGGCCAGCGGCTTCGCCAGTTCCGCGTGACTGCCGGTCAGAATGTTGACAACCCCTGCGGGCACGTCCGAGGTCTCAAGGATTTGATAGAAATCCGTCGCCGCCAGCGGATAGGGCTCGGAGGCCGCCAGCACGACCCGGTTGCCCATCGCAATCGCGGGGGCCAAGGCCGAGATCAGGCCCAGCAGAGGCGCCTCATCCGCGCAGAGCGCGCCGATCACGCCGACGGGTTCCTTCATCGCAAGGGCCACACCCCGGATCGGGACGCCATGGACCTGACCGTCATATTTATCGGCCCATGCGGCGGCGGTGAACAGGCGCTGGATCGAGGTTTCAACCTCGGCCGCGCCGGTTTTGCCGCCGGTCATGGCGTCGATCCGGGTGGCGAACTCATCCGCGCGGGCCGAGAGGTTTTCGCCGATGTAATAGAGGATCTGTGCCCGCAGATGGCCGGTGGCCTTGGACCAGCCTTTTGCGCCAGCCGCGGCTTCTACCGCGTTGCGCACGTCTTTGCGGTTGGCCAGCCCCACATGGCCCAGCAGGCCGGATTTGCCCCAGACGGGTTTCGAATAGCCGCCGTCGGGCCGCGCCTGCTTGCCGCCCACATACATTTTGGCGGTGCGGTCGATGGGATCGACCGGCGCGCCTTGGCCCGTTGCAGCCTCGACCTTTGCCAGCGGCTTGGTCTTGCCTTTGGGCTTGGTATAGGCGGCCAGCCCTTCCCAACCGCCCTCGCGGCCAAACCCGCTTTCGCGTACACCGCCGAACCCGGCGGCGGCGTCGAACAGGTTGGTGGCGTTCACCCAGACCACGCCCGCAACCAGCTTGGGTGCGATATCCAGCGCGAGGTTCACATTCTCGGTCCACACGGTTGCGGCCAGCCCATATCGGGTGTTGTTGGCCAGCTCGACCGCCTCAGCCGGGGTACGGAAGGTCGAGGAGACCAGAACCGGGCCAAAAATCTCCTCTTGCATCAGCGGATCGGAGGTTTCGAGCCCCGAGATCAGCGTGGGCGGGTAATAGCAGCCGTTTTCGGGCAACTCGCAGGTCGCCTGATAGACGTCACCCGCGGTGTTGCTGTCGACCATGCCTTTGATCGTCTGCAACTGGATCGGGTCCACAACCGCG
Organism: Ruegeria sp. R8_1; assembly: GCF_017743815.1. NCBI lineage: Bacteria > Pseudomonadati > Pseudomonadota > Alphaproteobacteria > Rhodobacterales > Roseobacteraceae > Ruegeria > Ruegeria sp. R8_1. The sequence continues at coordinate 401,502 of NZ_JAGHRL010000003.1, read as the reverse complement.
CCCACGTCGATGCATTTGTCCAGCGGATCGCCGATGCGCAGGCCATCCATCCGCGCGCGCAGCTTGGCGTGGAAACGATCGGCGATGCCTTCTTGCACCAACAGGCGCGAGCCCGCGCAGCAGACCTGACCCTGATTGAACCAGATCGCATCGACCAGCCCTTCGATGGCGCTGTCGATATCGGCGTCATCGAACACGATATAAGCGGATTTACCGCCCAGCTCCAACGTCAGTTCCTTGCCGGATCCAGCGGTTGCCTCGCGGATGCGTCGCCCAACGGTGGTTGAGCCGGTGAAGGCGATCTTGTCCACGTCGGCGTTCACGATCATCTCACCCACCGCGCCGTCGCCGGTGACGATATTGACCACGCCCTTTGGCAGCCCGGCTTGCGTACAGATGTCGGCAAACAGCAAAGCGGTCAGCGAGGTATACTCGGCCGGTTTCAGAACCACCGTGTTCCCCATCGCTAGCGCGGGCGCGATTTTCCACGCTAGCATCAGCAGCGGGAAGTTCCACGGGATGATCTGGCCGCAAACGCCCAAGGCCTCAGCATCCGGTAACTCGCTCTCCATCAGCTGCGCCATACCCGCGTGATAGTAGAAGTGCCGCTGGGCCAGAGGGATGTCGATGTCGCGCGATTCCCGGATCGGCTTGCCGTTGTCGAGGCTTTCCAGCACCGCAAACAGCCGCGCGTGTTTCTGCAGCAGGCGCGCGATGGCATAGAGATACCGCGCACGACCTGCGCCGCCCAGTTTCTGCCACTTGGGTTGTGCTTTGCGGGCGGCGGCCACGGCGTTATCCACGTCGCCTTGTTTAGCTTGGGTCAGCTTGGCCAAAACCTCTCCGGTCGCCGGGTTGCGGCTGTCAAACCCTTTGCCGGGCTTGGTGAAGGCCCCGTCGATATAGTGGCCGAACTTGTCGCCCTGATCGACCAGCCAGGCCAGCGCCTCGGCTGCGCTTTCGGGGGCAGGGCCGTAGTCCATGGTGTCGAAAATCTCTTTGACTGTCATTGTTCTTTCCTTTTCCCGGGGCTTCGCCCGTTCGGCACTGAAATCGCTCTACCAGAGCGATTTCCGGGCGTGCCTCAACCCATAGAATGACGGTAGCCAGCCGAGTACGCCCCGGTGACATAATGTTCCAACTGCCGCTCAATATCGCCCAGCAGCGAGGACGCGCCAAAGCGGAACAGGTCCGGTTGCAGCCAGCGGTCGCCCAGCTCATCCTTTATCAGCGACAGATAGACCAGCGCGTCTTTGGCCTTGGATATTCCACCCGCAGGTTTGTAGCCGACGCGGTATCCTGTGCGGTCATAGTAATCGCGGATCGCTCGGATCATCACCAGCGACACGGGCAGGGTGGCGTTGACGCTTTCCTTGCCGGTTGAGGTCTTGATGAAATCCGCCCCCGCCATCATGCACACGACCGACGCACGCGCGACGTTGCGCAGGCTGCCCAGCTCTCCGGTCGCCAGAATGGCTTTGACATGGGCATCGCCACATGCGGCACGGAAGGCCTTCATCTCATCATACAAAGCCTGCCAGTCGCCCGACAGCACGTGACGGCGCGAGATCACGATGTCGATTTCCTCGGCTCCGGCCTTCACGCTTTCCTCGATCTCGGCCACGCGCAGATGGAAAGGCGACAAACCCGCCGGGAACCCGGTCGAGACAGCAGCCACCGGAATGCCCGTGCCTTTTAGCGCCGCGACGGCGGGTTCGATCATGTCGTGATAGACACAGACCGCACCGGTGGTAATCGGCGGCACGTCCATCGCCTGCAACAACGCGGGCGCAACAGGCTGGCGCGCCTTTGCGCACAAGCGGCGCACGCGGCCCACCGTGTCATCGCCCGACAAAGTGGTCAGGTCGATCATCGTGATCGCCTTCAGCAGCCATGCGGCCTGATAGTCTTTCTTTACCGAACGACGACCGGGCAGGGTGGCGGCACGGCGTTCAATGGCCGAGGTGTTGGCCTGAACGGCGCGCACCCAGTCCAAATCCAGATCCATGCCCGGATTGCGGGGTTCGGTCACTTGCGGCAGATGCGCGGTGCGCACGGGGCTCTGCGTTTCCATCATCGCGTCCTTTGGGAGATTTGCGCCAAAATCGCATGGGTTGCGTCTAAAGAAAAGGGCAAGCGGGTGCGTTCCAGCTATTTTTTTGACCAAATGGACAAATATGGTTGTCTTTCTTGCGAATAATTCGCAATAGCATTGACTAAGTTGCGAATGGTTCGCATATTAACGGTCATGGGGATATCAGATCGGGGTCTGACATGATTCGTCGTAACTTTCTTGCTGCGTTGGCTTTGGCTGTCGCTTTGCCAATTTCGGCCCATGCCGAAACGCCACTGAAAGTGGTGGCGACAACCGGTATGATTGCCGACGCCGTGCGCCAGGTTGGTGGCGATCAGGTCGAGGTCAAGGGGCTGATGGGCCCCGGCGTCGATCCGCACGCCTATCGCCAGACCCGCAGCGACATCGTCGCCATGACCCGCGCGGACCTGACCCTGTGGCACGGCCTGTATCTTGAGGCGCAGATGGAGGATTTCTTCCACGACCTGTCTCGCAAGCGCAACGTGATAGCCGTGGCCGAAGGGATCGACACGTCCAAGCTGCGCGCCCATGACGATTACGCCGACAAATTCGACCCGCATGTGTGGATGAGCCCGGCCCTGTGGCGCGACGTGGTGGTTCAGGTGCAAAATGCGCTGACCGACACCCGCCCCGAAGCGGCCGAGTTTTTCGCCGCCAATGCGCAGGCCCATCTGGCTGAGATTGCCCAGTTGGAAGCCTACGGGACACAGATGTTGGCCGCCGTTCCAAAGGACAACCGCATTCTGGTGACAGCCCACGACGCCTTTGGTTATTTCGGTGCGGAATACGGCTATGAGGTGCTGGGCATTCAGGGCATCTCGACCCAGTCCGAGGCCGGTCTGAACCGGATCGGCGAACTGGTCGATACGCTGGTTGATCAGCAATTGACGGCGGTGTTCGTGGAAAGCTCGGTCTCGGACCGGTCCATGCGCGCGTTGATCGAGGGTGCCGCGGCCAAGGGCCATCAAGTGGATGTGGGCGGTGAGCTCTATTCAGACGCCATGGGCGAACCCGGCACGTATGAGGGCACATATATCGGGATGCTGGATCACAATATTACCGTTATTGCCGGTGCGCTGGGGGCGGATGTGCCCGCGCGGGGTATGAACGGCAAATTGTCGGCGGGGTTTTGAGGAATGCTGGAGCTTGCAGCACATCAGGGCGTATCCGTTCAGGACAACGGGATTGAACGCAGTCCGCTGGCCATTCGCGGTCTGACTGTGTCCTATGGTCAGAAACCCGCTGTGTTCTCGGTGGATATGACGGTGCAGCCCGGTGCGATGACGGCCATTATCGGGCCAAACGGCGCGGGCAAGTCGACTTTGTTGAAGGCCGCGCTGGGGATCGTGTCGCCGCTGTCGGGTCAGGTAACGGTCAACGGTCAGCCGCTTGAATCTCAGCGTGCCCGCATCGCCTATGTCCCGCAGCGCGCCAGTGTGGATTGGGATTTCCCGACCCGCGTGATCGACGTCGTCCTGATGGGCCTGTCGCGTCAGTTGGGTCTGTTGGGTCGTGTTCGTGCCCGACACATGGCTTGTGCGATGGACTGCTTGAACCGTGTTGGTATGCGTGATTTCGCGGATCGTCAGATCGGCCAGCTTTCGGGAGGTCAGCAACAACGTGTCTTTCTTGCCCGCGCCTTGGCGCAGGGGGCTGATCTGTATCTGCTGGACGAACCCTTTGCCGGGGTCGATGCGGCCACCGAAAAAGCCATCATCGCGGTGCTGAAAGCGCTGAAAGAGGCCGGCAAGACCGTGGTTGTTGTGCATCACGATCTGGCCACCGTCACCGATTATTTTGATCATGTCTTCCTGATCAACACCAGCAAAGTAGCCGAGGGCCCGGTGGATCAGGCCTTCACCGCCGAGACCCTGCAAGCCGCCTATGGGGGCCGTCTGGCCACCGCTCAGATCGACCAGATTTCGCGCGCGCTGGGATAATCCATGCTTTGGGACGCTCTGACCCTTCAGCTGGGCTATAACGCCTCGCTGGTCGCCATCGGGGCTGCGCTGCTGGGCGTGTCGGCGGGGGTGACGGGCACGTTCCTGTTTCTGCGCAAACGCGCGCTGGTCAGCGACGCGATCAGCCATGCCACGCTGCCCGGTGTGTGTCTGGCCTTCATGGTGCTGGTCGCCTTTGGCGGAGACGGACGCAACCTGCTGGGCTTGCTGGCGGGGTCGGCCCTGTCGGCCTGGGTGGGCCTGCTGTGCATGAACTGGCTGACCCGCCACACGCGACTGGCCGAGGATGCCGCGATCGGTGCGGTTCTGTCGGTGTTCTTTGGCTTTGGCATCGTACTGCTGACCGTCATCCAGACCATGGGCGTGGGTCGACAGGCGGGGCTGGAAGGGTTCCTGCTGGGCTCGACCGCCGGGATGCTTTGGGCAGATGCGCTGATCATCGCGCTGGGCGGGGCGGCCACGCTGGTGCTGGTAATGATCCTGCGCCGGCCCATGACCATGGTGGCCTTTGACCCCGAATATGCCGCCGCCCGGGGGCTGCCGGTGCATCGCATCGACCTTGCGATGATGGGGCTGGTGATGGCCGTCACCGTGGTCGGCCTGAAAATCGTCGGTCTGATCCTGATCGTGGCATTGTTGATCATCCCTGCCGTCACGGCACGGTTCTGGACCGATCGGTCCGACCGCGTGGTCCTGCTGGCCGGGATTGTCGGAGGGGTCTCGGGCTATGTGGGCGCGGCGCTGTCGGCCTCGGCCCCGAACCTGCCGACAGGTCCGATCATCGTGCTGGTCAGCTTTGCGCTTTTTGCACTGTCGCTGTTGCTGGCCCCGGTGCGCGGCGTTCTGGCCGCCGTGCTGCGCCATCTGCGGTTCCAGCGCCGGGTGCATATCCGTCAGGGCCTGCTGGCGCTGGCGCAGGGGCAAAAGATCTATGAACCCCTGACCCTGCGCCTGTTGAAACGCGCCGGTCTGGCCCGCGCCGATGGCGTCGCGACCGAGGCCGGAAAGGCACGCGCCGCCAAGGCTCTGCGGGATGAGAAACGCTGGGAAATTGTCCGCGCCGATCAGGCGCACGAGGCAACAGCGGCGCTGTACGACGGGTTGCGTGATATCGAGACTGTCCTGACACGAGACCAGATCGCTGAGATTGACCGCCAGATTGGCGGCCCGCAGGGGGTGATGGCATGAGCGGTGAAGAGTTTGTCCCCCTGTCCCTGACACCCTTGCTGATCGGCACATTCGCGGCGATTGCCTGCGCGTTGCCGGGCAACTTTCTGGTGTTGCGCAAACAGGCGCTGATTGGCGATGCGATCAGCCATGTGGTGCTGCCGGGGATCGTCGTGGCCTTCATCCTGACCGGAGCAATATCCACATGGCCCATGATGCTGGGTGCGGCGGCAGCCGCAGTCGTCGCCGTTGTGATGATCGAAGCGATCCGGAGGCTGGGCCAGATCGAACCCGGTGCCGCGATGGGTGTGGTCTTTACCACCATGTTCGCCGCCGGGGTGTTGTTGCTGGAACAGACCGATACTTCGACCGTGCACTTGGACGTGGAACATGCCCTCTATGGCAATCTGGAAAGCTTGATCTGGCTGGATGCGGTAGGGTGGTCTTCATTGCTGGATCTGACCGCGCTGGCCGGGCTTCCACCCGAACTGCCGCGCATTGCCGCGACTTTGCTGGGTGTGACGCTGTTTATCTGGCTGTTCTGGCGACCATTGAAGATCTCCACCTTCGACGAAGGGTTCGCCCGCACCATCGGTATCCGCACCGGTCCGCTGGGCTTTGCGCTGGTGATTGTGGCCGCCATCGCGGCGGTGGCGGCGTTTGACGCGGTGGGGTCGATCATCGTGATTGCCATGTTCATCTGTCCCCCCGCCGCCGCACGGATGATGACCAACCGGTTAGAGAGTCAGATCGCTTGGTCCGTTGCCTTTGCAGTGGTTTCGGCCGTTGCGGGCTATGTTCTTGCAGGCTATGGGCCGCTTTGGCTGGGTATGGCCGATGCCGTCAGCGCGGCCGGTATGATTGCTGCAGTCGCTGGTTTGATCCTGGCCGCAGCTGCGATATGGGGGCCGTGCCGGACCCGCGCCGGAGCGCCGGGACAACAGCCCGGTATCGGCTGAACTCCGCCCAGATTTACGCCGTGGTCACAGTTAGCAAGCCTCAATGTGGGTTTCGTGTTACGAACTGTTCACATAAGGCGAACGACCACCACTCACTTTGGACCGTTCGGGCAATCGTTGCCTCTGTGTTGCCACGACGGCTGACACGACGATTGTCCGAACGCCCCTTCATTCCCTAAACAGTTTGGCGTAAATCGGTGGTAGAATCGCGCGCGCATGTGCTAGGTCTAGGGGTATGGCGCAGGCAAACCCCAATATCAGCGATACCCGTCCCGTAATACGGCAGTTGGACGATGCTGCGATCAACCGAATCGCAGCAGGCGAAGTGGTCGAACGTCCGGCCTCGGCGGTCAAGGAACTGGTGGAAAACGCCATCGATGCCGGGGCCAGCCGGATCGCCATCGACATTGCCGATGGGGGTAAGACGCTGATTCGCGTCACCGATGATGGTTGCGGGATCGCGGCCGATGATCTGCCACTGGCGCTGTCGCGCCATGCGACCTCCAAGATCGACGGGTCAGACCTGCTGAACATTCATACCTTCGGCTTCCGGGGCGAGGCGCTGCCCTCTCTGGGCGCGGTGGGTCGACTGACCATCACCAGTCGCGTGGCCGGGGGTGAGGCGGCGCAGATCAACGTCTCGGGCGGCAGGATGGGGGCGGTCAAACCCGCTGCTTTGCGTGTAGGCACGGTGGTCGAGCTGCGCGATCTGTTCTTTGCCACGCCCGCCCGGCTGAAGTTCATGCGCACCGACCGGGCCGAGGCGCAGGCGATCAACGACACGGTCAAACGTCTGGCCATGGCCGAACCGGCGATCACCTTTACCCTGCGCGATGTCTCGGGCGGCGGTGAGGGGCGCGTGACCTTCCGCGCCGACCGCGAGAACGGTGATCTGTTCGATGCGCTGCACGCCCGTCTGGCCCGCGTGATCGGGCGCGAGTTTGCCGAGAACGCCCTGCAGATCGACGCCACGCGTGAGGGGATCAGGCTGTACGGATATGCCGCCCTGCCGACCTATTCGCGGGGTGCGGCGGTGGCGCAGTACCTGTTTGTCAATGGCCGCCCGGTGCGGGACAAGATGCTGACCGGAGCGCTGCGGGCGGCGTATTTCGATTTCCTCAGCCGGGATCGTCACCCCGCGGCGGCACTGTTCATCGACTGTGATCCGACGCTGGTGGATGTGAACGTCCACCCCGCGAAATCCGAGGTCCGGTTCCGCGATCCCGGCGTGGCGCGGGGGCTGATCGTCTCCGCCCTGCGGCACGCGCTGGCCGAGGCGGGGCACCGGGCATCGTCAACCGTGGCCAATGCGACCTTGGGCGCGATGCGGCCTGAACCGGCACAGCCTGCGCCCGCGCGGGTCTATCAGATGGACCGGCCGTCGCTGGCGGCCCGGCAGGCATCCTATCAGGCGCAGGCTCCGGGCTTTGCGGAACTGTCGCAAGATTACAGCGGCAGCATCGTGGAGCCCGCACCCGTCGTAGCAGAAGAACCCCCCGCACAGGATCTGCCGCTGGGCACGGCGCGCGGGCAGGTGCATGAGAACTACATCATCGCCCAGACCGCCGACGGCATGGTGATCGTCGACCAGCACGCCGCGCATGAACGGCTGGTTTATGAGAAACTGAAGACGCAGATGGCGGAAAACGGCGTCGCCGCGCAGGCCCTGTTGATCCCCGAGATTGTGGAACTGTCCGAAGGCGATTGCGCCCGTCTGATGGCCGTCGCCGATGACCTCTCGCGCCTTGGCCTGACGCTGGAACCATTTGGCGGCGGTGCCGTCGCCGTGCGCGAAACCCCCGCCATTCTGGGTGAGGTCGATGCCCGCGCGATGATCCTGGATATCCTCGACGAACTGGCCGATCAGGGTGAAAGCCAGACGGTTCAGGCCCGGATCGAGGCGATCCTCAGCCGCGTGGCCTGTCATGGATCGGTCCGGTCGGGCCGCCGGATGCGGGCCGAGGAAATGAACGCCCTGCTGCGCGAGATGGAGGCGACGCCCCATTCCGGCCAATGCAACCACGGGCGGCCAACATATGTGGAACTGAAACTGTCCGATATCGAACGGCTGTTCGGGCGCAGTTGATTTGCTGGTGCGGGCGGATTAAGAAGATAGAAACAAAACAAGAACAAACTGAGTGATATGATTGAGATTGCAGGCACCCAATACGCGCTGAACGACCCCGCGATTCTGATCGGAGGCGGGGTGGTGGCGCTGATCCTGCTGCTGCTGTTTTTGTCGCTGCGCGCGTCGCAGCAGTCCGCCCGCATGGCTGAACCTCTGGCGCGGCAGATGGCGCATCTGGGCCAGCACGTGCAGGCTTTGGGGCAGGGGCAGGAGCAACTGCGCGGCGGTTTGCAGCATGTGTCAGATACGCAGGCCAATGCGCAGGTTCAGGTGATCCAGACGGTGGAATCGCGCCTGTCCTCGGTGCAGCAGCAGATGAACGACCGGCTGGCGGATAATGCGATGAAATCGGCGCGGGCTTTGGCCGAGATGCAGGAGCGGATGAAGGAATCGCTGCATGGCTCGTCGAAACAGACCGCGACCTCTCTGACTCAGTTGCAGGAACGGCTGGCCGCCATCGACAAGGCGCAGGACAATATCACCAAACTGTCGGGCGATGTGCTGTCGCTGCAGGATATCCTGTCCAACAAGCAGACGCGCGGCGCGTTTGGGGAAATTCAGCTGAATGATATCGTGTCCAAGGCGCTGCCCTCGGACAGTTTTCAGCTGCAGGCAACGCTGTCGAACGGACGGCGGGCGGATTGTTTGATCCACCTGCCGAACCCGCCGGGCCCCATCGTGATCGACAGTAAATTCCCGCTGGAGGCCTATGAGGCGCTGATCGGATCGACCAACGACGCCGAGCTGAAAGCGGCCGTGCAGATGTTCCGCAGCACGGTGCGCAAACATATCAACGACATTGCCGAAAAATACATTCTGGACGGTGAAACCGCCGATGGTGCGCTGATGTTCCTGCCGTCCGAAGCGGTCTATGCTGAGTTACACGCCAAGTTCCCCGAACTGGTGCAGGAGAGTTTCAGCAAGCGCGTCTGGATCGTCTCGCCCACCACCTGCATGGCGACGCTGAACACCATGCGGGCGATCCTTAAAGACGCGCGGATGCGGGAACAGGCGGGTGCCATTCGCAAGGAATTGGGGATGCTGCACAAGGATGTGGAACGTCTGGGCGACCGCGTGTCCAATCTGGATCGCCACTTTGGACAGGCGGCCAAGGACATCTCGGAAATCAAGATCAGCGCCGAAAAGGCGGGCCGCCGGGCGCAGCGGCTGGACAATTTCGATTTCGAGGAACTGGCCCCCGACGATCACACCAATGTGGTGCCGCTGGGCAAGACTGAAGGTTAACCGCTACTGGATTGACAGGTCCAGATTGTAGCCAACCGTCTTGCCGGTGTCGCGGTCATTACCCATCAGATAAACGCGGATTGTGTAGTCCCCGCTTTGGGGCAGGTCGATACGGGCGGTGTTGCCGTCGATAGAGCCGATATAGATCGCCTCGCCCTCACTGCCCGGCGGCAAGATGTTGAAATAAATCACACCGTTGCCGTTAGTGTCGCGGACTTGCAGATCGGCGAAAATCTCTTGCCCGGCCTTCGCGCCCAGCTTGTAGTCGAAGTACTCGTCCCCGATGATGGTGCCGCTGACCATCGTGCCAAAGTTGCCGGGTTCGAATTTCACCTCGGCCACATTTTGGGCCAAGACCGATGTGGTAAACCCCAGTGCCACTGCCATACTGAACAAGTGTTTCATCATGCAAACAACCTCCATTCAATGAGGCTATCCTATCACGATGCGCGCCTGCTGTCAGATGCGTAGAAAGGGTTGGAACAGGCGCGGCATCAGCTTGTTGAACTTCAGCGGTGCGTCGGTCACGGCCAAACAGATACAATCCTCGGACATGTCGGCCGTAGGCGTGTGGTGCAGATCCTCATCCGCGATCTCGACATCTCCGCGGGCGAAATGGTCGACCTCATCCGAAAACGCCCCTTGCAAGACCATTGTCAGCTCCATCCCGTTGTGGCTGTGGTCCGGTACGGCGGCCCCAGCGGGGATAAACAACAATCGCGCGGTTGCTTCACTAGTCGTCGGCAAAATAGCCTGCTTCACACCCATGCCGATAGAGCGCCACTTGATCGCCTCAACATTTCCGCCCACATAATCCTGCAACGGAGCAGGCAGAACCGAACATCCCGGTTGGGCTGGTTTTGCGATCGGTGCACCTTGCGCAATCAACGCCATAGTTGCCGCAAGCGACCCGTCGCTCATCCGAGAGGCGATTTCCTGATCTTCCAGAACGCAGCCACCGACGGCATCAAAGCTTTCAGCCCGTGCACGGCAGTGGTCGCACAGAGACACATGCGTCGCGACCATGAGGTCAAACGCTTCGGGCAGAGTGCCCGACGCATACGCCATCAGTAGGTCGTCCGTCAGGTGATGTTTGATCTTGTTGCTCATCTTCATCATCTCAATTCATCGCATGGCGCAAGCGGTCTAGCGCCAATCTAATTCGCGATTTGATCGTGCCCAGTGGTAATCCGGTTTGCGAGGCAATTTCTCGGTGACTCAGGTCCCCGAAATAGGCCTTTTCGATCAATTCTCTTTGCGCCTCTGGCAACGCGGTCAACGCGTCGCGCAGCTGCGCGGTTTCCTGTTGCAGCGCCATAACGTCGTGCTGATCCGGCTCGGACTCGGGTCCCCATCCCAAATCTTCGGGCTCGGGTCGGCGTTGCTTGCGCAGCACATCAATGCGCTTGTTCCGAGCGATCGTAAACACCCAGGTGGCCACGGTCGCTCGAGCGGGATCGAACAGATGCGCCTTGTGCCACAAGGTCGCCATCACCTCCTGCGCACATTCCTCAGCAAGGGCCACATCGGACCCCGACTTGATCAGGAACGCTTTGACCCGAGGCGCAAAATGCTGGAACAGCTCGGCGAAAGCCGCCTGATCCTGCGCATCGCGGATACGGGCAACATGGCTGACCCATTCCGTTCTGGTCTCGCAATTGCCGTTTGCGTGGTTCACCGGTCGTCCTTTTACTCGTTGTTTCCCGCGCGGGGGCATCACAACGGGCTTTTCAGCCACCGGTTCACCCAAGCTCGCGGTATCGATCTCGGTAAACATACTCTTTTTACGCGGGCTGTCCCAACTTGGATCACTAAGCACGAAAATTTTAATCCAAACGAGCTGTCTTGTCGTAGTATCCCTATGAATTGGCCGCAAAAAATAAGCGCTGTTTGATCAAATCGCGGGCAGAATGGAAAATGTGGAATGAACCGGATAGACCATATTGCAGGGCAAACCTATCATGGGCGTAAAGGGGCCATCGAAAACGCGTTTCGCTATTCGGTCGATTACATCCTGTTTGACCCCGAGAAAAAGGCCGCAACGCCGCATCTGTTTTCCTTGAACGGCGCAAACATCACGAACTGGAGAGATAGGGACCATGGTGGTGCGCCAGGTAAGGGGCGCGGCGCGGCTTGGTTGCGCGAACAGTTCGATGCGCTGGGCGTTGTGCAACCGGCGCACATCATGCTGCTGACCCAACCCCGTGTTCTGGGCCATGTGTTTAATCCGGTCAGCTTCTGGTTCTGTTTTGACGATTGCGACAACCTTTACTCAGTGGTGGCTGAGGTAACGAATACTTATGGCACGCGGCACAGCTACCTGTGCCACAATGCCAATTTCGCGCCCATCCAACCCACTGATCGCATCGTGGCAGACAAGCTGATGCATGTATCGCCATTTCAAAAGATCGAAGGCTCTTACACGTTTCGATTTGACTACCGCGCTGACCGGGTTGGTGTTTGGATTGATTATGGGCGCAAGTCAGGGGGGCTGATTGCCACGCTTACCGGCCCAAGGGCACCTTTGACCGATCGCGCGATCCTCTGGTCTTTGATACGACGTCCGTTTGGGGCGCGGCGTGCCTTCACTCTGATCGTGTGGCAAGCGCTGAAACTGAAATTAAAAAAGGCCCAGTTTCGTCCTTTCCGCACCGCACCCGTTCCGGATCATCCGATTTCTCGGATACGCAAGCCATAACCCGCCGCTGTTTGCGTAAGATCAAAGACTCAACCCTTTGAGAATGGTTCTGGTAGTAAGTAAGTCGCGAACACGAGGAGTTGGGACATGTTGGAAATCTCGGCAAGAAAAATAGCTCAGGTCGCCATGATGGGGCGTGAACTGGACCGGGCCGAGGGCGAATTGCGCGCTTTTATTGGCCGGATGAGCGAAGACGAGCAGGCCGAACTGGTTGCCGTCATGTGGATCGGACGTGAAAGCTTTTTCGCGGATGATCTGGCTGAAGCGATCGCGACCGCCAAGTCCGAGGCGTCGACTCCTTGCGCGGACTACTTGATTGGTACACCGCACCTGTCTGACCATTTAGAAAACGGTTTGGACGCCTTGGGCATTTCGGCTGAAGACGTCGAAAACGATCTGATGTAGGGTCGCGCGCTCCGTAGGCGATCCGCAGCGGGGTCGAAAGACTCGACGCACGTCCAGAAATATGGCCTGGCCTATTCTTTTAGTGGTCGACAGTTCTTGCCGAGCCAGTACGCTGAGGTCGCCAATCGAAGATCGTTCAGGCCCTGACCTCACGGGCACGATGACTGAACATTGCCTGACCCGATTGAACGTCTGTCCGGAAATCCGCCACACGACCGGGAAGCGAGCGATAGAACTGACGCAAGCCGGGCTCGATTTCGACCGCGATCGCCAGACAGTGCCCGCACAACTGCTCGATCCTGTCGAAAGGCTGCCGGTCTCGGATAGCGGAAATAAGTTCGTTATGTGCCTCTGAAAGCCGGTGAAACGACGCGCTGTTCAGCACGGTGTTGTCTCCGATAAGAACGAACACCGCTTCGAGATCCGTTTTGCCTTTCAGATCGACAAATCCGGCTTCAAGCATTGCCATATCCTGATGCGCAGCGTTGTAGACTGAGTGTGAGACAAGGATGTCGTAATCGACATGGCGACAGCTTTGTTCAATGCGGGCTGCCACATTCACCACATCACCGATGACGGTATAGTTGAACCGGCTGCGTGATCCGATATTGCCGACGCAGGCGTGTCCCGTGGCGCATCCCGTGGCAAGGGCAATCGGCGGTCGGTCCTGCATCACCTTCGACGCGTTGAACGCAATCAGAGCTTTGCGCATCAACAATGCCGCGTGCGCAGCGCGACAGGGGTGGTCTTCCACCGGCAAAGGCGCATTCCAAAACGCCATAACTGCATCGCCTATGAATTTGTCGATTGTACCTCTTTCATGCAAGATCTGGTCGCCCACCTGCGAGAAAAGCTCGTTCAGCAAGGTCACCAGTTCGGTTGCGGACACGGATTCAGAGAGTGGAGTAAATCCCCGTATGTCCGAGAACATGACCGTGATCTCCTGCGTCTCGCCGCCTAGTTTCAAACGGTGGCCGGACTGCTCCATTTCGTTGAGGATTTCCGGTGCTACGTAATGTGAAAAAACCTTGCGGATTTCGTGCTTCTCACGCTCGGTTGAGACAAAGAGATACCCGGCTAACAAGCCGAAGTTGGCCATTCCCCCAGCCAGGGGGAACGTCACATCAAACAAAATCAGCTGATTTTGAAAAGCAAGCCAACTTGTGCCGATGACCACAGCAGCGGCTAAACCCCCAGCAACAAATGATGCAACTGCCCCAAAGCTGGACATGACAGCGATCACGATCAGGCCGAGCAACACGAAAGACAGCAGCTCCAGCGCAGCGGTTACATCTGACCGGCTCAGCATTTCGCCGGTCAGGATCTGTTCCAGCAGTTGTGCGTGGATGGATACGCCGGGGACGGACTCGCCAAGTGGCGTCTGGTGCATGTCGAACAAACCTGCTGCAGATGTGCCAATCAAAATGATCCGGCCGTCGATTTCAGCTTGCAGCGCGGGGTCATCAGGACTTGTCATTACGTCATTGGCCGACAAGTAGAGCTCGGGTTGGTCGCGCCTGTATCTGATCCAGACCTCGCCGTTTTCAGTGGTCGGCAACCGAAAATCACCAAGCTCGACCGCAAGCATAATGCCCTCTTCATCGGATGATCCCTCGGCCAGCACAAAGGGCGCGCCGATTGCCACCCTGAGCGCTTCGATGCCAAGGCCGGGAAGTGGACCGCTGGGGCCGTTCCAAAGAACCGGAACGCGCCTTACAACGCCCGTTCCCCCCAGGGGTGAGACATTCACACCGCCAATGCCAGCAGCGCTGCGCCCCAGAGGTGGCGCTATTGGCGTCCAGAACGGGACAGAGACCAGCCCGGATGCCGGTTGTTCACCGACCTCAATAATGCCTGCCTTCGGTGTAATTTTGGCACCTTCCTGCGAGACCCGGGCAGCAGTTCCCAAGACAACGGGCCAATTCGCTACTTCCAGACCGAACAGAACGTCGTAGTCCATCTTCTGTGCATGGTGTTCGACCGTCAGAACACCCGCCAAGGCAGGGTCGTTCAGCAACCGCGCAGGCGAGTATCTGTCGGGCTCGACAAACAACATATCAAAAGCGATTGCCGCAGCGCCGCTTTCGCCAAGGTTTTGCACCATCTGGGCCAATAGCGTTCGGGGCCATGGCCATTGGCCCCAGACCGCCAGGGTTTCTTCGTCAATGTCCAGAACGCGGATCGGCAAGTCCGGGTTGTATTCGCGCGGTGAAACACGTTGCAGCAGGTCGAAGTAAATCAAACGGCTCATGCGAATGGGATAAGGGTCAATGACCCTGATGAAGCAACCGATCAGTATCAAACCCAGCCCGACCAGGCGAAAACCGCGCCGCCGTCCCGTTTTTTCTCTGGATTTCCCGGTCAAGTGTGCCTCCGATAACATCGGGCGAGGGTTGCCCGGTTTGGGTTATCAGCTCGCTGACGCGTCTGCGTGTGCGGGCACGTCACTGTGCCGTAGAAAGGGCGCATGTACTCAAGCGTCGCCCCTGTCTCGCTTACCTTTGCCGCGCCCTTGACCTTTCCCGTGCCCTGGCCCTTTGCCCTGTCCGGGGTTGTTAACCCCGCCAGATGGCCCGCCCCGACCCGCTGGGTTAGAACCATCAGCCTGACCCGACCTGCTTTTTGGGTCCGAAGGCTCCGGTGCAGGCGGTTCGGGTGCCGGCGGTTCGGGTGCCGGCGGTTCGGGTGCCGGCGGTTCGGGTGCCGGTGGTTCGGGTGCCGGTGGTTCCGGCGCACGTGGCTCAGGGGCGGCGGGAGGGTCACCTGCCGGTGGGGCAGCAGTGATTTTTGCTTGCTGCCGGATGCGTCGCGGTGTCGGTGCGTCGGACTTAATGGGTGGCAATGGAACGGATTCAGCTGCGCAGCCACCAATCCCGACTTTCAGCGGGCTTAGTAGTTCGTCTTGAGACTGTACGAAAGGAAACCCGGCCTTCAGCGCCAACTCGTATTGTTCCTGATCTATAGGTCGACCAACATTGCCGCGCTGAGTGGTCGCGAACAGACTGCACTGTCGCCCAGTGGAGCGGCATGTCCCGCCGAGGCCACACATTCGAACAGTGCCATCCAAAACCAGCATTGCGCTTTGCGTTCCGGGAACAACCCACATGTCGAACGTTGTGCCCCGAACGGCCATGGTGGCTGTCGGGGTTTGGATAGAATATGCCCTTTTCTTACTTTTCCCCGAGATGAAGCGAAAACTTCCGCCCAATGCCTGAACCGCAAAGGACTTTGCTTTTTGCTTGCCGCGCAACATGGTCACATCAAGTACCATGCTGGCGTTCGGTCCGATCGCTATTTTGGTTTCATCGACAAATATCAATTGAACCAATCCATTTTGGTCGGTTGTTATGGCGTCGCCTGACTCGACCTCCATACCGGACCGTAAGGGCTGTGATTCTCCGCTTCTGACGATTTGTGCGCCTTGTTTGACACCGACGACTTTTCCTATGTTGGCCCAGACTTGCACAGGTACAAGCAATGTAGACAACACAAAACAAAACACTTTTAACCAGGCCAAGCTTATATACCCCCAATAGCTTAGAAATGGGCTGAACGCCCACTGCCCGGTTTTGCCCCCTTTAAATTTAATCTTATCGGTTTCTTAAATATGTATAAGCAAATATGCCTTAAACCATGTCCTGTTGGCAAGTTTTCTGACTCGCCCTGCTTCCGCGCCCCGATCGGCGCCGTGCGTTGGGCCGGTTTCTCGGCGCGCACTTACGCCAACTAGGTGTGTCTTTTACGAATTCTGGTGCCACCTTTGGGCCGTAAGTTAGAAAAATAACAACAGCTGGGAAAATCGCCTTGTAACTGGTCGCCGGGCAGGGATATACCGGCCAACGGAGACGTGGCCGAGTGGTCGAAGGCGCTCCCCTGCTAAGGGAGTAGGCGGGAAACCGTCTCGAGGGTTCGAATCCCTTCGTCTCCGCCATATATCATTGAATGTAAATGATATTTTTCGACTCTAGTCGTGATACCCGCCAAAAAAACCCGCCATCCCAAATGCGCTTGGTTGCCACCTCATGCAACGGGTGAATCAGCTATGCCCAATTGCAACCCACTGGCCGCTTCGTACATCGTATCTAAATTGCGTATTCTAATGCGATTGCCGCACCTTTCCTAAAACCATTGCCGCCCAATCCCAAAAGGAGTGTGTAGCCATCACTGCTTGAGTAAAGCGAACCTTATCGGAATCCACCTCAGGATATGCGCACTGCATCAATCAAGTCTCGGACGAAAGCTCGAGGAGCTTGTCGGCAGAGCGGTCCGCAGCAACTAGAAAGACTAGCTGACGGACACAATTAGCTCTGCCCTCCAGTCGCACCTATAAGGTTTTCTTATAGAATTCAGTGTAGTCAGCATCGAACACGGGTTTCTCAACTGGTAGATTCAAAGCCACGCGCAATTTGTTGGCAATATGGCGCCGCGACCAGTTGACGGCAGCAAGACCCGAGCCATGATCGCTTTCAAGCTCCTCAATCAGAGTTGCAACTTGATGGTACAAGTCATCCTGCGGCGTATCAAACGCTAGCGCGGCTGCCGGGACAGCTGCGGTTACGGTCATTCCGGACCCCACTGCCAAAAGGGCGCGGCGGTTTATTGAAAGACGGTCGTGAGAGTTTGTCATAGAGAAAGTCCTGAAAATTGTGAAAAAGCCCGACTGCGTAGCGCACGCCGGGCCGGGTGTCGTTACAGGTCCGCAACATCGCCGAGATTGATTCCCAACGCGTCCGCGATGCCCTGCGCATAGGCCGGATCGGCCCTATGACAGTTACGGATGTGACGGTGTTTGATCTCGATACGAGCCGGAGCGATGGCTCGCGCAGTGTTGTCAAACAGCTGCTGTTTCTGATCATCAGTCATCAGTTGGAACAGGGCACGGGGTTGCGAGTAGTAGTCTTCATCCTCGCGATGGTTCCAGTGATCGGCCTGACCCTCAAGCGACAAGGGCGGTTCGGAAAAATCGGGCTGTTCTTGCCACTCTTCGAACATGTTCGGTTCATAACCCAGAGTAGACCCATAGTTGCCGTCGACCCGCATCGCGCCATCGCGGTGATAGGAATGGAAAGGACAGCGGGGCGCGTTGACCGGAATTTGCGAATGGTTCACGCCCAGCCGGTAGCGAGCTGCGTCACCATAGGAAAACAGCCTCCCCTGCAACATTTTATCCGGTGAGAAACCGATGCCTGGTACTACGCTGGAAGGCGCGAACGAGGCTTGCTCAACCTCCGCATAGTAGTTTTCGGGGTTCCGGTTCAGCTCGAACTCACCAACTTCGATCAGAGGATAGTCCGCCTTGGGCCAGATTTTGGTCAGATCGAACGGGTTGATGTGATAGCTGCCTGCTTCTTTCTCGGGCATGATTTGCACAAACATCGTCCACTTCGGAAAATTGCCCTGTTCGATGTTGTCATACAAGTCACGCTGGTGGCTTTCCCGGTCTGCCGCGACGATTTCAGCTGCATCGGCATCGGTCAGGTTCTTAATCCCCTGCGCGCTTTTGAAGTGGAACTTGACCCAGAAGCGTTCGTTGTCCGCATTGATCAGGCTGAATGTGTGGCTACCAAAACCGTCCATGTGCCGATAGGTTGCGGGTAGGCCACGATCCGACATCACAATGGTGACCTGATGCAGGGCTTCAGGTAGGTTAGTCCAAAAATCCCAGTTGTTGTCTGCACTACGCATGTTTGTGCGCGGGTCTCGTTTGACCGCGTGGTTAAGGTCGGGAAATTTCAGCGGATCGCGCAAAAAGAAGACCGGGGTGTTGTTGCCGACGAGATCCCAATTGCCTTCATCAGTATAGAATTTCATGGCAAAGCCACGAATGTCTCGCTCAGCATCTGCGGCCCCTCGTTCACCCGCTACGGTTGAAAATCGAACGAACATCTCAGTCTCTTTTCCGATTTTGGAAAAGATGTTGGCGCGAGTGAATTTAGTGATGTCATGGGTTACTTTGAACGTCCCATACGCTCCGGAACCTTTGGCGTGCATCCGGCGCTCCGGAATCACTTCGCGGTCAAAATGTGCCATTTTTTCAAGAAACCATACATCCTGCAGCAGCGCGGGGCCGCGACGACCTGCTGTCATGATGTTTTGGTTGTCAGGGACCGGGGCCCCGAATGCGGTGGTTAACTTAGGTTTTTTAGCCATTCACTTTCTCCTCGATTTGTGCGTCGAAGCTATCGTCGGAGAAAATTTTGTGAACCGGGCAAAATTCAACTTATGGTCGCATTTCAAACACGTGTTAGGGAACAAATTGTGTAAAAATATTTTTGAATAAAAGTCCAAAATGTAGCTTATTTACAAGCTATCAAAACATTGTAGGAAGTTCTGCCAACTTGTTTACACTCGACCGGTTGTGATCTGCTCTTTGGCTTTCAGATGATTGAGTCGAGAGCGCAACTGTCCCAGAGGCTGAAAGCACCGATTTCGGCATGACGCTCCGCAATGGCAGAGGGCTAAGTGGTGTCAGACGCGAGACCTCGGAGCGACGAAAAATAGCTGCCTTGGCACGCAGACCTTCATAGCGGGCTTCAGCGTCGGTGCTGTGATCGGGTGCTGGTCATCAAGGGTCCCACCAGGGCTGACGTCGCTATAGCCTCAGAGCAGTGTAAAATAGCAATTCTGTTAAAGAGTAGATCAAAAAACAGACAGTTCGAATCCGGTGCTTGCAGCACGGGCCTGTTGTCGCTTGAATTCGAAAAGAAACTGAAACCGAGGGTCCCTTCTGCCCCTCCACGGACTCCGACAGTCTCTGACAACGGATACGGAGGTTTACTGTATCAAACTCTCGAGCTTTGCATCCGGGAAACGTAACAAAACCGAACCGATTTGGTTGGTTGGTGTCAAGCACAGAGCCGTTGATAACCCGTCCGCCAAGGCAGCATTGGGGGCGGAAACCGATACTGCGCCTTGAGGTACTAACCGGTTGTTGGGGTCAAAGATATGGTGCATGCCACCCGCAAGTCTCATCATTCCCGGTACTGAAGTCGCAACGGCTCTGTCGCGCAATTCAAGCTTACCGTGCACATTTTCCTTCGGTCCAGCCAAGCCGACTTGCCATGCGCGCCCGTCGTTGCGGGTGCCTCGCGCCGATATCTCGCCCATATTGACCAGAACATTTCGCAGACCGAACTGGTTCAGCAGGGTGGTTATGCGGTCGGTGATTTCACCTTGCGCAATCCCGTTCAGGGTCAACCCGGCAAGTCCGGCGTGCGGCAGGCGGATTGCATCAGTGTCCACCGATATCTTGTGCAACCCTACTGTTTGACGGGCGCGATCCAATTCCCTTGCATCAGCCCTTGTTGCCGAAGCCATCCAGAGCGGTTGAATCGTCGGATCAAATGCACCGTCCGAGGCGTCGTGCAATGCCGAGCACAAGCTGAGAACCTGTAGCAGTTCTGGCGATGGCGCGGTCAGGTGCCCATTTGTATTTAGCCGACTTAGCTCAGAATAGGGGCGATACAGACTGAATATGTTCTCTAGCCTGTCTAGTTCTGCCGTGATTGCGGCAAAGATGGGGGCCGCCTCGGCGGCGTTCAGGCCCTCAAGGCGCAGGTTGGCTTTAGCGCCCATGGCCGTGCCGTGCCACATAGCAGAACTGGCGGCGGCTACCGGGGTGCAGGCACAGGCGGCTGAGATAGTCAAAAAGCGGCGACGGGTGAGGGCGATCATGACGGGGTCTCCAGCTTCAGGTCCAAATCGACGGGACCCAGAACCTCGGTATCGGGGATCTCTGCAAGGGGCACCGCAGTGCCGCCGTAGGTGTCGATGAAGGTCTGTGCAGCGGTGACATCCCCAAAGGGCACCACTTCGCGGGCTCCCATGCCACCCGCGACTTTGGCCCCGACCACAAAGGTCGCGCCGTCGGCTGCAATCCAGTTCGCGATCCCCGGCTGCCGCCAGCTCGGCGCGACGCTCATGTCGCTGACATATACAGCTGTGATCTTGGCGTCGCGTTCAGGGCTTTTGAGATAGGCCACCATGTCGCGCACCTGCGCAAAAAACAGCGGCGCGGGGTAGCCTTCCAGATGGATTTGTCCCTTGGGCCCGCCATGTTCGGCGATGTTCATCTGACAGAAGAAACTCAGCGCATCTGGGGTCAGGTCCACTGGGCCGGGGGCCTCGGCCACCTCTTCCTTACAGGCACTCAGCGCGATCAGGGCAATCAGGCACAGGCGCTTCATGGTTCAACCCTCCGGAATGCGGTGCGGGCGAGCGTGAAGGCCAGCACCGGCCAGATCAGCAGTGAGGCAGGCGCGGCCCAGACGGGCAGGGCCTGCGCGGCACCGGTCATGCCCGAGGCCATGGCCACGCCTTCGGTTGCGGCGATGTTCCACAGACGGAATGCGTCGGCCGGGTTGGCCACCATCACCCACGGAAAGACGGATTGGGTGAAGACGCCGCCCTTGTCCATGACGACGGCCCCCAACAGGCCCAGATCATAGAGGACGACAAAAACCAGCCAGAGCCCGGCCGACAGACCCGCCGCCGCCGTGGCCCCCTTTGCCAGGGCGGACAGCAGGTATCCCAGCGCCAAAAAGACAGCGCCCAGAAGGATGGATGTGAGGATCAGGCGCGCCAGAGCCATCAGGCTTTCAGGCCCCGCGCCACCAAAGAAGGCGGCCACAGCGCCTGCGGTGCCAAACCCCACGGTCATGGCGAAAGCCAGCGCCGCCAGATGAGCGGTGAACTTGCCCAACAGGATTTCTCCGCGCCCCGCGGGGTAGGACAGCAGCAGCGACAAGCTGCCCCGGTCCACATCACCTGCGATGGCATCAAAAGAAATCATAAGCGCCAGCAAGGGCGCAAGATAGACTGACAGCGTGGTCATCGACGCGACCGAGACGGTCAGCATGTCGACCCCCAGCGTGCCGGTTGGCGCGCTGCCTGCGAAAGTTAGCGCCAGCGCAAACAGCACCATGATCAGCGTCGCGACCAACAGCCAGCGGTTGCGGCGCAGGATCAGCATTTCGGTGCGGGTGATGGCGAGGAAGCGGGTCATTGCGATCCCTCCTGTGCGTAATGGCGATAGAGGTCTTCCAGCTTGGGTGGGGTCATTTCCACATCCGCCACCGCGTCGCCCAATCCGGCGATGCGGCGCAGGGCCTCCATCTTGTCATCGGGGGTGCAGAG
Source organism: Ruegeria sp. R8_1 (assembly GCF_017743815.1). Taxonomy (NCBI): domain Bacteria; kingdom Pseudomonadati; phylum Pseudomonadota; class Alphaproteobacteria; order Rhodobacterales; family Roseobacteraceae; genus Ruegeria; species Ruegeria sp. R8_1. The sequence continues at coordinate 379,709 of NZ_JAGHRL010000003.1, read as the reverse complement.
CAGTTCCACAGACGCGCCGTTGATGCGGTTGCCGCCCAGTTCGGCGGCCAGCGCATCGGGGTTGGCACTGGCGCGCACCTTCAGGCGGATCGGCAGACCGGCCAGCGCAGACAGGTTGGTCAGCGTGTCATCGGCCACCATCCGACCCTTGCGCATGATGGCGATGCGGTCGGTGCGGGCCTCAACTTCGGTCAGCGCATGGGAGGCGATAAGAACGGCGGTGCCTTGCCCGGCCAGCTCATCAATGATGGCATACAGGTCCTGCCGCGAGATTGGGTCCAGGCCCGATGTGGGTTCATCCAGCAACGCGACCTTCGGCTGACCCAGCAGAACCTGCGCCAGACCCAGACGTTGCCGCATCCCTTTGGAATAGGCCCCAATCCGGCGATCCAGCGCATCGCTGAGGCCGACCCGCTCCAGCAGGCCGGGCACATCCGCCTTCGCGCCCGAAAGCTGGGCAAACAAGGTCAGTTGCTCGCGTCCCGTCAGGGCCGGGTGGAAGGACACCGCTTCGGGTAGATAAGCCGTCTCGCGCCGCGCCTGTGCGCTGCCGGGGGTGGCGTCCCCGATGCGAATGGTGCCGCCCTCAATCGGGATCAGGCCAAGGATGGATTTGATAAGCGTCGACTTGCCCGCGCCGTTATGGCCCAGCAGCGCAACGCGCTGACCGGGGGCAAGGGATAGGGTGATGTCGTCAAGAACGCGGGTCTTGCCACGGTCCTTGCAGACTTGGTTAATCGTCAGGGCCTTATCCGTCATGAGGCACCTTTTTCATAGCTGGGGGTTCAGGGGCTTGCATCAAGGGATTGCTGTCCATCACACCGCCCGGCAGCAGCGCCGGGAAGGCCGATTGCGACCAGCGCACCAGCTGCACGGCAGGCGAGCCGAGCAGCAGTTTGGCTGCGGGTTGGGTCCACAGCACATGGTCCATTGAATCGTTGGGGCGATAAGGGGCATCGGCCACGCCATTGCCATCCACATCATAGGCGGCGAAATCGGACCAATAGTTTCCACGCCCGTTTTCTGACCACTCGACCCATTTTGTCGAGACGTATTTCACCTGTGTCCGGTTGCCGACAAAGGCATTGCCAACGATCCGGTTGCGCTCACTGCCGGCGGTAAAGTGGATGCCGATGCCGCAACCCTGGAACCAGTTGTCAGTGAATTCGTTCTTGTTCGAATTATAAAGGAAGGTGCACTTCTCTTTCGCACCTTTCACAACATTGCCGGTGATGACGCTCTTGTTGGCATAGTTCAGCATCACGCCATGTTCGCGGTCGTCAATCGAGATATTGTCGGTGACTTTGACGTTTGAGGTGAACATCACCGCATAGCCCAGATCGTTGCCGATCGAGACATTGTTGCTGACCTCGGAATTGTCGGCATACATGTAATGCACGGCAAAACGCAGGTCGCGGAACAGGTTGCCGGTGAACAAGTTCTTCTTCGAAGAATTCACGAAAATTCCATCGCGGCCAAACTGAATGTCATTGTCGGCGACAACGGCACCCGGTGCGTTCCAGACATAGACCCCATTGCCGCGCGCGTTCATGTGGCGGTCCTGCCGCCCTTCGATCCGGTTGCGGCGCACGATGCTGTCCTTGGCCCCGTGGATGTCGATGCCATAGAGATTGCCCAGCAGCACATTGTCCTCGACCACCGGCGCGTGGGCCGTTTTGGTCAGCTGGATGCCGCTGTCGATCCCGTCATGGTCCGAGCCAGAGCCAATCACTGTCAACCCGCGCAGGGTCACGCCGGGGCCGGTCACGGTGATGACGCTGCCCTCACCTTGTCCGTCAATGGTGGCCTGTCCCAGCCCGTCGATTGTGACGGGCCGATCCAGTACGAGGTGTTCGGTATAAACACCGGGGCTCAGGCGGAGGGTGTCCCCATTCGCCGCCTGCGCCAGTATCTCGTTGATGGCCCCCGCCCGGTTGGGCACATCCCAGTCCGCCGCCCAAAGGGGCGAGCCGAGCAGGAGCGGTATGAGCAGGGACCAACGCATGATTATGCGCTCCGCGGCTCAACAAACATCCGGCCGCGCATTTCCATGTGCAGCGCGTGGCAGAACCACTGGCAATAGAACCAGTGCACGCCCGGACGGTCAGCGATGAACGTGACCGAGGCGGTGGCCTGTGGTGCAACCTCCATGGCGACGCCGAAGTTCGACAGGCAGAAGCCGTGGGTCACATCATCCACGTCATCCAGGTTGGTGACATAGACAGTGACTTCGTCTCCTTGCTTGACGGTGAACTTCTCCATGCTGAACACAGGTGCGACCGAGGTCATGTAGACACGCACCTTGTTGCCATCTCGGATCGGCTCATCCGCGCCATAGTCCAGATCGACGCCATCGGCCTCGGCCTGTTTTCGCGCATCTTCCCACATCGGGTCGTTGCGATCCCAGACATTGACCGGGTTCACCTTGGAGCGGTGCACAAGGATCGAATCGTGCGGTTCCGCAAAGGTCGGGCCGTCATGAACCACCTTCATCTTGTCGCCCGAGATGTCGATCAACTGCTCATTTTCGGGCTTCAGCGGACCGACGTTCAGGAAGCGGTCTTTCGAGAACTTGTTCATCGAAATCAGCCACTTGCCGTCAGCCTCGGCGGTTTCACCCATCGAGGTCGAGTTGTGGCCCGGCTGATACTGCACGTCCACCTTGTCAAGGATCGGATCGACGTCCGCGCCGCCAAAGGCTTCGATGGCTTTGGCGATGTCCCATTTCACCACCTGGCTGTCCAGGAACAGGGTGGTGTAGGCGTTGCCCTTGCCGTCAAACGCGGTGTGAAGCGGGCCAAGACCCAACTGCGGTTCGGCCACGATGGCGGAACGCGGATCGGCGTTGTCGGCAAACAGCGCGTCGACTTTTTCGACATCGATCACGGACACGGTCGGCGACAGCTTACCGTTGATCATGATGTGTTTCTTGTCGGGCGCGGCATTCACACCGTGTGGCGAGTTCGGGATCGGGATGTAGCGGGTCAGGTTGCCGCCAGCCTCTTTGCGGCCGTCTACGACCTTAACGCCGTTCAGCTCCTGATAATTGCCGGCGGCGATGGCGTCTTCGATGCCTTTGAGGTTGAACACGACCACGTGGTCCAGCTCATTCTCGGTCATCTCGGCCAGATTCATGCCCATTTCCGAGTTATAGGACGTCGAGAAGGCGTATTTGCCCTGATAGTCGCAGTCGGTGTTGTCGAGGTTGCCCGAAACCATCACCTGCCATGCGATCTCCATGCTGTCACCGTCAATGGCGGTGAAGATGTTCACGTATTTGGATGGATCGTCGAGGATCTGGCCGTCATTGACCAGCGGGGCCTCGTGCTCACCATTGGCAAAGACATAGCCGGTGCGCGGGTATTTCTGTGGCCGCAAGCCGTGGATGTCATGCGCGTTCGGAATCTCGATGATCTTGTCGCATTTCATCACGTCACAGCGCACGCGGGCCACGCGGGTGTTGGCCTTGTCGTTCATGAACAGATAGCGGCCGTCATAGGTGCCATCGGTGAACGACATATGCGGGTGGTGAAGGTCGCCATTGTCATAGGTGACCTTGCCGTTTGCGGCCAGAAACTCCTTGGTTTCGGGCAGCAGGCCCTCGGTCAGGATCTTCAGCGACTCGTTGGTCTGACCCCAGCCGGTGGCCGAGCAGCGGTTGAACACCGGCACCCGCATAAGCTCGCGCATCGAAGGCACGCCCAGAATGCGCAACTCACCCGTCTGGCCCGAGGACCAGAAGCCGTAATATTCGTCCAGCTCACCCGGTTCCAGATGGGCTTTGGCGGCGGCGCTGGCTTCGCGTGCGGTCATCAGGGTCGAGCCGAGGCCCGTCCCGGCAATCACGGCGCCGGTGGCGGTGGCCCCCAGCATTCCGCGGCGTGTGATGTTCAGTTTGTTTTCTTGGTCTGACATGATCGTCCCTCCAATCAAGAAGCGGTTTGCGGTTTGGCGTTCGGATGGTTCGCCGGTGGTTGTCCGAGCGGGGTCTTCATCTGGACCGACCCTGTCTTGGCCCGCCGCTTCAGCTGGCGGATAACGACGGGACATTTGTCCTCGGACTGATAGAGCACCTGACAATGCAGGCAGGTGACGCACTCATTCGGGTTGATCTCACCGGTGGGGTGGATCGCCTGAACGGGGCATTCGTTGGCGCAGGTCTGACAGGGCGTGCCGCAATCCTTGTAGCGGCGCAGCCAGTCGAACATGCGGATACGGGCAGGGATCGCCAGCGCTCCGCCCAACGGGCAGAGGTAGCGGCAGTAGAACCGTTCCACGAAAAGCCCGATCCCCAGCAGGGTCAGCGCAAAGACCACAAACGGCCAGTCGCGCATGAATTTCAGGATGATCGCGGTCTTGAACGGCTCGACCTCGGCATAGGTTTCGGCCAGCGGGATCGAGACAAAGCTGATCCCGAACAACACGAGAAAGATCATGTATTTCGCAGGCCAGAGGCGTTCGTTCAGGCCCCAAGGCAAGGTCCATTGCGGCACCTTGAATGCCCGCGCGATCTTGTTGGTCAACTCCTGCAGCGCGCCAAACGGGCACAGCCAGCCGCAATAGGCCCCGCGCCCCCAGAACAGCAGGGCGGCGGCCACGGCGAACCACTGGATGAACACCAACGGGTCCAGCAGGAAGGCATCCCATGAAAAGCCTGTGCGCAGGCTGCCCGCCAGTGCCATCAGGTTCACCACGCTCAGCTGCGCATTGGCGTACCAGCCGATGAAGAACAGCGTCATGGTCAGGTACCCGATGCGGAACCAATGGAAGACCCGCGCATTCATGGTGGCGTGGAACTGGAAGAAGAAGGTCGCCGTCAGCACCAACAGCATCGCGCCCAGCACCCCAATCTCAACCGTGCGGTCCTTCCAGATGCGTTTCCACAGCGCGGCCTTCGCTGCCGCTTCGCTGGTGGCATCATCGACAACCACAGGGGTCGCAACGGGCAGCAGATACTGCTCGGGTAGTTTGTAGCCCAGATCGAAGGTCAGGAATGTTTTCTCGACCGCGCCCACGGCCCGCTGCGCCAGTAGTTGCAGGCGGAAGGGCTCGGCGGGATCGAACTCGGCCTCGGCGGGGATCTTGAAGATGTCCAGTTCCGTAAAGCTTGGGGCATCGGGGGCTGCAACCTCGCCCAGACGGCGCTGCTGCTTGTCGAAGAACCGCACCGAATTGTCGCCCTGGATCAGCTGAATCCGGTCGAAAATCCCGCCCCGGACATAGCCCGAGCCCTTGAAGCTGTAGGCCCCGCGCCCCAGCACCAGAATGGCCTGTTCGCCTTCATCCAGCCAGTCGACCATGTTCTGATATTCGGCCTCGCCCAACAGCGATTTACCGATCGACGGCACCGAGACCAGCGCCATATGCATGTCGATATAAGTGTCGTCAGGTTCGCCGGGTTCCGGGCGCTTGATCGCGCGCTGATCGCCCGTCGCCTCGAACGCCGCATTGACCTGCCCGATATCCAGCGTCAGCCGCCGGATCGAACCGTCGCCGGATAGGGTGGTCCAGTCATAGATGGCGTCCTGCGCCATATCGACCTCGCGCTTGGGCCCATCGGCCTGCGCCGGTGCCAAGCCGCCCAAGCCCAATGCGCGCGCCACCTTGATGCCGCCGCGCACAAGACTGTCGTCGATCACCATGATCGTGACTGTCGCGCCTGAGATGATGTCGAGGTCATGCCCTTCACCGCCCGTCTCGGCCTCAACCTTCAGATCAAGCCCGGCATAGCCTTCGGTCAACTCGACCATGCGGGAATTTGGGATGCCAATCAGCACGATGGGTTCCGAGTGTTTGACCAGTTGCACTCCGGTCAAAACCGCGTCGTCATCAATTGCGGCGACCACGTGGATGGGTTTGCCGGAATAGCCAGTCGTGCCCACGAAATCTGAGGTCAGGAAGGCCCAGGCCACGGTCTCGCCCCCTTTCAGGACGGGTGCAACGGGCACATCCTCGCGTACCGGGCCAAAGGCATCGGCTCCGGGGGCCAGATCGGCGGGCTCGATTTCAGGCAGGAAGCTGGCAAGGCTGTCGGCATGGGCAGTGATCGCCATCAGGCAGGACAGGACAAGGGCCAGCAAAATGTGGAATGCGCGACTTACGACCACGGCGCACCTCCGATCTTTAGGGTGGACGCCACGGACGCGCGCAATGCGCGTTCAGTTGTTTCTTGGGGCGCGCGCGGGGGTCCTCGGGATTCAGGCCACAAACGGGTTTGATCATGGGGCTGGAACTGATCTGCAAACTGGCACTGGGCAAGATCGGTCTTCTGAGACAGGACCAGATGCGGCAAGTCGGGCAGCGGCGCCAGCGTAGTGACGGCGCACAGGGCGCAATCGGCGCATTTCGGGCAGGGTGCGGTTGGGTCTTTGGTGCCTTCTTCAAGGTCGACCTGAACCCAAACCGCCCCCGCCTCCGAGCAGATCTCCACCCACATGCTTTGGCCGGGACTCGCCAGAACCGGGCCAAGCGTTTGCAACAGCAGAAGAAGGATGCCCGCCCATGCACAAGCCACGCGGGACGCGCGAACAGGGAGGTTGTGCAGAGGGTTTGAGACGGGCATGGAGAATCCAACTCGGTATTCTTTTCCTGCGTTCTAGGAGATTCTCTCGGACCGATACTTGACTTCTGTTAGGTGCGAAGGGTTTCGCGCCTTAGCCGTCGGCCTCATCCATCAGGCCACGCACCCAACGACCCGCCAGCCAACTTGCGGGCACGCCCAACGGCACCGACCAGATCAGCGCTGTCACCGGGGGAATAATCGCAAAACCAAGGGTATGGGCAATCAACCCGGCCAGAAACAGGTTTATGGCCACGGTCAGAGCCGTGGCCGGATAGAGCAGGATGGCCAGTTTCCAGACCGACCATTTGCCTTCAGTGGCTGGTGCCTTCCGAGAAGGTGATTTTGTTCCAGACATTGTACTTCCCAGACGGTTTGCGCATCGGCAGGCGGCGGACCTCTTCCAGCGTCTGCGCGTCATAGACGATCACCGCGCCGTCATCCTCCCAGATCGACACCAGCGCGTGACGGCCATCCTTGGTGAACTCCACGTGGGCCACGGTTTTCCCCGGCGCAGGGCGCAAGGTTTTGACGATCTCAAGGCTCTGCTTGTCGATCACATGCATGGCGTCCTTGTTGGGACCAAAGAAGACATCGGCCCAGACATACGGTGAATTTTCATGGCTGCGCATGAAAAAACCTGGCCCTTCGGTCTTTATCCGCTTGACCGTTTCCCAGCTTTCCATGTCGATCACCGACACCGTGCCATCGGTCAGATGCGGCGTCGCCATCACGGTCGTGTCGCCATGTTTCCAGGTGATCCCCGAGCCCAGATGCGGCATCCCTGGCAAGTCCAGATCGGCAATCTTATGACCGATCACCAGATCAATCACCTGCCCGCCTTTGCCATCGCGCGAGGCGCCCATGACGTATTCATAGCTCTGGTCGAAAAAGAAATCGTCCAGATAGTCGGGCGTGGTGATCTTGCGTACCGGGAAGGGATCGGGGTTCTTGAACTGGCCTTCGATGCGGAAATCATGGCCCAGCCCGAATTGTGGAGGGTTGGCGCCATAGAAGACCTCCCAAATCTCGGGCACGTCCTTCAGAGCCAGCACAAAGCTTTCACGCGGAGGAGCTTGATAGACGGCCGAGACACGGCTGGGCACGCCTTTCTTGCTTTTGACCTCGATGACCTTGGCGACTGACAGATCTTCGGTCGACAGCAAGGTCAGGGAATTCGGCAGGTAATTCGCCACGGCCACCCATTTGCCATCGCCTGACATGGCGATGTTGCGGCTGTTCAGGCCCGCGCGCACGCGCCCCACCTGTTGCAGCGCCCAGATGTCGTATTTCTGAACCCAACCATCGCGGGACATGATGAACACATAGCGCCCATCTGGGCTGAACTTCGGGCCGCCATGCACTGCAAAAGGCGTTTCGAACCGGTCCAGAACCTCGAACGTATCGCCGTCCAACACGCTGACATGGTGATCGCCGGTTTCAACCGCCAGCGTGATGTTCATTGGGTCACTGTCCCAGACCGGGGCATCGACGGGCACATAGTCCTCGTCCAATGTGCGGCTGTCCATGATATCGGCCTCACCCCATTCGGGATTGGTTTCCAGCGGCGATTTCAGCCATCCGGCCAGTTCTTCGATCTGCAGGGTGTCCAGCTCATGCGCAAAAGCGGGCATCTGCGTGGCGGTGCGGCCTTCGGCAATCACGGCGGCGACGCGGGGGCCGCGCATCCGTTTCAGCGTCTCGGGGATCAGCGCGGGGCCAACGCCGCCCAACCGGTTTTCACCATGGCACGAGGCGCAGTATTCCGCGTAATCCGAAGGCGCGTCGGCCCATGAGGTGCCCGCAAGGAGCAGTGCGCACAGCGCGCTGATTTTCAGAGTGTCAGAAGAATTGATGCGCCGGATCATGACTTTTCCCCCGGAACGGCGTGACCTGCAGGCGCTCGCCCGCGTCTTCGACGCCGATTTCTTGATTTGACAGATAACAGGCCGGGTCCTCGGCCCATGGATCGCCCGTCAACTGCAGTGCGCGGATGCGGGTGTTTCCACCGCAGACATCCTTCAGTTGGCACGCCCCGCAACGCCCTTTCAGGGGGCGCGGGCGGGTGCGCAGCAACGCCAGCATCGGATCATCGCTGGTCCACAGTTCGGAAAACGGTTTGGTTTTCACATTGCCGACCGTGTAATCAGACCAATAGGTATCAGGATGCACGCGGCCCAGATTGTCGATATTCGCCACGCCCAACCCGCTGGAGTTTCCGCCCCAGGCCGCCAGATGATCGCGCACATGCGCCGCCTTTTCTGCGTCGAAATGGGCGCGCACCCAGTTCAGGAAATACCCGGCATCGGCATCATTGTTGCCGGTCACGATGTCCAGCGGGCGGCCACCCGAGGCCGCTTCCCACGCGCGTTCCAGTAGCAAATCCAGACCGGTGCGGGTGCGCAGATGCTCGGCATCCTCGCCCCGGTTCTTGTCACCGCGCCCGGCATAGACAAGGTGGGACAAGTAGAATTTGTCCACGCCTTCGTCGTCGCACAATTGCAGCAGGTCGGGCAGGTGATGCTGGGTGCCTTCGGTCAGGCAGAACCGCAGGCCCACCTTGATGCCGCGTTTCTTGCATTCACGCACGCCGCGCAGGGCGTCTGCAAAGGCACCTTCGACGCCCCGGAACCAGTCATTAGTGGCCCCGATCCCGTCCAGCGAGATGCCCACATAGTTGAACCCCACATCTGCGATCATGTCGGCGGTCTCGTCATGAATCCGCGTGCCATTCGTGGACAGCGCCAGCATCGGCACCAGATCGCGGGCGCGTTTGGCGATGTCGAAGAAATCGAACCGGTCCAGCGGCTCCCCACCCGAGAGGATCAGGGCCGGGACGCGAAACTGACCCAGATCCTCAAGGGTGACCATGGCTTGCTCATGGCTGAGCTCACCGGGGAAGGCCACATCCGCCGAGACGGTGTAGCAATGGCGGCATTTCAGATTGCAGCGCCGGGTCAGGTTCCAGATCACCACGGGTTTCACTGGCCCGGGGCGGCGTTTGCGCACCGGGGTCGGCTTGACCAGCTGATGCATGTATTCGGTCAGGCGGAACATATCTCAGCCTTTCGTTTTCAGGCGCAGCCCGGTTTTTTTCAGGATGCGCGTGGAATAGAGGATGTCCTGCGCCCGACAGGCATCGCCAAGGATGGCCGCGATTTTGGCGCGTTTTTCCTCGACCTCGGTGGGGTCGGTGCCGTGGACCATGGCGAACAGGTTATAGGGCCATTCGGGCAGGGCGCGGGGGCGTTCATAGCAATGGGTCACAAAGGGCAGCAGACCGATCTGGGTGCCTATCTCGGTCACTTGGTCATCTTCCACATCCCAGACGGTCATCCCGTTCGAGGTCATACCCAGTTTGTAGTGGTTGGGGGCCGCCGCAATCCGTCGGATCACGCCGCGTGCTTTCAGTTCGGCCAGCCGGAACAGCAAGGCGTCTTCATCCAGTCCCAGCCCCTCGGCCACCTGCCGATAAGGCGCGGGGACAAGAGGCAGGCCGCCTTGCAGCGCCTCGATAATCTCTCGGTCTTTTGCGTCGATCATGCTGCTACCCGGAAGCCGATGAAGAATTCCTGCAATTTGGGGAAACGGAGAACCTTGATCCCCGTTTCCCGTTCTATCGCATCAGCACTGGCCTCGATCCCCTCGGGCGTTTCGGTGGCCAGCACGAACCACATGTTCAGCTGGTGCGTGCGCTCATAATTATGGGCAACTTCGGGATGTGCATTGACTTTGGTCAGGACGGTTTCGAAATCCTGCGGAGGGACGGCCATTGCGCACAGGCAAAAGGCCCCGCCCATTGCGGCGGCGTCGAAGAAGGGGCCGAAGCGGGTGATCACGCGATCCTCTTTCATGCGGGTCAGACGGCCCAGAAGGTCGGATTCCGCGATCCCCAACTCCTCGGCAATCGCTGCGTAGGGGTGCGATACCAAGGGCAGGTCGTCCTGCATCCGGTTCAGGATCGCGCGGTCGGTGTCGTCCAGATTCATGCGGCCACCTCTTTCGGTTGGATCAGCGCGCCGGTCTGTTTGAAACACCGTATCGAGAACAGCACCTTGTGTTGGGCTCCTGCCAGCTCGGGCAGGGCGGTAGCTCCGGCCAGGACCTCCATCGCCTCGGGGCGCGAACGGGCGTGGATCATAGAATAGAGGCGATAGGGCCAGACACCTTCGACCGGGTTGCGCTCATAACACAGTGTCACGCCGGGATGGGCAGCCAGCGCCGGGCCGGCGGTGCCGACCTGATCGGCGGGCATGTCCCAGACCACCATCGCATTGGCGGACCAGCCCAAAGCGCGGTGGCGCACGATGACACCCAGGCGCGAGATGATCCCGGCCTGGTGCAATGCCTCGATCCGCTCCATCACATCGACTGTGCTGCGACTCAGGGACCGGGCCAGCGCGGCATAGGGCTCCGCAACCAGCGACAGCCCGGAACTGAGCGCCTGCAACAAGGGCCGGTCGCCGTCCTGCATGGCGGAACAATCCACTTTGCGGGGGCCGGGAACATTGCGCGCCTCCCCGGACATCCGAAAGCCCAAATCAACGTTGAACGGGCGGACCAGCCGCAGATCCAGAACGCGCAATCCGGTGCGACGGCTGATCCGAGCGAGCGTGTCGTTGACATGCGCCCGGTCCGGGCCGGTGGCCACGAACCAAAGATTCCAGTCATCCTCGCGCTGGTAATTGTGGTTCACACCGGGTTCCGCGTCGATCAGGGCGGCGACCTCTTCCAGACGCGACTCAGGAGCGGCAACGGCAGCCAGGGTACTGGCAGATACCGCGCCGGGTGCGATGGTTGCGCCGACCCGCGTGATACGTCCGGTCTTGCGCATGCGCGCCAGACGGTCGAGCACTTCGGCCTCATCAAGTCCCAACAAGAAGCCCAGCACCTGAAACGGACGATCTGTGACAGGGAAATCGCGCTGGAACTCATCCAGCAGGCGGCGATCGATGGGGTCGGTTATATGGTCCATCTGTCAAAGTCCCGTCCGATGCGCGCGGGCGGTAAAGAAGATGCCCGAGGGGCTGTCGGCCTCGATCTCGCGCAGTTTCTCGAAGCTTTGCGTGTCGTAGACCATGACCTTGTTGGCATCGCGTACGCTGATCCAGACCTCATGCCCGCGCGGTGTGAACTCCATATGCAGCACGGCAGGGCCCGGTTTGAATTCGTGGATGATCTTTTTGCTGACGGAATCGATCACCTGGATCGTGTCGTTCAGCGGGTGGGCAAAGTTCACCCAGACCTGCCGCCCGTCGGGACGTGCCATGGCAAAGACCGGCTGGCCGTGGGTCTGGGTGCGCCCGGTCTCAGACAGGGTGTTCGCGTCGATCCACAGAACCTCGTGATGTCCAACGGCGGGCAGCACAAATTCGCGTCCCGTCAGCGCCCAGCCTTCCAGATGGGGCATCTTGTAGACTGGCATCTCCTCTTGCCCGCGTCCGTAGTTGGGCAGCACACGGATCGGTTCCGGTGTCTCAGACCACAGGTCCAGCGCGGTTAAGCCGTCCTCGCCAAAGAGGCCGGTGATATAGGTGCGGCCATTGGCGGTGATCAGCGCGTCATAGGGGTTCTTGCCCATGTCGGGGATTTTGGTGATCTCGGGGTCACCCTTAGAGAAATCGGCAATCCAGGTCTCGCCCGTGTCCCACATGGTGAACACGAACCGGCGGCCCGGCGCGTCGACCAGACCTATGGTTTTGCTGTCGGTGGGAATGTCGGCGACCATCTCAAGCGTGTCCGCGTCAAAGACCCGCACGCCGCCGGGTTCATAGTTCGAGACGGCGACCAGTTTACCGTCATCCGAGATCGCGCCGCCGATGGCATTGCCCGCCTGCACCACGCGGTTCACGATCTGGCGGGTGACGATGTCGACTTTGGTCAGCCCTCCGTCACGGCCAAAGACAAAAGCAAAGCGTTCGTCAGGCGAATAGACCAGCGAGGCATGGGACAGGTCACCCAGCCCTTCAATCCGCGCCAGCGCGGCGCGGTCGGACTGATCCACCAGCAGGACCGAGCCCTTGGCCCGTTCGATCACAAGGCCCAGATCGCCGGTCGCGGTCGGTTCGGCCTGTGCGGTGGTAATCAACAGGGTTGCGGCAAGGGTAAGGATGAGGTGTTTCATTGGTCCTCCTGTTGCAGCAGGTAGCGGGCGATCCATTCGGCCTCTTCATCGGTGATCAGGGCTCGCCACGGGGGCATTGCGGTATCGGGAATGCCATCGAGGATGACGCTGGTCAGAACGTCTAAATCGTAGTGTTCAAGGGTTTCCGGACGGAGGTCGGAACCAAGCCCGCCTTTCAGAGTCAATCCGTGGCATGATCCGCAGTCTTGGTGGACAAGGCGTTTCAAGGCGGCAGGGTCCAGCGTGTCGGCGGCAAAGGCTGTGGTCGCCACAAGCACGGCGCTTGTTAGGAAAGTGCGCGCGGTCCAACCCTTGATTGGGCCTCGGCGGGACGGAGCCAAGCTAGCCATGTACTTGCTCCAACAGTTCAGCCACAGGCCGTTCCGCATAAAGCGACACCACCTTGCCAATGATGAACAACGTTGGCGCTTTCAGATCAGCGTCACGCACGTCGGCGGCCAACTGGTCCAACCGCGAAACCAGTCGGCGTTCATCCGGCGTAGTGGCTTTGCCCACGGCCAGAACTGGCGTTGACCCGAGCAGGTTCTCGGTCATCAGCCCCATGGCAATTTGGCCGATATTGGCAACGCCCATATAGACCACAAGCGTCGAGTCCGGGTCGGCCAGACGCTTCCAGTCAAGATCCAGCACCTTGTCGGCCTGCCGGTGCCCGGTGACATATTGCACCGAGGTCGCCAGCCCGCGATGGGTCAGCGGCACGCCGGTGGAACTGGACGCGCCCTGTGCCGCTGTGATTCCCGGCGCGTATTCGACCGATATGCCGTGGGCGATAAGGTAGGCGGCCTCTTCTGAGCCACGCCCAAAGATCATCGGATCGCCGCCCTTTAGGCGCGCAACCGTGTGACCGGCGCGGGCTTCGTTAACAAGGATGTCATTGATACGGTCCTGCGGCACCGTATGGCATTTGGGTGCCTTGCCCACGGGGATCAGTCGCGCGCCATCCGCGTGCAGGTTCAAAATATCGGCCGAGACAAGACGGTCATACACAACCACATCCGCCTCTTGCAGCATCCGTAGCGCGCGCAGGGTCATCAGTTCGGGGTCACCGGGGCCAGCGCCTATCAGAAAAACCTTACCGCTCATGTGCAAACTCGCTTGGTCTGAATGTGGTCGAAACCCGGATTTGCACTGCGTGTCTGGGACGTTGCTGGGCAGGCCGGGCGTGTCATGCGCCAAACTTCCCGCATTCTGATCCGCCTTGCCTTGACTAAAGTTAAGGAGCGCGGGATTCGCGCCCGCGCTCCTTCATCTTGCCTGTATGTTTGCCTCGGCTCAGGGTTCGACGGTGATCATTCCGATCATGTTCTGCGTTTCCCAATGCGGTCCGCACAGATATTCCTGCGGGCCGGGTGTGAGGAAGGTCAGATCAACCGATTCCTCGGGGAAAAGCCGGTCGCTTTCAGGTTCGCTGCCATCCTTCAGCAAGACTGAATGGCTGGTGCGTTTGTCGACGTTCACCCAGCGCACCGTAGTGCCGGGTTTGACGCTCAGTTCGACTGGGCAAAAGGTGTATTTGTACATCAACACCACCTCGGCATCCTCGACCGCGGATGAGGGCTGGCCGAACAGCTCGACATAACGGTCCTCGGCCTCGGCGCACAGGTCGGCGGTGTCATCGGCCCATGCGGGCCCTGCCAGCACCAGCAGCGCGGGAAGAAGGTGTTGGGGTTTCATCGTCCAAATCTCCTCTTCTTGGGGGACGGGGCCGGATCACCCGGCCCCTGTCTTCTACTGTTTGACCACGTTGATGAACGCGCTGTCATCGTCCAGTGCCAGGCTGGTATCCAGCGTCACGTGGTGGAACCGGGCGGCGGCAAAGTCATCGTGGATGGCAAAGCCGACCGTATAGGTCTTGCCTGCTTCCAGCGGCACATCACCGGCCGCGCCCGAGTTCAGCGGACGGGTGAAGACCACCGCCCACATACCCGCGTCCAGGCTGGCCGAGGCAGCAATCTCGCCATCATTGACCACGCGCTGTTCCAGCAGGTAGCCGTTGGTGGCGCTGCCATCGGCATAGACGCGCATCAGGTCCAGATAAGTGCCATCGGCCAGATACTGCTCGATCTGCTCAGCCGCGTGCAGCTTGTCCCAACCACCCAGCGGCTTGCCCCGGCGGCCTTTGGTGTCGACCTCGGTGCGGCTTTCACTGAGGTATTTGGTCACCGTATCCTGCGCGGTCATGCGATTGGAGAAGTCACCATTGGCCGCAATCGCATCTGCACCCGGATCAAAGGGCATGTAAGTGTTGTCGGCGTGGCACGAGGCCCAGCAACCTACCTGATCGCCCATTTCGATACCCGTGCCGGTGATCATCATGGCCACTTTGATCTGGTTGTCCGGGTCCATCTTGCCACCGTCGACAAACGGCGCAGGGTTGTGGCCCGCATCCGGCCATTGCAGACGGATATACAGGTTCTCGTCATCATGGGCCGCCTGCACGGTCGCGTCGATCACACCGCGTTTGCCGGGGATTGGTGTCGGTTCAAGCTCGCCGCCTGCGACGATCTTGTTGCCGATCGTATCCAACTCGGCGGCGTGACAGGTCGTGCATTTGTCGCCACCTTTGGTCAGGGGCCGCGCACCGCCATGTGACCGACCATTCTGAACCCATTCAAACGAGGCCTGTCCGGGGTAGAACAGTTTCATGTCGGCACTGGCGACGGCGTTCCAGTCGATATTGGCGCCGACATCGCTGCCTCCCCCGGCGGGCGCTGTGGCCTCTTCACCAGCGGCTTTGGCGCGTTCCTCGGCCACAGCTGCATCTACAGCTGCCGCGATCTGGGCCTGCACCGCCTTTTGCTGCGCAACACGTGCTGCTTTTTCAGCCTCAGCCTCTGCGGCTTCTTTGGCTTCGATCCGTTCGAGGCTGGCCAGATATTCGGCCGGAATTTCGCGGATGAATGCAGGATTCGGCGCTTCGAGTTGTTCCAGATATTCCTCATCCGCCCGATCACGAGCGTCCGAGTGGGCAATCCCCTTGTGGCAGTCGATACAGGTCTGACCAACAGTCATCGCGTTCAGGTGCTGCTGCCGTGCGCGGGGTTTCTGGAACTCGGGCATCATCGATTCGAAATCATGACAGTTGCGACACTCGCGCGAGTCGGTGGCCTTCATCCGCTCCCATTCGTTCATTGCCAGATGCACGCGCTTGGCTTCGAATTTCTCGCGCGTGTTGATGGTGCCGACCATCTTGCCATACAGCTCTTTGGACGCCTTGATCTTGCGGATCATCTTATGCGTCCAGTCCTTGGGTACGTGGCAATCGGAACAGACCGCGCCAACGCCGGATCGGTTCACGTCATGGATCGTGCCGGTGTATTCCTCATAGACGAAATCGCGCATTTCGTGGCACGAAACGCAAAATTCCTTGGTGTTGGTGGCTTCCATGGCGGTGTTGAACCCGCCCCAGAAGATGATGCCGCCGGCAAAGGCCGCGGCGATGCCGGCCACGGGCATTCCCCACAGGAAATACCGGCGCCAGATTGGTGGTTTCTTATCCGGTTCCGAGGTCATATCGGGCTCCGTTTGCTTGACTGGCCTGGCGTGTCAGGCCCGAGCGTTGGCTAAGGGGGGAAACAGGAAAAGGGCGGGCGAGGGGCCCGCCCTTTCCAGTGTTGGTGGCAACCGCGTCAGGTGACGTGGTTCGACCGGTTGTAGACGTTGAACTTGCCGGTCGGCGCGAACAGACCTTTCACGCGGCCGATCTCTTCCAGCGTCTTGGCGTCGAAGATCACGATCTCACCGTTGGGCTCTTTCGAGGTCGAGCGGTTCCACTTGGAAACCCAAACCTCAGAGCCGTCCTGGTTGAACTCGAAGTGGACGGCGACATTACCTTCCTCCTCGGTGATCTGGATCGTTTTCACGATCTCACCAGTTGCCTTGTCGATGACCTGCACCGATTGCTGCACTTCAGGCTCGGGGTGCTTGGTCTGATCGGCCCAGATGTAGTCCGATTCCGGGTGGGTCCGGATGAACAGACCGGGTCCGTCAGTTTCGACCTCATAGCAGGTCTGCCATGCCTGATCCGGGTGGCCTTCGGGGTCGTTGCCCCAAACGGTTACGGTGCCTTCGCCCAAGTGGGTCGTACCTGCAACCGGGCCGCAATTCGGGTCATCCCAGTTGGCGCCCGGGCCGGGGTGCGGCAGCGGAGCGGTGTCGATCATGGCTTCCAGCTTGTGGGTCTCGGTGTCGACCACAACCATTTTGTTCGACGCGTTTGCGGCGATCTGGAAGTAGCGGCCCGAGGGGTCGAAGAACCCGTCATGCAGGAACTTGGCGCTGTCGATCTTGTCGATCCGCAAGTTGTCCAGGTCGGTATAATCCACCTGCCACAACTGACCCAGTTCCTTGACGGCGACGATCCATGTGGGCTCGTTCGGGGTGGTGTAGATGGCGGCCACGCGGCTTTCTTCCACATAGTCCCCGTCCACGTTTACACCGCGGGTCGAAACGACCTTTTTGGGTTCCATGGTTTCGGCGTCGACAATAGCGAAATGCGGCGGCCAATAGGCCCCACCAATGACGTATTTACCGTCACCCGAAACAGCTACGTCGCGGGCGTCATACCCAATGGTCACCTCGGCAACCAACATGTTTTCAGGCTTTTGCCACAGGTCGATCTTGGTCATCTTGCCGTCGCGGCCCATCGTGTACCAGAAGCGACCCGGGTTTTCCGGCTCTTCCAGTTTGTGATGTTCGGACGCTTTGAGAACGTGTACCGCATAACCTGTGGGGATATGGGTCAGCACCTCTTTGGTGTCGCCGTCAATCACGGCCACTTTGCCCACGTCACGTTCGATGACGACGAAGAAGTTTTCCCAGTTGCGGCCATGCAGCGGCTCGGACGGGTAATCTTCAGGTTCGACATAGACCTTGCGGGTCGCCATCATCTGCTCAAGCGACATCTCGGGGGGCTTGGGCGGCTCCATCTGGATATAGGTCGCCATATCGCGGATCTCGTCCTCGGTCATCACGTCCGAGAAGTTATTCATCCCGCCTTCGGTCCCCCAGGCGATGATTTTTTCAAGCCGCTCCTGACCCAGTTTCAGGGTGCCGGATTCGGTTATTGTGCCATCGGCATTCTTTGTTTCGACCAACGGCTCAAGGCTTTTGCCCGTCGCCCCTTTGCGCAGCACGCCGTGGCAACCGGCGCAGCGTTCAAAGTATAATTGTTTGGAAGATTCGAAGGCTTCTTTGCTTAGGGTTGGCTCTTCTGCAAAGGCAGGTGCAGCGACGCTGCCCAGCAGCATTGCCAAACCGACCCCAAAAGCGCGACCGGTTTTAGTGTAGCTGATTCCAAGTGACATGATCACTCTCCGTTTGCTGGTGAGGCAGGACCGAGGGTGAAACATTGCCGCCTGTCGATCCTTGACGAAAGTCAACAGGGGGCGGCGATTTGTCAGAAGCATCCAAGAAGCACAAGAAAACCTGCAATAAAATCTGATCCTTACGTGCATGTTTTCTGTGTTTTGACTTTGGTTAAGCCGCCCGGGAATGCCCCTTGGTAGGATTGCGAAAACTGCCAAGGAGAGCAGCCATGCCCGCAATCATCACCCGTGTTTTTGGTGAGGGGTTTCGTGTTTTCTTTCTTTCCGCCGGGTTGTACGGCCTGTTTGTGGGCCTTGTCTGGGGACTGTGGCTCAGCGTGCCTTACCTCGCTCCTGACTACGCTATGACGCCGCCCATGTGGCACGCGCATGAGATGATTTTCGGCTATGCCACCGCAGCCCTTGGCGGGTTCTTCCTGACCGCCGTGCCGAATTGGACCGGCGCGCCTGATGCGCGCGCGCGGTTTATTACCCTGGCCGCTGGGCTGTGGCTGGCTGGACGTATGGCGATGTGGTTTTCGGGGCAGCTCTCGCCGGTTCTGGTGGCGGTGGTGGATCTGGCTTTTGTGCCGATTCTGGCCGCCAAGATTGCGACTCAGCTGGTGCGGCGGCCCAAACCGCAGAACATGATCTTTCTGTTGCTTCTGGTGCTGATCTGGGTGTCCGACCTGTTGACCCATCTGGAATGGATCGGGCTGACCGGTGACACGCTTGGGCTTGGGCTGCGCGCCGGGCTGCTGACCCTATGCGCCATGATTGCCATTCTGGGCGGTCGGATCACCCCAGCCTTTACCCGCAACGCCATGAAACGTGCAGGCTTGTCTGAGGGCGACTGGCCGGTCTCGGTCCCTGCGCTGGACAAGGCGGGGATGGGGTTGGCACTGGCGCTGCCGCTCAGCGCGCTGGTCTTTGGTATCGGTCCGGTTCCGGCTGTGGTGGCCGTGTTGCTGGGCGCTGTTCAGGTGCTGCGCATGGCGCGGTGGCGCACCCGCTGGACGCTGCGCCAACCGATTCTTCTGGCGCTGCATCTGGGGCTGGGCATGTTGGCGCTGGGTCTGATTCTGTGGGGTCTGGCCGAGCTTGGTCTGGGCAATGAGGTCGCCGCGCTGCACGTGCTGGGGATCGGCTGTGTCGGGGGTATGACCTTGGCCGTCATGAGTCGCGCCGCACTGGGTCACAGCGGGCGCGAGCTGGTCGCGCCGGGGCCGATGGTGGTGGCTTATGGGCTGATGGCCGTAGCCGCGCTGACCCGCTGGGTCGGTACTGACCTGAACGCCGGCTATGTGGTGGCGATGCTGTTGTCGGACGGGTTGTGGGTTGCGGCTTTTGCCCTGTATTTGTTGGCGATGTGGCCCGCGTTGACAGGCCCCCGCGCGCCCCGATCCGCGTAAAATCCCGCAGGCTTGACTTTCGTTAAGGAGCCGGGCCTGCCCAATCGTCATTCTGCCCATACTAGCTAATCTGCGCAAAGGAGAGCGCAATGCGAGAAGTCATGACCAAGAGCATGGCTCGCAATATATTCTATGGCGGGTCCCTGTTCTTTATCCTCATCTTTCTGGCTTTGTCGGCCCATTCCCACCTGTATATCCTACGGTCGGAAAACACCGCCAAGCTGGATGAAAGCGTGGTCCGGGGCAAACATGTCTGGGAAAAACACGCCTGTATCAACTGTCATACGATCCTGGGCGAGGGCGCGTACTATGCCCCCGAAGTGGGCAATGTAATGACCCGTTGGGGCGTGCTGGACGACCCGGAATCGGCCTTTGAGTCCCTCAAGGGCTGGATGGAGGCGCAGCCGACCGGCATTCCCGGTCGTCGACAGATGCCCAATTTCAACCTCAGCGACGAAGAAATCCGCGACCTGACCAACTTCCTGATCTGGACGGATAATATCGACGCTCAGGACTGGCCGCCCAACGAGGCGGGCTGAGAAGGGAACCGGAACAATGAAATATGAATCCCAAAAAGTAGCCTACGCGTATTTCGCATTTGCAATGGGCCTGTTCGCGATCCAGGTGATCGGCGGCCTTCTGGCCGGTCTGATCTATGTGTTCCCGAACTTTCTATCCGACCTGCTGCCGTTCAACATCGTGCGGATGCTGCACACCAACGCCCTGATCGTCTGGTTGATCACCGGCTTTTTTGGTGCGGCGTACTTTCTGATCCCCGAAGAGGCCGAGCGCGAAATTCATTCACCCACGCTGGCCTACGCGCAACTGGCGATACTGATCCTCGGCACGCTGGGCGTAGTGCTGACCTATACGTTCAACCTGTTCGAAGGAAACTGGCTACTGGGTAAAGAGGGGCGGGAGTTCCTTGAGCAACCCAAATGGGTCAAGGCCGGCATCGTCGTGGCCGCGCTGATCTTCCTTTACAACGTGTCGATGACCGTTCTGAAGGGCAAGAAAACCGCGATTACCAACATCCTTCTGTTGGGTCTGTGGGGTCTGGCGCTGCTGTTCCTGTTTGCCTTCTACAACCCCGGCAACCTGTCCCTGGACAAGCAATACTGGTGGTATGTCGTACACCTTTGGGTCGAAGGCGTGTGGGAGCTGATCATGGCCTCGATCCTGGCCTATCTGATGCTCAAGTTGACAGGCGTGGACCGTGAGATCGTCGAGAAATGGCTCTATGTCATCGTTGCCGCCGCGCTGTTCTCGGGCATCCTTGGAACAGGGCACCACTACTACTGGATCGGTACACCCGGTTACTGGCAGTGGATAGGGTCGATCTTCTCGAGCCTCGAAGTGATCCCGTTCTTCGCGATGATGGCCTTCGCCTTCGTCATGGTCTGGAAAGGCCGCCGGGACCATCCCAACAAGGCCGCGCTGCTGTGGTCGCTGGGCTGTGCCACATTGGCCTTTTTCGGTGCCGGTGTCTGGGGCTTCCTGCATACGCTGCACGGGGTGAACTACTATACCCACGGCACGCAAATCACCGCGGCCCATGGTCATCTGGCCTTCTACGGTGCCTATGTCTGCCTCAATCTGGCGATCTTCAGCTATGCGATGCCGATCCTGAAAAACCGTGATCCGTATAATCAGGTGATGAACATGGCCTCTTTCTGGCTGATGTCCTCAGGCATGGTCTTCATGACCTTCGTCCTGACCTTCGGTGGTACCGTGCAAACACACATGCAGCGGGTGATTGGCGACTACTTCATGGACGTACAGGACCAGATTGCAATCTTCTACTGGATGCGTCTGGGCTCTGGTGTGGTGGTTGTCCTTGGAGCACTGCTGTTCATCTACTCTGTCTGGGTTCCCCGGAAAGAGATCATTGAACCCGGCGCAGCCGAAACCCCTGCGGAGTGATGGATATGGATGGCTCCATGAAACTGAACGAGGGGGCGGCAAACGCCCCCTTCTACCTGCCCCAAGGCGATGAATGCGACGTCTTCTGCGCTGCGTACAACAACGACCTGCCGGTTCTTCTGAAAGGCCCGACAGGCTGCGGCAAAACCCGCTTTGTGGCTCATATGGCCGCCAAGCTTGACCGCCCGCTTTATACCGTGGCCTGCCATGATGACTTGGCCGCTGCCGACCTGATCGGGCGCTACCTGCTGAAGGGCGGCGAAACCGTCTGGGTTGATGGCCCTCTGACCCGCGCGGTGCGCGAAGGGGCGATCTGCTACCTTGATGAGGTGGTCGAAGCCCGCAAAGACGTGACCGTCGTGCTGCACCCGCTGACCGACGACCGGCGCATCCTGCCGATCGACCGCACTGGCGAAGAGCTTGAGGCCGCGCCTGGTTTCATGTTGGTCGCATCCTATAACCCCGGATACCAGAATATCCTGAAAACCCTGAAACCCTCGACCCGGCAGCGGTTTATTTCGCTGGAGTTCGACTTCCCGTCGCCTGAAATGGAGGCCGAAGTTGTCGCAAAGGAAAGTGGCCTGCCGCTGGAACGCTGCAAGCCACTGATTCGGCTGGCGAACAAGTTGCGCGGGCTCAAGGGTCAGGACCTTGAGGAAGGCGTCTCCACCCGTCTGGTTGTCTATGCCGCGACGCTGATCGCACAGGGCATGTCCACCGACCGCGCCATCCTTGCCGCTATGGTTGAACCTCTGACGGATGATGAGGACATCAAACGCGGGCTCCTCGATCTTGTCACGGCTGTCTTTGGGTGAGGCCGGCCGATGGTCAGGATCGATTTTGAGCCATGGGAACCCGAAGAAACGATCGGGAAACTGTGGCACACCCTTGCCAGCCGCCTCGATGCACCTTTGGTGCATGATGGAGCCGCGGTCGACCTTTCTGAGGTCGCGGGGCGGCTGGCCGTCCTCTTCCGAGGACTTGGGGGTAGCCCGGGCGTTGAATTGCGTCCGGTCTCACCCGAGATTTCACGCCACCGCCTAAGCTGGCGTCGCAAACTGGCGACCGAGGCCGAGCTGATGCCGCGCGCCTCGTTCGACGGTGAAGTACTGCGCCTGCCCGACCGGTTGGCGGTCTATCCGCTGCGCGAGGCCAATGGCGCGCTTTATGTCTGGCTGGCCGCCGCAGCGGCCCATGCCGGAACCCGCACGGACGAAACCGACCCGCTACGGGCTGATTTGCGCGCGTTGGCTGCGGCCCGGCAGATGGTCAGGGACACCCTTGAAGACGCCCCCGGCCTGCGCCCGCTATATGC
The DNA here is from genome assembly GCF_017743815.1 of Ruegeria sp. R8_1. Classification (NCBI taxonomy): domain Bacteria; kingdom Pseudomonadati; phylum Pseudomonadota; class Alphaproteobacteria; order Rhodobacterales; family Roseobacteraceae; genus Ruegeria; species Ruegeria sp. R8_1. The sequence continues at coordinate 357,049 of NZ_JAGHRL010000003.1, read as the reverse complement.
CGAACTGTGCAAGGGCCTGCTGCATCAACGCAACGTCCCCGATCTGCCCCCCGCCGAGGCGGCGGTTGAAAGCATCATCCGCAACATGCTGGGTGATCCCCATCCGCTGTCCGACCGGGCCCGTGCGTATCTGGTCCTTCAGGCTGAGGCCCCGCGCGGCTATCAACCCTTTCGCCCCGTTCCCCTGTGGCCGGACCTGCGCGCGGTTGGATTTTCCGAACATAACGAGGTCGAAAACCCCGATACTGAAGGTGAACCCGAGGAATCCGGCGAAAAAACCCACCGCGCTCGCCGTCGTAAATCGGATCAGGCCGAGCGCAGCGACAGTTTCATCCTGCACAAGTTCGAAGCGATCCTGAGCTGGGCCGAGTTCCTGAATATCAACCGCCGCATCGACGATGACGACCCCGACAACGCAAAGAAAGCTGCCGACGATCAGGAAGAGATCGGGTTGGGCCAGATATCCAAAGCCCCACCCACCAAACTGAAACTGCATCTCGACCTCGCACCTGAAGACGTGAACCGCGAGCGTCTGTCTGGCCGCATCCTCTATCCCGAATGGGATGTGCGCACCGGTCAGTACCTGCCCGATCACGTGAACGTATTACTCTCCGATGCCGAGATCCGCGAAGATGCCGCCGAATTTGGTAAAGACCCCGCCACCGCCCGCCGCATCCGTGCTGTCAAACGCCAGTTCGAGGCCCTGCGCCCGGGCCGCGTTATGACGCGGGGCCATCTGGATGGCGATCAGCTGGATATCGAAGCTGCCGTGCGTGCTGAGGTCGACCGCCTCGCTAGCGGTGAAGGCAATGAGCGTATCTGGATGCAGTCCCGTCCCGAGGCACGCGATCTGGCGGTCTCGATCCTGCTGGATGTCAGCCGCTCTACCGAAAGCGCCGTCACGGGCCGCGCAGTGATCGACATCGAACGCGAGGCGCTGACCGCCCTGGCGTGGGGGCTGAACGCTTGCGGAGACGATTTCGCCATTCATGCCTTCAGTTCGCTAAAACGCCAGCGTGTTTATGTACAGAGGTGCAAACGGTTTGATGAACCGATGGGCACGCTGGTTGAACAACGTATCGCCTCGCTGCGCCCCGGCCACTATACGCGGTTGGGGGCAGCGGTCCGCCATTGCTCGGCCGATCTGGCGGCGCAATTGCGCAAACGGCGGTTGCTGCTGGTGATCACCGATGGCAAGCCCAACGATCTGGACCACTATGAAGGCCGCCACGGGATCGAAGACACCCGCCAGGCCGTGCACGAGGCGCGCCGCGCCGGGCAATCGGTCTTTGGCGTCACGATCGACAAAACCGGCAAAAGCTGGTTCCCGCGCATGTTCGGGCAGGGGGGCTTTGCCGTCATCCCCGACCCGCATCGCCTGACCATGGCGCTGCCGCAGATCTACCGCCAACTGGTCGGAGCATGAGCGACAGCGCGTTGATCGACGACCTTCCGGGCGAGTTGCTGATTTGGGTGCTGATCGTCTCGGAACTGCTGGTCTTCGGCGCGGGGCTGATCGCCTTCATGGGCGTGCGCCTGACCGATCCAGCGGGCTTTGCCGAGGCGCAGTCGCATCTGCACCGCACGGGTGCCGCGCTGAATACGGGGGTTCTGGTAACATCGGGCTATCTGGCGGCGATGGCGTTGCATTGGCGACAGACAACGCGCCAGGATGCTGCGCGATTGGCACTGATCGGGGCGGCGATGCTGGGCGTCGTGTTCCTGATCATCAAAGGGGCCGAATATGCCGACAAGGCCGCGCAGGGGATCAGTTTCGAGACCCATCCGTTTTTCTTGTTCTACTATCTGCTGACCGGCTTTCACGCGGCACATGTGCTGGCCGGCGTGCTGATCCTGTTGCTGGTCGCGTGGCGCTATGACCCGCGAAACATCGAAGCAGGCGCGCAATTCTGGCATATGGTCGATCTGGTCTGGATCATGCTGTTTCCGGTGATCTACCTGCTGGGATGAAGGGGTCGCACGGATATCACCTGACGCGCGCATGGCTTGCTCTGCTGGCGTTCAGCCTCGGGTCTGCGGCCCTGACAGCGCTGCATCTGCCTGCGGCGGTTTTGGGCGCGGGTATCCTGCTGCTGGCGCTGATCAAGGCCCGCGTGATCCTGGCGCATTATTTGGATCTGACGCACAGCCCCGCGTGGTTGCGTGGCTTCACCGCTGTGTTTACCGCGTTTTCGGTTCTGATCTTTGCGCTTTACCTGATCTGACATCAGAAAAAGCCGCCCCGCAGGACGGCCCTTTCCAAGCGAGGGGCGCTTTGGATTACTGTGCCGCCATCGGCATCCGCGCGATCTGGCAACGCTGCCACAGGGCGGACAGCGCGCCGACCAGATGATCGATATCCGCATCCGTATGCACGGGCGAGGGCGTGATCCGCAAACGCTCGGTGCCTTTGGGAACAGTGGGATAGTTGATCGGCTGGATATAGATGCCGAACTCCTCCAACAGCGTGTCCGAGATGAACTTGCATTTCACCGGGTCACCCACCATCACCGGAATGATGTGGCTGGGGTTGGGCAGATGCGGGATACCTTCGGCGTCCAGCCGCGCCCGGACCTGCGAGACGCGGGCTTTTTGCAGGTTGCGTTCCAAACTCGACTGTTTCAGATGCCGGATCGAGGCCGCAGCCCCTGCCGCAATCGACGGGGGCAGGGCGGTGGTAAAGATGAAGCCGCTGGCAAAGCTGCGGACGAAATCGCACAGCGCGGCGGATGCTGCGATATAGCCGCCCACCACACCAAACGCCTTGCCCAGAGTGCCCTCGATCACGGTCAGGCGGTCCATCAGGCCTTCGCGCTCGGCGATGCCGCCACCACGGGGGCCGTAAAGGCCAACGGCGTGGACCTCATCCAAATAGGTCATCGCACCGTATTTATCGGCCAGATCGCAGATCTCTTTGATGGGCGCGATATCGCCGTCCATCGAGTAGACGGATTCAAAGGCAATCAGCTTGGGGGCGTGGGGATCGGCTGCGGCCAGCTTGGCCTCAAGATCTTTTAGGTCGTTATGTTTCCAAATCACCTTCTGCGCCCGTGAGTGGCGGATGCCTTCGATCATCGAGGCATGGTTCAACGCATCAGAGAAAACAATCAGACCAGGGATTTTTGCAGCCAGCGTCCCCAACGCCGCCCAGTTCGAAACATAACCCGAGGTGAACAAAAGCGCTGCCTCTTTGCCATGCAGATCGGCTAGTTCCGCCTCAAGTAATACGTGGTCATGGGTAGTACCCGAGATATTTCGCGTACCACCTGCGCCCGCGCCGCAGCGATCCAGCGCGTCGTGCATGGCGGTGATAACCGCAGGATGCTGACCCATGCCCAAGTAATCGTTGGAACACCAGATCCGCACGTTGCGCTGGGTTGATCCGTCCGTCTGGCGCGCGTTCGGGAATGACCCACAGCGGCGTTGCAAGTCTATGAAAACGCGGTAGTTACCCTCGTTCCGAAGATCATCAAGGCTCTGAGTGAAGAATCGCTCGTAATCCATCTGACGGGCTCCCGATATTACTGGCTTTGGACCAAAGATAGGTCAGGCGCACGTGTCACGACATGACTATTGTCAAGTTAACCCGGTATCATAAGTTTGACGCGGCCGCTTCAGATTGACATAGCTTAAGAACAGTATCGGCAGGTCTTGGGTTTTAGGCTGCAGAAAATGATATCGGGGGAGTTTTCGTGCCACATCAAGCACAAAAGGCAATCGCGCGTCAGTCGCTTTTGCTGCGCAGTTTTCCGGATCAGCACGTCGAAACGCTGCTGAGCCACGCGATATGGCGGCAGTACGATCGGGGCGAGACAATTTTTTTGCAGGAAGAAACCGCAAAAGCCGTTCATGTCGTCATAGCCGGTTGGGTCAAGCTTTTCCGCATGACGCCTAACGGTGCCGAGGCCGTCGTCAGCGTTTTCAAACGCGGTGACAGTTTCGGCGAGGCGGTGGCGTTGCGAAACGTACCATACCCCGTTTCAGCCGAAGCCGTGTCAAACTGTGAAGTGATGCATATTCCCAGCCCGGTCCTGATCTCGTTGATGAAAGAGGACCCTGAAATCGGAATTTCCATCCTGGCGTCCACATTTACGCACCTGCATTCGTTGGTCGCTCAGCTCGAACAGCTCAAGGCTCAAACTGGCGCACAGCGGGTCGCTGAGTTCTTGTTGAATCTTTGCGACAGCGATGAGGGTGGTTGCGAGGTGTCACTGCCATATGACAAGATGCTGATCGCCGGTCGTTTGGGAATGAAGCCCGAGAGCCTGAGCCGCGCGTTTTCAAGGCTTAAAAAGGTTGGGGTGCAGATAGATCGAAGCCACGCTGAAATTTCGGACATCGACGCGCTTCGCAGATATGTTGAGGACGAGCCTCAAGGCGGAAATCAGAGGTAAGCTAAATTATGTTAAATTATTGGTCATTTTTGATCACTGGACGAGGCCAACGAATACCGATCCTGAACGTCCGTAACAAACGCAACCAAAGTAATTTCCAGACCATCGCTTAGACTCTTTAGCGTGGCCAAACTTGGTTGATGCTTTCGACTTTCCAACAGCGAGATGTATCGAATGCTAACCCCTGCGCGATGCGCGAGTTCTTCCTGAGAAAGACCGGCAGATGTCCGAGCCGCTCTAGGGTCAGGATTCATAACCAGTAGGTGTTGATGGTGTTGCGCCATTGATCGCGGTGCTTTTCGTTTTTGAATGCATCCAGTTTTGCCGCGAGGCATCTCTTGGTTGCTTCGGCAAAAGACAACCCTCGCCTTTGGGGCATGACGAGTGCTTTTTTGCAGACTTACGTTCTTCTACAGGGCCAATCCCTCGTCTGATTTGATCCTTCGCTTCCCGGCACGTTCTCTTGCTTGGGATAATGAAGTATCAGGATAGCCGCCTAAGCCAATTTCTCGTCTTTTACCTGCTACAGATACACGTAGAAGCCATGTACGTCCGCCATTGGGGGTGATTTGCATCAAGAGGCCTGACACTCCTCCCACTGCGACGGTGGAGTTTCCGGCGCTGCCCAGATGCTTCAATCTCTTCACATCAAGCGCAGACAGTTCTTTCGCTACTTTTGGCACACATACCTCTCACCTTACCCGCCAAAAGTACTGATATCAGTTGCGACAAGGTGCAATGGGTTGCAGCGGGAAGTCCATGAAATATATTTATTATCAATAGGTTGGGGAATTACTTGACGTACGATGCGTCGACAAAATGGCTGTCTTCGTCTCCGCCATCAACACAGAATGCGTGTGCTCTTCCGCCTATTTTTATGGTTTCTTGTGCATCGAGTTGATCACAACACGACATTCCAACCCGCCCAGCGCCTTTGAACTGCCCAGATCCAGCTTGGCTCCGTATGCATTGAGCAAATCGACCGCAATCGCCAACCCCAGTCCCGTACCAGCGACAGAGGTGTCTAGTCGCCCGCCTGATCGAAGAGCTTCGCGTCGGTCATCCTCGGGGATACCCGGTCCGTCGTCCTCGATATGAATTTCAATACTGTTCCTTTTGGCCATCGCCGAAACACGCACAGTTTGACGACACCATTTGACAGCGTTGTCCATCAAGTTACCCAGGACTTCCTCGATGTCCTGGGGATCCATCCGGACCCAAAGGTTTTTTTGTCGAATGACTTCGAACTCTTTGCCGTCACGTTCGGCCATGCGAGAAAACAGGCGCGACAACCGGTCCACCGAATTGGACAGATCTGCGCGCGAATGGCTAAGTTCGGCTGTGTTCATAGCCCTCATTCGTGCCAATGAACGACTGAGTTGAGCGTCTATCCTGTCCAGTGCTTCCTGCGCGGTGTCGATCGTGGCGCCATGTTCAGCTAGGCTGCTCAATTCATTGCGAAGGATCGCCGTCGGCGTCTTGAGCGCATGCGCGAGGTCGGCAGTTTGTCGACGCGACCCTGATACAATATCCCGATTACGCCTTGAAAGTTTGTTGAGGTCGTCGACCAATGGCGACACCTCATCAGGATAGTCGTCAGGCTTGAGCCCCTCATCCGTGTCCCAGCGATGTGCAACATCCGTACGAAGTTTGCGAAGAGGACCCATGATCGCAGACACCAAAAGCAAAGATCCAGCGACCCCAATCAGGCCGACCAGAGTAAAAACCGGCAGCAGGCTGCGCTGCGCGGCCCGGCGCTCGGCAATGAGCTCGTTGCGACTCTCGGCGACACTGACGCCCCATACGGTTCCGTCCTCGTACGAGATTTCCTGATAGATACTGCGCAGAGCCTCACCTTCAGGGCCGGTTGTGTTCCAGAAGGTTGCAGACGCCGTGGCAGCGACAGGTTCCGCGATGGTTTCATCGAACAGAGAAGCTGAGGTGAATACCTCATCCCCTTCGTTGGTCACCTGCCAATACCGCCCTGAATAAGGTGTGCCATAGGCCGGATCGAACATCAGATCCTGCAATGCATCCGGGTTGTCTGTCGTGACACTTAGCCCGACAACGAGCTGCGTGTGGCGGTCACGCAGATTGGAGTCAAATTGATCCGAAACCCTTGAGTTGATGTAGGATAGAACTGCCAAAGTGCCCACCGCAACCGAGATGGCACCCGTGGCAACGCCGCCCAGCAGGGCTCGTTCCCGTAGTGACAGCATCAGGCGCTGTCGATCATATAGCCGCGCCCGCGTACGGTTTTGATCAGTTCGGGACCCAGCTTTTTTCGAAGACGTGTGATGAAGACAGCGATCGTGTTCGAATCCCGATCACCATCATATTCGTAAATATGCTCGGAAAGCTCGGTGCGCGAGATCAGACGGCCCCGGTTATGCGCCAGATAGGTCAGCACAGCGATTTCCTGTGCAGTCAGATCAACCGGAACATCTTTCGCGGTTACTCGTCCGTTTTTGGTATCCAGTGACACGCCCCCCATCTCGATCAGGGGATTAAGCTGTCCGCTTTGTCGCCGTAGGATCGCACGCACTCTGGCTGCCAGCTCGGGCATATGGAAGGGTTTGGTCATGTAGTCGTCGGCGCCAGCATCCAGACCGTCGACCCGTTCGCTCCAGCCATCCCGTGCAGTAAGGATCAGCACAGGTGTCTTGACGCCGTTCGCGCGCCATTCCCGCAAAACCGAGATACCGTCCCGTTCCGGCAGACCGACGTCCAAAACGATCACGTCGTACGGTTCAGTTGATCCAAGATGAAGCGCCTCAAGCCCATTGTGGGCTACGTCCACAACCCGGCCTTCGGCGTTCAGAAGTTTTTTGACCTGAGCGCAAAGATGCGGCTCATCCTCTGCAAGCAATACTCTCATAGGTGAAAACTACAATGCTTCGGCGAAATGTTCATCGGTTATCTTTCGCGTCCGCCATTTCCGTTGCCGTTGCCGCCGGAGTTACCGCCACCGCTGTTGCCGCCGCCGGAATTGCCATTTCCATTACCGCCGGAGTTGCCGTTGCCACCGGAATTGCCATTACCGTTGCCGCCGGAGTTGCCGTTGCCACCGGAATTGCCATTACCGTTGCCGCCGGAGTTGCCGTTGCCACCGGAATTGCCATTACCGTTGCCGCCAGAGTTGCCGTTGCCACCGGAATTGCCATTACCGTTGCCGCCGGAGTTGCCGTTGCCACCGGAATTGCCATTACCGTTGCCGCCGGAGTTGCCGTTGCCACCGGAATTGCCATTACCGTTGCCCCCGGAGTTGCCGTTGCCGCCGGAATTGCCGTTGCCATTACCACCGGAGTTGCCGTTGCCGTTTCCACCAGCATTGTTGTTTCCGCTGTTGGCCCGGTTTCCAGCTTGGCTTTTGGAATTGGCTGATTTGCCGGTATTCGCCTGAGCCGCTTCGCGTATTTGCCGACCAACGCTAGATCGATTCGACACGACAACGCCGGTTTGGGCATCAACAATAACACTGATAATGCTGCCGTTGGGTTTTTTGACCAGAATCCGGTAGTAGACCTTGTCCGTTTGAAACGCGCGTGCGTCCACAGGAGTGCCGCCAAACACTTTTTCAACGCCGCGAATAACTCTTTTCAACCGAATTGCACTGCCAGTCTTTGTCGCCTGGCGTAACTCGGACTGCTTAAGTTCGCGCGCGTCAGCAAACCCCTCACCAGTCATGAGAAGGGTGGCAAAAAGCGTTACTGCTACAAGCTTTAACATCACGGTCACTGTCTTTGCGAAGATCACCCTAAAGATTAATTAATTCTATGTGAACTTGTGATGAACAAACAGTTTTTCGTGTGTTCAGTGTGCATCACGTCAAATGCGGTCAGAGGGGTGATTCTGCCTCTGGCGACTAAGTGGGGGCTGTCGTTCGGAATATTTCGATCCGCGAGAGCCAAAGTAAATGAACATGAAGATCAAGACGACAAACCTCCTGAAAGCTTCTGCTGTTGCCGTGGCCTTAGTTGGCTCTGCTGCTGTTGTTATGACGGTCGCGGTGCCTGAACCCGCCTTTGCCAAAGGGGGGCAAGGCAATGGCGGGGGCAACGGTGGCGGTAAAGGCAATGGCGGCGGTAACGGTGGAGAAAAAGGTAACGGCGGCAAAGGAAATGGCGGCCAAGGCGCAGGCAAAAATGATGGCGCAAAAGGTAAAGGGGGACTCAACCGTAGCGGTAAGAAAACCGCGGGGTCGGGAAATAAGTCGCTTGGGGGAAAAGGCTTCTCTTTGAAGGGTTTTTTCCAAGGCAATAAGTCGTCCAAGAAGCCGTCCAAGTCCAGCCGTTCCGTATCCTCTGGCTCTCGGCAGAAAGATGCCGTGACCGAAGTGACAACATCTGTTCGGCCACAGGGCCGCAGCAAAAAGGTCAAAGCGTCCGAGCTTCTTCAGGCCCATCCTTCTGAACTTGGTGCCTTGAACGCGGCCAATGCCAGCCCGACAGCGTTGTTGAATGCCTCTCCGAATTCCCGTGTCGGCCGGATCGCAATCTATCGTGATACCGTGCTGGCAGGTTTTGCCCTCGAAGAGGATTTGGAAGAAGCGATCGAAACGCTTGCGGGCCTGGAGCAGCCCGATCGTGCAATCGATGAGATCGAAGATGCGCTTGATGAAGCGCAGAAAAATGTCGACGAGAAACAAGAGGTTGTCGACGATTTGGAACAAGACCTGGCGGATGCCGGTGGTGAGGATGAAGCAATCGAAGAGGCGTTGGGCATTGCAGAAGCAGAGCTTGCGGAAGCCATAAACGAGGAGCAGGAAATTGCGGATGAGCTGCAGGATGCTGTCGACTACAACGATGCGGTTGCAGAAGTTGAAGATCTAACTGAGCAGGTTGAACAGCAGCCAGACCTCGAGCGTGAGGCGCTTGAAGATGCAGCGAACAAACCTGTAACCGACGAAGTGGAGGCGACGGTGCGAGCTATGCTCGGGCTCGAACAAGACACGATCTCATTGCCCTGAATCTCACGGAGGCAACGAGAGCCGGGCCAGCCTTTATCATCCACCTACAAAACATTGGCTGGCCCGGTAATCGACTAATGGATGTGAACTGAAGACGAAAAGGATCGCGCACCCGTACTCACTCTAGGCGCGAATTAAAGCCCGCTCTTATTATGAGCGGGCTTTTCCCTTTTTGGGGCGAACAGCGCCAGAATGTTGGTCCGAAATCACTCGGGCGCGGCGGGTTTGTTTTCTTCCTGAAACCGCATTTCTCTGACGATGCCCGCAAGCGCAATGTTGATCGGAGGAAAACGTTCACGACCCCGCATTCCCACCGCAGGGCTGCTGCTGCACCTGACCGACTTAAATGTGTATCGCTCCACCGAAGACCACGGTGTTGCAATCAATATGGCAGACTTTGTCATGTTATTCCCTTTGCAGAATGTCGGGGCGATCAAGGTGTGCAGATTCAATTAATATGAATTGTGCCAAAACCTGATTGAATGAAGTGCGAATACATTATTCAACTTCTGTTAAAGTTGTCGCTGAAATGAGAACAACGCCACTTTAACTCGCCGAATCGACGCCGCCGTTCCCGGCGTAGGCAATAGGCTTTGGTTTTTGGGAGTTTTCCAATTGTTCCAGCCCGCCCCAAAAATCGCAATTCTCGAGCAATTTTTTTAAAGTCTGAATTGAAAATGAACCGAACAGGGGGATTCTCAATGCAGTGAGAATTTAATTAACTAATTGTTATAAGACGATTATTTTGATAATTTTTCTGCAGGAAACCTTTGTTAATTTTGAGTTCATTTCACATTCACTTATTGTAATCTAAACACCCGATTTGTGGCAAATTGGAGACAAAATCTCAGGCAATGGTGAAAAAAATTTACGTTGCCCCGGAGATTCAAATGCCCAGAATTCGGACTCGAAGACAACTGAACTCAATTTTAAGTGGTCCTATTAAAAAGGGACGTTTCGCCACTGGCGAAGATGGCGCTTTGACGATTTTTGCGCTTTTCGTCTTTCTTATGTTGTTGGCCGCGACGGGAATCGCAGTTGATGTCGCCAACTATGAGCGCGACCGCGTGAAGCTACAGTGGGTTCTTGACAATGCGGTGCTTGCTGCCGCCAACCTCGAGCAGACACTCCCACCAGAGGAAGTGGTTAATGCGCATCTGGCGGCGCAGGGGCTGTCGGATTACCAAAGCTCAGTAGCTGTTCAAGAGGCGTTTCAGGACCGGACGGTCGCCGCAGCGATCGGGGCAGAGTACGATACAAAGTTCATGCGCCTGAGTGGTATCGACTCTATTCCTTTGGGTATCGGAGCCGCGGCCAATGAAGCTGCGCCCCATACCGAGATCTCATTGGTGCTGGATATTTCGGGCAGTATGGGCAGCAACAACCGTGTCGACTTGATGCAAGCTGCAGCCAAGGCGTTCATCACCAAAAGCCTCAGCCGAAATGAAGACCCCACAACGGGGACCAAGGCGGACAAGCAGACTTCGATCAATGTCATCCCCTTTGCTGGTCAAACAAACCCGGGGTCGACGATGTTCGAATACCTGGGTGGTGAGCGGTTTGGCACGACCACAGAAGAGGGGTATTTCCCGACCTGGAAGCAGGACATTTCCAACGTTGTCTTCTGGTTTGACACAAGCGGCGACGGTTCGCCGGATTACTCGGTAAAGATTGAAGGCTTTCCGGACAACGACGTGGATGGTTTCGACAAAGACGACGTCGACACCTACTATTACTACGTCAAGGATTTCGCCATCGAGAACTCTGTCCTGACCGAAGACGCAGAACTGGTTGGTGCTTCGATCAAGGGTGGTCGTCAAAAGACCGAATACTTCAGCGTCACGGGTGACACGGAAGCCAGCGAAACGAAATTCAACAATGTCGATGCTGAATTGCAGTTCAATGATTTCCACTCGTACTACCAGACCATCCCGAACAATGAATCGTCCTGTCTGGAACTTTCATATTCCGATTTCATGACGTCGCAATTGCCATCCGGTTCGACCGAGCAGGTGCCGTACTTCGTGAATTGGGACTATGACGAGACCACGCAGAACTGGGGTTGGTGCCCGGATGACGAGATGAGCATCAAATACGCTCAGAACGACGAGGTCACTCTGCACAGCTTTATTGACAATCTGCGTCTGTTCGACGGCACTGGCACCAATTACAGCCTGAAATATGCGCTGGCTCTGCTTGATCCGTCCTCGCGCGATGCCTTTGCCTATCTCAGCACCATGGGTGAGGTTCCGGCTGAATTCGCGAACCGTCCCCTAAACTGGGATCATGAGGACACGTCGAAATACATCGTCATCATGACCGATGGCCGGACCAGCCCGCAGGTTCGCCCAGCTGATGAAATGGAAGAAGAAAACGGTCTGACCGAGCTGGTCTCGCGCCCGTCCGAAGACACGACCATTACATCGTCACAGGTTACCAACTTGCAGCTGTTCAAACAGCAGTGTGAGCTGGCCAAGGCGAACAACGTGATCATCTATGCGGTTGCGTTTGAAACTTCAGATCAGGCGGCGGCCGAGGTTAAGGCATGCGCCTCGTCGCCTTCGCACTACTACGAGGTTACCGGCGAAGAGATCATCGACTCGTTCGTGTCGATTGCCGGTTCCATCCAGAAGCTGCGGCTGATCCAGTAACCATGCAAAAGGAGCACACGTGATGTGCTCCTTTTCGTTTTCCCTCTACCGCTCGGTTCCGAAAGGGCCGGGCGATTTTTTTGCTTTAACCCAGCAGTGTGGCGGTTTGGGCTTTGTCGAAGTCCCAAATCACTGCGCGCTAAAAGTTGGCGCAAGGCAAACCAAAATTCGGCACATCCAGTACGTGCGAACGGTGCTGAATTTCGAAGTGTCAGGCGCTGGATAGGGTCGTTCAGGAATAGCCCAAGACTTTACGGGCAACGCGGAAGCATTCCAGAGCCTGTGGAACGCCGCAATAGATACCGATGACATGGATGATGGCGCGGATCTCTTCTGGTGAAACACCGTTGTTGATCGCGCCTTTGCAGTGAATTTCCCACTCATGCATTTTGCCCAGGGCGCCGATCATCGACAGGTTCATCATCGACCGTGTTTTGGCGTCGATGACATCATCACCCCACCCAAAGCCCCAGCACCATGCTGTCATTGCTTCTTGGAATGGGCGGGTGAAGTCGTCAGCCGCCGCGAGGTTCTTTTCGACATATTCTGCGCCAAGAGTGTTTTTGCGTTGTTCCAGGCCTTTCAGAAACAGGTCTTCGTTGAACAGGTCTGACATTTTCACCTCTGAAGTTTGTTTGTACGCTAAGCGTCGGGCTAAGAAAAATCGACGTATTTTCCTGGCCTTTAGGCAGGTCAGCCATCAATGGCGTCGCGCATCCATTGTTGCAACCGTGCGATTGAATGTTCGGACATAACTCCACAGCCGGGGTCCAGCACTAGCGGTCCGGGGCGATAGCCGCGGGATTTCAGGCCGCGGTGGACGGATTCGACCAGACGGATATCCTCTTCGACCGTTGTCTCGCGGTCTTGCACGGCCAGTTGGCGGATAACGGCACTTTCCGATCCGCCCTCGGTGTACCAGCCGCGCCAGACCGTGCAGTGATCGGCATCATTCGCGCGCCAGTGATAAGTGTTCAGCACGTTGCCCGGATAACACTGGAACGAGAACATGGGCCATAGGAACCAGGACTGATAGTCGCCCGCATGCGGCACGGACATGTCGATGGGGTAGGTCATCTTGTCGAGGCTCTGACACTCGGTCGTATGGCGCAGGACATAGCCGCCGCTGGCGTCGGGTTGAATGTCATAGGTCTCGGGCTTGACGACGCCTTCGGCAAAAGTCGGGTGGTTGGTTGGGCAGTGATAGCATTCCGAGTAGTTCTCGATACTGACCTTCCAGTTGCAGTGTTCCGGAATCTCGACCCATTCCAGCGGTTCCAGATCGTCTATATGAGGAACAAAGGCGCGGAGTTCCTCGCGCACGCCGGGATACCAGTCGTCCATGGGGGCTGCATCATCGTCGAGATTGACGAAGATGAAGCCGTTGAACACTTCGGTCCGGACCGAGGTCAGGCAGATCGCGCTGCGGTCGAAACCCGGAACGGATTTGATGTTAGGCCCGGCCCGCAAATGGCCGGTTAGTTCGTAGGTCCAGGAGTGATAAGGGCAAACGACCACGCGGGTGTTGCCCGCGCCACTGACCATTTCATGCGCGCGGTGCTGGCAGACATTGTAGAATGTGCGGATTTCCCCGTCGCGACCGCGAATGCAGAACAGGTTCTGGCCCGCAATCTCGAACGCGAAGTAGTCACCCGGTTCGCGCACCTGCGCCACGTGGCCGGCAAATTGCCAGGTTCGGGCCAGAAGGCCCTGCATCTCCTGCGCGAAAATTGCGGGGTCTGTATAGTATCGCGCGTCCAGTGAATGGGTCAGGGGTGCGTTCATTCGGGCTCCTCCGCGTAGAGGCCAAGTTGGTGTCTGCGTTGATGAAACCGCTCAACCCTCTCGACGATTTCATCGCTGGAGACGGCCACCACAAAGGACAGCAGCGTTTCCAGCAAGGCGATGGTCGAGACGGAGGAGGGAAAGAATTGCGGTGTATCAGCTGCCACGACAAAGCCGTGCTGCGCGTTCAGGATCACCGGGCTGGCCGGGCTGTCCGAGATGCCCACAACAGTCAGCCCCTGTTGACGGGCCAGCTTGATCGCGTCGATCACCTCGGTCCGGTAGGGGTGACAGGTGATGGCGATCAGCACGTCCTGTTCATCAGCCCAGGCCAGATCGTCCACCGGGGTTGAACCCGGGCGAGGGATGGCGTGGAACTGCTTCATGCCGGTCGAGGCCAGATAGGTGAAATTGCGCGCGTTCGAGTTGTTGACGCCGACCCCCAGCGTGAAAATCTGGCGACAGTCCCAGATATCTTCGGCGGCTGCTTTCAGGCTGGCGGCGTCGATCCCGGCAAAGGTCTCTTCGATATTGCGAATCGCGGCACCGACCATATCGGCGTAAAGCCCGCCCAACTCGCCCGTCTTGCCGATGTTCTGCAACCAGCGCGCGCGATCGGGAAACGAGACGCCGCCTCGGCGAATCGCATCGCGGAAGGGGGCGCGGAAATCCTCATACCCTTCGAACCCCACTTGTCGCGCCATGCGGACAAAGGTGTTGGGCTTGACCTTGGCGGCCTCGGCGATCTCGCGCACGGTCGAAACCCCAACATCTGTTGGGTTTTCCAGCACATAGCGCGCGGCTTTCTGGGCCTCGGGCGTCAGGGCGTCCCATTCGGCGCTCAGGCGGTCGAGAACGATTGATGATACATTTGTGTCATTCATGATTGACGATGGTACAAATGTGGAATTAGCCTGTCGAGCAGAAAAGCGACTCGGGAAGAGGAAATGTCATGTCCGAGAAGAAATTGCCTACCCACGCCCGCGTGGTCATTGTCGGAGGCGGCGTCATGGGGGTCGGTCTGGCCTATCATCTGGCGCATGAGGGGTGGGGCGATGACACCGTCCTGCTGGAAAAGGCCGAGCTGACCAGCGGCAGCACGTGGCACGCGGCGGGCCAGATCACGCATTCGACCTCAAGTTTTGGGCTGGGCAAATGTGTGGATTACAACATTGGTCTCTATTCCGGCGCGTTGGAGGCTGAAACCGGCCAGCCGGTCACATGGCACGGCTGCGGCTCGTTCCGCTTGGCCTATACCGAGGATGAGATGGACTGGCTGCGCCACACCCTGTCGGTGGGTCGCTCGCTGGGGTTCAATATCGAATTGGTTGGGCCTGAGAAGGTGGCCGAACTGCATCCGTTCTATAACTTGGACGGTGTGTTGGGCGCGCTGCACACGCCGGATGACGGTCATGTGGACCCGACCAATGTGACCATGGCGATGGCCGCAGGTGCGCGTCAGAAGGGGGTGCAAATCTTCCGCAACTGCCGCGCGACGAACATCACTCAGGCCGAGAATGGCGAGTGGGTGGTTGAGACCGAGATGGGCACCATCACGTGTGAGCATGTTGTGAACGCGGGCGGCACCTATGCGCGGCAGATGGGTGAATGGTCAGGGCTGCAACTGCCGATGACCTCGATGACGCACCATTATTTCGTGACCGAACCGGTGCCCGAGTTCCAGAATCTGGACACCGAACTGCCGGTGATCCGCGATGACCGTAAGGTCTCGGGCTATATCCGCATGGAGCAACAGCGCGGGTTGATCGGGATTTATGAGAAAGAGAACCCGAACTCGGTCTGGCATGACCATTGCCCGTGGGAATACGAAAACTGGCTGTTCGATGCGGATTACGACCGGGTGATGCCGTGGCTGGAGGAAAGCCTGAACCGGATGCCGATCTTTGCCGAGCTGGGCATTCAGCGTGACGTGCATGGGGCGATCTCGCATCCGCCAGATGGCAACCCTCTGATCGGGCCTGCGCCGGGTGTGCGGAATTACTGGTGCTGCTGCGGCACGCAGATCGGTATTGGTTGGGGCCCGGGTCTGACCCGTGAGCTGGCGCGCTGGATGGTGCATGGGGCCGCCGATATCTCGATGCGCGAATTCGACCCGCGCCGGTTTGGCAGCTATGCCACGAAGAACTGGCAGGTGATCAAGGCCGAGGAGGATTACTGCCTGCGCCACGAAATCCCCTTTCCGCATTTCAACCGGTTGGAGGGGCGTCCGATCAAGCCGTCACCGCTGTTTAAACTGCTGAATTCCAAAGGCGCGGTGCATGAGGAGGTCTATGGCTTCGAACGCCCCCGCTGGTTCGCCCGCGATGGGGTGGAACAGCGCGACCACTATTCCTTCCGACGTACCCCTGCCGATGACATGGTCGCGGCCGAGGTCAAAGCGGTGCGCGAACGCGTCGGTATCATGGATGTGACGGCCTTTACCAAGGTCGAGGTGTCGGGGCCGGGTGCTTATGCTCTGCTGGATCGGCTGACGGCAAACCGGATGCCGCAAAAAGTGGGTTCGATCACACTGACCCATATGCTGAACCGCCGGGGCCGGATTGAGTTGGAGACGACCATTGTCCGCATGGCCGAAGACCGGTTCTATCTGGTCTGTGCGGCGTTCTTCGAGCAACGCTTGTTGGATCACCTGACGCAACAGCGGGCAGAGGAGGATGTTCAGATTGCCGCCCTTTCCTCCGATTGGTCGGCCTTGTCACTGAACGGTCCCCGGTCGCGGGGCGTGCTGGCGCGGTGCACCGATGCTGACCTGACCAATGCCGGGTTCCGCTGGTTGTCCGCGCAAGAGATCACCGTTGCAGGCCACAAAGTCTGGGCGTTCCGCATGTCCTATGCCGGGGAACTGGGCTGGGAACTGCACATGCCAAACGCCGCCTGTCTGGACGTCTACAAAGCGCTTTGGGCGGCCGGAGAACCGCATGGCATCGCCGACTATGGCAGCTTTGCCATGAACGTGATGCGGATGGAGAAGGGGTTCAAAGGTGCGGGCGAGCTGACCAACGAAGTCACTCTGGCCGAGGCAGACGTGCTGCGTTTTGCGCGCACCGACAAGGACTATCTGGGCAAGGACAAGACCCTGAACACCGACCTGCCGTGGGTCTGCGCCTATCTGGAAATCGAACCTGATGGCCAGATCGACGGCCATGGTGGCGAGGCGGTGATGCTGGAGGGTCGCGTCGTGGGTTCGACCGCTTCGGTGGCCTACGGGCATACGGTCGGCAAGATCCTCGCCTTCGCCTATATTAAGCCCGAGGCCGGCACACCCGGCACGGCCCTGCAAGTCGTGATCCACGGCCAACCCCGTGCCGCCCGCGTGTTGGGCGAACCGGCCTATGACCCGCAAAGCCTGCTGCCGCGCACCGACGCCGTGCTGGAGGCCGCGCAATGACGCTGCCCGAGACGATGAAAGCCATGGTCACGATGGGCCATGGCGGGTTGGAGCAGATGGTTCTGCACCCCGACTGGCCTCGCCCGGAACCTGCGGCCCATGAAGTGCTGATCAAGGTCGCCGCCTGCGGTCTGAACAACACGGATGTGAACACGCGGTCGGGCTGGTATTCCAAGACCGTCACCGACGCGACCACCGGCGGTGCCTTTCAGGAGGTTGGCGAGGAAGACCCGACCTGGGGCGGTAACCCGATCACCTTTCCGCGCATTCAAGGTGCTGACATATGCGGTGTGATCGTCGCTGTCGGCGAAGGCGTCGATCCCGCCCGCATCGGTCAGCGTGTGATCACCGATGGTTGGCTGCGCGACCCGGATGACCCCGGCAATATGGACAAAACCGGTTATTACGGCTCGGAACGGGATGGAGGGTTCGCTGAATACGCCACCACTATGGCCGTGAATGCGGTGCCAATCACCTCCGATCTGTCGGATGCGGAATTGGCGACGTTTTCCTGCTCCTACTCAACCGCAGAAGGGATGCTGACCCGCGCCAATGTCACTGAAAAAGACACGGTTCTGGTGCCCGGCGCCTCGGGCGGTGTCGGAGGCGCCTTGTTGCAACTGGCCAAACGGCGCGGCGCGCGGGTCATCGCGATGGCGTCCGAGGCGAAACATGCCGACGTGGCCCAACTCGGCCCAGACATGATCCTGCCGCGCGCACCGGAAAACCTGCGTGCCGCGTTGGGCGACGAAAAGATCACAGTGGTCGCAGATGTGGTCGGCGGCCCCTATTGGCCGACCTTGATCGACATACTCGAACGCGGCGGACGCTATACCTGTTCCGGGGCCATCGCGGGCCCGATGGTGAATTTTGACCTGCGCACCTTCTATCTGCGTGACCTGACCTTCACCGGCTCGACCGTAATCGACCCGCAGGTGATGCAGAACCTCGTCAAATATATCGAAGCGGGTGAGATCAAACCCGCTCTTGCCGCGACCTATCCGCTTGAGGAACTGCGCGAGGCGCAGGCCGCTTTCATCGCGAAACAACACACTGGCAATATCGTGGTGATCCCGTGAAAATCACCCGTATCCGCATCTATCAGACCGGGCTGCCCTATGTCGGCGGGGCCTATGTCTGGGGGGCGGGAAACGCGATTGAAACGGCCACCGCCTCGGTTGTGGTCATCGATACAGACGCAGGGCTGCAGGGCTGTGGAGAATTCACGCCCTGCGGCGAGAATTACATGGTCGCGCATTCTCAGGGCGTTCCTGCCTTGGCCGGTCTGGTCGCCCCATCTCTGCTGGGTGAAGACCCGCGTCAGGTTGGTCGGATCGAACGGTTGATGGACCATCTGGTCCAGGGCCACGAATACGCCAAGGCGCCGTTCGATGCGGCGTGCTGGGATATTCTGGGGCAAGCCAGCGCGCAGCCCGTCTGGATGTTGCTGGGTGGTAAACTGACCGATGGTGCCCCGATGTATCGGGTGGCACCGCAGAAGGCCGTGGATGAGACCGTGGCCGAGATGAACACCTATCGCGATCAGGGCTACCGTCAGTTCCAGATCAAGGTGGGTGCAGATTGGGCCACGGATATCGACCGCATCAGGGCCACGGTCCCTTTGCTGCAACCGGGTGAGACCGCCATGGCCGACGCCAACCAGGGCTGGCGTGTGGACAATGCGATCCGGGTGGCGCGGGCGACGCGCGATCTGGACTTTATCCTCGAACAACCCTGCCGCACCTACGAAGAATGCCAACAGGTCCGCCGCGTGGCCGAACAGCCGATGAAGCTGGATGAATGCCTGACTGGAATGCACATGGCGCAGCGCATCGTCGCGGATCAGGGGGCCGAGATCTGCTGCCTGAAGCTTTCCAATCTCGGCGGGCTCAGCAAGGCGCGACGGGTGCGTGACTATCTGATTGAAAACCGTATTCCCGTGGTGGCCGAGGACACTTGGGGCGGTGAAATCACCACTGCCACCGTTGCCCATTTTGCCGCCTCGACGCCCGAAGAATACCTGCAAAACACGACAGACCTGATGAACTACAACACCCGCTCGACCGGATGCGGTGGGGCTGTGTCGCGAAACGGCAAGCTCTACGCGCCAGATGCGTCAGGTTTGGGTGTCACCCCGGATTTCAAAAGCCTCGGCGCGCCCGTGGCAGAGTACGCGCTATGAAGATCAAAACCATCACCGTCTACCAAATAGACCTGCCGCTCGAACATCCCTATTGGCTGTCTGGCGGGCGTTTGAAATTCGAAACGCTGGACGCAACGCTGGTGAAGATCGAAACCGATACTGGCTTGATCGGCTGGGGCGAGGGCACGCCTTGGGGCCATACCTACGTGCCCGCCCACGGCCCGGGCATTCGTGCCGGGATCGAGACCATGGCCCCCTTCATTCTGGGCCTCGACCCGCGCCGGGTGCTCGAGGTCGAACGCGCCATGGACACGGCGCTGCCCGGTCACCTCTATGCCAAAAGCCCGATCGATATGGCCTGTTGGGACATCGCCGGGCAAGCGGCGGGCCTGCCGATTGCCGACCTGATGGGCGGCGGGTCCCGCACCCCGCGCCCGATTGCCTCGTCCGTCGGTGCCAAAACCGCCGAAGAAACGCGCGAGGTGATGACCCGCTACCGCGACCGAGGCTACATCGCCCATTCGGTCAAAATCGGCGGAGACGTCGAACGCGATATCGCCCGCATCCGCGACGTGGAAACCATCCGCCGCCCTGGTGAGATTGTCCTCTATGACGTGAACCGCGGCTGGACCCGCCAACAGGCGCTGCGGGTGATGAAAGCCTGCGAGCCAATGCAGGTGATGTTCGAACAGCCCTGCGAATCCCTCGACGACATCGCTGCCATCGCCCCCCGCCACGCCTCACCCGTCTCAGTGGACGAAAGCCTCGTCACCCTGCAAGACGCCACCCGCATCGCGCGCGACGGTCTGGCCGAGGTCTTTGGCATCAAGCTCAACCGCGTCGGCGGCCTGACCAAAGCGGCCCGGATGCGTGATATCGCGCTGGCCCACGGAATCGACATGTTCGTCATGGCCACCGGAGGCACAGTTCTTGCCGATTCCGAGGCCCTGCATCTGGCCGCCACCATTCCCGATCAGAACTGCCATGCCGTCTGGGCCTGTCAGGACATGATCACCGTCGATATCGCCAACGGTCGCGGCCCTCGCAACAAAAACGGACACCTCCACTTGCCCGAAGCCCCGGGCCTCGGCGTCCAACCCGACGAAGACGCCCTCGGCCCCCCAACCGCAACCTATGAGGCCCCGCGATGATCCGTCCCTTCATCTGGCTAGAAATATCTCGGGGTGTGAATTGGCCGCAGGCCAAGAGAGGGGCTGGCCCCTCTGATGACAACGCGCTGCACCCCGAAGGACGACGGCCATGAAGATCACCAAACTCACCCTGTGGTCGGTCGACCTCACCAGCCACGAAACTTATCACATGGCCGAAGGTAAAACCTGCGCCACGGTCAAGACCCATGTTCTGTGCCTAGAAACCGACACTGGCCTGAAAGGTTGGGGCGAGGTCTGCCCAATCCCAAACTACCTGCCCGCATATGCCGATGGTGTACCTGCGGCGATCACCGAGATGGCCCCGGAAATCCTAGGGGTGTCGCCTTTCGGGGCCGATGCCCCGATGCGCAAGCTCGACGGGTTTCTTCAAGGCCACCGCTACGCCAAATCCGTCGTCGATCTTGCCCTATGGGACCTGTTCGGCCATGCCACAGGCCAGCCGGTCTATGCTTTGCTGGGCGGGCGCACGCGTAAGGACATGCCGCTCTATCACTCGATCACCTGCATAGACCCCGATGAGATGGCCCGCATCGCGCAGACCGCCTATCAGACCGGTATTCGCCAGTTTCAGGTCAAACTTGGCGTCGAAGCCGACTGGCAGGCCGATGCCGAACGCCTGACCAAAGTGCGCGAAGCTGTGGGGCCGGGGCCAATCGTCTACGGAGACTGGAACTGCGGCGCATCGCGCCTGCAGGCTACACGCACGGGGCGGGCGGTGGCGCATCTGGATGTGATGCTGGAACAGCCCTGCAAAACGCTGGAGGACTGCGCCGCTGTCCGGCAAGCAACAGGCCTGCCGATGAAGCTGGACGAGAACGCCCATGATCTGGCGTCGCTGCTGCGCGCGCATGAATTGGGTTGCATGGATGCCGTGGCGCTGAAACTGTCCAAGTTCGGTGGGCTTTCGGCCATGCGTCGCGCGCGCGATCTGACCGTGCATCTGGGGGCCGAGATCTGCGCGGAATGCACATGGGGGTCCGATATCGTCACCGCAGCTTCATTGCATTTCGCCGCCTCGACCCCGCAGGGATCGCTGATGAACACCTGCGACCTGTCCTCTTATGTGGCCCCGCGCCTCTGCCCCGATGCGCCCAGCCGCAAGGATGGACGCATCGCCCCGCCCGAAGGCCCCGGTCTGGGCGTGACGCCCGACCCGGAAATCCTTGGTTCCCCGATATTGGAGATCGCCTGAGATGCTCAAGATCAACACTCAATCCGAATGGATCGCCCGCGCCAACGCCGCATTGCCCGCCGGGGGATTTGGCAATTTCGACCCCGGCATCATCATCGCCCGTGGCGAAGGCAGTCGCGTCTGGGATGAGGACGGGACGGAATATATAGACTATCTGATCGGCTCCGGACCGATGTTGTTGGGCCACGGCCACCCCGAGGTGATGGAGGCGGTGCTGGAACAACTGCCCAAAGGCATGACTTTTTTCGCCAACAACGCCAGGGGCATCGAACTGGCCGAGGCGATCATCGACGCCGTGCCGTGTTGCGAACAGGTGCGCTTTGTCGCCTCGGGTGGTGAGGCGGATATGTACGCCATCCGTCTGGCCCGCGCCTATACCGGTCGCGACAAGATTCTGAAATTCGAAGGCGGCTATCACGGCATGAGCGCTGAGGCGCAGATGAGCCTCGCCCCCAGCCGCCGCGTGAACTTCCCGCAGGCGGTGCCCGACAGCGCCGGCATCCCGGCGGGCGTGGCCGAGCAGATGCTGATCGCGCCGTTCAACGACCTTGAGGCCGTCGCAGCCCTGCTGGATGAACATGACGACATCGCCGCGATCATGGTCGAGCCGCTGCAACGGATCATCCCGCCAATGCCCGGATATCTGCAGGGCCTGCGTGACCTGTGCGACAAACACAATGTCCTGCTGATCTTTGACGAGATCGTGACCGGTTTCCGCCTGGCTTATGGCGGCGCGCAAGAGAAATACGGCGTGACGCCCGATATCTGCACGCTGGGCAAGATCACCGGCGGCGGCTTCCCTCTGGCCGCGCTGGGCGCAAGCACCGAGATCATGAAGCATTTCGACAAGGCGCAGGTCGGCGAAGACGGCTGGCTGATGCAACTGGGCACATTGTCGGGCAATCCGGTGGCCTCGGCCGCAGGGCTGAAAACGATGGAAATCCTGCGCCGTGAAGGTACCTATGAGCGTCTGAGGGCCACAGGGGCCGCATTGCAACAGATGCAGGTTGATGCGCTGACAGCGGCCGGTATCCCGCATCAGGTTTGTGGCGATGAAACTCTGTTTGATATCTATTTCACCGATGCCCAGTGTCGCGACTATCGCAGCGCTCGGCACGATGACCCCCGGCGCAACGTGGATTACAACAACAGCTTACGGGCGAGTGGCATCTTTAAATCGCCCGGAAAGCTCTACCCTTCCCTGGCGGTAACTGACACGGATATTGAAATGACAAGGGAAGCGGTCAATACGGCGGTCGAGTTGATTGCCAATAGATGACCGCATGCTGCGCAAAAAAAGGACGGGCCGCTGTCAAATCAATGACAACGGCCCTAACTGATCGGATCTCAGGATCGGGTCTCACCCCCTCGAACACCACTTAAAACGGTACAGACTTACAAAACTTTCGACTTATTTGAGACCGAGCCGACTTCACAACCGGTATGCAAGCGTTATGCCTGACCCATCAGGTAACGGCAGTGAAGTAGTTCACATTGCGTGAATTTTTTTAGTTTCGCCAATCAAAGAATCCGGCACCCGCCTGTGCAAGCAGGGTTTTAGCAACGGTGCGTCCCATTTCGACGCCGTCTTCAATCGATCCTACAACGTCTTCGGTGATCGCCTCAGACCCATCCGGGCGCAAAACCTCGCCCCTCAGGTGAAGTTGACCCGCATTGATCTCAGCCAGACCCGCTATTGGCGTTTCGCAGGAGCCGTCCAGCGCGGCCAGCAATGCGCGTTCGGCGGCCAAACGCTGCCCCGTTTCAATGTGGTGAATCGCTTCCAGCATACCCGCAGCACGGGAATCGCCGCTGCGGCGTTCGATGCCAATGGTGCCCTGTGCGATGGCGGGCAGCATGTCCTCGGGTGCAATGGCGGTGGCGGGGACGTCTTCCATGTTCAGGCGGCGGATACCGGCCATGGCCAGAAAGGTACAATCGGCCACGCCGTCCGCCAGTTTCTTCAGCCGCGTCTGCACGTTGCCTCGGAATTCCACTACGTTCAGGTCAGGCCGACGATTCAACAACTGCGCCCGGCGGCGCAGGGATGAGGTGCCGACGGTGGCACCCTGCGGCAGGTCGTGGATTGATTTCAGGCTGGGCGAGATGAACGCGTCGCGCACATCTTCACGCGGCAGGAAGGTGTCCAGCACCAGACCTGCGGGCTGCTCCACCGGCATATCCTTGGTGGAATGCACCGCGATGTCGATATCGCCGCGCAGCATCGCCTCTTCGATCTCTTTGGTGAACAGACCCTTGTTGCCGATCTCTTTCAACGGGCGGTCTGCGTCGATCATGGCGCGGTTGTCGCCGGTGGTCTTGATGACCACGATCTCGAACGCCTCTTCGGGCAGATCGAACGCCGCTGCCAGCCGCTGCCGGGTTTCATAGGCTTGTGCCAGCGCCAGAGGCGATCCTCGGGTGCCGATCTTGAGAGGTTGGGCGGGGGAGGGCAGGGTCAATGTCATGGCCACAGCTTTAATCGCGTCACATTGCCCTGACAATGGGGGCAGAGCTTGACAAATTGCCACTGAGGGCCGACCCGTGGCGCAAACCAGATGATTGGGGGCAAAGATGGCCGAGACAAAGAAGATACTGCGCGCATTGGCAGGTGAAGTTCAGGATGTGCCGCCGATCTGGATGATGCGTCAGGCCGGGCGCTACCTTCCCGAATACCGCGCGACGCGGGCGCAGGCGGGGGATTTCCTGTCGCTGTGCTATAACCCCGAGCTGGCGGCCGAAGTCACATTGCAGCCGATCCGTCGCTATGGGTTCGATGCGGCGATCCTGTTTGCCGATATCCTGTTGGTGCCACAGGCGCTGGGCGCGGATTTGTGGTTTGTCACCGGTGAAGGCCCGCGCCTGTCGACCATTACTCAGCAGGCCGAGTTCGATGCGCTGAAGCCCGTGGATGCGATTCATGAGACTTTGTCTCCGGTCTATGAAACCGTGCGCATCCTGTCGCGGGAATTGCCGTCCGAGACGACTCTGATCGGTTTTGCGGGCGCGCCCTGGACGGTGGCCACCTATATGATCGCCGGGCGCGGCACGCCGGATCAAGGCCCGGCCCATGCCCTGCGCGAGGGCAATGTGGCGTTGTTCGAGGCCCTGCTGGAGCGGATTACGCTGGCGACGATCGAATACCTCTCGGCCCAGATCGAGGCCGGGGCCGAGGTGGTCAAGATCTTTGACAGCTGGGCCGGGTCCCTGAAGGGCGAGGCATTCCAGAAATATGCGGTTGAGCCGTGCCGTGTGATCACTCAGGCCATCAAAGAACGTCATCCCGGAATTCCGGTCATCGGTTTCCCGCGCGAGGCCGGTGAGGGCTATGTCGGGTTTGCCAAAGCCACCGGCGTGGATTGTGTGGCGCTGGACAATTCGGTCGCGCCGGATTGGGCGGCGGCCAATGTGCAGGTGGATGGCTGTGTGCAGGGCAATCTGGCCTCGTCCCATATGGTGACGGGCGGGCAGGCTTTGGTGGATGAGACGCGGCAGATCGTTGAGGCGTTTTCCAAGGGGCCGCATATTTTCAATCTGGGGCATGGGATCACGCCGGATGCTGATCCTGAGAATGTGCAGCTGATGATTGATACGGTGCGCGCGCGGTAAGCCGGGTGGAAGGGGGCCAGCCCCCTTCTTGGCCTGCGGCCAATTCATCCCCCGAGATATTTTTGGCCAGATGAAGGGTGGATCAGTTTTTGGTGTCGAGGTCGGCGAGAATCTCGGCCCGGTGTTCGTCTCGATTTGGGCTGGGTTTTGATTGCCAGTCATGGGTTGAGAATCGTGGGGCGGCCACAGCTTGCAGGTTGCCGTTCTGCGTTGTCCAAGTTTGGCGACTTTGGTTCATTGGGTGGTCAAGTGCCTGTTCGGGGCTGAGAACCGGCGCGACGCAGGCGTCTGAGCCGTGGAACAGGTGTGCCCAGTGGTCGCGCGGTTGTTGGGCGAAAATCGCTGTAAGGCGTTTGGTGAGCGTGGGCCAGCGCGTGCTGTCATACTGCTGTTCAAAGCCCGGGTCTTCTGACAGGCCCAGTAGCTGCAGGAATGTGGCGTAGAATTTGGGTTCCAGGCATTGCACCGTGATGAAGCCGCCGTCGGCGCAGCTGTAGGTGCGGCTCCAATGGGGGCCGTCGAGAAGGCTTTGACCTCTGATTTCATCAAGATTTTCGGTTTGCCGCAGGCTCATCAGCAGGTTCATCATATGGGCCGAACCGTCGTAGATGGCGGCATCGACGACGGTGCCTTCCCCTGTCTTTTGAGCATGTAGCAGGCCGGCCAGGAGGCCCGCCACCAGATACATGGCGCCACCGCCGATGTCGCCCACCAAAGTCGCGGGAGTCTGTGGCGGCTGACCTGCTTGCGACGCGTACCAGAGCGCGCCGGACAGCGCGATGTAGTTCAGGTCATGCCCCGCGGTGTTGGCCAGCGGGCTGTTCTGGCCCCAACCAGTCATGCGGCCATAGACCAGTTTGGGGTTCAGGGCGTGGCAAGGAGCCGGGCCGAGGCCCAGCTTTTCCATGACACCTGGGCGGAATCCTTCGATAAGCGCATCGCCAGAAGCGATCAGGCGTTGGGTGATGTCCAGATCGTCTGAGTCTTTCAGATCCAACGCAATCGACCGTTTACCGCGATCCAGCACCGATTGCTCGGGCATTCCGGGTGTTCCTGCCCCTCCCTTGCGGTGGATGGTGATCACATCTGCGCCCATATCTGCCAGCAACATGGCGGCGAAGGGGGCGGGACCCAGCCCTTCGAATTCGATGATCCGAAAACCGTTCAGCATTTTGCCGCTCCTGTAAGTATCACCGCAGGGTTTCGGGAATACCGGCGAATTGCAAGCCCGGGCAGGCTTCGGCAAAATCCGCGTAACGGCCGGTGCGGAATGGGTCTGTTCTGTGCTGGCCCACCGGGGTAGGGTCGCCGTCAGGACAGGGAAACAGCATGACCACCATTCTTTCGATCAGGGATTTGCGAAAATCCTATGCTGACGGGTTTGAGGCGCTTAAGGGCGTGACTTTGGACATTCGGCAGGGTGAGATTCTGGCCTTGCTGGGTCCGAATGGCGCGGGCAAAACAACTCTGATTTCAACCATCTGCGGAATTACCACGCCGAGTTCGGGTACAGTTACGGTCGGAGGGCATGACATCCAGTCCGACTTTCGCGCTGCGCGCCGGATGATCGGCCTTGTCCCGCAGGAGATCGCGCTGGAGCCATTCGAAAAAGTCTGGAACACGGTACGTTTGTCGCGTGGGCTGTTTGGCTTGGGTCGAGATGACGCGCGGATCGAAGAGATCCTGCGCAAGCTGTCCCTGTGGGACAAGCGCCGCAATGCCATCAAAGAGCTGTCGGGCGGGATGAAGCGCAGGGTGCTGATCGCAAAAGCGTTGGCGCATGAGCCGCGCGTGCTGTTTCTGGATGAACCCACCGCCGGTGTTGATGTTGAATTGCGCAAGGATATGTGGGAGATCGTGGCCGAACTGAAACAGGCGGGCGTCACGATCATTCTGACCACTCATTACATCGAAGAGGCCGAAGCAATTGCCGACCGCGTTGGTGTCATCGACAAAGGCGAATTGCTGCTGGTTCAGGACAAGAACACTCTGATGGCGCAAATGGGCAAGAAGCAGATCGAAGTCATGCTGACCGATCCCATCGCGTCGATCCCCGACAGTCTTGCAGCGCATAACCTGACGTTGAATGGCAATGGCGATGCCCTGATCTATACCTACGATACCCATGCCGACCGCACCGGCATCACCACGTTGCTGAACGATGTGGCGCAAGCCGGGCTTATTCTGCGCGACGTGCAGACCCGTCAGTCGAGCCTGGAAGAAATCTTCGTCAATCTGGTGTCGGGAGAGCCTGCATGAACTGGTCCGCAATCGCTGCTATTTACCGGTTCGAAATGGCCCGGTTTTTCCGGACGCTGGCACAGAGCTTTTTGTCTCCGGTTCTGTCGACCTCTTTGTATTTCGTCGTCTTCGGTACTGCGATCGGCAGTCGTATCCAAGAAGTTGAGGGCGTATCCTATGGCGCGTTCATCGTGCCGGGTTTGATCATGCTGTCGGTGGTGACGTTGTCGATATCGAACGCGTCTTTCGGGATTTATTTCCCCAAATTCCTTGGCACGATCTACGAGCTGCTCTCGGCCCCTGTGAACTTCATCGAGATCGTGATCGGCTATGTGGGGGCGGCGGCGACCAAGGCGCTGTTCGTAGGAGTGGTGATCCTGATCACAGCGACGTTTTTTGTGGATTTACGGATCGAACATCCGCTGGCGATGGTGGCGTTTCTGGTGCTGACTTGCCTCAGTTTCTCATTGCTTGGGTTCATAATTGGCATCTGGGCAGGCAACTTCGAGCAGATGTCGCTGGTGCCGCAACTGGTGGTAACACCGTTGATCTTTTTGGGTGGCACATTCTATTCGATCTCGATGCTGCCGCCGGTTTGGCAAACGATCACATTGTTCAATCCTGTAGTCTATCTGATTTCAGGTTTCAGATGGTCGTTTTATGGGCTGGCGGATGTGCCGATAGGCTTCAGCCTGCTGGCAATCGTGGCCTTTACAGGCATTTGTCTTGGCATCATCTGGTGGATTTTCAAAACCGGTTGGCGCATTCGCAGCTAGGTGCGTTTGGCGTTGCATTTTTGCCCATCAACTCCGGGAAATGTGATCCGGCTGCATCTAACGTTCAAACGGTCCCTTGTTTAGCACAATGGCGCACTCTACATCGGCTCCCATGAAACTCAGCCTGCCCTTTGTCAAAAAACAGCCATGCGTGGCCATTGTGCGTCTGTCCGGAGCCATCGGAATGGCCGGCCGAGGATCGATGTCCGACACGTCGCTGGCCCCGGTTCTTGAGAAAGCCTTTCGCAAAGGCAAACCCGCCGCCGTCGCTCTCGAGGTCAACTCTCCCGGCGGTTCACCGGTGCAAAGTTCTTTGATCGGCGCGCGTATTCGGCGGTTATCTGAGGAATTAAACGTTCCTGTCATAGCATTTGTCGAAGATGTCGCCGCCTCGGGCGGGTATTGGCTGGCAGCTGCAGCTGATGAAATTTATGCCGACGACAGTTCGGTTCTGGGGTCCATCGGAGTGATCTCATCCGGCTTTGGCGCGCATGTACTTTTGAAACGTCAGGGGATCGAGCGGCGCGTGCATACGGCCGGAGAGTCGAAATCCATGCTCGACCCGTTCTCGCCCGAAAAGAAAGAGGATGTGGCCCGGCTAGAGCGCCTTTTGGGTGATATTCACGAAAATTTCATCGCCCATGTCAAAACCCGGCGTGATGGAAAACTGGATGAGAGTCAGGATCTGTTCACCGGCGAGATTTGGCTGGCGCGTCGCGCGCAGGAATTGGGATTGATCGACGGGATTGCTCATCTGAAACCCAAGATGCAAGAGCGGTTCGGCGACAAGGTAAAATTCCGGCGCTATGGGTTGCGGAAACCTTTGTGGTCCCGGTTCGGTGCTTCCTTGGCACAGGATGCGATTGCAGGGCTTGAGGAACGCGCGGCCTATGCGCGTTTTGGGTTGTGACGTGATTATCAAGATTGTCACCCTCTTCCTGATCGCCATGGGCGTGTTGGCCATGTTTGGAAAGCTGCGTTTTCCCGGACAAAAAAGGTTGCAATCGGCACGGTGTCCGCGCTGCGGGCGGTTCAGGATCGGTAAAGGCCCCTGCGCCTGCAAAAAAGGAGGCCGTACATGACGGCATGGCTGTTATCCGGCCTCGGATTGCTGATCCTGTTGCTGGCAGGAGATGCGCTAGTACGTGGTGCGGTAAACCTGAGCCTGCGTCTGGGCGTACCTGCGTTGATCGTCAGTCTGACGATTGTGGCCTTTGGCACTTCGGCGCCTGAATTGTTGATCGCTATCAGTGCGATCAAGGAAAACGCGCCGGGTATTGCGCTCGGGAACGTGGTCGGGTCGAACACGGCCAACATCCTGCTGGTATTGGGCCTTCCAGCGTTGCTTGCCACTTTGCACACAAGCGAATGCGACAGCCGCAAGAACTATGTCTTCATGATCATGGCCACAGTGTTGTTTATTGGGTTGGCTTTCTTGGGCGAATTCAATCTGGTCAGCGGAGGTATCCTGCTGGCTGCACTGGCTCTGGTCCTGTGGAATGCCTTCCGCGAGGCCCATGCCCATCGGAAAGCCTGTGGTGAGGCTTGCAACGATGACGAAGAACTGGATGGCCTCGAAGAGGCCGACCCGGATATGCCGTACTGGAAGATCGCGATCTATCTGCTGCTGGGTCTGATCGGATTGCCGATGGGAGCGCATCTGCTGGTCGAAAACGCAACCGTAATCGCGCGCACCTATGGGATCAGTGAAACGATTATCGGCCTGACCTTGGTGGCGGTCGGCACGTCTCTGCCTGAATTGGCCACGACGGTTATGGCGGCGTTGCGGCGTCAGGCGGACGTTGCGCTAGGTAACGTGATCGGGTCAAACATGTTCAACCTGTTGGCCATTGTCGGTATCGCGACATTGGTCGGGCGAATTCCGGTTGATCCCGAGTTCCTGCAATTCGATCTGTGGGTCATGCTGGGCGCCTCATTGCTGCTGATCCCGTTCGTGTTTTTCAAGAAAGATATCACGCGCGTGTGGGGCTTGCTGTTGACCCTGCTCTATGCGGTCTACATCGTCACATTGCTGGCGTAATGTGACGGAGAGTCCCCGATGACCCGAGCCCTTGTAACCGGAGCAGGTATTCGCCTTGGCCGGGCCATGGCCCTGTATCTGGCGCAGCGTGGATATGATGTCGCTGTCCATTATGCTTCGTCCGAACAACCGGCGTCGGATGTCGTAGCCGAGATACGATCAATGGGTCGCAATGCTGTTGCCCTACAAGCCGACCTGCTGGACGAGGCGCAGGTGAACGCCCTGTTGCCCCGCGCAGCCGAGGCATTGGGTGGGTCGATCACCTGTTTGGTCAACAACGCCTCGATCTTTGAATACGACAATATCCAAACGGCCACGCGGCAAAGCTGGGACCGGCACCTCGAAAGCAACCTGCGCGCGCCTTTTGTGCTGACCCAGGCGATGGCTGAACAAGGGTTGCAGCCCGACACCGATGCGGCAGGCGAACCGGTTGCAACCGGTCTGATCGTCAATATGGTCGACATGCGGGTACGCAAGCTGACCCCCGAGTTCATGTCCTACACCATCGCCAAGATGGGTCTGTGGGCGCTGACCCGCACTGCTGCGCAAGCGTTGACTCCGGCGATCCGCGTCAACGCAATCGGTCCCGGTCCCACGATGCAGGGGCACCGCCAAAGCGTCGATCACTTCAATGCGCAACGGCGGAACACGGTATTGGAGCGCGGCGCGAACCCTTCAGACATCACTGCCGCGCTGGGGTATTTTCTGGATGCACAGGCGGTCACAGGGCAGCTTTTATGTGTGGATGGTGGGCAGCATCTTGGCTGGCAAACTCCGGATGTTTTGGGCGTTGAATAGGTAATTCTCAGATAAGTTTTGCACCGCTCTCATTTCCGTTACCAACACGTTACAAAAATGTATTGTTTTTCATGCACTTGTCTCGTTTGAGAAAAATAATTAACAAAAACAAATGGTTAAGTTATTGCCTAATTTTTGTGCAAATCAAGGAATCCTTAATGAATTAAGGGAAAATCGCGATACCCGGAAACTTATCTTCATACTTATCCACAGAAACCGTGGATTTGTTTTCTCTTGATCTGAGGCGCGCAAGATTGCAGCCATGGTCAGGGAATCATATTTCAGACACATGACCGTCCAGAACGAATCGAACTCCGAAAACCAGAGCGTTGGATACGAGTGTATACAGCGATATGTGAAAACGCTGGACAGTTCTCCGGGCGTTTACCGGATGTTGGATGCCGACAGTCGTGTTCTGTACGTGGGCAAGGCGCGAAACCTGAAGGCGCGGGTGTCGAACTATACGCGGCCCGGACATTCGGGGCGGATCGAGAAGATGATCGCCGCGACGGCTTCGATGATGTTTCTGACCACGCGGACCGAGACCGAGGCGCTGCTGCTGGAGCAGAACCTGATCAAGCAGCTCAAGCCCAAATACAACGTGCTGCTGCGCGACGATAAGAGTTTTCCGAACATTCTGGTGTCGAAGGATCATGGCTTTCCGCAAATCAAGAAACATCGCGGGGCCAAGAAAGAAAAGGGCGCCTATTTCGGCCCTTTCGCCAATGCGGGCGCGGTGAACCGGACGCTGAACCAGCTGCAAAAGGCGTTTCTGCTGCGCAACTGCTCGGATTCCATGTTCGACAGCCGCACGCGGCCCTGTCTGCTGTATCAGATCAAGCGTTGTTCGGGGCCGTGTGTGGGGTTGATTTCCGAGGCCGACTACGGCGAAAGCGTCAAGGATGCGGAACGGTTCCTGTCGGGCCGCTCGACCAAGGTGCAGGAGGATCTGGCCGAACAGATGATGGCCGCGTCCGAAGCGATGGAGTTCGAACGCGCCGCCAGCCTGCGCGACCGTATTCGCGCGCTGACGCAGGTGCAGACGTCCCAAGGCATCAATCCACGCGGCGTTGCCGAGGCGGATGTGATCGGCCTCTATATGGATAGTGGGCAAGCCTGTGTGCAGGTGTTCTTTATCCGGGCCAACCAGAACTGGGGCAACAAGGACTTTTACCCTCGGGTCGGGGCGGATGTGTCGCCTGCCGAGGTGATGGAGGCTTTCCTTGGGCAGTTCTACGACAACAAGGAGCCGCCGCGTCAGTTGATCCTGTCGGACGGGGTCGAGAACGCTGATCTGATGCAGGACGCGCTGTCGGAAAAGGCCGGTCGCAAGGTGGAAATCCTTGTGCCGCAGCGCGGTGAGAAACAGGAGCTGGTCGCCGGGGCCCTGCGCAACGCGCGCGAGTCGCTGGCACGGCGCATGTCGGAAAGCGCCACGCAGGCCAAGCTGTTGCGTGGCGTGGCCGAGGCGTTTGATCTGGACACGCCACCCGAGCGGATCGAGGTCTACGATAACAGCCATATCCAAGGCACCAACGCGGTGGGCGGCATGATCGTGGCGGGCCCCGAGGGGTTCATGAAAAACGCCTATCGCAAGTTCAACATCCGGGGTGATGACCTGACCCCCGGCGACGATTTTGGCATGATGAAAGAGGTTCTGACCCGCCGTTTCACCCGCCTTTTGAAAGAAGACCCGGATCGGGACAAGGGCCATTGGCCCGACCTGCTGCTGATCGACGGTGGCGCAGGACAGGTGAGTGCGGTGCATGAGATTATGGTCGAACACGGTGTCGAAGACATCCCGATGGTCGGCGTCGCCAAGGGCGTGGATCGCGACCACGGCAAAGAGGAATTCCACCGCATCGGCCAACGCGCCTTTGCGCTGAAGCGTAACGATCCGGTGCTGTATTTCATTCAACGCCTGCGGGATGAGGCGCACAGGTTCGCCATCGGCACCCATCGCGCCAAACGGGCCAAGGCCGTTGGGGCGACGCCTCTGGACGAAATCCCCGGCGTGGGCGCGGCGCGCAAACGCGCCCTGTTGACCCATTTCGGCAGCGCCAAAGCGGTCAGCCGGGCCAATCTGGCGGACTTGAAGGCGGTGGACGGGATCTCAGCCGGGTTGGCGCAGAAGGTCTATGATTTCTTTCACGACAAGGGCTAGGCCCGCCGCCCGCGCCACAGGATGTACAGCCCTGACGCCACGATCAGCGCCGACCCGATCCACACGGTCTGGTCCAGCCGCTCATCAAACATCACAACGCCCAACCCGATCCCGAACAGCAGCCGCGAATAGCGGAAGGGCGTGACGGACGACACCTCACCCGTGCGCATCGCCTTCATCAGCGAGGCATAGGCCATGACGCCCATCACGATTGCGCCGGTCAAATGCAGGCTGACTTGCGCGCTTAGGGGCTGCATCGGTGTGCCCTCCCAGAACTGATAGGCCAGTCCGGCGATGATGATGCAGAGGAAACCGTAGAACCCCAGCACCTCGGTCCCCAGTGACGCGGGCGCGGCGCGGCTGGCCAGATCGCGCCCGGCAAAGCCCAGCATCCCCAACACCGCAAGGATGGACAGGGCTGAGAAGCTGTCCCCGGTCGGTTGGATGATGATCACGACGCCGAAAAGACCGATCAGAATGGCGCTCCACCGCCGCCAGCCGACGGTTTCGCCAAAGACCAGAGCAGCGCCCGCAACAACGACCAGAGGCGTGGCCTGCAGGATCACCGTGGCTGAGGATAGTGGGGTCAGCGCGATGGCCAGCACATAGAACAACCGCCCTAGGATTTCGAATATCGCACGCACCTTCATCGGGCGCGACAGTACATCGGTCTGAAACAGCCGTGTGCCGCGCAGCAGTGCCACCACGGCATAGATCACCGCACCGCCTGCGCCGAACAGTACCAGCACCTGCCAGATCGAAATCGCCGCCGAGGCCGCTTTGATCAGCGCATCCTCAAGCGCGAACAGTGCCATTGCGGCGATCATCCATGCGCTGCCGATCAGGTTCGATCGGGGGTCGGTTTGAATGTGACGGGTCATGTATCGCTCTGTCTGGGCCAGCCGCCAATCTGACCGCAAAGCCCGCGCGCGCCAAGCCGTGTGATTGGGGTTGCGACCCTTTGACCCCGAAGGCCACAACTGCCTGTGATCGGGTCAGATTTTCAATGGTCCATCTTTTATGTCCTGAACCGGCGATGTAGAGTTTTTTCCATGAAGTGGAATTTGCCCAATATCCTGACCGTGCTGCGCCTTATGGCTGCCCCCGGTCTGGCCGTGATGTTTTTGTATTTCACCCG
Source organism: Ruegeria sp. R8_1 (assembly GCF_017743815.1). Lineage (NCBI taxonomy): Bacteria > Pseudomonadati > Pseudomonadota > Alphaproteobacteria > Rhodobacterales > Roseobacteraceae > Ruegeria > Ruegeria sp. R8_1. The sequence goes on along the minus strand of NZ_JAGHRL010000003.1, from coordinate 322,567 downwards.
GCCCTATGCCGACTGGTTTGCTCTCATCCTGTTCATGTCAGCGGCGATCACCGACTGGTTCGATGGGTATCTGGCCCGTGCTTGGAAGCAGGAAACCAAGATCGGAGCGATGCTGGACCCTATTGCCGACAAGGCGATGGTGGTGATCGCGCTGATGATCCTTGTGGGCTATTCGACCGAGCACTGGACGCCTTGGCTGGTGCTGCCCGCCACCGTGATTCTGTTCCGCGAGGTGTTTGTTTCGGGGTTGCGGGAATATCTGGGCGATGTGGCGGGGACTTTGAAAGTGACCAAGCTGGCCAAATGGAAGACCACAGCGCAGATGTTTGCCATTGCGGTGTTGTTTTCACAGGGAATTTTTGAACATTACTTTGTCATGGCCACGTTTGGCATGGACCCTGCGACCATTGATCAGGTTCTCATTGGACAGCTTGAGGACGTAAACCACATCCGCTGGCATCTGGAAGGTATGTTCTGGTCCGGCCGGATCGGTCTGTGGCTGCTGTGGATCGCGGCGACGCTGACGTTGATCACCGGCTATGACTACCTACGTAAAGCCATGCCCCATCTGAAGGAGAGCTAAGCGATGGATGTGCTGTATTTCGCATGGGTGCGCGAACGCATCGGTCTGCCCAAGGAAAAGGTCGAGACACAGGCCGCAACCGTATCCGAGCTGGTCGCGGAACTGACCGCGCGTGAAGATCGCTATGCCGCTGCTTTTGCCGACCTGTCGGCGCTGCGCGTGGCGCTGGATCAGGAACTGTCGGACTTTGATGCCCCCTTGTCGGGCGTGCGCGAAGTTGCGTTTTTTCCGCCCATGACAGGTGGCTAAGATGCGGATCGTCGTACAAGAAGCCCCGTTCGACATGGGGGCCGAGGCCAACGCCTTTGCTGCCGGGGATGAGGCCGCAAATGGGGCCATCGTAACCTTCACTGGTGTTGTGCGCGATCTGGCCACAGGCGATCTGGACGTGATGGAGATCGAGCATTATCCCGGCATGACCGAGCGCGCCCTGACCAAGATCGCCGAAGAAGCACAATCGCGCTGGTCGCTGGGCGATGTGCTGGTGATTCACCGCCACGGAAGGCTGGCTCCGGGGGATCGGATCATGATGGTGGCCACAGCCTCGCCTCATCGCAAAGACGCTTTCGAAGCGGCAGAATACCTGATGGATTACCTGAAATCCCGTGCGCCGTTCTGGAAGAAAGAGATCACCAATTCTGGTGCTGACTGGGTCGCTGCCAAGGACGAAGACGAGGACGCGCTGACGCGCTGGTGATTTAATCTGCGTTGTTGATGCGCCCGCGCAGCTCTTCGGCCTCTTGCCTTGCTGCGCGTAGCCCATCCATGGCGGCGGACAGTTCGGCCTCGGCTTGCGTTAGCTGGTTGGTCAGTTCAGCCTCGCGCTGCTGCAGATATGTGATGGCCTGATCGCGGGTTTCCTCGGCCTCGTGCAGCTCCTGGCTCATGCGGTCCAGATCGGCCACGTCGCTTTGGCGCACGCGGGACAGGCGATGGGCCAGCCAGTTGGCGAACCACCCCATGCAAAACGCTGCAAACAAAATGACGGCGGTGGCGATGATGAATTCTAGTCTGTTCAACTTACTGGTCCCCTGCGCCGGTTTCTTCGGCGTCTGTTTGTGCGTCTTCTGACGGCTGTGTGTCCTGTTCCAGCGCTTCCAGACCCGTCTCGGAATTGGCGACGGGTTCAGGGCGGATCAGGCGGAATTCAATCCGACGGTTTTCTTCGCGACCTTCCTCGGAGCCGTTGTCGGCGATAGGTTGCGTTTCGCCGTATCCCACTGCGGTGTAGCTTGCGGTGGGGACGCGCCGTCCGCGCAGCTCGTTTAGGATGGACTGTGCCCGAGCCTGGCTGAGCTGCTGATTCATCTCTTCCCGGCCCTGACTGTCGGTGTGGCCCTGGATCTCCATCCGGATTGGGCCGCATTCGCGCAGAATGTCGGCGATCTGGTTCACAGTATCACGCGAATCCGCCGCCACCGTGGCCGAGCCAGGTTCGAAGGCAATCTTGCTGGCCGTCTGAACTTCGGCAATGCGGTCTTCGCATTGCTCGGGGTCTGGCAGGGCGTCTTCGGGTTCCGGAGGTTTTTGGTAGGTGATCGAAAGTGTGTATTCCTGCGCTTCGCCCAGCTTGTCGGACAAAAGGCCAGCGATGCGCGCTCTGGTGTCGGGTTCATGGCTGACGCCGTTCAGCATGACATCGTCCGGCGTCACAGTCAGAGCGCCATTGTGCAGTAAGGACAGCGCCTCAAGCCCGGCCAGGACGCGCACGGCCCAGTCGGTGGGCAGGTCAGGCACAACGCGGGTTGCAGTATAAACCTGTTCCGAGCCAAACGCCGCGCGGGCATAGCTGTCGACCATGTCCCGAAGGGTTTCATCACCCAAGCGCCCGCGCATTTGGACCAGCCCTTCGGGGCTGCGCGTGGCGGAAAACTCGGGCGGGCCTGTGGGTTCGTCGGTATCAGGCTCGGGCAGGACGGCGTGAAGGGCGAAGACCTCGGGCAGCGCATTCTCAAGCTCGCCTACCACGCGGTCGAAAGTGGCGGCGTTCGTACCCATCTCGGCGACCAGCGTGATGTCGGCGTCAGACATGGTCACAGATCCCAAACCGATCTGAGCTAACGCCTTGATGCTGAGCGTTGCGGCCTCGGACCAGCGGGGTGATGGAACGCCCAAACCGATCGTACAGGTGTAAGGTCCGGTCAGCCCTGCCGCTTCGGCGGTGGCAATGATGGCGTTTCGGGAATCCTGATCAGGCGCCGAACACGCGTCGAAATGACCGCCTTCGGCATCGACAATGTAGCGCAGCGTAAACGGCGTGATCACCGGCCGCGGGGCCGTGATCGACAACCCGATCCTAAGGCTGGGTGGGGCAGCGCGCGTCAAATCCTGTTCAAGCCGTTCCTTTTCCTGCTGGCTGTCGGCGATAGCGGTAATCCTCACCAACCCCGGACTGGCCGAAATCTTGGCGCGCGGAAGCCGAACAAGGGCTTCGATCGCGTAGGTCAGTGCCTCGTCCCAGCCTTTGGGCTTGGGATAATCAGCGGTCTCAAGAAGGTCAGATACGTTGTCCCCGTCCAGCCGATGCAAACGCTCCATCAGAGCCTCGCGGTCCTGGCTGAGCGGGACCAGACCTATCACCGAAATACCGCTGTCATTGCGCAGAATTTCGGCCGAGAACTTGGGTGGTGCCAATTGGGTCGTGGGTGCGACCTCCATCTCGTCAATAACGCGCGAGGTGTCGACTTCGGTGCCGGCAGCGGTCAGGGCGCTGAAACGCGCGGCTTCGTCAGCAGCGGTGCCAGTCAGTATGACGCGCAAGCCGTCGGATTCGACCTCGGCCCAGTCATGGCCTTTCAGATCAAGCGCGCGGCGCACCGCGAATTCCGATGCCTCTTCGACCTTGGTGACCGAGTAACTGGCGGCCAGCAGAGACAGCCCGGCAGAAACCAGGAAGATAAAGGCAACAGCTAGGAGATAAGGCAGACGCATGTGCAGACAGAAGACTCCTCGGGTGATTGAGCCGGACTCTTACAGAGGCCCGGCCCGAGGTGCAATCAGACCAGCAAGGCCACACAAAGGAAGATCAGCGGAATAAGGCCGGTGTCGCGATTTGCGCGGAAAAGTTGCAGCAGCTTGGCGTTGTCTTCGGTGTCCAGTCCGCGCAATTGCCACGCCATGTGCCACCCCATCGCCCACGGCCCGGCCAGCGCAACAAAAAGCGCCATGATCGAGGCCTGAGTCGTTGCCGCGTCGATGATCGCCAGCCCCATCAGCGACACGGTCGCAACGAGGAAGTATTTCAGCCATCTGGCTGTATCTGAACCAAACAGGCGTGCAGTGGATTTGATGCCGATCAACTCGTCATCTTCGGCGTCCTGATGGGCATAGATCGTGTCGTAGAACAGCGTCCAGGCGATTCCGGCCAGATAGAGCGTGATCGCGGGCACCCCGACCGTTCCGGTATGCGCTGCCCAGGCCAGCAGAATGCCCCAGTTGAACGCCAGTCCCAAAAACACCTGGGGCCACCATGTAAAGCGTTTTGCGAACGGATAGATTGTCACCGGCAACAGCGACAGGACGCCCATCGCAATCGCAGCTTGATTGAAGGTCAGCAAAATACCCAACGCCAACAGGCATTGCAGCCCCATCCAGACAACCGCTTGTCGTACCGTGACCTGACCTGATGGGATCGGACGCGACCGAGTACGCTCGACCTGAGCGTCGAACTCGCGATCGGTGATGTCGTTCCACGTGCAGCCGGCGCCGCGCATCAGAAAAGCGCCGATTGCGCAGCCAATGGCGATCCAAAGGTCTTCCCATCGCGGGGTGCCATCGCTGAGGATGGCCAGCGCAAGACCCCACCAACAGGGAATCAGCAACAGCCATGTGCCGATGGGCCGGTCCGCGCGGCTTAGGCGCAGATAGGGGCGGGTGAAGGCGGGCGCATGGGTGTCGACCCAGTTGCCGCTTACGGCATCAGCGACCTGACCGTCTGGTGTTGGGGCATTGCCTTGCATATTAAGGTCTCATGAGTGCAAAGATCAGACTGTATGTAGAGCACCCTTTGGGTCCGGGGCAATCGGTTCCTTTGACGCGTGATCAGGCCCACTACCTGTTTGGCGTCATGCGGCTGGCCGTGGGCGGGCAGGTGGCTCTGTTTAACGGCCAGGATGGCGAGTGGCTTGCCGACGTGGCCGAAGCGGGCAAGCGTGGTGGCGTGCTGTCCTGCGCCCGCCAGACCAAACCACTGCAAATGCCGCCCGATCTGTGGTTCCTGTTTGCGCCGATCAAAAAGGCGCGCACCGATTTCATTGTCGAAAAAGCAGCCGAGATGGGGGCCGCGCGTATCCTGCCCGTGCAGACTGAGTTCACCAATTCCGAGCGTATACGCCAAGACCGTCTTCAGGCCCACGCAGTCGAAGCGGCAGAGCAATGCGGCGGAACTTACGTGCCCGAGGTTTCCGATCTGCAGCGGCTTGATCGCGTGCTGGATGGGTGGCCAGAAAACCGACAACTGATGTTCTGCGACGAGGCAGAGGTTGGGTCGGCCCTGCGATTGGCAGCCAATGAAACGGGCCAACCCTGGGCGATTCTGATCGGCCCCGAGGGCGGGTTTTCGGATCGCGAACGGGCCCGCTTGTCTGGTCTTCCTTACGCACATGTGGTCAGCCTTGGGCCACGTATTCTGCGCGCGGATACAGCAGCGGTGGCGGCGCTGACCATGTGGCAGCAGGCACTGGGGGATTGGTCGTGAGCTGGCAACAGGCCCAACAAGAGGACGTGCCACGCATCACCCGGTTTTTGTCCGACCACATTCAGACCTCGATGTTTCCTCTGGCCAATCTGCGGGATTTTGGTTTGAGGGGCACGGACCCTCGTGCCTTGAACGTCTGGACTTTGGGTGACGGCCCGCGCGCGGTCTTCGCGATCACGAATGAGGGCATGGTCCTGACCCAGTGCCCGGACTGTTCCGATGACGAGCTTATGGCCGCGATTGACCTGATCCGGGGGCGCCCCTTGTTCGGCATCGCCGCCGAGGCGGCTCAGGCGCGGCGTATCATGCAGATGGCGGGATGGGCCGGCAGACCCGCGACGCTCAACAGTGATGAACCGGGCTTTACGCTGGACCTGACACAGCTTGTCGTGCCGGACACGACGGGGGCTATGCTGGAACCTTTAAGCGGGTTTTACGGGGACATTGCCGAAGGCTGGCGGACCGACTATTTGATCGAGGCGATGGATTTCGATCCCGCCCGCGCGCGAAAACAGGCGCGTAAGGACTTTGTCGCTTATACCCAGCGCAACTCACATCGAATATTGCTGATCGACGGGCAGCCCGTGGCCATGACCGGGTTCAACGCGCGCTTGCCTGACGTAGTCCAGATCGGAGGGGTCTATACCCCGCCCGAACTGCGTGGACGGGGGTATGCCCGCTTGGCGGTTGGGTTGCATCTGCTTGAGGCAAACGCCAGTGGCGTATCCCGTGCCGTTCTGTTTGCGGCTTCTGATTCCGCAGCGCGTGCTTATATGGCTATTGGATTCAAACCGGCAGGGCAGTTTTCACTGATCCTGTTCAAAGACCCAAAGGACCCGGCATGAGCTTTATCCGACCCGAAGCCAAACTGACCCTGTGGCGCTGGCGCGAAGTGCTGGTCGCCGTGGCCGTTCTGCTGGTTGGTCTGAGCTGGATTGGCGGCCCCGGCGGATTGCTGGGCTGGATGGGCTGGGTATTGGTGATCGTCGCGGCGGCGCTGACCGTGATCGGTGTGCAACGCGCGCGGTTTCGCACTGGCGCGGGTGGTCCCGGAGTTGTCACCATCGACGAAGGGCAGATTACCTATCTCGGTCCGCTGGACGGCGGAATGGTCGCCACGCGCGAGATCGAACGGCTGGCGCTGGACCCGACCTCGAACCCGGCGCATTGGGTGCTGTCGCAACAAGGCCAGCCGACGCTTCACATTCCCGTGAATGCCGAAGGGGCAGAGGCTCTGTTTGATGTGTTCTCGAACCTGCCAGGGCTGAAAACCGAACAGATGCTGGCCGAACTGAACGGCGGCGCGGTGCATCCCGTGGTGATCTGGGAAAAGCGCCCGATGCGCCCGGCGCATCTGCGGCTGCATTGACACTGGCGGCATTTCCCCCCACGACTGACCCAAAGACAGACACATCAGGATCGGAGAGCGGTTCATGTCCATCCCCCAGTCCGGCGGCGGGCCGATCGAACGCCACGAACAACTTGCGGAATATCTGGAATCGGGCTGCAAGCCCAAAGCCGATTGGCGCATCGGGACCGAGCATGAGAAGTTCGGCTATTGCAAGGACACGCTGAAACCGCTGCCGTTCGAGGGCAAACGCTCCATCGTGGCGGTGCTTGAGGGTCTGCGCGACCGCCATGGCTGGGCCGAGGTGCGCGAGGGCGACAACCTGATCGGTCTGGAAAAGGACGGCGCGAATGTCAGCCTTGAGCCCGGTGGCGCGTTGGAGCTGTCGGGTGCTCCGCTGGAGACGATCCACGAGACCTGCGATGAGGTGAACACCCACCTGCGCGAGGTGAAGGATATCGCCGATGAGATCGGCGTGGGATTCATCGGTCTGGGCGCGGCTCCGATCTGGACCCATGATGAGATGCCGTTGATGCCCAAGGGCCGCTATCGGCTGATGAACGACTATATGGAGAAGGTCGGCACCATGGGCCGCGCCATGATGCGGCGCACTTGTACCGTTCAGGTCAATATCGACTTTGGGTCTGAGGCCGACATGGTGCAGAAACTACGCGTGGCGCTGGCCTTGCAGCCGGTGGCGACGGCGCTCTTTGCCAATTCGCCGTTTTTCGAGGGCAAGCCCAACGGCCAGAAAAGCTGGCGCAGCCATATCTGGCGGCATCTGGATGATGCGCGGACCGGGATGCTGCCTTTCGTGTTCGAAGAGGGGTTCGGGTTCGAACGCTATGTCCAATACGCGCTCGATGTGCCGATGTATTTCGTCTACCGCGACGGGCAGTATATCAACGCGCTGGGCATGTCCTTCCGCGATTTCCTGCAGGGCAAACTGCCCGCGCTGCCCGGCGAGACGCCGACGCTTTCCGATTGGGCTGATCACCTGACAACCGCCTTCCCCGAGGCCCGCATCAAGAAATACATGGAGATGCGCGGCGCCGATGGCGGCCCGTGGCGCCGCCTGTGCGCGCTGCCTGCCTTTTGGGTGGGTCTGACCTATGATCAGGGCGCGCTGGATGCGGCGTGGGATCTGGTCAAGGGCTGGGACGCGGAAACCCGCGAGGAACTGCGCGTTCAGGCGGCGGTTCAGGGCCTTCAGGCGCAGGTCGGCGGCATCAACATGCACGATCTGGCGCGCGAGGTCGTGGCGATCTCCGACGCCGGTCTGAAATCCCGCGCTTTCCCCGGCGCAGGTGGTCTAGTGCCGGATGAGACGCATTTCCTGAACGCGCTGAAAGAAAGCATCGACACAGGGAAAGTCCCCGCCGATGAGTTGCTGGATCACTACAATGGCGACTGGAACGGCGATCTGACCCGGATTTATCCCGAATACAGCTATTGATCCGCACCGTCCCGCTTGCAATCGCGGGGCGGGGCCGATAGCAGGTTGGCGACCAAATTCAGAGGGCGTCATGGACGATCTTAAGGCAAAATATCTGGGGCAAATCGCCGAGGCCGGCGACGAGAACGCGCTTGAGGCGATCCGCGTCGCCGCCGTGGGCAAAAAAGGCGAGGTCGCGCTGAAGATGCGCGAGCTGGGCAAAATGACGCCCGAGGAACGCCAGATCGCAGGCCCCGCGCTGAACGCCCTGAAGGATGAGATCAACTCGGCGCTGGCCGCCAAAAAGGCCGCGCTGGCCGATGCCGCGCTGGATGAGCGTCTGCGCACCGAATGGCTGGACGTGACCCTGCCGACCCGCGCGCGCCGTCAGGGCTCGATCCACCCGATCAGCCAAGCGACCGAGGAGCTGACCGCGATCTTTGCCGAGCTGGGCTTTGCCGTAGCCGAAGGGCCTCGGATCGAAGACGACTGGTACAACTTTGACGCCCTGAATATCCCCGGCCACCACCCCGCGCGGGCCGAGATGGACACGTTCTACATGCACCGCGCCGAAGGCGACGACCGCCCGCCGCATGTGCTGCGGACGCATACATCGCCGGTGCAGATCCGCTCGATGGAGAAACAGGGCGCGCCGATCCGCGTCATCTGTCCGGGCGGCGTATACCGTGCCGACTATGACCAGACCCACACGCCGATGTTCCATCAGGTCGAGGGGCTGGCCATCGACAAGGACATCTCGATGGCGAACCTGAAATGGGTTCTGGAAGAGTTCGTGAAGGCGTTCTTTGAGGTCGACGATGTCGAACTGCGCTTCCGCGCCTCGCACTTCCCCTTCACCGAGCCGTCGGCTGAGGTCGATATCCGCTGTTCCTGGGATAACGGCCAGCTGAAGATCGGCGAAGGCGACGACTGGTTGGAGATTCTTGGCTCGGGCATGGTCCACCCCAAGGTGATCGCCGCCGGTGGGATTGATCCGGAGGTCTATCAGGGTTTTGCCTTCGGCATCGGGATCGACCGTCTGGCGATGCTGAAATACGGCATTCCGGATTTGCGGGCGTTCTTTGACAGCGATCTGCGTTGGCTGCGCCACTATGGGTTCGCTGCACTGGATATGCCGAACCTGCATGGTGGGTTGTCGCGGTGAATGAGGAGAAAATGGTCACGGCGTGTGAAAACGTTTGTCGTGATTTTTCTTGGGCAACCGGGTTCGTTAATGATTTGGCACCAATGATCGCTCTTGCTGGGGCGATCCTTCTATTCTTTTTGCAGCGGCGTACTGATCAAAGAGCGAATGAAAGACGTTTGAAGCAAGAAGTCTACCGCAAATACTTGCGTTGGCTCGCCGATAATATCGGTCACTTGAACAGCAGTGATAACAATGAAACGGAAACGCGCTTTGAAATTGTTCGACTTAGAATGGAGATGATGTGCATCGCCTCCGATGAAGTCGTAGTTGCATTGAAAGAGGTAGGGGAAGCGCGGGAAAACCTATCTGCGCAAACCGCGCAGAACTTCGCAGAAGCTATTGCCAAGCTAGTACTGAGTATGAGGAGAGATGGATTTCCCTATACTGGAATTAGTCAGAATGACATTGCGGATGTAATTGAAAAGCTACCTTTCAAGTTTACTCCAGACAACGCTCAGGAGGAGGTATAGCGCCGCTGTTGTCTCGAATTATGCGCGGAGCAAAGGCCGATAGGCCGCCGCGCTATCGCCAGACCGCCCGGACGGGCTGGCGATTTGTCTCCGCCAGCACAACGCTCGAACAGCGCGCGGATTTGGCTGGCATAAAGTGCCCAACACCGACCGAAGATCGCCACCCCGCGGTCTGGCGACAGCGCGGCTTGTGATCTGATATTACCAATGGGCGATCGCGCGGCTTGTTACAGGTTCCCACAGGGTTGTGACGTGACAGTTTGCGTCAGGCGGCTAGGCTCCGGCCTATGATTTATCGACTACTTTTTCTGCTGCTGACCGCTACCCCTGCACTCGCCATGGGTCCGTGGAAATCCGATTGCCATGGCGACACCGCCTGCGAGCTCGGAGACCGCTCATATCATGTGCTGGAGCCCGAGGGATGGGACGGGGAAACCCCTCTGCCCATTCTGCTGCATTTCCACGGCTGGGCGCGGCAGGGGACTGTGGTGGTGAATCATCAGCGCATCGCCGGGGCCACAAAACTGCGCGGCGTGTTGCTGGTGGCCCCCAACGGCTTGGGCAAAAGCTGGGACTTCTGGACATCAGACACGCGTGACGTTCCCTTTGCCGATGCGGTGCTTGAGGATGTGGCCAAGCGCTATCCGGTTGATCCTGAACGCATCTATGTCTCGGGCTATTCCTTCGGCGGCGCGATGGCGTGGCGCTATGTGTGCCAGTCGGGCAATGACGTTGCCGCCCTGCTGGCCGTTGCGGGCAGCATCCGCCAGACCGAGGACTGCCCCGAAGCCCCGCGCGAGGCGCGCCATGTGCACGGCCTCAGCGATACGGTGATGGATTTCCCGTATGGCACCAATGGCGACACGACCTATCCGGTGGCGCTGTGGCGCGCGGCTTATGGGTGCCACGATGCCACCCCGCGCGGCGATTGGAGCGTGGTGCCGATCCTGACCCTCAGCCGGGTGGAATGGACCGACTGCGCGCGCGGGCAGGTCACGCTGGACACGCATCCGGGCGGGCATTTTATCCCCCATGGCTGGATCGGGCGGCAATTGGACGAGCTTTTGGGCCGCACCCCCACCTATCCCTAATGCGCAGCGCTTGCACCTTGGCGCAATCTTTGTCATTGCCTGTGCCGACTGGATATCTGCCAAAAAAGGCCCCGAGCAATGAAATTCACTCTGTCCTGGCTGAAAGACCACCTCGACACGGACGCGTCGGTTGATGAGATCGCCGAGGCGCTGACCGACCTCGGCCTTGAGGTCGAAGAGATCGTGAACCCGGCGGACCGGCTGGCGGGCTTTACGCTGGGCCATGTGAAGCACGCAGAAAAGCACCCCGACGCCGACAAGCTGCGCGTTTGCACGGTGGAAACCGATGAGGGCGATCTGCAGATCATCTGCGGTGCGCCCAACGCGCGCGAAGGCATCACCGTCGTGGTTTGCAAGCCGGGCATGTATATCCCCGGTCTGGATATCACCATCAGCGTCGGCAAGATCCGGGGCGTCGAAAGCTTTGGCATGATGGCCTCCGAGCGTGAGCTGGAGTTGTCGGACGAGCATGATGGCATTATCGAACTGCCCTCGGGCGAAGTCGGTGATCGCTTCGTCGACTGGTTGGCCGAGAATGACCCGTCCAAGGTCGATCCGATGATCGAGATTGCGATCACGCCGAACCGCCCCGATGCGCTGGGTGTGGCGGGGATTGCGCGCGATCTGGCCGCGCGTGGGGTGGGCACGCTGAAAGAGCATATCCACGCGCCAGTGCCCGGCGATTTCGAATGCCCGATCAAGGTGACGATAGACGACGACACCCTGGACGGCGCGCCGCATTTCACCGGACGTTTGATCCGGGGCGTCAAGAACGGCCCCAGCCCGCAATGGCTGCAGGATCAGTTGAAGGCCATCGGTCTGCGTCCCATTTCGGCGTTGGTGGATATCACCAACTACATGACCTTTGATCAGAACCGCCCGCTGCACGTGTTTGATGCGGATAAGGTGCAGGGCAACCTGCGAGTTCACCGCGCCAAGGGTGGTGAAACGCTGGTGGCGCTGGATGAGAAGGAATACACCCTGCAGCGCGGCATGATGGTGATCTCGGACGACAAGGGCGCGGAATCCATCGCGGGCATCATGGGCGGCGAGGAAACCGGCTGTACCGATGAAACGGTCAATGTCTTCCTTGAAAGCGCGTTCTGGGATCATGTGCAGATCGCCCTGACGGGCCGCGCGCTGAAAATCAATTCGGACGCACGTTACCGCTTTGAACGTGGCGTTGACCCGCAATTCACCCGTGAAGGGTTGGAGCAGGCGACGCAGATGATTCTGGATATCTGCGGCGGCGAGGTATCCTCGGTTGTCGAGGCCGGGAAGGCCCCGAACCACGCGCGCGCCTACAAGCTGGATGCGGCGCGGGTGCAGTCTCTGGTCGGGATGGATATTCCTGAAAGCGAACAGCGCCAGACCCTGACCCGTCTGGGTTTCCGCCTTGAGGGGGAGATGGCGCAGGTGCCCAGTTGGCGCCCTGATATCATGGGCGAGGCCGATCTGGTGGAAGAGGTTGCGCGGATTGCCTCGCTGACCAAGCTACAGGGTAAGCCGCTGCCGCGTGTGACTGATGGCATCCCCAAAGCGGTGATGACCCCGACGCAGCGCCGTCAGTCGATGGCGCGCCGGACATGTGCGGCGCTGGGGTACAATGAATGTGTGTCTTATACCTTCATTGATCAGGCGTCCGCTGCCCTGTTTGGGGGCGGCGATGCCGCGACGCAGCTGGAAAACCCGATTTCCTCGGAAATGAGCCATATGCGCCCCGATCTGCTGCCCGGTCTGCTGCAGGCAGCCGCGCGTAATCAGGCACGCGGCTTTGCCGATGTTGCCCTGTTCGAGGTTGGCCCTGTTTTCCACGGCGGCGAGCCCGGCAACCAGAAAACCCAGATCACTGGTCTACTGGTGGGCCGCGATGGTCCCAAAGATGTGCACGGGGCTGCGCGCGCCGTGGATGTGTTTGACGTCAAAGCCGATGCCGAGGCCGTACTGGCCGCGATCGGTGCGCCCGCCAAGGTGCAGGTCTTGCGCGATGGCGATGCATGGTGGCATCCGGGCCGTCACGGCAAAATCTGTCTGGGTCCGAAAAAGGTGCTGGGCGTGTTTGGTGAACTGCACCCGCGCATCCTGCAGGCGCTGGATATCAAGGGCCCGGCGATGGCCTTTACCATCTGGCCGGACGAAGTGCCTCTGCCGCGCAAGTCCGGGGCTACCCGTGCGGCGCTTGAACTGCGCGATCTGCAGGCGGTGGAACGTGACTTTGCCTTTGTGGTTGATGCGGATGTCGAAGCTCTGACCTTGGTGAACGCAGCGGCAGGCGCGGATAAGGCGCTGATCGACGATGTACGCGTGTTCGATGAATTCATCGGTGGTAGCCTGGGTGAGGGCAAGAAATCGCTGGCCATCACCGTGCGTTTGCAACCGACGGACAAGACCCTCAAGGAAGAGGATATCGAGGCGGTTGGTCAGAAGATCATCGCCAAAGTGTCCAAGGCCACGGGCGGCGTTCTGCGCGGCTGATCGGTGGGGCACGATAACAAGACAAAAGGGGCCGGACGCGCCCCTTTTTCATTTCAGGAGGAGCAAGACATGCTGAACGTTTACCTCTCGGGCGAGATTCACACCGATTGGCGCGACCAGATCATCGAAGGCGCGCAGGGGCTGGATATCACCTTTAACAGCCCGGTGACCGACCACGCGGCCAGCGACGATTGCGGCGTGGCCATTCTGGGGGCCGAGCCGAACAAATACTGGCACGACCACAAGGGCGCGATGGTCAACGCGATCCGCACCCGTAAGGGGATCGCGGATGCGGATGTGGTCGTGGTCCGCTTTGGCGAGAAATACAAGCAGTGGAATGCGGCCTTCGACGCAGGTTATGCTGCCGCTCTGGGCAAATCCCTGATCGTGCTGCATGGCCCCGACCATCAGCACGCGCTGAAAGAGGTCGACGCCGCAGCTCTGGCGGTGGCCGAGCACCCCGCGCAGGTGGTCGAGGTTCTGCGCTATGTTCTGACCGGGCAACTGCCCGGATAGCGGTCGATAGGGCGGGGCAATGCCTCGCCCCCCATATGCCTTAGCTCGTCGCAGGGATAACCAATCCGCGCTGGACCGCCGGGCGGTCCAGAAAGCGGTCCACATATGGCTGAAGGTTGGCGAAATCAGACCATCCAAGCAGCTCTTTCACACCGTAATAGTCCAAGCCTCGCAGCCACGGCACAATGGCGATATCGGCAATTGAATAGCTGCCCGCGATCCATTCCTGCCCTTCAAGCTGTGTGTTCAGCACATTGAGCAAGCGCTTGGCTTCGTTGATGTAGCGTTCGCGGGGGCGAGGGTCTTCGATCTCGCTACCGGCGAATTTGTGGAAATAGCCAAGCTGACCGAACATCGGGCCAAGGCCACCCATCTGGAACATCAGCCATTGTGTCACGCGGGCTTTGTCCGCTGCGGTCGCGCCCATCAACTGATCGCTTTTCTCTGCCAGATATAGCAGGATTGCGCCGCTCTCGAACAGGGATACAGCCTCGCCATCCGGGCCGTTGGGATCAATAATCGCAGGGATTTTGTTGTTTGGATTCAGCGACAGGAATTCGGGGCTTTTGACATCTGAATCTGCGAGTGTGACTAGATGTGCCTCGTAAGGAAGGCCAATCTCTTCCAGCATGATCGAAACTTTGACACCGTTTGGCGTTGGATAGGAATAAAGCTGCAACCTGTCGGGTGTCTGGGCAGGCCAGCGGCCGGTAATTGGATGAGTTGAGGTGTCAAGCATGGTGCGCTCCTGAATGCGGTTCCGAGTTGAGGTAAGCACTGGCTAAATGTGTTACCAGTAGAGCACCTGTGCATTCCCGGTCAGTTCTTGTGCATTTCGCAACAGAGGGGAAAACCAGGTTATTCCGCACCTAGACCAGAGGCGCATTCTCGCTCACAATCTTGTGTATCCCGCATCTGTACCGCGGGTTTTGCATAGCTCGCATAAGGAGAGACGTGTGGACGAGGTTGTAACGCAGGTCGGAGCGTTTGCTCCGCTTATTATGAATGCAGTCAAGGCACTGATTGTTCTGATTTTGGGCTGGATCGTGGCCGGTGCGATAGGCGGTATGGTGCGCCGGCGCATCAACGCGACCCCGCAGATTGACCCGACTCTCGGCAACTTTATGGCCAGCCTTGTGAAATGGGCTATCCTGGCGATGGTTCTGGTCGCCGTTCTGGGGATTTTCGGGATTGAGGCCACAAGTATTGTCGCCATTTTGGGTGCGGCATCGCTGGCTATCGGTCTGGCGCTGCAAGGGACGCTTAGCGATCTGGCGGCGGGCGTGATGCTGGTGGTATTCCGGCCTTACAAGCTGGGTCAATATGTGGATATCGGCGGTACTGCTGGGACGGTGCAGGACCTGAACCTGTTCACGACCGAATTGGTGACGCCGGATAACGTGCAGATCATTGTTCCCAACGGGCAGGCTTGGGGAACGGTGATCACCAACTATTCGGCCCATGACACGCGACGCGTGGACCTGGTATTTGGGATTGATTACGGCGACAGCGCAGATCAGGCGATGCAGATCATTCTGGACGTGGCCAAGGCGGATGAGCGTATTCACAGCGATCCTGAACCATGGGTGCGTGTGACCAATTTGGGCGACAGCTCGGTTGATCTGACGGCGCGGCTGTGGTGTGCCGCTGCAGATTATTGGGACGTTAAGTTTGAAATCACGAAGGCCGTTAAAGAAGCGTTCGATGCCAAGGGGGTATCGATTCCTTATCCGCATTCGGTCGAGATCCAAAAACAGGCATAACGCTCCCGCCCGTCATACGGGCATTGGAATGCCCTTTTCCGGTTGGGCCCAGCGCCGCGCTGATCGCGCGGCGCTTTTTCGTTTGTTGCAACGTTGGTCAGAGGTTCGACCGCGCCGCGCGATCAGCGCGGCGCTACGCCCAACGCTGTAAACGCACTCGTCAGAGGGCGCTTTCAGGGGCGGGAGTATCTTAAGCCTTGATGACGACGTTGGGGGACACCACGTCGATCCCGAGTGCTTTGCCGACGGCGTAGTAGGTCAGCTTACCCGCATGTACGTTCAGTCCGGCCATCAGATGAGGATCGTCCTGACATGCTTGTTTCCAGCCTTTGTCGGCCAACGCCAGCATGAAGGGCATGGTAGCGTTGCCAAGCGCGATGGTCGATGTGCGGGCGACAGCTCCGGGCATGTTGGCGACGCAATAGTGCATGATGCCATCAACATCATAGATCGGTTCGGCATGGGTCGTCGCTTTCGACGTCTCAAAACACCCACCCTGATCGATCGCAACGTCGACAAGGACTGCTCCGGGTTTCATGGTAGAAAGTTGCGCGCGGGTCACCAGCTTTGGCGCAGCCGCACCGGGGATCAGCACCGCGCCGATGACCATGTCGGCGGATTGGATCAGCTCGGCCGTTGCGCCGGCTGTCGAGTATTGGTTCTTAAACGTTCCGCCAAAAACGTCATCCAGATAGCGCAGGCGCGGCAGCGACCGGTCAAGAACCGTCACATCTGCCCCCATCCCTGCGGCGATCTTGGCGGCATGTGTTCCCACGACACCACCGCCAATGACAACAACTTTCGCTGGACCAACTCCGGGAACGCCGCCCATCAGAACACCGCGCCCGCCATTGGCCTTCTGCAGGGTCCACGACCCGACCTGCGGGGCGAGGCGGCCTGCAACCTCGGACATGGGTGCAAGCAAAGGCAGCCCCCCATTGGCGTCCGTTACAGTCTCGTACGCGATAGCCGTACAGCCCGAAGCAAGCAGGTCATGGGTCTGGTCTGGGTCCGGGGCCAGGTGCAGATAGGTAAACAGCAGCTGTCCCTCGCGCAGCATCTTGCGTTCGCCTGCCTGCGGTTCTTTGACTTTGACGATCATGTCGGCAGTGGCGAAAACTTCGGCTGCGGTGTCGACAATGCGCGCTCCGGCTGCGACGTAGTCGGCATTGTCAAAACCCGAGCCCTGACCGGCTCCGGTTTCAATGATCACCTCGTGGCCGCGCGCGACCGCTTCTTGCGCAGCGTTCGGGGTCATTCCGACGCGGAACTCCTGCGGTTTGATTTCTTTGGGGCAACCGATCTTCATTTGGTCTCTCCGTTTGTAAACTGCTTAAATAATGGGCAACTTTGTGCGCAATTTCTGTGAAACTCTGCCCGTATGAACGCTTTATTTCCGGATAATTTTCGGTATTTTGACCTGAACTCGCAAAAGGATTGCGCAGATGGCCATTGATACGACGGATCGAAAGATTCTGGCGGCATTGCAGCGTAACGGTCGGATGTCTAATGCAGAACTGTCCGAACAGGCCAATTTGTCGCCTTCGGCCTGCCACAGACGGGTGCAACGGTTGGAATCCGAGGGCTTTATTCGCAACTACGTTGCCTTGTTGGATGCACGCAAGATGAACGTGCCGACAACCGTATTTGTCGAGATCACTCTGCAAGGACAGGCCGAAGAGGTTCTGGATGCCTTCGAAAAGGCCGTTGCCCGTATTCCGGATGTGCTGGAGTGTCACCTTATGGCGGGAACGGCGGACTACATCCTGAAAGTCGTCGCCGAAAACACCGAGGACTTTGCCCGCATCCATCGGCAATACTTGTCGCGACTACCCGGAGTGGCGCAGATGCAAAGTTCGTTTGCGCTTCGAACCGTGTTCAAAACCACGGCTTTACCGGTTTGATCAGGCCGGTCCGGGATAGGTGAACAGCACCAAATGCGCGGCGTTGAAGCAGAAATGCATGAGGACAGGAACCCACAGACGTCCGGTTGCATAATAACCCAGCCCGCAAGCCGCGCCCAGAATGGTTGCGAAACCTGCCAATGCCGGTCCTCCGCCGATGTGAACCAAACCAAACAAAAGGCTTGCAGCAGCTATCCCCAGACCCGCGCCAAAACGGGAAGAGATCAACGATTGCAAATAGCCGCGAAAAAACACCTCTTCCGTCAGGCAGGTCAAGAAGAGATTGGACAGCGCGAAGATCACCCACCAATGGGGCAGACTGATCTCGGGGCGGACGGCATTGACGGCAGAACCCACTGCCAACAGGGCAGGCAACAAGGCGAAACCAACTGCCAACGGGATTTTGCGCAGTGCCACAGCCCCACCAATCATGCCGGGCCACGCCAAAGCGACGGTGAACAGCACCATGGGCTTGTCCAGGTTCAAGTACATCGTGAAATCGCGACTTAAAGGGCCAGATTGAACCTGATCAAGGACCAGAAGGTTGTGAAATCCCGGGACCAGATGCGCCCCGAGCGCGATGCACCATATGACGAGTGTAATATGGCCAAGCGCGGCCCACATCCCGGACAGGTTGCGCAGCATCAACGCGCCTGCAAAACCGACAGTAACCACCCCTGCGGCGATCGGCGTAACCAGCCCCAGTGTCAGCGAGACCGCTCCGAAAACCCCCAATAGTCCCATACCCAACGCCGGTTTGCCTGATACGGTGCTGACCATGGCGGCGATCAGCAAAAGCCACGGCCAGATCGCGGGCAGCAATGCGAAAAAATGGGTCAAAGTCGCGCCTTTGCAGTTCGGTTTGCGCCTTGATGCCGTGGTTGGGCGCGTTCTGGCAAGACGGTTCAACAGTGAACGGGCTGCGGATTTGCGTCACAGTGATCTTGCCGCCGTAAGCTGTTAGGCTTAGGAAAAGACCTTCATCAATTCATCCGATGACATCAGGCGGTTACATGCGCCCGATACGGTCCGAACCCGGGAATTTGTAAGGAGCAGACCTTGGCTGACGAATATAACGACGCCTCTAAAGACTGGCTTGAGGCCGAGCTGGAAGACACGCTGGACGAAGATTTCGAGATCGAGTTCAGCGAGCCCATGTTGTCGATGGAAATCCGCAAGATCTACAAGGATCAGCACCCCGAGATGCTGGACCGCAAGGTCTATTTCCGGAACCTGCTGCGTCTTCAGGCCGAGTTGATCAAAGTGCAGGATTGGGTGCAGCACACGGGTGCCAAGGTTTGTATCCTGTTCGAAGGTCGCGACAGCGCGGGCAAGGGGGGCGTGATCAAGCGGATCACGCAGCGCCTGAACCCACGGGTTGCGCGTGTCGTTGCTCTGCCCGCGCCAAGCCGTCGGGAACAAAGCCAGTGGTATTTCCAGCGCTACGTTCCGCATCTGCCTGCAGCGGGCGAAATCGTGCTGTTCGACCGGTCATGGTACAATCGCGCGGGCGTCGAACGGGTCATGGGCTTTGCGACCGAAGATCAGGTTGAACAGTTCTTTCAGGACGTTCCCGAATTTGAACGGATGCTGGTGCGCTCGGGCATCATTTTGCTGAAATACTGGTTCTCGATCACCGATGAAGAGCAGCAGTTGCGGTTCCTCATGCGCATCCACGATCCGATGAAGCAGTGGAAGCTGTCGCCGATGGATCTGGAATCTCGTATCCGATGGGAGGCCTACACTAAGGCCAAAGAAGACATGCTGTTCCGCACCAATATCCCGGAAGCGCCGTGGTATATCGTCGAAGGCAATGACAAAAAGCGCGAGCGTCTGAACTGTATCGAACACCTGCTGACCAAGATCCCCTACACGGATGTACCGCAGGAAAAGGTCAACCTGCCTGATCGCAAGTACAACCCGGAATACGAACGCCGTGTTCTGCCGGACGAACTGCACGTGCCAAAAATATACTGATCGGTCCGAAAGGATGCGAAGCAGCGCTCTGCTTCGCATCAGGTTGGAGCGTTAGGCTGCGTCCATCATGCAATCGACGTTGAAGAAGGTGAGCGAAAAGAAGTCTTCGGCTCCGCCAGACGTCATCTCGGGACAGATTGGTTCGTCCGCAACCGGGACTGAATCATCTGCTATGACCAAATCCATGTCGTCCTGGGTCTCAGGCGGGGTCATGTCGTCATCATTCCACGCGAATTGATCGAAATCTTCTTTTAGCTGCTGAATGAATGCGTCCAGTTCAGCCAGAAAGGCCGCAACATCGAAGCAATCTGCATCAGCGTCTTCGGTGTCCGGCTGTTCAGGGGCCGGATCGTCGTTGTCGGTGACGTCAGTACCCGGCTGTTCTGGGGCTGGGTCGTCGGTTTCGGTAAGGTCAGTATCCGGCTGCTCCGGAGAAGGATTGTCCGTTTCTGTGACGTCAGTGTCCGGCTGTTCGGTGACTGGGTCTTCGGTCTCGGTCACATCAGTATCGGGTTGTGCGGGGTCTGGCTCTGCAGGTGGGGTAGGCGCCATGGCTGTGCCGCCGCTGTCCAGCATGACTGCCGCATCAGTTGTGGCAAAGTTCTGCGTGACGATCACGGCGTCAGAACCCTGCATATCGCCGGTCTCGATGCCGATGCCGATATATTTGAAATCAGGATTCAGGATATTCGCGCGATGACCGGGGCTGTTCATCAGGCCCTGGTGCAGTTGCGCCACGTCGTCGCTGATCCCTGGCGCGCCGCGCTCTGATTGCCAGGCGATATTCTCGCCAGTTCGCCAACTGCCTTCAAGATCGAACCCGGCCGCCTGCATCCGCTGGGTGGCGGTTGATCCGCCTGACCCGGTGTGGCTGAACGTGTCCGTATCCAGCATCCAGCTGCTGTGATCTTCCGACGAATCGTTGAGCTGCGTTTCAAGCTGTAATGGGTCCAAGCCACGAGACGTACGCTCTTGGTTGATCAACGCCAGCATTTCCCGTTCTACTTGACTTGCTGCAGACATTTTTGCCTCCTTAAGTTGTTGTGTCCGAATGGACAGACCCACTTAGAGAACCGGCAAAAGACATGAACAGTGAGGTCGGAAAGATCGGCGCATTTCGGCGGGAGGGCGCACCGAAACAGAGATTCGCCGCGCTGGATAACGCCGAGAAAATGGCAAATCAATGTCTCGGCGAGTTGTTGCGATCGCTAAGAGGCGGGGCCGGCGAAATCCCTCTTAAAAAACGACAAACCCCCGGGCGGGGCCTCGGGGGTCGTCAAATAGTGTCATCCAAAGCCGGACGAGCATCAGGTGCTTAGAGCAAACCTTCGCGCTGTGCTTTCTTACGTGCCAGTTTACGGGCACGGCGGATCGCTTCAGCTTTCTCGCGCGCTTTTTTCTCGGACGGTTTCTCGAAATGTTGCTTAAGCTTCATTTCACGGAACACGCCTTCGCGCTGCAGCTTTTTCTTCAGGGCACGAAGCGCCTGATCGACGTTATTGTCGCGAACACTAACCTGCATGTGGTTGTCACCACCTTTCTAGATAGAGTTGCAAGGAAATTGCAGGAGGTGGCCGTATAGCAAAGCCGCTCTAACTTGTCTAGTACTGGTGCCAGAACCCGGAGAACCGCCATGACCATATCCTACGAAGATACCAAAACCCAGCTTTTGGACGCTATGCTGGCCCATGTACCGTTTGATGGCTGGTCGGAAACCAGCTTTCGCATGGCCATCAGTGACTGCGGTATTGATGAAACGCTGGCACGGTCGATCTGTCCTCGTGGTGCGGTTGATATGGCCCTGGCTTTTCATGCCCGCGGGGACGCGGCGATGGCAGAGCGTCTGAAAACCGAAGATCTGAGCGATCTGAAATTCCGTGACCGGATCGCTGCTGCTGTCCGGTTCCGTCTTCAGGCGGTAGAGGACAAGGAACTCGTGCGTCGTGGGATGACGTTGTTTTCTTTGCCGATGCACGCGGCTGATGGGGCCAAGGCGATGTGGCAGACCTGCGATCTGATCTGGGACACGCTTGGCGATACATCTGACGATGTGAACTGGTACACCAAGCGGGCGACGTTGTCGGGGGTCTATTCCTCGACCGTGCTGTTCTGGCTGGGGGATGATTCGCCTGACCAGCAGAGAACGTGGGAGTTTCTGGACCGCCGCATCGACAACGTCATGCAGTTCGAAAAGCTCAAGGCGCAGGTGAATGGCAACCCACTGTTCAAGCCCTTTCTTGCGGTGCCGAATTGGTTGGCAGGTCAGGTTAAAGCTCCGATGAAGATGCGGGCTGATCTGCCGGGAATGCTGAACCCGCGCAAGTAAGCGTCTGGGCCTTTCCGAATTCGCCTGTTAGGCATTGGGCAAAGGAGAATTGCCCATGACCCAGACAATGCGCGCTGTAGAAATCACCAAACCCGGCGGGCCCGAGGTTCTGCAGATAACGGACCGACCGGTGCCTGAACCTGCTGCGGGTCAGGTGGTGCTTAAGGTGGCCTATGCCGGGGTAAACCGTCCGGATGCGCTGCAGCGGGCGGGTGCGTATGATCCTCCTCCGGGTGCCAGCGATCTGCCGGGGCTTGAGGCATCGGGTGAGGTCGTGGCCCTAGGTTCCGGCGTTCAGGGGCTTTCAGTTGGTGACCAGGTTTGCGCCTTGTTGCCCGGCGGCGGCTATGCCGAATACGTTGCCACGCCCGCTGCCCATTGCTTGCCGGTGCCAGAGGGGATGGGCCTGAAAGAGGCCGCGTGTCTGCCCGAGACCTTCTTTACCGTCTGGTCCAATGTCTTCACACGCGGCGGTCTGAAAGCGGGAGAGCGTTTTTTGGTTCACGGCGGCTCCAGCGGGATCGGAACAACGGCGATCCAGCTTGCAAATGCCTTCGGCGCACGGGTCTTTGCCACTGCCGGATCGGCCGAGAAATGCGCCGCTTGCGAGAAACTGGGGGCCGAGAAGGCGATCAATTACCGGGATGAGGATTTCGTATCCGCAATGAGGGCCGAGGGTGGGGCGAACCTGATCCTTGATATGGTGGGCGGGGACTATATCCCGCGCAACGTCAAAGCTCTGGCCGAGGATGGGCGGCTGGTTCAAATCGCCTTCCTGCAAGGCCCCAAGGTCGAGCTGAACTTTGCCATGATGATGGTGAAACGCCTGACCCTGACCGGCAGCACCTTGCGTCCGCAATCCGATCTGGCCAAGGCCAAAATCGCCCAGGACCTGCGCGAGGCAGTCTGGCCGCTGCTGGATGCGGGCAAGATTGCCCCGGTGATGGACAGCGAGTTTGACATGGCCGAGGCCTCAGCGGCCCATGCGCGGATGGAAAGCTCGGGTCATATCGGCAAGATCGTTCTTAAGATCGGCGGCTAGGACCGTCTTCCGGTTCAGGTCACGGCGCAGCGATACAGGTGCCAGGTGGCGTGGCCCAGAACCGGAATGACAACAATCAACCCCAGTAACATCGGGATCGCGCCCAGTATCAACGCACTGGACACAACCAGACCCCAGGTCAGGATGACCGATGGGTTGTGCCGCAGAACGCGAACCGATGTCACTACGGCGAGCGGCACCCCGACTTTGCGGTCAAGAAGCAAGGGGAAGCTGATCACGCTTGTGGCCAGTGCGACGAGGGCGAAGAAGAACCCGACCAAGATGCCAGAAAGGATCATGACCCAGCCTGCCTTTGTTGTGAAAACTTGGAGTACGAAGGTGCTGAACGAGGTCGGTAGATCAGGACCCAATGTCTGAACATAAATGCTCTGCGCGACCATCAACCAGATCAGCAAAAGCGCCACCAGATAGAAGCCCAGTGTCAGAATGGCCCCGAACGAGGGTGACCGGAATACACCAAGTGCATCCAGCCAATGGGCTTCGGCCCCTTGCTCGCGTTTTCGGCTGATTTCATAAAGACCCACGGCCGCCACAGGCCCGATCAATGCGAAACCTGCGATCAGGGGGGCCAGTAAAGGTATCATATTCCGGTTCAGGCCGAACCCGAACATCAGCAAGCCCGCCAGAGGGTAGATCAATACCACGAAGACCGCATCTGCGCGGGTTTCCATAAAGTCTTCCGAGCCGGCTCGCAGACACGCCCAGAGGTCGCTGAAACTCAGCGTCTGAACCTTGGGCATTTTGGGTGTCCCAGCGCCACCAATTCCGGTGACGCTCTCTGCAACATGATCACTGGTGGCTCCCAGCGTTTGGGCCGCCCAGCTGATCGGATTTCCTATCGTCCTGACCATCGTCATCCCCTCGCGTTTGCCTATCAGCGCCGCAGAGATGATCCGGTACGAGTTGCCTGTGGCCGGACCAGCCGGCAACGCTCAAGCACCAGTATAGCATAATTTTTTGCGTTTGGGTCGCCTTGGACCTGCTTGTGCCGATTGCTCTGGATCGCAGGCGTGTTAGCTTGGCCCCAGGTTACAGGAGGTGAGTATGCAGCAAACGGCACGTACCGTCGTCATTCACGAACACGGCGGCCCCGAGGTTCTGAAGATCGAAGACCGTCCGATAGGCGATCCTGGACCGGGCGAAGTTCGCATTCGTCATCAAGCCTGTGGATTGAACTTCATCGATGTCTATCAGCGGACCGGCCTCTATCCGATGGACTTGCCGCACGCATTGGGAATGGAGGCGTCTGGGGTGATCGAAGCGGTGGGCGAAGGCGTCACCCATCTGCAACCGGGCCAACGCGCCGCCTATGCGGCTAATCCCTCTGGTGCTTATTGCGAGGCGCGCGTGATGCCGGCCGCACAGGTTTGTCCTTTGCCTGATGATATCTCGTTTGATGCGGCTGCGGCCATGATGCTTAAGGGGATGACGGTCGAGTATCTGTTTCACCGCACGACCCCGCTGAAACGGGGTGACACCGTTCTGTTCCACGCCGCCGCCGGTGGTGTCGGGCTGATTGCGTGCCAATGGGCCAAATCCGAGGGGATCAAGCTGATCGGTACGGCTGGAACGGATGAAAAATGCAGTCTGGCTCAGTTCAACGGGGCGACACATTGCATCAACTACCGGACCGAGAATTTTGCCGAGCGGGTCGCCGAGATCACGGGTGGCAAGGGCGTCGATGCGGTGATGGATTCGATTGGTGCGCAGACATTTGCAGGCTCTCTGGAATGCCTGAAACCACTGGGTATGATGATTTCCTTTGGCAATGCTTCGGGGCCGGTGCCGTTGATGGATATAGCCATTCTGGCCAAGAAAGGCTCGCTCAAGATCACGCGACCGACTTTGTTTACTCACACTGCTGATCACGCCGTCTGTCAGGCCATGGCGCGGCGCCTGTTCAACAAGGTGCAGGGGAATGAGGTTAAAATCCATATCGACCAGCGCTTTCCGCTTGAGCAGGTCGCCGACGCCCACCGCGCGCTTGAAGCCCGTCAGACGACAGGAAGTACGGTCTTGGAGCTGTAGTCTGGCAAGGTCCCGACGTGTGCCGGGACCGTTTCTGGAGGCGTTAAATCAAAACCGATAGGCCGCACGGGCCTGAAAGGTTGTGGCGTCAACATCAACGCCGGATGAATTGAAATCGTTGAACTCGTGATACAGGATTTCACCGCCAATGCTGACATTGGGTGCGACGATATGTTCGTAACCGGCACCGATAAACCAACCATTATCGCTGCTCAGATTGTCGGTACCAGCCTCGGCATATCCGCCGATGCCATAAAGCAGTCCCACTGACGTGACCTTGTAGCCAGCACGGGCCTTGATGCGCCACACATCCTCGACCGTGGCCGCGCCGCCCAGATCAACATCGGTCCAGTCATAGTCGAAGCCGCCACCTACGACCCAATCCCCCAGATCGTAATCATAACCCAGAATGATACCGCCGATCGCGCCGTCTCCGTCGATGCCAGAGACGTTGGTGTCGATATCGGCATAACCAACCTGCAGACCGCCGTAGAAGCCCGTCCAGTTGCCAGAAGACTGCGCAGCAGCGGATCCTGCGGCCAGAAATGCAATGCCTGCCGCTGCTAAAAGACGTTTATTCATATTGTGTTCCTTTCCCTCAAATTGGTTTTTTGTGCCGACCCACGGATGATCGTGCGCTCACATAACTGAATACGTTTGAGCGAGAGGCTGGATCATTCACGGATGAAAGTGGGTTGTCGACGCGGGCATCTGCAGCGCGGGCATTCCGGACAATCCGAAGCAGAGGCGGTTAGGGAAAGTATGCGAGTGAATTAAAAACAAAAGAAAAACGGCGGCAGAATGCTCTGCCGCCGTTGTGTTGGAGTGCGTAGGCGGATTATTGCGCCTGCAGTTCTGCCGGAGTTTTGTCGGCAATGTCTTTCCAGTTGGCGTCCGCACGCTCGTTAAAGCCCGGGATGTCGCCTTCCCAGCGTTCCTGAATGTCGGCCGACAGGTTCAGGTACAGCTTGTTGTCAACGATTTTCCAGTAGTTCGGGTCGCCGTCAAACTTGAAGCCCATCGCGGTGCCGAATGCGCAGTAGCCGCCATATGCGGGCAGGTACGCTTCGGGGTTTTCTTCGAATGCAGCTTTGTTTTCTTCATTGGCAAAGCGGTACAGCGCATCGTTGTGCAGCGTGGTGATGCGGTAGTCGCCCTTGGTGGCTTCGCCAACGGTGAAGTAGGCAACCGGGTCATAACCCTGCAGCGCCAGACCGGTCGAGCTTGCGTTCAGTTCAACGCCAGCGGCCAGAGCCGTGCTTGCAACTGCAACAGACAGCGCAACGCCGCCGATGAGGGATTTGATCTTGTTCATGGTTTTCACCTTTCGTGAATTGAGCCACCGGACGACACCCTGAATTGTGCCTGAGTGACCCTTTCGATTTTGTTCCGTGCGGTCGGTAATTGGCCGTCACGACACCGAAGTGGGTAATGCTGTGATCACGTTCAAAACAATCAATTGTGATTGTGCGTAATAGAATAGGTTTTGTGCAAATATGCAGAGTAGAGCCTAGAAATCAGGCGCAAAGCCAACAACGAATTCAATCACTTTTTCAGCCGGCATCTCACACGGGCGCAGCAATGCACCACTATTTGCCGTCATGTACAGGTTCAGGCTGATGTAATCGGTCCCACCAAGCTCGTGTGCTACCAGCTTTATGGATTTTCCGCCTGCCAGCGCGGTTCGGCTCACGACATAGCGACGCCCATGACTGCGCCCAGTTGACGTTCCAAGCGGGATGCGGAAAACCGCCGTCAGGAACGGCGCCAGCGCGGTCAAGATTTTCCGATTTTGGGTTCCGTTCCGGCCCGGATGCGGGCGATATTTGCCCCGTGACGCCAGTAGACCAGCAAGGTCAGGGCCACACCCAATCCAAACGCAGTGCCATTGGTCAGAAACATCACCCAAATCGTCGACATCGCGGCAGCACTGAGAGCTGCCAAAGACGAGATTCGCCAGACGACTGCGGCAAACAGCCATGTCAGGCAACAGGCAACACCGACCCGCCAGTCCAGCATCAGCCATAGCCCAAGGAAGGTTGCAACACCTTTGCCGCCCTTGAAACCAAGCCATACTGGAAAGCAGTGACCCAAAAAGGCGGCCAGCGCAGCGATTTGTGCAGCGTCTTCGCCAGCCACGATCCGGGCCAGCAGGACGGCCATTGCGCCTTTTGCGGCGTCAAAGATCAGCGTCAGCGCGGCGGCGCGCTTGTTCCCGGTGCGCAGAACGTTTGTGGCGCCAATATTGCCCGATCCGATATTGCGCAGATTGCCGAGCCCCATGACATTGGCGATGATCATGCCAAAGGGGATCGACCCCATCAAATAACCAAGCGCGGCCCAAAGGATCAGTTGGGCCGTGGAACTGTCAATGGGGGGCATCAGGGTCTCCGGTATACTTCTTGGCCTGCGACATAGGTTGCCGTGACCTTACCTTGCATCCGCTGGCCGTCAAACGGAGTGTTCTGCGATTTCGATTTCAGGCTGAAACGATCCAGCACAAAAGGCACATCCGGGTCGAACAGGACCAGATCGGCGGGTGCGCCCTCGGTCAATCGACCACTATCCAGACCCAGCCGTTTTGCAGGGTTCAAAGCCATCGCCCGGAACAGGGTCGGAAGATCAAGCTGTTCGGCATGGTAAAGGCGCAGTGCGGCAGGCAACAGCGTTTCCAGCGCAACCGCCCCCGAGGCCGCTTCTTCAAAAGGCAGACGTTTACTTTCTTCGTCCTGCGGCGTGTGCATGGAACTGATTGTATCAATCAGTCCGGTCCGCACCGCCTCGATCACCGCCTGCCGGTCATCCTCGGACCGCAGAGGCGGTTTCACCTTGAAGAAGGTGCGATAGTCGGCCACGTCCAACTCGTTCAGCGTCAGATGGTGGATCGATGTGCCTGCGGTGATGTCCAGCCCGTTGCGTTTGGCGCGTTCCAGCGCGGGCAAGGCGCGGGCGGTGGTGATCTGATCGGCGTGATACGCGGCCCCGGTCATCTCAAGCAGAGCAATATCGCGGTCTAGCCCCATGCGCTCGGCCATGGGCGAGACGGCAGGCAACCCATAAAGCGCGGCGAACTTGCCGCTGGTCGCGGCGGCCCCGGCGCTGAGGCCTGGCTCCTGCGGGTGCGCGATCACCAACGCGCCGCAGGACTTCGCATAAGTCAGCGCGCGGGAAAACACCTTGGTATTGGCGATCACATGGTCGCAATCGGTAAAGGCCACGGCACCTGCATCTTGCAGAAAGCCGATCTCGGTCATCTCGCGACCGTCGCGGGCTTTGGTCAGGGCGGCCATGGGCAGCACATTGACCGGAGCATCCGCCTGCGCGCGACGCGTGGCGAATTCCAGCGTTTCGGGCGTGTCTATAGCGGGGCTGGTGTCGGGGCGGGTGACGATCGTGGTCACGCCCCCGGCCGCAGCGGCCAAACCGGCGGATTTATAGCTTTCCTTGTGTCGCTCACCGGGCTCGCAGACCTTGACGCCGATATCGACGATGCCGGGGGCGAGGCAGTGCCCGCCGCAGTCGATCACCTGCGCGTCTGTGGCCGGAGCGGCACCTTCACCGAGGCCAGCGATACGTCCGCCCGAGACGTGCAGCCAGCCAAGCGTGTCCGTTCCCGCCTCGGGGTCGATCAGGCGGGCATTGGTGAAAAACTGGTCGGTCATGTCTGGGCCTCTCGGGCTTTGGTCAGGGCTTCCATGGCAGCGTCCGGGTCGGGGAGGTATTCGAATACCAGGAAACGCAGGTGCGAAAACACGATGTTGTGTCCGTTGCGATAGAATTTCAGGTCGGGATGAACGGATAAGGATTTTGCTTTGAATATCTCGCTGATCCACCAGACGTTGCGGTTGGTCACGACATAGACGCGCCGCGTGCGGATCAACCGTTCCCACCACATGAAAAACGCCAGAAACAGCGTGCATCCGATAAGCTTCCAATAGTCGCGGACAGTCTCTGCAAACCACGGGCTGGCAATCCAACTGAGCGCAAGGCAGGCAATTAGAATGCGATATGCCCATCTCAGGCGTGGAGGAAAATATCCCTGGTCAGGCCGCCCATGCCACAGCACCTGTTCCGTGTCGGGTATTTTCTTGCGCCACCAGTCGTCGCTCATCCCATGGCCCTTTCTATGGCGGCTTTGGTGGCGGCGGGGTCGGCTTGGTACTTGATCAGGTGCTTGTCGCCGCTTTTGGTGACGACCTGCACAAAGCTGCCCATCGTGTTGACCGCTTCAATCTGATTCAGCGCCACGGTGCGTGGGCCGGGGCCGGTGAGGGTGGTGTCCGACATCTCCCACGTGTTTGTTAGCTCTTCTGAGGCCAGATACCACGCGCGAAACCCGATGGCGGCCAGACCCGCGGGCGCGCCGGTCCAGACATAAGGATTGCCGATCAGCCACAGCACGGTCATCGCCCCGGCCATTGCGATCGCGGCCAGAGTCAGGTTGGTCTGGATATAAGCGCGTTTGTGCGGCGTGAAGGTTACAGGATCAGCCATAGGGCACCTCCGACAATAAGCAGGGCGATCACCGCCAGTAGCGCCGACCCGATACGGCGCGGCGCGTTGTTTTCTACGGGGTTCTGGGGCGCTGAGAAGGGCTTGGCGCTTTCGGCCTCGATCATACCACCGGACCAGTTTGTTGCCTCTTCAGTGTATAGTCCCAGCAGGCGTACCCGTGGGTCGGGGTTGAGTTTCGCGGCCTTGCCGTGAAAGGCTGCGCTGCGGACGGCCATGACCCAGCCTTCGATAGCATCCAGCATTGTGCGGTTCAGCTGATCCTCGGACACACCGCCACCTTCATGCAGATATCCATACAGCCCGAGGTCTTCGAGGTCCGATACCGGAAAGACATCGATCTGCCCTCTGTCCAGACCATCGACCCCCAGAACCTGATCGGCAGCACCGGGTTCACGCAGGAACTTGGCCTCTTCGGCGCGCATGTCCAACGTGAACAGGCGGATCACACCGCGTTCATGAGGGGCCACGGTCAGGTTGCTCATGCGGCCTCGCGCAGGTTGCGGGCCAGCAGCTCCATCGCGGCCATGCGGACGGCGACGCCCATTTCGACCTGTTCCTGAATGACGGAGCGGTTGATGTCATCAGCCAGCGTGCCGTCGATTTCCACGCCGCGGTTCATCGGGCCGGGGTGCATAACGATGGCGTCGGGCTTGGCCAGCGCCAGTTTCGCCGCATCCAGCCCGTAGCGGTGGTAATACTCGCGCTCCGAGGGGATGAACCCGCCATCCATCCGCTCTTTCTGAAGGCGCAGCATCATGACGACGTCGACGTCCTTCAGACCCTCATTCATGTCGTCATAGATCTCGGCCCCGAACTCGGCAAAGGTCGAAGGCACCAGCGTCGGCGGGCCGATCAGGCGGATGCGGTTTTCCATCTTGCCCAGCAGGATCAGGTTCGACCGCGCGACGCGTGAATGTGCCACGTCCCCGCAAATCGCGATGTTCAGACGGTGCAAACGACCCTTGGCGCGGCGGATGGTCAACGCGTCCAACAGCGCCTGCGTGGGGTGTTCGTGCTTGCCGTCGCCTGCATTCAGCACGGCGCAATTCACCTTTTGCGCCAGCAGGTCCACCGCGCCGGAATGCGGATGCCGCACCACAAGAAGATCGGGATGCATCGCATTCAGCGTCATCGCCGTGTCGATCAGTGTTTCCCCCTTTTTGATCGAACTGGCCTGCATCGCCATGTTCATCACATCCGCGCCCAGCCGCTTGCCTGCCAGCTCAAAGCTGGCCTGCGTGCGGGTCGAGTTCTCAAAGAACATGTTGATCTGGGTCAGCCCCGACAGAACGTCGGAATGCTTGGTCGACTGCCGGTTCATGTCGACATAGGTCTCGGCCAGGTCAAGAATGGCGGTGATATCGGATTGCGACAGATGCTCGATGCCAAGAAGGTGACGATGGGCGAAACGCATGGGCGGGCTCCTGTCTGACAATCGAGCCGCTTATAGAAACCTGTGGGGGCTAAAGCAACCTATGGTTCAGAGCCTTCAGGCAGTTTCTCACATCCGCCTTCGGGCAGGCATCGCTCGCCGGGTCTGCACCATTTGGCATTGCCGCAATCGACCGCTTTGACCGGGACGCAGCCCTGATTGGCCGAGCATTTGAAACCCTGCCGGCATTGTGATCCGGTTTCTTCGCACAGGAACCAGCCGGGGCGGGTGCATCCACCGCCGGGCAGGCAGCTTGTGCCGCTGGCGCAGGTACGGCCATCGTCGCATTTTGGCCGGGGCAGAGTGAATTCCAGCTGGATTGCCTCGCATTCGCCACGCCCGTTGCAAGAGGTGCCGCTGGGGCAGTCCAGACTGGACCGGCACTTGTTTTCGCCCTTTGGGGCACATCTGCGATTGCCGACGCACCGTTCAAATGGGCCGCAGGAAAAGCCGCCGCCGCAATAGGTGCCACCGGGCGGGATGCAGTTTCCGTCAAAACTGCAGCGCTGTCCAACGGGGCAGCAATTCCGCCCACATCTGAGTTGCCCCGCGCGGCATTGGTTCTGGATACGGTTGCGTTGTTGGAAGCCGTTGCGATCTTGGATGCCTCGGTTCTGAACGCCGAAACGGTCGTTCACCTGCGCAAAGCCAGAGGTACTGACGGGGATCAGCAGCAAGATGACCAGAAAGAATCGAATAAGGCTCGGCATGAATAGTGCCATGGTCTGCCCGGTTGCCGGGTCGATCAAGTGCTATTCGCTTTCCCTCGGTCAAAAGCTGGTTAGATTGTGAGGCATGGAATCGGCTTTGGATTATCACACGGCGCGGGCCCTTTTGGACTGGCAGATCGAACTGGGCGCGACCGAGTCTATCGGGGATGTGCCGATAGACCGCTACGCGTTGCCTGACACCGCGCCCAAGGTCAAGAAACCTGTGGCGCAGGCGGCGCCGGAAAAACCCAAACAGGTCGATCCGGTTGCGGTGGCCAAAGCTGCGGCTCAAGGCTCGGGATCGCTGGATCAATTGCGCGCGACCATGGCGTCGTTTGACCATTGCGAGCTGAAGCGCGGGGCGCGGCAGTTGGTGTTTGCCGATGGCACGCCGGGGGCGCGGGTGATGATCATCGGCGAGGCTCCGGGTCGCGAGGAAGATCGCGAAGGTAAACCCTTTGTAGGTCGCGCGGGTCAGTTATTGGACCGGATGTTAGCCGCGATTGATCTGGATCGTCACAAGAACGTCTACATTACCAATGTGCTGCCGTGGCGGCCTCCGCAGAACCGGGATCCCAAGCCCGAAGAGATCGGGATGATGAAGCCGTTTCTGGAACGGCACGTGGCCTTGGCCAAGCCCGAGGTTCTGGTGGTCATGGGCAATATCAGCTGTCAGGCGGTGCTGGGCAAACGCGGCATCACCCGACTGCGCGGGCAGTGGGATCAGGCGATGAACCTTCCGGTGATCCCCATGTTCCACCCCGCCTATCTGCTGCGCCAGCCACAGGCCAAACGCCAAGCCTGGGCCGATTTGCTAGAGCTGAAAGCCCGTTTGGAGGGCAAGTGATGCGCATTCTGGCCTTTTCCGACCTGCATATGGCCCGCAACCGCGCCGCCGAACTGGTTGCCGCCAGCGACACTGCCGATCTGGTGATCGGGGCCGGAGACTTCTGTAACATGCGGCAGGGTCTGGACGAGGCGATGGAGATGCTGTCTGGCATCGCCGCGCCCTTGGTTTTAGTGCCCGGCAATGCCGAAAGCGCCGAGGAATTGACACAGGCCGCGCCGCAAGGCGTGCACGTCTTGCACGGCACGGGCATGACGATAGACGGCCTGCGCCTGTTCGGGTTGGGTTACGGCGTACCGCCCACACCATTCGGAGACTGGTCCTGTGATCTGACCGAGGCCGAGGCGACCGAGTTGCTGGACCGCTGCGACGGGGCTCACGTCCTGATCACGCATTCTCCGCCCAAAGGCTATGGTGATGTGACGTCGACCGGTGATGCCGTAGGATCGACCGCCGTGCGTGACGCTATTGAGCGGCTACAGCCGCAGTTGTCGTTGCACGGGCATATCCACGACAGTTGGGGATATCGCGGCACGCTGGGGCGCACTCAGATCACCAATCTGGGGCCGCGCGTGAATTGGTTTGAGGGTGCGGCATGATCGAAACTGTCACCTTACTGGCTTTCATACCGGCGGCTTTGGCGCTGAACTTCACGCCGGGCGCGGATATGATGTTCTGTTTCGGGCAGGGTCTGAAATCGGGGTCTAAACCTGCCTTGGTGGCCAGTGCTGGTGTCTCGGTCGGGCTTATGGTGCATGTTCTTCTGGCCGGGCTGGGGCTGGGCGCAGCGGTGGCAGCGCTGCCGTGGCTGTTTGACGTGATCCGCTGGATGGGCGTGGCCTATCTGCTGTATCTGGCCTGGGGCGCGATCCGAAACGGAGCCATTTCTGCAGACGCCCCCACCAGACCGGCGCATCACGCGTTCAGGGACGGCATGGTGGTGAACCTGACCAACCCCAAGGTGATCCTGTTCGTGCTGGCCTTTATCCCCCAATTCGTAAATCCGGCCCTTGGCCCGATCTTGCCGCAATTCCTGATCTTTGGCGTGGTCATTGCCCTGGGTGGGTTTGTGGTGAACGGACTGGTCGGAGTATTTGCTGGTGGCGCGGGCAAGGTTCTGATCTCGAACCCGCGCGCCTCGCGTATCATGGGCTGGGTGACGGGGGGGATTTTCACCGCCCTCGCCATCCGGCTTGCCATCATGGAAAGGGCCTGACGCAAGATGTCACGCATTGACGAAACCAAAGACTTCATTCCGGTACGGATCGCTGTTCTGACCGTCTCGGACACCCGCTCGCTGGACGAGGACCGCTCGGGGCAGACACTGGTAGACCGCATCGAAAAGGCTGGCCATTTGGTGGCGGACCGCAAGATCATCCGCGATGAGCGCGCTCAGATTGCTGATCAGTTGCGCGACTGGGTCGCCAATCCCGATATCGACGTTGTGATCTCGACCGGTGGCACTGGTCTGACCGGGCGCGATGTATCGGTCGAGGCGCATCGGGACGTCTATGAGAAAGAGATCGAAGCCTTCGGAACAGTGTTCACGATCGTGTCGATGGAGAAGATCGGCACTTCGGCCGTTCAATCCCGCGCCACGGGGGGCGTGGCCGGCGGCACCTATCTGTTCGCATTGCCCGGCAGCCCCGGCGCCTGCAAGGATGCCTGGGACGCGATTCTGGAAAAGCAGTTCGACTACCGCCACCGTCCCTGCAATTTCGTGGAAATAATGCCAAGATTGGACGAACATCTGCGACGGAAGTAGACTGGTCGCACGTTCAACTGTTCATAACCGCTTTGTGGCTTGGCATTTTTGACCGCACAGCTACCTTTTGCGGCAGGTAGCCTGATGCAACCGGGGTAAGTGCAATATGCGATTTCTGAGGCAAAGCCTTGTCGGAGTGTTTCTGGCGTCTTTGACGCTGGCTCTCTTGTTTGCGGCTGCTCAGATCATTGCGGGCGCGGTGCAGGATTTGCTGACACGCGAGGACGCGGCACCACAGGCGCGGGAACGAGTTTTTGCGGTCACTGTCCGACCGGCGGAACTGGAAACCGTGACACCTTATCTCGAGGCATTTGGCGAAGTACAAAGCCGCAGACGCTTGGAACTGCGCGCGGCACTTGGCGGGCGCGTAGTGTCTTTGTCAGATGACTTCGAGGATGGCGGTTCCGTTAGTGCCGGCGAGGTTTTGGTCGAACTGGACCCTGCCGATGCGCAATCGGCACTGGATCGGGCCAAGTCAGATCTGCTGGATGCTCAATTCGAAGAACGCGACGCCGAGCGGTCTTTACTGCTTGCTCAGGATGAGTTGAAGTCATCGGAAACGCAGGTCGAATTGCGAAACCGCGCGATGAAACGTCAGCAGGATCTTCTTGCTCGGGGCGTTGGTTCGGTGGCGACGGCTGATGATGCCGAACTTGCTGCGGCAGCCGCAGAGCAAGCGGTTTTGGCCCGGCGCATCGCGTTGGCACAGGCGGAATCGCGGGTGGATCAGGCGACGACGCTGTTGTCACGGGCACGCATCGCACTTGAGGCCGCCGAGCGTGATTTGGGCGACATGACCATCCACGCGAGGTTCGGTGGAACGCTTACGGATGTAACGCTG
Organism: Ruegeria sp. R8_1; assembly: GCF_017743815.1. Classification (NCBI taxonomy): domain Bacteria; kingdom Pseudomonadati; phylum Pseudomonadota; class Alphaproteobacteria; order Rhodobacterales; family Roseobacteraceae; genus Ruegeria; species Ruegeria sp. R8_1. The sequence continues at coordinate 287,575 of NZ_JAGHRL010000003.1, read as the reverse complement.
GTCGAAGGCCGTTTGGTTTCGGCAAACGAAAAACTGGCAGAACTGGTCGATCCGAATGCGCTTGAAGTCGCGTTCCGCGTTTCGACCGCGCAATTCGTGCGTTTGCTGGATGCCGAGGGCGATCTAATCAACGCGCCCGTCACGGTCTCGCTTGAGGTCACGGGCACTGATCTGTCCGCGACTGGTCGCATCAGCCGCGATAGTGGGTCAGCCGGTGAGGGCCAAACGGGGCGCTTGCTTTATGCGCGGATGGATAACGCGTCGGGTTTCAAACCCGGTGACTTCGTGACAGTGACCGTGCAGGAACAGCCATTGGACAATGTGGTGCGGCTGCCGTCTTCGGTTCTGGATGCGGTCGGCACGGTTCTGGTGCTGGGCACAGATGACCGGCTCGAAGCTTTGCCGGTCGAACTGATCCGTCGTCAAGGGGATGAGGTGTTGTTGCGGGGCAAAGGTCTGGACGGCCGCGAGGTTGTCATCGGGCGCACGCCGTTGCTGGGTGCCGGTGTTCGTGTCCGCCCCTTGCGGATCGAAGCCAATGCCGGGGCTGAACCCGATTTGGTCGAGCTGTCGGACGAGCAGCGCGCGCAGCTTGTCGCGCAGGTCGAGGCCAGCGACAAGATGCCGAAGGATATGAAAGACCGCGTCCTCGGGCAGCTTAGCGAGGCGAAAGTTCCGGCATCTCTGGTGCGCCGCATTGAAAACCGGGCCGGAGGTTAGCCGCTATGATGCGCGAGATCCCCGGCGCGGCCAGCGGTATCCTCAGCTATTTCACCCGACATCGTACAGTGGCGAACCTGTTGCTGCTGGTTTTGCTGGTGCTGGGTGTGGCGGCTTTGCCCAACATGCGGGCGCAGTTCTTTCCAGACGTCATCCTTGAACGTGTTGACGTCGACGTCGTTTGGGAAGGGGCGGGTCCCGAGGATGTGGACAATGGAATCGTTCAGGCGCTTGAACCTGCGCTGCTGGCGGTTGAAGGCGTTTCCAGTACCGAGGCGACCTCGCGCGAGGGGCGAACCAACATTCGGCTGGAGTTCGAGCCGAATTGGGACATGTCCCGCGCAGTAGAAGAAGTCAGAACAGCCGTTGATGGCGTGACCAACCTGCCAGAAGATGCCGAAGAGCCTACGATCCGGCGCGGTGCGTGGCGGGACCGTGTAACGGATGTGGTGGTAACCGGGCCTGTTGCCCCGGATCAACTTGCCAAATTCACCGATGAACTGATCAACCGCCTGTTCGCCGTGGGTGTTACACGGACGACCATCCGGGGGCTGGCTGCACCGCGCGTGGTGGTCGAGGTTCCGACCGCGCAGTTGATTGCCAACGATATCACACTGTCCGAGATCGCGACTGCCGTTGCGGCCGAAGTCACGGCTAACCCCGCCGGGGATGTCACGGGCGCCAATGCCCGCATTCGCACCGGCACCGAGAAGCGAACGCCTGAGGAAATTGAAGGCATCCCGCTGCGCAATTTCCCGGACGGATCCAAGTTGCTGATCGGCGACGTGGCGCAGATCCGCGTTGAGGGCGTTGACCGAATTCGCAGCTATTTCGTAGGTGAAAACCCGGCGATGTCAGTGCGGGTGGATCGCTCGAACCTAGGAGACGCAATCGAGATTCAGGGCACTGTCGAGGAGGTCGTAGCCGAGATGCAGGCCAGCCTGCCTGCAGGCGTGTCGGTCGAGCTGATCCGAACCCGCGCGCAAGCAATCACCGACAGGCTGGATATCCTGATTGACAATGGCCTCATGGGCCTGGGGCTGGTTGTGTGTCTGCTGTTTCTGTTCCTGAATGCGCGTATAGCGTTCTGGGTGGCGGCGGGGATCCCGGTGGCGATGTCTGCGGCGATTGCTTTCATGTATATTGGCGGGTTGTCGATCAACATGGTGTCGCTGTTTGGTCTGATCATCACGCTGGGTATCGTGGTGGACGACGCCATTGTTGTGGGTGAACATGCCGATTTCCGTGCTCGTCGCTTGGGCGAGGCCCCGATGGTGGCAGCTGAAAGCGCAGCGCGACGCATGGCGATGCCGGTTTTTGCCGCGACCCTGACAACGGTCATTGCCTTTTTCGGTCTGACCGCGATTGGCGGCCGGTTCGGCGAGTTGATCCGGGACATTCCCTTTACTGTGATCGCGGTTCTGATCGCCTCGTTGATCGAGTGTTTCTTGATCCTGCCGAACCATATGGCCCACGCTATTGCACATTCCGCGAAAGAACACTGGTATGATTGGCCCAACCGGGTCGTCAACCGCGGGTTCCGCTGGGTGCGCGATCAGTTGTTCCGCCCATTCATCGCATGGGTCATCTGGGCGCGTTATGTCGTTGTGGCGCTGATGATCCTGATCCTGGCAAGTCAGGCGGCGCTGTTCATCAAAGGTGATGTGAACTGGCGATTCTTCAATGCGCCCGAGCGTGGTTCGGTCACCGGCAATTTCATCATGGCAGAAGGCGCGACGCGTCAGGACACGCTGGCCATGATGCGTCAGCTGCAGATTGCCGTGGACGAATTGGGGCAAATTTACGAGGAACGCCATGGGCGCAATCCCATTGACTATGTCTTGTCCGAGATTGGCGGATCGGCGGGCCGCGGACTGTCTGCGGCGGATGGCAAGGACGAAGATCTTCTCGGCGGCATCTCGATCGAGTTGATCGATGCCGATCTGCGCCCCTATTCCAGTTTTGAATTCGTTGGCGAATTGCAGGATTTCGTCCCGCGCCATCCCAAGGTCGAATTGCTCAGTTTCCGTGGCTGGCGGTCGGGGCCGGGTGGTGATGCGATTGACGTGCAGTTTTATGGGGCAGACGTAGACACGCTTAAGGCCGCATCCGAAGACCTGCAGGCCGAGCTTTCGAAATACCCCGAAGTCTCGGCGCTGGAGGATAATCTTGCTTATGACAAGGAAGAGTTCATTCTGGATCTGACAGCGCAGGGACAAGCGCTTGGCTTCCGGATTGAAACACTGGGCCGTGTCCTGCGAGACCGTCTGAACGGGATCGAGGCCGCGACCTTCCCTGATGGTCCCCGCAGCGCTGAAATCCGGGTCGAATTGCCCGAGGACGAGCTGACTGCCGATTTCCTGGAACGCACACTGATGCGGACTCCGGATGGCGTGTATGTGCCGCTGGCTGATATCGTATCAGTTCAGCGCAAGTCAGGGTTTTCGACTGTACGCCGTGAAAATGGCCTGCGGGTCATCTCGGTCAATGGCGACATCGCGGAAGACGACCCCACCCGCGCCGAAGAGATAAACCGCGCGATGAGCGAGGAAATTTTACCCGACATCGCCGCCAAACGTCAGGTCGAATGGACCATGGCAGGTTTGAGCGAGCAGGAGGATGAGTTTCTGTCCGAGGCCCGCACCGGTCTGATCCTGTGTCTGACCGGCATCTATCTTGTTCTGGCCTGGGTCTTTGCCAGTTGGACGCGACCTCTGGTTGTTATGGCGATTATTCCGTTTGGGTTGGTTGGAACGATCTGGGGCCACTACATCTGGGAGGTGCCGCTGAGCATGTTCACCGTTGTAGGGCTGCTGGGGATGACCGGGATTATCATCAACGACTCGATCGTTCTGGTGACGACGATTGATGCCTATCAGCAGGATCGCGGGCTGGTGCCGTCTATCATCGAAGGAACCGCAGACCGATTGCGTCCGGTTATGCTGACAACGCTGACGACTGTTCTTGGCCTGACCCCGTTGCTGTATGAGGGGTCGCAACAGGCGCAATTCCTCAAACCGACGGTGATCACTCTGGTCTATGGCCTGGCCTTCGGGATGATTTTGGTACTGGTTCTGGTGCCAGCGCTGTTGGGCATTCTGAACGACCTGTCGCGCCCGATCACGGCTATGCGGCGCGCGGTGCGCGCGCCTGACCGGGTGGTGCAGGGTGCTCTTGCCGCTACAGGTACAGCGTTGCTGGTCTGGTTCGGCATAACCATGGTGCTGCCGGTCGTTACGGGTGCGCCTTTGGGTATATTGTCTGGGCTTTATGGGTCTGCGGACGGTCTCGTAGCTCTGCAAATGGGGCTGGGCGCATTTGTTGCGGGGGCGGTTGTCATTCTTGTGCTCAGCATCGCCGCGTCTGGCCTGTTTTTCGCACGTCTCAAGGCCCGCTCGGCCTAGTTTCGGCGCAGGGCCGTCTCTAATAGATCATTGACCCGGTTGCTCATGGGCAGGTCACCGCGCCGTATCTGTTCCAAGGGAAACCAACGCGCATCCAACGCATCGTCGCCTGCAACAGGCTGCCCGGACTGGTATGCGCACATCACACCAACCAAAAGGTAATGCGACACTACAGCCCCGTGCGAGTCCCGTCGCAACAGATCCAGATTGTCCAGATAATGCAGAGGCTTCGCCGTGACCGAGGTTTCCTCATGCAATTCGCGTTGTGCGGCTTGCAGAACCGTTTCGCCCCATTCCACATGACCGCCGGGAAAGCCCCACAATCCGGCGTCTGGCTGTTTGCTGCGTTGCACAAGCAGAACCTGCGCGTCGTGTATGACGACAGCCAGTGCCCCGATTTTTGGCGTTTGAACCATCGGGATCAACCCGCGCTGCACCCTTTGATGTCAACCGCGTGATTAGCGCCCAGAACGGTGATCCTGATCTCGGACCGCTCCAACGCAAAGGGCGCCCCGGATGCGCTGATCACTTCGGACGTGGCAACCAGAGTGTCACCCTGGCGCTCAGTGTCGGGTTGTGATGCCCAAAGAGTGGGATTGCCGGGCTCGATCACTGCCAGTTCCTGACCGCCAGCCGAGGGCATGGTCACCCGAGCTTCGATCTGCATCCCGTCCGATGTCGGTGTCAGGCGGCAGCTGGTCTGAGCGACCCTTGCCTCTTTTGCAGAATAAGGGCGCTGCGCGAGCGCTGCAGCAATGGCCGGGTTGCGCCCGGCATCGGCGTTCAGCCTGTGATCGAAGTCCAGTTGTGCCGGGATGCAGACTTCCTTGCACACGCCAAGATCCATCGTGCCTTTCAGATGCACTGGTTGGCCGGGATTCTTCGGTGTAATCTCAACCGGCAGAACAAGTTGGTCTTCGTACCCGATGGATTGCAGTCCATTCTGGACAAAGACTTCAGGGGTCGGCCACGTGATCGACACGTTCCCAACATTGTCCGAACTGTTCCAGTCGAAATGCGGTGGAATGCCTGCATCACCGGGCGCGCGCCAATAGGTTTTCCACCCATCATCCAACGTCACCCGCACGGCTGTCATATAGGTTCCCTGCGTGGTGCGACCACCGTCGAGAATATCCAATTCAGCCACGGTACCGGTCACCTGCGCGGATGCCGGGGCAACAACTCCAAGGGCGAAGGTCAATGCGATCGCTGAGACTGTCATGTGTACGTTCATAAGCTATAAATGCGCGGTCCTGACGCAGATTCCAAGTCACGTTCAGGTCACTCGAATGAAATCTGCGGAAATCTGCGCTGATCTCTTGCCATTCGCCGCCGCTCGGGGCCATTGTTGAAGAGCACCAAGCAAGAGATGCCATCTTATGGACCTGACCGGAAAACTGTTGATTGCGATGCCGGGTATGGGCGATCCGCGCTTCGATCATTCGGTGGTATATATGTGCAGCCACGGAGATGACGGGGCGATGGGTCTGATCATCAACAAGCCGTCAGACCTGCGGATCAAGACTTTGCTTGGGCAGCTCAACATCGCCTGCCGAATCCCTGTCGTGGGCGAACGCCTCGTACATTTTGGTGGGCCGGTCGAGATGTCGCGCGGCTTTGTTCTGCACAGTTCCGATTATGATGCGAATCTGCATTCGATGAAAATTTCGGATGATTTCAGCATGACCGCAACGCTGGACGTCCTTGAAGATTTGGCCTCGGGTCGTGGTCCGCTGAATTCGACCCTGGCGCTGGGCTATTCCGGCTGGGGTCCGGGCCAGCTTGAGGATGAGATCGCCATGAATGGCTGGCTGACCACGGATGCGTCCTCGAAACTGGTGTTCGACGTCCCCGATGACGAGAAATGGGAGGCCGCGCTTGCCACTTTGGGTGTTGATCCGTTGACTTTGTCGGCCAGTGCCGGGCGTGCCTGATCAGCGATCGCGCGGCGCAGCGGCGCGGCGCAGACGGTCATTGATTGCTGCCCCAAGGCCGTGGTCCGGGATTGGCGAAACCGCAATCGGTCGACCGGTGGTGTTCAACTGATGCAGCGCTGCAAACAGGTTTGCGGCGGCTTCGACCAAATTGCCTTCGGCCGACAGGTTGAGGTCGCAAGGAATAGACCCAAAGCCCAATAGCACCTCGTCCCCCTGAGTGGCGTCAGCGTTCAAGCGAACCGGGGCATCGGGCGCGTAGTGGGATAGTAACTGGCCGGGTGCTGTCAGCAGATCTCCGGTTTGATGTAGATGGAGGCGGGTGTTCAGGGTGCTCTCGATCTCTTCCAGCGCGACGCCGCCGGGCCGTAGCAAAGTTGGCTCACCTGCCAGTCCAACGATCGTCGATTCCAGACCGACCCCGCACGGGCCGTCGTTTACGATAGCGGCAATGCGTCCGTCCAACCCGGCCCGCACATGATCAGCGGTTGTCGGGCTGATTTGCCCTGACGGGTTCGCTGACGGCGCCGCAACGGGCCCGTCAAAGGCTTCAAGAATAGCGCGTGCCGTAGGATGGGCCGGAACGCGAACGGCCAGCGTATCGAGGCCAGCGGTCACCAGAGACGACACTTGATGGTCAGCGCGCAAGGGCAGAACCAAAGTCAGCGGGCCGGGCCAAAAAGCATCTGCCAGAACCTGTGCCCGATCGGACCATGTCACAAATCGTTTTGCGGCGTCGACCGATGCGACATGCGCGATCAATGGGTTGAAACTGGGGCGGCCTTTGGCTGCATAAATGCGGGCCACGGCCTCTCCGTTGCGGGCATCGCCGCCCAGTCCATAGACGGTCTCGGTCGGGAAGGCGACAAGCTGTCCTTGCCGCAGCAGGTCCGCTGCCTGCGCAATTCCGTCCGGGTCGGCGAACAGTTCGTGTGTTCCGTTGGGGATCATGGGTGGTGACGCCGCGTTTTGATTGCTTGTATCATGGGGACAGGTACGTAATCGTCCAAATCCAGATGAATAACGGTGGGCGCTGGGTTTTCCAACCCCGCCGTTGCAGACCTTTATACAGCCCCGAGGTGAAGCCATGCCATATCGCGCACCAGTCTCTGACTACGAATTCCTGTTCCGCCACGCGGTCGATTTCGGACAGATCGCCGCCACTGACAAGTTTTCGGAAGCCAGCGAAGACGTGGTCAGCGCGATTCTGACCGAAGCTGGAAAGATGTGCGAAGAGGTCATGGCCCCGCTGCAACGCCCCGGCGATCTGGAGCCGGCGCGGCTGGAGAACGGTGTTTTGCGCACCTCACCGGGTTATGGCGACGGCTGGAAAGCGATTGCCGAAGGCGGCTGGATCGGCATGAGCGCGGATCCCGAATATGGTGGCATGGGCCTGCCTATGACTCTGACAACCGCCGTAAACGAGATGATGTCAGCGGCCTGTCTGTCACTGCAATTGGCTCCGCTGATGACGCAGGGCCAGATCGAAGCGTTGGAACACCACGCCAGTGATGCGCTGAAAGAGCTGTACCTGCCCAAGATGATCGCGGGCGAGTGGTCTGGCACCATGAACCTGACCGAACCGCAGGCCGGTTCGGATGTGGGTGCGCTGACATCAAAAGCGGAACCCAATGGCGATGGTACCTATGCGGTGTCGGGCCAAAAAATCTACATCTCTTGGGGCGACAACGACTTTGCGGAAAACGTCTGCCACCTTGTTCTGGCGCGTCTGCCCGACGGCGTCCCCGGAACCAAGGGGATTTCGCTGTTCCTGGTACCCAAATACCTACCGGACGAAAACGGCAATCCCGGTGTGGCGAATGACCTGAAAGTGGTTTCGCTGGAGCACAAGATGGGCCTTCACGGCTCGCCGACCTGCGTGATGCAGTATGACGGTGCCAAAGGCTGGCTTGTGGGCAAGGAACATGGCGGTATGGCCGCGATGTTTACCATGATGAACAACGCGCGTCTGGGCGTCGGTGGTCAGGGCGTTGGCGTGGCCGAGGGTGCCTATCAGCACGCATTGGCCTATGCGTTGGAACGCAAGCAGGGCAAGACGCCTTCTGGTACCATCATCGACCACGCCGATGTGCGCCGGATGCTGATGAGCATGCGTGCCGACACGTTTGCGGCGCGGGCGATCATGCTGGCCAATGCGGCGGCGATCGACATGGCGACGGCCACCAATGATCCCGAATGGGTGTCGCGCGCTGCGCTGCTGACCCCGATCAGCAAGGCGTTTGGAACCGAAACAGGCATGCGCGTCTCGGAAGAGGGCGTGCAGGTCCACGGTGGAATGGGCTTCATCGAGGAAACCGGCGCGGCGCAGTTCTATCGCGATGTCCGCGTGACAGCGATCTATGAGGGAACCAACGGCATTCAGGCGATGGACCTGGTGGCCCGCAAGATGATGGATGGCGGCGAAGCGGCCAGCCGTCTTCTGGACGAGATCGAGGATCACGCCGAAACGGCCCGTGCGACCATGCCGGAACTGGCCGGTCCGGTCTGGGAAGCCACCGAAAGCCTGCGCGAGGCCACCGAGTGGTTGGTGTCGCAGGCCGATATGAACAATCGTTTTGCCGGTGCCGTGCCCTATTTGCACGCCTTCGCCCGCATTTTGGGCGCGCATTACCACCTGAAGGCGGCGCTGGCCGAGCCCGAAGGTCCGCGCTTCAAGCTGGCGCGCTTTTACATCAACGCATTGCTGCCTGAAAACTCAGGTCTGTTGGCACAGGCGCAAAACGGGGCCGAGGATGTCTACGGTCTCAGCGCAGAAGAACTGGCCGCCTGATGGACGGCGAGAGCCCTTTGACGATCCGTTATCCCTGGCCCGAGGCTCCGGCCCCGGGCGAGGCGACTGAGGTCGCCGAAGGCGTGCTGTGGATGCGCTTGCCGCTGCCCATGGCGCTGGATCACGTCAACATTTATGCTCTGGATGATGGTGACGGTTGGACGGTGATCGACACCGGTCTGTCCTCGAACAAGACGCGCCGCATATGGGCTGATTTGATGGCGGGTCCGCTGGGCGGCAAGCCGGTCAAACGGGTGGTGGTGACACATCACCATCCTGACCATGTCGGCAATGCCGGTTGGTTCCAGTCCGAACACGGGGCCGAGCTGGTGACAACCCGCACCGCATGGCTGTTTTCGCGGATGCTGCAGCTGGACGTACAGGAAACCTGGCCGACCGAGACGCTGGATTATTACCGCAGCGCCGGGATGGATGCGGATTTCCTGGCCAAACGCATGACCGAACGGCCGTTCAATTTCTGCGACACGGTCTATCCGATGCCGCTGGGCTTTACCCGGATCAAGCAGGGCAGCGTGATCCAAATGGGCGGGCGCGATTGGGACGTGCATATGGGCAATGGCCACGCCCCAGAACACGCGACCTTCTGGAGCCGTGACGACAATCTGGTGATCACTGGCGATCAGATCCTAAGCTCGATCAGCCCCAATCTGGGGGTTTATGTGACCGAACCGCTGGCCGATCCGGTGGCTGAATGGCTTGAGGCCTGTGAGCGGTTGCAAGGGTTGGCGCGCCCCGAGCACCTGGCGTTGGGCGGGCACAAGCTGCCCTTCACTGGCCTTCCGCTGCGGATGAAGCAACTGATAGACAATCACCATGGTGCGTTGGAGCGTCTGCAAAACTATCTGGACACGCCCAAAACCGCTGCCGAGTGCTTTCCGCCCCTGTTCAAACGCCAGATCGGCGATGGCGAATATGGGCTGGCTCTGGTCGAGTCGGTTGCACATCTGAACCATCTTTACCACATTGGAGCGGTGACCCGGACGCGGCGCGCAGACGGGGCGTGGGAGTTTCAACGCAAAGGGTAGAGCCATGGACAAAATCGAAACCTCGGCCGAGGCAGCAGAAGCGGCGGCCTTGCCCCGCTGTTACGAAGTCCATGCCAACCCTGACGCCCGATCCGGTACGCAAAACCTGCCCGACACACTACAAAAACCGGTTGAAAGCAAAAGCCCGGCGCAATGGGCCTATGAGCGGCTGATCCTTTATATCCAGAATTTCGAGAAAACGCTGGATGCCGATCACGAGGTCGCCATGGGCTTCACTGGTGGCGATGCAGGCGTGATGCGAATCGAAGGGATGGGATATTTCGACCCCGACATGATCACCTTTTATGGCTCGGACGGGTCCGGCGCGCGGACGCAATTGGTGCAGCATGTCAGCCAGCTGAACGTGATGCTGCGCGCCCTGCCCAAATCGGTCGAGGACAAGCCAGCCAACCGCATCGGATTCCGTCTGGCGGCCGATCTGGAAGAAAGCTGAGCGTACATCTTGCAATTCACCTCTGTGCGGCCTTGAATATGTTGGTCATTCAAGGGGAACGCTGGTGAGCCTTTTTTCAGCCGGTACAACATCCTATCGCGGTGCCTGGGCGCGGCGCCGTGTCTTTGTGCCGATCTATCTGGCCGTGCGCCTGCTGCTGGTTGCGCTAATCGCGCCGGGGGTGGCGCTGACCGTCAATCTGGCGGTGTCGCTGTCAAACCAGACCGCGCTGACGGATCAAGCCATCGCCGCGTTTGTCTTGTCTCCTGTCGGGTTCGTGGCGGCTGTGGTGGTGCTTAGCCTGTTTCTGTTGGCCGAGGTACTGGTTTTTTCGGTCATGGCGGCCTCGTTGCGAATGGGTGAACGTGACCCGTGGCGCGCGGGCAGTTCCGCCATTGGCCTGATCCTGTCGCGCCTGCCTGCTCTGTTCGGTTTCGCGGTGCGGTTCGTGTTGCGGGTGTTGCTGTTGGTTGTGCCATTTGCCGCTGTCGCGGCGGTGATCGCGTGGTGGACCCTGACCGAATATGACATCAACTATTACCTGACGTTCCGCCCGCCATCCTTCCTTGTGGCCGTGGGCCTGATCGGCGCGGTGGTGCTGGTCATGGCTTGGGTGTTGATCCGCAGGCTCTCGGCCTGGGCGCTGGGCCTGCATCTGGTGTTGTTCGAATCTGTGGCCCCCGCCAGCGCTTTTAACGTCAGCGCCACCCGGATGGAGGGTAAACGCGGGCGGCTCAAGCTTGAGCTGGCGATCTGGCTGGGCCTGCGCATTGTCATTGCCGCGTTGATTGCGACGGTGGCGGGGCTGTTGTTCGATTTGGTGCCGCTGCAGGGGGCGTCTCATCTGAAACTGGCGCTGATCTACAGTCTGATCGTTGCCGGGCTGTGGTCTCTGGCCGGGCTGGTTCTGGCCGCAACGGCGCTGGGCGCGCTGGCGGTGCTGCTGGATGGGTTTTTCGAGATCAAGACTTCGGAGCCCCCGCATCCCGAACCGGGCAATCTGCGCGTGCCGCTTCTCGCCGCTGTGGGCGGCGCGGCGGTGGCTGTGGTTGCCGGGCTTTGGGTCGGGCAGGAGGTGCTGGACCGTGTCGATGCCCCCGACCGGGCCGAGGTGATCGGCCACCGGGGGGCTGCAGCGTTGCGGCCGGAAAACACCATGGCCGCAGTTCTGAAAGCCATCGAGGACGGCGCCGATTGGGTCGAGATCGACGTCCAGGAATCAGCCGATGACGTGGTGATCGTGGCCCATGACAGCGATTTCATGAAACTGGCGGGTGTGCCCACAAAGGTCTGGGATGCCACGATGGAAGACGTGGCCGAGATCGACATCGGCAGTTGGTTCGATCCCGAATACGCCGATGAACGCACCCCGACTCTGCGACAAGTTCTGGAGGCAGCAAAGGGCAAGGCCAAGGTCATCATCGAGTTGAAGTATTACGGTCACGACGTCGATCTGGAAAACCGCGTGGCGGCTTTGGTGGAAGAGTTCGAGATGCAGGACGACATCGCCACCATGTCGCTGAAATACCCCGCCGTGCAGAAAATGGAAAAATTGCGCCCCGACTGGCGCGCCGGTGTTCTGGCCGCCACCGCGGTCGGAGACCTTTCAGGGCTTGAAGGTGAGTTTGTGGCCGTCAATGCGGGCATGGCGACGCCGGGGCTGGTGCGCAGCGTGCAGGCGGCAGGCAAGGATATCTATGTCTGGACGGTGAATGACCCGCTGCAGATGTCGGCCATGGCTTCGATGGGGGTGGACGGGCTGATCACCGATGACCCGGCGCTGGCCAACGAGGTGCTGCGCATCCGGGCCGAGATGGGCCCGGCTGAGCGCCTTTTGCTGTGGCTTGCAACTACTTTTGGCATGTCCGTGGACAAACAGGCGATGCGCGATGCAAGCCCGTAAACTGGCGCTGATCCTGTCGATTCTGACCAGCCCGGTCGCGGCGCAGGATTTCATGCGCAGCCTCGAACTGCCCGCCCATCGCGCGCTGATCGCCCAAAGCGAGGGTGCGGATTTGACGGCATTCGAGACTGATGGATGCTCGGGCGGGTTGTCGACCAGCTGGCGGTTCGTGGCCGAGACCTTCCCGAAGTTCCGCGCTTTGTATGAAGCGCACCCGCCCTGGGAATACTGCTGCGTGGCCCATGATCGGGCCTATCACAACGCGGGTGCAGCCCTGCGCGCCGAAGACAGCTATGACGCGCGCCTGTCAGCGGATGACACGCTGCGCGCCTGCGTGAAACAGCACGGCACTGAACACGCCGAAGAGTATTCTGTCCGCTATGACATGACACCCGACCAGATTCGCACAGCCCATTCCGTGACAGCCGAAGCGATGTTTGCGGCTGTTCGATTCGGCGGCGCGCCCTGCTCTGGCCTGCCGTGGCGCTGGGGCTTTGGGTATCCGGGCTGTTCGGTGTTCCAATCGGCGGCCCCTGCGCGCGAATGACGTGGTGACAGCCCTTGGATTTTCGATTACCAACGTCTCAAACACGCGAATTGGGAATCTTTCACATGGCTGAATACAAGCACGGCGAAATGGACATTAAAGTTCAGGAAAAAACATTTGACGGCTTTATCAAGGCGACCACGTGGTGCGTCGTAGCCATCGCCTTCCTGTGCCTGTTCCTGGCGGTTTTCGCTTCTTAAACCTTAAAATCGGGGTCCATCGTGATCAGGATAATGATTGCCTGCCTTCTGGCAGCAACGGTGGCCGGCTGCGTGGGCTCTCAACGTCCGCAGGCCGATTTCTCAGAGATTGCGGCCCGGTCCTATAGTGATCCCGGCCCGTCGACCCTGACGCTGTATACGATGATCAGCACGCGCACCGGTTCGGGGGCGCATACCTCGTTGATGATCAGCGGTAGCGAGCGGGTGATTTTTGACCCCGCAGGATCTTTCCGCGCCGATGTGGTGCCGATCAAGGATGATGTGCTGTATGGCATCACTCCGAACGTGGAGCGCGCCTATCGCAGCAGCCACGCGCGCGAGACGCACTATGCCCGCATCCAGACCATCGAAGTGACTCCGCAACAGGCCGAGATCGCGCTGCAACTGGCCAAACAATCCGGCCCGGTGGCAGGGGCGTTCTGTGCCAATTCAACCGCGCATCTGCTGCAGCAGGTGCCGGGGTTCGAGCAGATCAGCACCACCTTTTACCCGGTGAAACTGTCCGATCAGTTCGGCCAGATACCGGGAGTGGTGACGACGGAATACCGTGAGAATGACTCGGCTGACTTGCAAGCCGGGTTGGCAGCGAACAATGCCCTTCTGAACCAGCAGGACACGGCCCTAGCCCAGTAGATACAGCAAACCGTAAAGGGTTCCGGCCCCGCTGAAAATCGCGGCGATCACGTTCTTGGTCCACAGTCCCACGGCCACAGAGACCGCCGCAGCCGACATACGCGGTATGTCCGGCTGGCCTTCGGTCGCGGTCGGCCAGACCACCAGCGGCGCAATCAGCGCGGGGATGATCGCAACGGCGGTATAGCGCAGATGGCGCAGCAGCCATGGGGGCATCGGGCGGTCTCCGACCAATCCGATGAAGACAAAGCGCAGCCCATAGCTGCCGATCGCCAGTCCGATGATAATGGTCCAGACGGTAACGGGATCTGGCGGGGTCATGTCCGGGCCTTTCTGCGCTCAGCGATCAGTTCGGCCTGAGCGCCTGCGATCATGCCCGCGCATCCGGCGATCAGCAGGCCAAGGTTATAGGGGACGCCGACGGTAAACAGCGACACGACGACGGCAACAAGTGCCGCAACCACATGCGGTAAGGTCCGCATCATCGGCCCGATCATGGCCAGAAAGGTGATCGGCAAGGCAAAATCCAACGCCCAGCTTTCGGGAATACGGGTGCCCAGCACCGCCCCCAGATATGTCGCCAAGATCCACAGCGGCGTGATCGGCGTGACCGAGCCGACGAAATAGGCCATCCGCTGCGGCACGCTCATGTCGGGCTGTTTCTCGAACTGGATGATCGAGCTGGCATAGGATTGATCCACGGTCAGATAGGCCGCGAATGCCCTCTGCCACATCGGCGCGGCCCCCAGATAGGGCGTCAGCGAGGCGGAATACATCGCCATCCGCAGGTTCACCGCCAAAGCCGAGATCAGGATGATTGCCGTCGGCGTCTGGTCCTGCAGCAGTTGCAGCGCGGCAAACTGGGCCGCCCCGGCAAAGACGGTCGCGGTCAGCGTCATGGTCTGCAACAGGTTCAGCCCGGCCTCGGTCGCGAAGACGCCGAACAGGGTGCCAAAGGGGATTGCCACGAAGATGAACGGCGTCCCGTCGCGAAAACCCTTCCAGAAGTATGACTTGGATGTGGTGTCTGCCATGGCTAAATCCTATGGTGATGCTCGCAGCAGTATCTGTCTTACGAAGGGGTTGCAATTGGCCACGGAACTCGATCTTTCGGACTACATCATCGCCCCCGATCCCGGCGCGGCCCGCCTGACCCGCGCGGTTGAGGGCGTGGACCAGAATGGCGAGGTCAGCCAAATCTCGGTGGTTGAGGAGCGGCCGCTGACCATTTTCCTCAACTCACAGGAAATCGTGACGGCGATGACCATTGGCGACTACCCCGAATATCTGGCGCTGGGGTTCCTGCGCAATCAGGGGATGCTGTTGGCGGATGATGAAATCACCCGCGTTGATTATGACGATGATCTGGAAACCGTGGTGGTGCGGACCGCGCGTGAAACCTCGTATGAGGACAAGCTCAAGAAAAAGACCCGCACCAGCGGCTGCGCAGTGGGCACGGTCTTTGGCGACATGATGGAGGGGCTTGAGGACGTGCGCCTGCCGCAGGTTCAGGTGCGGACCTCGTGGCTCTATGACCTTGCGGCCAAGATTAACCGCACCCCGTCGCTGTATCTTGAGGCCGGGGCGATCCACGGCACGGTGCTGTGCTGCGAAAATCGTCCGCTGGTCTATATGGAAGACGTGGGCCGCCACAACGCCGTCGACAAAATCGCGGGCTGGATGCTGTCCGAAGGCGCGGTGGCCGAGGACAAGATCCTCTATACGACTGGGCGACTGACATCCGAGATGGTGATCAAAACGGCGATGATGGGTATCCCGGTGCTGGCGTCTCGGTCCGGGTTCACCGCTTGGGGCGTCGAGATCGCGCGCGAGGTCGGCCTGACCCTGATCGGTCGTATGCGCGGGCAGCGGTTCGTGTGCCTAGCGGGCGAGGACCGCCTGCTGCGCGACATCGATCCCTCCAGCGTGGCGGTTGAGGATAAGAAACATCGACGGAAGAGTGCCGGATGATCTTTGATGTTCTTTACATTATTTTCTTATTTGTTCTTTCGATCGGCATCTTACCGCTGGGCGTTCTTGCCGCGTGGAACTACTCACGCAGCAAAAGAACCGTTGTAGAAGGAATGGCTCGATTGGACGCAAACACTTTGGATCGATTGGGTTGGGAGGCAAGAGGATACATCGGGGCTTTTGATCTGCGGGCTCCCTTTCGAATGGGCTGGAACACGTGGGGACTGGCTGTCCAGAAGCAGAATGTCGCCCTGCAGCGCACTTTATTGCGCGGTTTGCCAACTGGAGTTGACGTTTCAGATGAAACCAGAAAATCGGTTCGCCGGTTCCGTCGCTATTTCAGTTTTTTTGTCGTGCCGGTAGCGGTCATAATCCTGTTTCCAGCTTACATTCGTCTTAGCCATGATTTGGCTAGCTTTTCCGGCCTGCCCTTGTACGCGTGTTTCATTTTGCTGGGTTTGGGTGTCGCGCTTTTTATATTCAATCCCCCGGAAAAATTCCAAAGATGGCCAGAGATCGAGAACCAAACATGACCAAACCCCTCGGAGTGATTCTTGCCGGTGGACTGGCGACCCGGATGGGTGGCGGCGACAAAGGGCTGTTGCAGATCGGTGGCCAGAGCCTGATGGCGCATGTGATCGACCGGATCGCGCCTCAGGTGGACGGGCTGGCGTTGAATGCCAATGGTGATCCTGACCGGTTTGCCGATCTGAACCTGCCGATCCTGCCGGATACGATTGACGGCTTCGCGGGCCCTCTGGCCGGGGTGCTGGCGGGGTTGGACTGGGCGGCGACACAAGGCGCGGACTCAATCGTCACCGCCGCCGCCGATACACCGTTTTTCCCGCGTGATCTGGTGGCACGGCTAACCGAAGCCGCCATGGGGCAAACCTATCCGCTTGTGCTGGCTACCACGCCGCGCAGGGGGGACGAAGTGCTGAAATCCGGCGGAGGCAAACGCATCAACCGGCACCCGACCTTTGGCCTCTGGCCCGTAGCGCTGCGCGATGATCTGCGGGCGGCGTTGCAGGACGGTTTGCGCAAGGTGGTGATCTGGACCGACCAGCATGACGGGCGCGAGGCGCTGTTTCCGGCGGACCCGTTCGACCCCTTTTTTAACGTCAACACGCCCGACGATCTGGCGCGGGCCGAACAGCTGCTGGAGCAGGCATGAGGGTTTACGGCGTCACCGGCTGGAAAAACGCCGGCAAGACCGGTCTGATGGAGCGTTTGGTGGCCGAGATCACTGGGCGGGGGTTTACAGTCTCGACCCTTAAGCATGCGCATCACAGCGTCGATGTAGATCAGCCCGGTACTGACAGCTATCGCCACCGCACGGCAGGCGCGTCCGAGGTGCTGCTGGCCTCGGGTCAGCGTATTGCGATCATGCAAGAACTGCGCGGCGCGCCCGAGCCTTCGATGGCGGATCTGCTGGCGCGCTTGTCTCCGGTCGATCTGGTGCTGATCGAGGGGTTCAAGCGCGAGAGCCACCCCAAGGTCGAGGCGTTCCGGGCCGAGGCCGGAAACGCGCTGATGGCTCCCGAAAACCCGACGATCCGCGCCGTGGCCAGCGACACGCCGCTGCAGGTGGATCAGCCGGTTTTTGACCTGAACAACACGGCGGCGATTGCCGATTTCATCCTGCAAGAGGTGGGGCTATGACCAAACACGATATCGCGCCCCCTCCGCTGCGCAACGATTGTTTTGCCTTGCCCGCCGGGGTGAACTGGACCCCGGTCGACGATGCGCTGGCCCTGTTGCGCGACCGGCTGACCGTGGTTGCAGGCGTGGAAACCGTGCCTTTGGCGCAGGCCACCGGGCGTATTCTGGCGCAGGAGGTTATCGCCCAACGCTCGAACCCGCCCCAGCCCAATACGGCGGTAGATGGCTATGGCTTTGCCGGGGCCGCGCTTGACGGCCCTCAGGTGATGCCGGTGCACCCGGGGCGCGCAGCGGCTGGGATACCGTTTGATGGCACGGTGCCCGACGGCCACGCGCTGCGTGTGCTGACCGGGGCGGCGCTGCCTGCGGGCGTGGATACAGTCATTCTGGAGGAGGACGTGACCGTTCAAGACGGCCACATCGCTTTTCACGGGCCGCTGAAACGCGGCGCAAATACCCGCAAGGCAGGCGAGGATGTGGCTGAGGGCGATGCGGTTCTGCCCGCCGGACGCCGCCTGACCCCGGCCGATCTGGCGCTGTTGTCGGCCACGGGGCTGGCCGAGGTTCCGGCCCGCACAGTTCTGCGTGTGGCGGTTCTGTCCACGGGGGATGAGCTGATCGAACCCGGTGAAACCGCAGGGCCGGGTCAGATTTACGACGCGAACCGCCCGATGTTGCTGTCCCTGCTGGGACGGATGGGGTTTGACGCGGTCGATATGGGCCGGGTTCCTGATGATCGCGAGGCGTTGCGGAATTGTCTGAACCAAGCCGCTGAACGCGCGGATGTGATCCTGACCAGTGGCGGCGCGTCTGCCGGGGATGAGGACCATGTCTCGGCCCTGTTGCGGCAGGCAGGGGCGATGCAGGAATGGCGGATTGCGTTGAAACCCGGTCGCCCTCTGGCGCTTGGGATGTGGGACGAAACGCCTGTGTTCGGCCTGCCCGGAAACCCGGTGGCCGCGTTGGTTTGCACGCTGATCTTTGCGCGCCCGGCCCTGGGCCTGATGGCGGGCGAGGGGTGGTCGACCCCTCAAGGCTTTGACCTGCCCGCCGCGTTTGAAAAGCGTAAGAAACCGGGCCGCCGCGAGTATCTGCGCGCCCGCATCCGTGATGGCCGGGCTGAGGTGTTCGCCTCCGAAGGGTCTGGCAGGATCAGTGGGCTAAGCTGGGCCGAAGGGCTGGTCGAAATCAGTGACGATGCGCGTCACATCAAACCGGGCGACATGGTCCGGTTCATCCCCTACGGCAGCTTTGATCTTTAATCGAAGGTTCCGGCCACGCGCCCCAAAAGCATGAACGCCCGTGCGGTGCGCGTGTCTCCGAGTGCGGTTAGATCAGCGTCGCTGGCCTCGGGTTCGAATTCGATGATCATGTGGTCGAACCGGCGCAGAAAGTGGTGGGCGGCGTCGCGGAAGATGGGATCCTGCTTCATCCGGGCTGACGTCAGCGCCAGTGACGAACGGTCCCTTATGCCGCCCAAAGCAGCCACAGCACGTCCGCGTGACCCTTGTGCAAATTGCCGCCAGATTTCCGGGCGTGCCATGTCGGGACGCAGGTCATCCATGTAGATGCCTTCCTGACTAAGAAGGGTCAGCACGTCCTGCGATGCCTGAACCAACTGGGCAGCTTTGCGATCCTTTAGCGCCAACCTCAGTGCGTTGAAACCTTCGGTATCTTCTTCTGTTTCAGGGAAGTTCAGGGCGCGGATGAACACATCCGTTCCAAGCGGAGGTGCGATGTCTTCGGCTTGTGTTCCAAGTTCCAGCGTGGTCTGGTCGCCGTTTGCATTCGGGGTCTTGCCCCGAACAGGCTGAGTCCGATGCGTGGAAAACGTGGCTAGGGTACTTTCTGTCTTTTTGGCTGTCTCGACAATTTCGTCCAGCTTTTTGGTAACATTGGGCTCATAGCCGCTGGAGGCGCGCTGCTGCTGTGCGATCAACGCATTGCGGATCGCGTCGATCGAGCTTTGCAGACGCGCGCTTTCTTCACGCATGATACGGCTCGCGCGCAGTGCCGTGGCCGCCACCCAGATCATCGCAACGGGCATGAAGACCGCCAGCAGCGTGACAACAAATCCGCCGCCTTCGATTTTTCCCGGCAACACCAGAAATACGACCGACACGACCAGCCAGATTAGGCTGAGAACGATGGCCGCGATTTCGATTTCGGTCAACGTAGGTTCCGCTGGCCGGTCATACATACCAATCGGCGTGGGCCGTTCGGTTTCGTGCTCTGGCGTGGACTCGGACATTGTCGGCGCTTGGCTCAGGCGTATTCGATACTCAGGATTTCATAGGAACGTACACCACCAGGGGTGCGGACTTCGACACTGTCACCTTCTTCCTTGCCGATCAAGGCGCGGGCGATAGGAGATTTGATATTCAGCAGACCACTTTCGATACTGGCCTCATATTCACCGACAATCTGCCAGGTCTTTTCCTCGTCAGTGTCTTCATCGACCAAAGTGACCTTGGCGCCGAATTTCACAGCACCGGACAGCTTTGCTGGGTCGATCACGTCGGCCAGCGACAAGATACCTTCCAGTTCTTTGATGCGGCCTTCGATAAAGCCCTGCTTTTCACGCGCCGAGTGATATTCGGCGTTTTCCTTCAGGTCGCCCAGCTCTCGGGCCGAAGCGATGGCTTCGATGATCGCAGGGCGCTCGACGGATTTGAGGTTTTTCAGCTCCGCCTCGAGCGCGGCATTGCCCGCAGGCGTCATGGGAATCTTTTCCATATTCTCGTCGTCCACGCGTAAATTGAGTCGCCCCGCCGCACGAGATTGGCGCCGGGGCGAGTGATTGGGTCGTCAAATACCTGACCTAAATGACGCGTGAAATGCAAGGGGGCTAAATCACCCCAACGCGGATTACAGCCTACGTGTAGCTAATCACCTCGAATTCGATCCCGTTGTCGTCATCAAAATAGAACCTTTTGCCCGGTTCGTAGTCAGCATGCGACGTTGGCGTGAAGCCTGCCTTGATAACGCGGGCTTCGGTTTCGTCGATATCTTCGACCAGAACACCAACATGATTAAGCCCACCAACGATACCATAGCTACTTTCTTGTGATGGTTTGGGATCGCTGGGTGCGTAGAGCGCCAAATATGTGTGCGCGCTGCCCACATGGACCGTATATCCGCCCGCGATGGCTGGTCCTTCCCAGCGGGTTTTCCAACCAAAGACTTCGTGCATCCATTTGGCCGAGGCCTGAGGGTCGCGGACGGTAAAGTTGGTGTGTTCAAGCGTCGCCATCATGGGATCTCCTTTTTTCAGCTTGAGGCGTGTCGCGACTCATCGTAATTTCTAAACCTAACTTTAGGTCAAGGTATTTGTTGGAGGATAAGTTGGCGTTATCCGAGGGGCTGGCCATTGGCGCTTTGGCCCGGCGCACGGGATTGGCGGTTTCGGCCATTCGCTACTATGAGGCGCAAGGGTTGATCACCCCGTGGCGCAACGCGGGCGGGCAGCGGCGGTATCAGCGCGCTGATATCCGGCGGCTGAGCTTTGTCATGATCGCCCAGCAGTTCGGTTTGTCTCTGCCCGAAATCCGGCAGGTGTTGTCGGGTCTGCCGGGCAATCGGACGCCAACACCGAAAGACTGGCAAAAGATCAGCGTCGGGTTGCGCGCGCATCTGGATCAGCGAATCGAGACGCTGACGCGGTTGCGTGACAATCTGGATGGCTGCATTGGCTGCGGCTGTCTGAGCTTGCCCAAATGTGCGCTCTACAACCCGGATGACCGGGCCAAGTCAAAGGGAAGTGGCCCCAGGTACCTGCTGGGGGACAGCCCGGACGCGTGATCTGCCGCATTGCGGCATTGTTACGCCGTGTTCTGATTGACCAAGGACTTGGTGAACATGTAGTCAGCAGGGAAAGAAAATTGCGCCGAGCACGTGCACAAAGCGCCAATTCGGAAAGTTAGCTAAGGAGCCCGCGATGGCCGATATTGAACGCGAAGCGATGGAATACGATGTGGTGATCGTGGGCGCAGGCCCGGCCGGTCTGTCTGCGGCCATCCGTTTGAAACAGCTTGATGCCGATCTGAACGTTGTCGTTCTGGAAAAGGGCTCGGAAGTCGGGGCGCACATTCTGTCTGGTGCGGTGCTTGATCCCTGCGGCCTGGATGCTTTGATCCCGGACTGGAAAGAGAAGGGCGCGCCGCTGAACACAGAGGTGCATGAAGACAATTTCTATATGCTGGGTGAGGCCGGTCAGATCCGCATCCCCAACTGGCCGATGCCGCCGCTGATGAACAACCACGGTAACTACATCGTGTCGATGGGCAATGTTTGCCGCTGGATGGCCGAACAGGCCGAAGAACTGGGCGTAGAAATCTTCCCCGGGATGGCCTGTTCCGATCTGGTTTACGGCGAGAATGGCGAAGTCAAAGGCGTGGTGGCCGGTGTCTTTGGTTTGGAAGCCGATGGCTCATATGGTCCGAACACCGAGCCGGGGATGGAGCTGCACGGCAAATACGTCTTCCTGTCGGAAGGTGTGCGTGGATCGCTGTCCAAAGAGGTTATCGCCAAATACGATCTGTCAGCGGGCAAAGAGCCGCAGAAATACGGCGTCGGCATGAAAGAAATCTGGGAGATCGACCCGGCCAAGCACAAAGAAGGCTCTGTCACGCACACGATGGGCTGGCCTCTGGGCAGCAACGCGGGTGGCGGATCGTTCATCTATCACCTTGAAAACAATCAGGTCTATGTCGGTTTCGTGGTTCACCTGAACTACAAGAACCCGCACCTGTATCCCTACATGGAATTCCAGCGCTTCAAGCACCACCCAATGGTCGCCGAGCTGCTGAAAGGCGGCAAGCGCGTGGCCTACGGTGCCCGTGCGATCACCGAAGGGGGCTATCAGTCGATGCCGAAACTGGTTGCGCCGGGTGTGGCGCTGCTGGGCTGTTCGGCGGGTATGGTCAACGTGCCGCGCATCAAGGGCAACCACAACGCGATGCTGTCGGGCAAAGCCGCAGCCGAGGCCGCCTTTGACGCGATCAAGGCCGACCGTTCTGGCGACGAACTGACCGCATACGAGACCGACGTGCGCGAAGGTGCCATCGGCGCCGACCTGAAAAAGGTGCGAAACGTCAAGCCGATCTGGTCGAAATGGGGCCTGACCGCATCGCTGATGCTGGGCGGAATGGACATGTGGACCAACACGCTGGGCTTTTCGTTGTTCGGCACCGTGGGCCACGGCAAGAACGATGCCGAGGCGACCGAGGATGCCAGCAAACACCAGTCCATCGACTATCCCAAGCCCGATGGCGTGCTGTCTTTTGACCGCCTGACCAACGTATCTTTCGCGGCCACCAACCACGAAGAAAGCCAACCCTGCCACCTGAAGCTGGCAGACCCGGCGATCCCGGTCAGCGTCAACATGCCCAAGTTCGACGAGCCTGCGCAACGCTATTGCCCGGCGGGTGTCTACGAAATGGTCGAGGATGAAAACGGTCCGCGATTCGTCATCAACTTCCAGAACTGTGTTCACTGCAAGACCTGCGATATCAAGGATCCCAGCCAGAACATCACCTGGACCACGCCGCAGGGTGGTGACGGACCGAATTATCCCAACATGTAAGCGAAAAACGGGCAATGGCAGGGTCGTGAAGGGTCTGCCATTGCCTCTTTCCGGCCGAAGCCCTAGCTTAGACAGCAGTCAACAATGGCAGGGCAGGATTTTGGTGGTATCCTTCTTACGTCGCGCGGCAGTTGCCGCGCTTCTTTCATCGGCCTTTTCGTTTCCGGGTTTTGCGGATACTGGATCCGGAGCCTATCTGGCCGGACGTCAGGCAATTTTCCAGAACGATTACTCCGCGGCCGAACGGTACTATGCGCAGGCTCTGCGTGCCGACCCCGAGAACGGTAAGCTGCTGGAAAGCGTTGTGGTCGCGCGGCTGTCGCTGGGCCAGATAAAACGCGCGTTGCCGGTCGCCCAGGCGATTGAAGAGCTCGGTATGGCCAGCCAAGCGGCCCGTATGGCCATTGCGGTTAATCTGCTGGCCCAGGGCGAGCTGGATGAATTCCTGTCCCGTGACCCGGAAACGCAAGGCATAGGGCCGCTCGTCGACGGATTACTGTTGGGTTGGGCCTATGTCGGCCAGGGTGCGATGACTAACGCGATGGAGCAGTTCGACACTGTTGCCACGCAAGACGGGCTTACCGAATTTGCGCTGTACCACAAGGCGCTGGCCCTGGCCTCGATCGGGGATTTCGAAGGGGCCGAGGCGATCTTTGCAGCCAATGGTGGCGTGATTGCTCGCTTTACCCGCCGTGCCGCGCTGGCCCGCACCGAAGTCCTGTCACAACTGGATCGTAATGCCGATGCACTTGCGTTTCTGAATGAGGTCTTTGTTGCAGGCAGCGACCCGTCGATCGAAGGCTATGAGGCACGCTTGAATACAGGCGAAACCTTGCCATTCACACATGTCGGGTCGCCACAAGACGGCATGGCCGAAGTGTTCTTTTCTGTTGGGGCAGCTCTCAGTCGCGAAGCTGCACAGAACTATGTCCTGCTTTATGCCCAGCTCGCGGCCTTTCTACGCTCCGATCATGTCGACGCGATCCTGCTGAGTGCTGAATTGCTGGATGGGCTTGAGCAATATGATCTTGCGGTCGAAGCCTACCTTAAAGTGCCGGCGACCAGCAGCGATTACCATGCGGCTGAACTAGGCCGTGCCGAGGTTTTGGGCCGCGCGGGCAAGACAGATGCCGCGGCCGAAGTTCTGCAGAACCTGGCCGCCAAAAGCCCTGACCTGCCCAGTGTGCATGTGGCGCTTGCCGATCTGCAGCGCCGCGAGGAAAACTACTCGGCTGCAGTGGAAACATACAACACGGCGATCGAACTGATCGATTCGGGTGTGGGGGGCAACTGGTTCCTGCACTACGCCCGAGGCATCTCGCACGAACGCCTCAAGCAGTGGGATCAGGCCGAAGCCGATTTCCGCCGCGCGCTGGAGCTGAATCCAGATCAGCCGCAGGTGTTAAACTATCTGGGTTATTCGCTGGTCGAGCGTCAGGAAAAGCTGGATGAGGCGCTGGATATGATCGAACGCGCCGTGGCAGCGCGCCCTGACAGCGGCTATATTGTTGACAGTCTTGGCTGGGTTCTGTTCCGTTTAGGCCGCTACAACGAGGCGGTCGAGCATATGGAGCATGCGGTCGAGCTGATGCCTGTTGATCCGGTCGTCAATGATCATCTGGGCGATGTCTATTGGGCCGTGGGTCGCGCGCGCGAGGCCGAGTTCCAGTGGAAACGTGCTCTGTCTTTCATCGATCCCGAAGACACAGATGGCGAGGCCGATCCGGACCGTATCCGCCGCAAGCTGGAAATTGGACTGGACGCGGTTCTTGTCGAAGAAGGGGCCGAGCCCCTGAAAGTGGCCAATGAAGGCTGAGGCGTTTGCCCCCGCCAAGATCAATCTGACCCTGCATGTGACCGGCCGCCGCGAGGATGGCTATCACCTGCTGGATTCGCTGGTGGTGTTTGCGGATGTCGGTGATACGTTGGGGTTCACTCCGGGCGATGATCTGTCAATCGCCGTGACAGGTGAACACGCTGAAGGAGTGCCGACAGACAGTCGCAATCTGGTCTGGAAAGCCGCGCAGGCGGCAGGCTGGACCGGCGTTATCGACCTGAACAAAGTGCTACCGCATGGCGGCGGCATTGGGGGCGGGTCCTCGGACGCGGCGGCGACACTACGGATGGCGGCAGAGCAGGGCAGGACAGTCTTACCCGACGTGGCCCTGTCGCTGGGGGCTGATATCCCGGTCTGCGTCAAGGCTCGGGCCATGCGAATGCGGGGCATTGGGGACGATTTGACGCCAGCTTCGCTGCCCTCTCTGCCAGCCCTGTTGGTTAACCCTGGCGTCGAAGTACCCACCGGGCGCGTGTTCGCGGCTTTGGAAAACCGCGACAACCTGCCGATGCCTGCAGAGATCCCCGAGTTTGAGACTGTCGAAACCTGTGCCGATTGGTTGCAGGATCAGCGCAACGACCTTGAACTGCCGACAATGGGTCTGGCTCCTGAAGTCGCCCGCGTTCTGAATGAACTGTCAGGCACCAAAGCGGCCCTTATGGCCCGCATGTCAGGGTCGGGTTCGACCTGTTTTGCGCTTTATCCCACGATGAAAGATGCGCATTTCGCCGCTTATGAGATCGGTGCGGCCCATCCCGATTGGTGGTGCCGCGCGACTCAGCTTAATTGAGGCGCGAGACCACGTAATCGGCCAAATCACGCAGCAGCGTGCGGATCTCGTGATCAGGCAGGGCCTCCAGCGATGCTTTGGCCTTGTTCGCCCAGCCGAATGCATCCGCCCGCGTTGCTTCAAGCGTGCTGTACTTGGCCATCAGCCCAAGCGCGTGGTCCAGATCACCCTCTTCCTGACGACCGCGGCCGATGGTGCGTTCCCAGAAGGCGTGTTCGTCGGGCGTGGCCTGCGCCACAGCTTTGATCACCGGCAGGGTCAGCTTTCGCTCGCGGAAATCATCTCCCACGTTCTTACCTGTGGCTGCGCTGTCGCCTTGATAGTCCAGCAGATCATCCGCAATCTGGAACGCGATCCCAAGCGCATCGCCATAGTCATAGAGCGCCCTGACCTGTTCCTCGGACGCGCCTGCGATCACGCCGCCCACCTCGGTCGCGGCCGAGAACAGCGCCGCCGTCTTGCCGCGCACGACCTGCAAGTAAATCGCCTCGGTCGTGCCCAGATCGGTCGCGGCGGTCATTTGCAGCACTTCACCTTCGGCAATCGTGGCCGAGGCATTGGCCAGGATATCCAGAACCCGCAGCGATCCTGTCTCAACCATCAACTGAAAGCTGCGAGAGAACAGGTAGTCGCCGACCAGAACGCTGGATTTGTTGTCCCATAGAAGGTTCGCAGTCGGCCGCCCGCGTCGCTGGGCGCTTTCGTCGACCACATCATCATGCAGCAGGGTGGCGGTGTGAATGAACTCGACGGTTGCGGCCAGACGCACGTGGTGATCTCCGGCATAGCCGAACAGCCGCGCTGCCGCCAAGGTCAGCATCGGGCGCAGGCGTTTGCCGCCTGCCTCGACCAGATGCGCGGTGACTTCGGGAATGCGCGGTGCGTGTTCGGACGCCATGCGCGTGCGGATCAACTCGTTGACCGCGCCCATTTCGCCCGTCAGTATTTCCGCCAAACGCTCATGCGGTTTTGTGACCGTGTCGATATTCATCACACCCTTGATACAAGGCTCGACATCCCAGTCGCCTTGCCCTTACATCCATCCCCATGAAAGAACTTTTGCGCA
Organism: Ruegeria sp. R8_1; assembly: GCF_017743815.1. Taxonomy (NCBI): domain Bacteria; kingdom Pseudomonadati; phylum Pseudomonadota; class Alphaproteobacteria; order Rhodobacterales; family Roseobacteraceae; genus Ruegeria; species Ruegeria sp. R8_1. Next base: position 261,012 of record NZ_JAGHRL010000003.1, on the reverse strand, counting down.
GCACTGATCCGACGATTCTGGCCTTTGCATCTGCCCTTCTTGAGGGCGAGGATATAGACTGCTTTCAGATGGACGTAAATATGAGCATCCTCGAAGGTGGCATCGGAATCTTCCCCCGCCGCTTGATGGTGCGCGCCGATGACCTGACCCGCGCCGAACGTGTCATGCACGACAATGATATCCCTTTGGGTCGATGACACTGTTTGCTGACGCCGACCTGACTCGAAACGACTTTCTGGGCGGGCGTGTGCGCCTGTGGCAACCCATAATGGGCTATCGCGCAGGCGTAGACCCTGTTTTATTGGCCGCATCTGTACCCGCAATACCCGGTCAGACAGTTCTGGAACTGGGCTGTGGCGCTGGGGCCGCCGTTTTTTGCCTGATGGCCCGCGTACCCGATCTGCAGGCTGTGGGGGTCGAGTTGCAGCCTGCATATGCCGATCTGGCGCGTCGGAATGCCGCTGAAAATTCCGTCTCGCTTGAGGTTTTTGAGGCTGATCTGGCCGCTTTGCCGTCCGATCTCAAACAGCGCCAGTTCGATCACGTTATTGCGAACCCGCCCTATTATCGGGCCGGAGCGCACAGCCCGGCGGCGGATGAAGGCCGTAGCGCCGCATTAGGTGAGAACACGCCGTTGAATCTTTGGATCGAGACTGCGGCCAAACGCCTTGCCCCCCGGGGTTATCTGCACATGATTCAGAAAGCGGACCGGCTACCAGATATGCTGGCCGCCTGTGAGGGGTGCTTGGGGTCCGTCGAAGTATTGCCGTTGTCCGCCCGTGTCGGTCGACGTGCTGAACTGGTTATTCTGAGGGGCAGAAAGGGCGGAAAAGCCGCGTTTCAGCTGCACGCCCCGCTGGTTCTCCATTCAGGTGAGCGCCATGAGGTAGACGGTGACAGTTACACTCCGCCAGTTTCGGCCGTATTGCGCGAAGGGGCGGGCTTGCCCGGATTTTCCAGCTGACAGGCATTAACCAGCCGATTTTGTCGGATTTGTTATATTTTCTGTGCACCCGCAGCGTGACAGGGTGGAAACGATGTGCTCAACTTCTTACGTGAAACTCAGACATCAACAGAGGAGTACCGCCATGAGCGTGAGCGCACACCTGACCGAACTTAAGAAAAAGCACGAAAACCTCGGTCTTGAAGTTGAACAAGCACAACGCTCGCCTGGTATCGACGACCTTCACATTGCTCAGCTTAAAAAACAGAAGCTAAGGCTCAAGGAAGAGATTGAGCGATTGTCGAGTTAACGGCGCATACTGGCCCGGGCGGCAACTAATGCGCCGCCAGTGATTAAAACAGCCGCGATCGCCAGGCCCCAGCTTGGGGCGGCGATCCCGGCAACCACCAGAACAAGCGTAGACAGAAGCGGGGCCGCGTAGGATGACGTGCCCAGAATTTGAATGTCTCCCTGCTTGACCCCGATATCCCAGACATAAAACGCCAAGCCAACGGGCCCTAGCCCCAAAGCTATGACCGATCCCCAGCCAAGTGCGTTGTCCGGCCAGACTGTCTCCTCAACGGCGATGTGCAAAAGGCCCGAGGCGATGGCCGTGGCCACACAGAACACAGCCACCGAACTGGTTGGCGTGTCGCCAAGGCGGCGCGACAGCACCGAATATCCCGACCATGTCAGAGCGCACAGCAGTGCCAGTGCATAGCCGGGCAAGTGTTCGGCCTGGAAACCGCTGCTACCGCCACCCGCGATGATCACGGCGGCCCCGGCGAAACCCAGGCAGGCCCCGATCAGGTGGCCGATGCGCAAATGCTCTCCGGGCAATAGCCCCGAGAGCAGGACGATCAGCAGAGGCCACAGATAGGCGATCAGCCCGGCCTCTGCGGCAGGGGCCATTCGCAAAGCCGAGAAATACAGCGCGTGATAGCCAAAAAGACCGATTGTCCCGAACAGATAGGTCGTCCAGGGGATTTCTCGAAGCTGACTCAACCCGCCTGTGGCCCATGTCCAAACCAATCCCAGCGTTCCGCCGATGGAAAAGCACAACGCGTTCAGCAGCAAAGGCGGCGTGGGCGCGGACCCAACCGTAAAGAGGGCCAGCAGGGCCCAAAGCAGGACGGCGACAAAGCCGATTCCTGTTGCGCGCGTTCTTGTCACGGTGCGGGCACCTCTTCCACCGGAATGATTTCGAACTCATCCGACAAATGCGCAGTCTTTTCAATCTCGGACATGAACCAATCGCGGAACGCCGCAATCTGAGGTCTGTTTTCGGCCCCTTTAAGACACAGAAACCGGAAGCGGCCCATGGTCTCGATTGCGACCTTGAAGGGGGCCACCAAACGGCCTTCCGCCAGATCCTTGATAATCATAGCCCTTCGGCCGAGCACGACGCCCACTCCGGCAACGGCCGCGTCAATTGCATGATCCGCGTTAGAAAAATGCGCGCCGTGCTGTGGGTTGAAGTCTACCCCGACGGCCCGAAACCATGTGGGCCAGTCAGACGGGGGCCGCAGAAACGCAATCGAGTCGTCAAAGATCAATGGCGCCTCCCGCAGGCTTTCAGGCGTCGGAAATTGTTCGGCCAAATCCGGGGTCATCACCGGGGTCAGCCATTCCTTGCGAACGGGTACAGAATACAACCCTTCGTCCCTGCCATAGCCAAAGCGGATCGCCACATCTACATCATCCCTCTCGAGGTCCATGTTACGTAATGTGGCCGAGAACTTCAGGTCGATCTCTGGATGCGCGCGGGCAAAGTCATAGAGCCGCGGAGCCAACCACTTGGCCGTCAAGGCTGGGCCCGCCGTAATGGTCAGGCTGGTGTCATTGCCCAGCCGCCGGGCCGCCTGCCAAGCGGCTTGTAGCGTAGCGAATCCGTCTGCCGCACCGGGGGCCAAGGCGCGCCCGGCTTCCGTCAATTCTACCGCGCGGTTGAGGCGACGAAACAGGGGGCGTCCCAGATGCTCCTCCAGCGATTTGATCTGAAAGGACAGGGCTGCGGGCGTGACATGCAGTTCTTCTGCAGCCTTTGAAAAAGACATGTGGCGGGCGGCGGCATCAAAGGCCCGTAGGGCGGTAAGTGGCGGTAGGTAGTCGCTCATAGGGTAAGAATATCTTAACTGAGATCAGAAGAAAGCTCGTTTGTCGGCTTTAAAAATAAGCCTCATATTGATCTCAAGTCAAACAACGCTGAACTGAAAGGAGATATTCCATGATCGAGGCAACCTCCAGCCCCTCTGTCGCCCGCGCCTTTCGGCGTGCCCATTTCGAACGGTCCCGCGCGATCGGTGACTTGGTGAAATGGCTATTCGGTTCCCGCTGAGCGCAGCGCGCGCGTTCTTACGGGATAAAAAAGGGCCGGTCTTAAAAGACCGGCCCGTTTTCGTTTTGCACAGGGATTAAACGAAGAACTGCGCACCGTTGGCCGAAATGGTCGATCCGTTGATGAACTGCGAATCGTCCGATGCCAGGAAAGCCACGCAGCGTGCGATTTCCTCGGGTTCACCCAAACGTCCTGCCGGGATTTGCGCGACGATAGAATCGCGTACTTTCTCAGGCACAGCCATGACCATCTCGGTCGCGATGTAGCCGGGGCAGATGGCGTTTGCGGTGATACCAGCCCGCGCGCCTTCCTGCGCCAGTGATTTCACGATGCCCAGATCACCGGCCTTGGTCGCCGCATAGTTCACCTGCGCGAACTGACCCTTCTGACCGTTGATCGAGCTGATGACGATGATGCGGCCGAATTTGCGCTCGCGCATGCCGGGCCAGACGGGGTGAACGGTGTTGAACACGCCGGTCAGGTTGGTGTCGATCACCTGATGCCACTGTTCCGGGGTCATCTTGTGGAACGGGGCGTCGCGGGTAATGCCCGCGTTGGCGACCACGATGTCGATAGGGCCGACCTCGGCCTCTACTTTTTCGATTCCCGCTTTGGATTCGTCATAATCAGCCACGTTCCACTTGTATGTGGCGATGCCGGTTTCCTCGGTGAATTTTGCGGCCGCTTCATCGTTGCCGGCATAGGTGGCTGCAACATTGTACCCTTCGGCTTTCAGCGCCTTGGAAATTGCTGCGCCGATGCCGCGGGAACCGCCGGTGACGAGTGCTGTACGTGCCATTTAGGCTTCCTCCAATTTAAGTCGTCTTGGTAATGCTGTTACTTTGATAGGTAATCTTGCGCAATATTATTTCGTCAAGAATCGTCGAAACCCATAGGGCAATATCGTCGCATCTTTGGGTCAGCCCCAGTGTAACAAAAAGGGCGCCTGCGGGGCGCCCTTTCTATGTTCAGTGCTTAAAAGCTTAGTCGCGCTCCACGCACAGGGCGACGCCCATGCCGCCGCCGATGCAAAGGGTCGCCAGGCCCTTTTTCGCATCACGGCGCTTCATTTCGAACAGCAGCGTGTTCAGCACCCGGCAGCCCGAGGCACCGATTGGGTGGCCGATGGCGATGGCGCCACCATTCACGTTCACGATCGACGGATCCCAACCCATGTCCTTGTTCACTGCACAAGCCTGTGCAGCGAAGGCTTCGTTGGCCTCGACCAGATCCAGATCGTCAACCGACCAACCCGCTTTCTCCAGCGCTTTGCGCGAGGCATAGATCGGGCCGACGCCCATGATCGACGGGTCCAGACCAACAGTGGCGAAGGACGCGATGCGGGCCAGAGGCTCAATCCCGCGCTTTTCCGCATTCTCGGCCGACATCAGAAGTGTCGCCGCCGCACCGTCATTCAAACCGGATGCGTTCGCCGCCGTAACCGAACCCTCTTTGGTGAAGGCAGGGCGCAGCTTGCCCATGGCCTCCATGGTTGCGCCGTGGCGGATATATTCGTCGCTGTCCATCACGATGTCGCCCTTGCGGGTCTTGATGGTGAAGGGCGTGATCTCATCCGCGAACTTACCAGCCTTTTGCGCAGCTTCGGCCTTGTTCTGGCTGGCGACGGCAAATTCGTCCTGCATGTCGCGGCTGATTTGCCATTGCTCGGCTACGTTTTCAGCGGTCTGACCCATGTGATAGCCGTTAAATGCGTCCCACAGACCGTCGCGGATCATGGTGTCGATATACTTCATGTCACCCATCTTGTGACCGGCACGCAGTGCTGCGGCGTGGGGCGACAGGGTCATGTTTTCCTGACCACCAGCGGCGACAATATCAGCATCGCCCAGCTGGATGTGCTGTGCGCCCAGGGCAACCGCCCGCAGGCCCGAACCACAAACCTGGTTGATGACCCATGCGGCGCTTTCTTTGGGCAGACCCGCGTTGATGTGCGCCTGACGCGCAGGGTTCTGACCCTGTGCTGCTGTCAGAACCTGACCCATAATGGTCTCGCTGACCTCACCCTTTTCGATCCCTGCACGTTCGACAACGGCTTCGAGAACGGCGGTACCCAAGTCATGCGCGGGTGTGTTTGCGAACGAGCCGCCAAAACTACCGACACCGGTGCGTGCTGCGGATGCGATTACTACGTTGGTCATTAAGACAATCCTTTACCGTCAAGGTTCTGTGGGAAACGTGACGGCGCAGGCAACAGGGAAAGGTCCCTATCGGTTCAGAGCGCCTCATGATCCCCCGCTCCAACTGATATTGGAATAACGCAATGCTGCTGCTGCAGCAACGGTCAGCTTGTCTCAGGTAGGGTGCCGCAAGGTAATGGAGCTCACCCCGCTGTTTTTATTTCGTTTTTTGCCTTCCAAGGGGCGGATACAGTGGGGGCGCCGAACAAGAAACCTTGAAGGCAATCGACGCCGTTAGCGACCAGAAATTCTGCATCTTCTTTGGTTTCGACCGATTCGGCTGTAACCAGAATTTCGAACTCGCGCGCGACGGCAATAAGCGCGCGAACCAGGGCTTGGTTGTCCGGATTCGCGCTGATCCCACGTATGAACTGGCCGTCAATCTTGGCTGCATCAAACAAAAACTCGCGGAAATGCCGAAAGCTGAAATTGCTGGCGCCAAAGTCGTCCAGTGCAAAGGCGACGCCGCGCGGCTGCATCCGGTCCATGAAGTCCATGACCAGTTCAGGAACAGTCATGGCAGAGTTTTCCGAGATTTCCAGGATCAGCCGCTCTCCGATACTGGTATCTTTCTTCAGGAATCGTTCGAGGACGCGCGACCATCTGCTGTATCCAATTGATCGCGCCGACATGTTGACGGACATGCGTATCTCTGGGTTCCGGGCCAATGCGCGCAGGCCCATTTCCAGCGCGATACAGTCCAACTCACGGCCAATTGGTGTGTTTTCCAGTTGAGGCATAAAGTCTCGCGCCGGTATCACTCGACCGGTTTCGTCCAGAACCCGAATGAACCCCTCGTAAAACGCGACACCATGCGGAGGGTTCGCCTGCATCACCGGTTGAAACGCCAGTTTACATTGTTTGTGCTTCACAGCGTCGGTTGCCATCTGGACCGTCGATGCATCCCGCGAGGTTACGGCCGCATTAAGCGGATTGTCCGACCCTTCTGGCAAATCCGCGAGTTTCTTGTCCGTCATGCGTGGTCCACCTTTTACCGTCATCGGTCGCCAGTGGATTTCAGAACAAACGTGTGAATTTGCCGTTAACGTCTGAAGGTATCAGCGTGCAATTCGTGACATGCGCCCGACAGAGATCGCTGCACCGATCACCGCGCCAGCAAAGCCTAGCGTCATCATGACAAAACCTAGCGCCACAAGAACGGATGCCCCGTTGTTCAATGCAGTCATCATAGCGATCATAAGACCCGTCAGACCAAATAGCGTGGATATGGTCGTTAAACGGGGCATTTCGGGTCTCCGGTTGGGTCTCGGCATATCAGGGTGATATGGGCGACGCTGACCGGTATTCAAGAAACGAGTAGGGTCGGATCGGCGGAATTAAGCCTGTTTTGCCTGTGTATTGGGCGGTTTTGCATCAAAATGCTCAAATCCGGGCGTTCCGCGATCTTCCGGGTGGCGGGCAAGGTGTTTGGCTTTGATCTGTTCTGAACTGTCACGGCTGCCGTCATGGCTGTAGCCAGGCGGCGCAAAGCAATAGGCTAGGCGTTCGCGCAGGCTTAGCCCCGGTTGGGTGGCGTCGCGCCAGATACTGACCCATTCGTGAAAGGCCACGCGCAGAGGGTTGAACGTGCCAATATTGTGAACCAGCCCGAAATCGACGCGGTCATCCTCCTGTTCGGGGACGAAAGTGCCAAACATCTTGTCCCAGATGATGAAGACACCGGCATAGTTGCAATCCAGATAGCGCGCGTTGCGGCCGTGATGGGCGCGGTGGTGGCTGGGGGTGTTCATCACCGCTTCGAACCAACGGGGCATTTTGCCAATCGCTTCGGTGTGGATCCAGAACTGATAGATCAGGTTTAGCCCGCCCACGAACAGCACCATGGCCGGGTGGAACCCCAACAGGATCAGAGGCGCGCGCACGACCATCATGAAGGTGAAAGTATAAGTCCAAGTTTGCCGCAGCGCAGTCGTCAGGTTGTAGTGCTGTGAGCTGTGATGATTGACGTGGCTGGCCCAGACCCAGCGGATGCGATGACCGAACCGATGAACCCAATAGTACCTTAAATCGTCCAGTACAAAACACAGAATGATGACCGGGATCGAGGTGCCCAGGTTCAAGGGCGTGACCTGCCACAGCCACATAAAGAACGCATAGGCGATAAAGCCCAGTAACAGGCCCGAGACGATATTCCCCGCCCCCATGATCAACGAGGTCACCGCGTCACGCGTCTCGTACCGGCCACCTCTGCCTTTGACGGTGATCCACAGGAACTCGGCCAGAATGGCGGCGATAAAAAAGGGAACGGCCCACTGAACGGCGTCAGGGAAGGTTACTTGGTCGGTCATACGGGCTCCATCAGGTTTTGCCAGTGCTGGCGCTCGAAATCGTCAAGACGGATAAGAACTTTGGGTGTGGCGAAATCGTGAAACCGGATTTCAAACCCTTCGGCGCGGTCAAGCCTGTCAAAATCCAGAAGGTGACGCGCCACGGTGTCGGCGCCGAACGACCAGACAAGGCCGTTGCCCGCAGGTGTTCGGATCAAGGCCGTATGGCCGTCATTGGTGATTGTTACATCAACAACCTCGTCGCCGGGTACGTGTCGCAACCAAGCGGCTTTTGCGCTGTCCGGGGTTAGCTGCGTGATACGAGACTTGCCCGCAAGATGCATCATCAAGGTGATCCCCGCGATCCCCCCGATCACCAGAACCAGCAAAATTCCAAGCGGCATGGCCATCCTCCCGCAGGGCAGAGTGCAAGTCGCTTGCGGCAGTGTCAAAGGTGGCGTTGCGTAAGCCTCTCGCAGAAAAAGACCGGCCCGCGAGGCACGGACCGGTTACCGCATTTTCAAAGTCGACTGCGATTAGCTTTCACCGCCCACCAATGCGCCGACAATTGCTTTGGCACTGTCGGAGTTCCATTCGGCATCGCCTATCAGGCGGGCTATTTCATCCCCGTTGGGATCAAGGATCACAGTGATCGGCAAGGCAATCACGCCAAATTCTCGCGCCACAGCCGAGCCCGCGTCCTGATGGCGGGGCAGGTTGTCGATGCCGTTTTCCTCGAAGAACTTCTTGATCCCGGCGGGCGAATTGCGGCCGGTGGCCAGCGTCACGACCTCGAACTTGTCGCCGCCGAACTCTTCCTGCAGCTCAGCAATCTGTGGCATTTCCTTGCGGCAGGGTGCGCACCACGTGGCCCAGAAATTCACCAGAACGTATTTGCCCTTGTAATCAGCCAGCGTTGCGGTGCCGCCGTCATCTTCCAACTGGAACTCAATGGGGGCCTTGGGCTTGGGTTCCTTGTGCAAGATCAGGCGTTTTAGAGTGCCGTCGCGCAGCGGCGCCAGAGTTTCGGCATCTGCGGCCAAAGCGGCATTTGCACCTAGCGCAAGGGCCATATAAAGGGGGATCAGACGAAATAGGCGCATATCAACTCCGGGTTTTCTTACATGACCGATCAATCCTCGAACCAGATGTGGGGCGGCCGCTTTGCCGCCGGTCCAGACGCGATCATGGAGGCAATCAATGCCTCGATCGGGTTCGATCAGCGGATGGCAGCCCAGGACATCGCAGGCTCGCGCGCCCATGCCGCCATGTTAGCGGCCACAGGCGTCATAAGTGATAGTGATGCGCAGGCTATTCGGGAAGGGCTGCTCACAGTCTTGTCAGAAATCCAGTCCGGTTCGTTTCAGTTTTCGACCGCGCTGGAAGATATTCACATGAATGTCGAGGCGCGCCTGAAAGAGGTGATCGGCGAGCCCGCAGGCCGTCTGCACACCGGGCGGTCGCGCAACGATCAGGTGGCGACCGATTTCAAGCTGTGGGTGCGTGATCAGTTCGACGCTGCGGAAACCGGCCTTCTGGCCCTGATCCGCGCGCTGTTGACACAGGCCGAGGCTGGGGCCGATTGGGTCATGCCCGGATTCACCCACCTACAAACGGCGCAGCCCGTCACATGGGGTCATCACATGATGGCCTATGTCGAGATGTTTGGCCGCGATCTGTCCCGCGTCCGCGACGCGCGCGCCCGGATGAACGAATCGCCGTTGGGGGCTGCTGCGCTGGCGGGCACATCGTTCCCGATTGATCGGGACATGACCGCGCAGGCGCTGGGCTTTGACCGCCCTGCTGCCAATTCGCTGGATGCCGTCAGCGACCGCGACTTCGCGCTGGAATTCCTGTCGACGGCCTCGATCTGCGCGGTCCACTTGTCGCGCTTTGCAGAAGAGCTGGTGATCTGGTCGTCGGCCCAGTTCCGGTTTGTGACGCTGTCGGATCGGTTCTCGACCGGCTCTTCAATTATGCCGCAGAAGAAAAACCCCGACGCGGCCGAACTGATCCGCGCCAAGGTCGGCCGGATTTACGGCGCGAACACTGCGCTGATGATGGTGATGAAGGGCCTGCCGCTGGCCTATTCCAAGGACATGCAGGAAGACAAAGAGCAGGTCTTTGACGCCGCTGACAACTGGATGCTGGCACTGGCCGCGATGGAGGGGATGGTTAAGGACATGACCGCCAATCGCGACAGTCTGGCGGCTGCAGCAGGCTCGGGCTTCTCGACCGCAACTGATCTGGCCGACTGGTTGGTGCGCGTTCTGGGCCTGCCATTTCGCGACGCGCACCATGTTACCGGATCGCTGGTGGCCATGGCCGAATCCAAAGGCTGCGATCTACCCGATCTGACGTTGGACGACATGCAATCGGTCCACGGCGATATTATCGATGACGTCTATTCTGTCCTTACTGTCGGAAATTCGGTAAACTCGCGACAATCCTACGGCGGTACGGCCCCGGATCAGGTTCGTACCCAGATCAAGCGATGGAAGGCGCTGGTGTAATGCGGATTGTGCAAGTTCTGGTTTTGATTGCTACCGGTTTCGGCCTAGCGGCCTGCGGGGCGGATGGCGAGCCAATCCAACCCACAATGAGCGCGAATATCGGTGTCGGAAGCAGCGGTACATATGGTGGCGTAGGCGTTGGGCTGCGCAAAGGCGGCCTTGGTGTCTTTTTGGGGCTGTAACAGCGACGGCCTTGCTTGACGCACAACGTTTTTCAAATGAGAGCAGAATGAAACAGACCGGCCTTATCCTGACCCTTGTCGTGCTTGCGGCATGTGACCCGAATTATGTACCACGCCCAGAACCAGAACCCGAACCCAGCGGTTCTGGCATTTCGATTTCCGGTTATGGTCGGGTGGGTGTGTCAACATCCAACTGAGGCAACGTTGCAAGTCGAACGGAATCCATTGATCCGCAGACCTCTTTTGGTCTAAGCGCGCAGGTATGGATCACTTTCTCTACCGCGACGGCGCGCTTTACGCCGAGGATGTCCCGATTTCCGAGATCGCAGCCGCGGTCGGAACCCCGTTCTATGTCTACTCGACGGCAACTCTGCTGCGGCATTTCAAGCTGTTCGATGATGCGCTGGACGGGATGGACCACCTTGTCTGCTATGCGATGAAGGCCGCCAGCAATCAGGCGATCCTGAAGACGCTGGCGCAGTCGGGCGCGGGGATGGACGTGGTTTCTGGCGGGGAATACCTGCGGGCCAAAGCCGCAGGCGTGCCGGGCGACAAGATCGTGTTTTCGGGCGTTGGCAAGACAGCGGATGAGATTCGCGCCGCGCTGACCGGCGGCATTCGCCAGTTCAACGTGGAATCCGAGCCCGAGATGGAAGTGATCAACGCCATCGCCTTGGAATTGGGCGTGATCGCGCCGATCACCGTGCGGGTGAACCCGGATGTGGACGCCAAGACCCACGCCAAGATCGCCACCGGCAAGTCGGAAAACAAGTTCGGCATCCCGATCGCACGTGCCTCCGAGGTCTATGCCCATGCCGCCACCCTGCCGGGGCTGGAAGTGATTGGCATCGACGTCCATATCGGCTCGCAACTGACCGAGCTTGAACCGTTCGAGCTGGCCTATACCAAGGTCGCCGAACTGACCGAACAGCTGCGCGCCGAAGGCCACGATATCCGTCGTCTTGATTTGGGCGGCGGGCTGGGCATCCCCTACACCCGCGCCAATGACGCGCCGCCGCTGCCGGTGGAGTACGGCGCGCTTATCAAGAAAACGCTGGGTCATCTGGGCTGCGAGATTGAGATCGAGCCCGGTCGGCTAATTGCTGGCAACGCGGGGCTAATGGTCAGTAAGGTGATCTATGTGAAATCGGGTGAGGGCCGCGATTTCCTGATCCTTGATGGTGCCATGAACGACCTGATCCGCCCCGCGATGTATGAGGCGCATCACGACATCGTCGCCGTGAACGAACCCGCGCCGGGCGTGGAGCAGCAACCCTATGACATCGTGGGCCCTGTGTGTGAAACGGGCGATACATTCGCCAAACAGCGCAACATGCCGCCTCTGGCCGCTGGTGATCTGGTAGCTTTCCGCAGTGCCGGAGCTTACGGAGCGGTGATGTCCAGCGAATACAACACGCGCCCTTTGATCCCCGAAGTTCTGGTGCACGGGGATCAATTTGCAGTTATTCGTGAACGGCCAAGCTTTGACGAAATCATAAACCGCGATACCATACCCGAGTGGCTTTGACGCGATTGGCGCGCGGGCCTGCTGACGGAGGCTCGCCTTTATGGCCAAACAGACCTTGCCGATCCCAAGACTGTCCCTGTGGCTGACGCATGCGGGTATGCTGGCCGAACGGGTTTGGCGCGCATTTTGGCCTCTTTTCTCAGGTATTATGGCCGTTTTGGCCGCTTTGATGCTGGGCCTGCAAGATCTGGTATCGGTTGAGACCGTATGGATTATAGGTTCTCTGGCCGTGCTTGGCCTTATGGCGGCCTTGGCGTTTGGGGTGCAGCGATTCCACCTGCCGACTCGGACCGAGGCGCTGGCGCGTTTGGACGAGACTCTGCCTGGTCGCCCCATTCAGGCGCTGATGGACGATCAGGCCATTGGGGCAATGGATGCGGATTCGGTGGCGTTGTGGCATGCGCATCAGCAGCGAATGGCGCAACGGGCGGCGCAGGCTGATCCGGTCAAACCCAACCTGCGTCTGGCAGATCGCGACCCCTATGCGTTGCGCTATTCTGCTTTGCTGGCTTTGGTTGTCGCTGCCTTGTTCGGGTCGTTCTGGAGAATTGGGTCGGTGGCCGAGATGGCGCCCGGTGCGGCCGTCGCCGGGCAGGGTCCGACGTGGGAAGGCTGGGTGGAACCTCCGCGCTATACCGGGTTGCCGACGCTTTATTTGGCGGACCAATCCGATCCGACACTGTCTGTTCCTCAAGGCAGCCGCATCACCCTACGGTTCTATGGCGAAGTCGGCGCATACAGCCTGACCGAGACGACCACTCCGCTTGGCACCGAAGCTGCAACTGAACCCGAACAGGAATTTGTTGTGGACCGGTCGGGCGAGCTGAAGATCGAAGGCCCTGCGGGCAAGGACTGGGCGTTGAACGTCATAGCCGATGCCCCGCCGATGATCAGCGTGGCCGATATTGCCGAGGCCGAGGCCGGGGGGCAGATGAAGCTGCCCTTTGCAGCCAGCGATGATTATGGCGTCGTGTCCGGTGCGGCCGTGATCGAGTTGGATCTGGCCTCGGTTGATCGTCGTTACGGCCTGACAACAGATCCCGAGCCGCGCGAATCCATTCAGGTCGAGCTGCCCATGCCGATCACCGGTGATCGTGCGGATTTTGTCGAAGACCTGATTGAGGATTTTTCACAGCATCCATGGGCACATCTTCCGGTCAAAATCTCTCTGACAGCGCGTGACGCTGCGGATCAAGAGGGGCAGTCAGAGCCCTACATGACGGCTCTGCCAGCTCGTCGGTTCTTTGATCCGTTGGCCGCGGCGATCATAGAACAACGGCGAGATCTGCTGTGGTCGCGTGAGAACGCGCCCAGAGTGGCCCAGCTGTTGCGGGCCGTTTCGCATCTGCCCGAGGGGTTCTTTCGCTCGGATACCGCATATCTGCGCCTGCGGGTGACCTTGCGCAGGCTCGAAACATTTACCGAATATGACCTGAAGCCGAAACAGCAGGAAGAGATCGCGCAATCGCTGTGGGAATTGGCGGTTCTGATCGAAGATGGGACGCTGGCTGATGCGCTGGAGCGTATGCGCCGCGCGCAGGAACGTCTGACCGAAGCGATGCAGAACGGCGCGTCGGACGAAGAAATTGCCGAGCTGATGCAAGAACTGCGTGAGGCGACGCAGGACTATATGCGCCAGCTGCAGCGCTTAGCGCAGGAAAATGGCGAAGGTGGTGAAAACCAGCAAGGTCAGAACGGCGAGACCATGCAAATGACGCAGGACGATCTGCAACGGATGATGGATCGCATTCAGGAGCTGATGGAACAGGGCCGCATGGCCGAGGCGCAACAAGCGTTGGAAGAGTTCCAACAGATGATGGAAAATATGCGAGTCACCCAAGGCCAGGGTCAGGGGCAGCAGTCCGAAGGCCAACAGGCCATGGAAGGTCTGGCCGAGACCCTGCGCGAGCAGCAGGGCCTCAGCGATCAGGCATTCCGGGATTTGCAGGAACAGTTCAACCCCGGCGCGCAGGCCGGTGAGAACCAGGGCAACGAGGGCCGCAATGGTGGTCAGGGCCGCGGTGAAAGCCACGAAGGCCAAGGGGGGCAGGGTCAAGGTTCGGATCAGGCTGGTGAGGGCCAGCAGGGCCAAGGGTCGCTGGCCGATCGCCAACAGGCCCTGAGAGACGAGCTGGGACGGCAACAGCAAAACCTGCCCGGTGCAGGAACGCCCGAGGGTGACGCCGCGCGGGATGCGTTGGGACGCGCTGGACGCGCCATGGATGAGGCCGAGCAAGCGTTGCGCAATGATGAATTGGCCGATGCAATCGACAACCAGTCCGAAGCTATGGAAGCTCTTCGCGAGGGAATGCGTTCGCTTGGCGAAGCGCTGGCTCAGAACCAACAGAACCAGCCGGGTCAGGGCGCACAGGAAGGCGATATGCAAGCCAACAACCGTGATCCGCTTGGTCGCAGCCCCGGTTCTTCAGGCACGATTTCGACCGATGACAGCCTGCTGCAGGGCGAAGATGTCTATCGCCGCGCGCGCGAGTTGCTGGACGAAATCCGCCGCCGTACGGGTGAGACGGATCGCCCCGATATCGAATTGGAATACCTCAAGCGGCTTCTCGAACGGTTCTGATTACAGGATTAGCTTCCTGATCCCGTCTGTGCCTCAAGCCACAGGCGGGCTTGGTCGACCAGCGAAACATAGCTGCCCAGAACCGGATCGGCTTGCGGTACGGCTTCGGAAATCTGCTGCGCGTTGGCATAGAGCAACAGCAAAACAACACCGATGACGATGGCGATCACAAAGCCGCGCTTGAAACCACTGCCCGAGCTGCGTGGCAGGGGCTGAACCTCATTTTTCTTCGCTACAGGTTCATCGCTGCGCAGGCTCGAGTTTATAGCCTCAACATCCGGTAGCGGTTCGACTTCGGCTGCATCCTTTGCTGCCTCGGTGCGGGTCAGTTCCTTGATACGTTCTTCGGGATCGGGCGCCTGCGGAGGATCCAGGCCCAGATCGGGCTGGGTCTCAAGGTTTTCGGCTTCCTTTGCGCGTAGATCAGCCTCGCGCGCGGCCTCTTCCTTAAGAATACTGGCAACGTCAGGATCGACATGGACAGATTTCTGCGTGTCTTCCGATTTGGCCGGTTGTTCAGCCGTCACGTCGGGTTTTTGTGGCGCAGGGGCCAGAGCCGGTTCGTCGACCGGCGGAGCAACCGGAACGGTCTCGGGTTCAACCTCTGCCGTATCGGCTACGGGGTGTTTGCTTTGAAACCAGGTCTTTTCACAGTTCGAACACTGCACATCCCGCCCTTCGGCGGGAATGACCTCATCTGGAACCTCGTACTGGGCACTGCAATTCGGACATGTAAGACGCATGCTGCCTCCGGGCCGGGGAACTGGCCTGATAATAGTTTTTTAAGGGATGATATTCCGTTAAGACCTGACAGCAAAGGGTGTTTTCGGTTTCGACAACTAAGTGTCACCAATTCGACCCGGTGCAGGCATTGAAACAACAACGACGCTCGGGCAAGAAGAGCAGCAAGCAAACTGGGGGCTTTCGTGATTGAGCTGGAAAATGTCAGCTATACTTATGGTGGTGGCGCCCTGCTGAGTGATGTATCCTTGCAGTTGCAGTCGGGGTCATTCCATTTTTTGACCGGTCCGTCGGGGGCAGGGAAAACGACGCTGCTCAAACTCTGCTATGGCGCTTTGTTGCCGACGTCGGGTCGGTTGTCCGCATTTGAACAAGACATTGCCGGGCTGGACCGGGACCAGATGGCGCTGCTGCGCCGCCGGATTGGTGTAGTGCATCAGGATTGCCGATTTCTGGATCACATGTCCCTTGCCGAAAACGTAGCGCTGCCGCTGATGGTGTCAGGGCGCGGTGAAGCTGCGCAACAAGATGACCTTTCGGAGCTGCTGAACTGGGTTGGTTTGGGCGACCGCAAGGACGCGCTTCCGCCGGAACTGTCCGGGGGTGAACGCCAACGCGCGGCACTGGCGCGTGCGGTGATCCTGTCTCCTGACGTCGTTTTGGCAGATGAACCCACCGGCAACGTTGACTGGGAAATGTCCCAACGACTGCTGCGCTTGTTGGTCGAGTTGAACAAGATGGGTAAGACGGTGCTGATTGCCACGCATGACCTTAGCCTGATACGGGCGGCCAAAAGTCAGGTTCAGGCACGGGTGTTGCGTATTTCTCAGCGACAAGTGCAATTGGCGGGGGCGGATCTATGAGTAACGGCGCCATCCGCAACCTGTTGACGCGGGACACCAGCGCTGATCGTGTTGTCCCGCCCACCGGCTATACTGCGCAACTGACCGTGTTCGTGTCAGGCGCTATGGCATTCCTGGCCGTTTTTGCCTTGGCTTTATCACTAGCTTCGGGACGGTTGGCGGATCGTTGGGCCACCGAGCTGGCCGGGGCGGCTACTCTGCGCATCAACGCGCCCGCAGATCAGCTTGCCGCCCAAACCGAGGCTGCGCTGACCGTTCTGTCGCAAACACCTGGCGTGGCGTCAGCCCGTGCTTTGACGGCCGAGGAGCAAATCGCTCTGCTCTCTCCGTGGTTCGGTGCTGATCTGCCACTGGACACGCTGCCCGTACCGCAATTGATCGAAGTGATCGAAGGCGAGCCCGGTATGGATGCTGCGGGTTTGCGTCTGCGCCTGGGGGCCGAGGTGCCCGGAGCGGTGTTGGATGATCATACCCGGTGGCGCGAGCCTCTGGTCGATGCGGCGATGTCCTTACGCAGGCTGGGGTGGGTCTCGATCCTGCTGATCGGAGGCGCCACAGCGGCGATGATCACGCTGGCGGCCAATGCGTCGCTTGCCGCAAATGCCCAGATCATCGAGGTTCTGCGACTTGTTGGGGCGCAGGACCGGTTTATCGCCAATGCGTTTGTCAGACGGTTCACGTATCGTGCGTTCTTTGGGGCAATGGTTGGAATGTTTCTTGGTATGACCGGTGTTCTGCTGCTGCCCGAGGCTTCGGATGAAGGTGGTTTTTTGACTGGGCTTGGTTTCAAGGGGGTCGGCTGGCTACTGCCAACCTTGATCCCGATACTGGGGGCCACCGTCGCGTTTCTGGCGACATGGAGCGCCGCCAGCCGTAAACTGAAGGAGCTTTCTTGATGGCAACAGCGGTTCAGTGGATACGCTCATTGGTTTTCATGATCGTCATCTATGTTTGGATGCTGATCCTTGGTATCGTCTTTGCACCCTACGCCATCTTTGCAAAGCAGGGGGCTCGGAAGGCGTGCAAGTCCTATGCGCGGTCTACTATGTGGCTGGCGCGTTGGATGGTTGGTATTCGATGCGAAGTGCGTGGAACCGCGCCAGTAGATGAGGTTGTCGTAGGCGCGAAGCACCAGTCTTTCTTGGATATCATCATGATCTTCAACGCGATGCCGCAGGCCAAGTTCATCATGAAGCGAGAGCTTATGTGGACCCCGATCATCGGAGTTTACGCGCGTCGTTTGGGGTGCATTCCGGTGGACCGCGGTAAAAAAGGTGCGGCGGTGGCCAAGATGGTCAAGGACGTAGCGAAAGAATTCGCCGAACCCGGTCAACTGGTCATCTATCCCCAGGGAACGCGCGTCGCGCCTGGGGTGCAGAAACCTTATAAGGTGGGTACTGCGATCCTGTACGAGGGGCTGGGTTTTCCCTGTGTGCCTGTCGCCACAAATGCAGGTGTGTTCTGGCCACGCTCGGGCATCATGCGTAAACCCGGCCTGGCGATCGTCGACTTTCTTGATCGGATCGAACCGGGTGTTGAACGGGGTTCATTTTTGGAACGCCTAGAAGATGTGATAGAGGATCGCTCGAATACGTTGATGAAAGAAGTGGGGTTTGATCCTGATGGAGTTCATTGAGGACATAGAAACGCTTGAGGCGCTGTACGGAACTCCTGCCGCGCCTGCGCTGCGCAAGGTGGCGCACGGCCTCACACCGCTGTATCGCAGATGGATCATGGCATCGCGCCTGTGCATCCTCAGCACTGTCGGGCCAGAAGGCACCGATGGCAGTCCGCGTGGCGATGAAGGGCCCGTTGTGCTGGAGCTTGATCCGAGCACGCTGGCCCTGCCTGACTGGCGGGGCAATAATCGGTTGGATTCCTTACGCAACATCGTGCGCGATCCACGCGTGGCGTTGTTGTTTATGGTGCCGGGGTCGAATGTGGTGGTGCGGGTCAACGGTACGGCCCGGCTGACCGCTGATGCGAGCCTGCGGGCGCGGTTCGAAAAGAACGGCAAACAGCCCGCTACGGTCGCCGTCATCGCCATTTCCGAAATCTACACCCAATGCGCCCGCGCCCTGATGCGCGCCCGCACATGGAGCGCCGGCGACGAGACGGACGGCCTGCCAACAGTCGGAGAGATTTTGGCCGAAGCCTCGGACGGGGAAGAAGGCGGCGCGCAGTACGACAAGGATTGGGGCGCGCGGGCTGCGAAAACCATGTGGTAGGCTAGACGGCCTTGGCCCTCATTTCATGCAGCATCTCTGCAACCTCGTCGGTCAGGATGTTTAGGCCACGGGCCAGTTTGTAAACAAACGCGGTCTCATGATGGTCAAAACTGCCATCCGCTGCAGCGATCATCAGTGCGGCCCGAAGAACCATTCGCCTTTGATCCGAAGTCAGGCCTGTCCCAAAGGCCGCGAATTGCGCGGCGGTTGGTTTGGCTTCGGCCGCATCGAACATGCGACGGATACGCGCCTCGTCAAAGTGCTCGTCCGTGATTTGCAGGGCGATATCGGCCATCAAAGTGATCTCGGACGGGTGCAGCTTGCCGTCTGCTTTTGCGGCGTGGCACATCGCGTCCATTGCGCGCATTGCGGTTGGGGGGATGCCGTCTGTTTCCGAGGGCAAAGGGGTTAGGCGCCTGGCTTGTCCGGCTTTCCTAAACCCGGCTAAGGTCATAAGCAACGCAATCACACCCAATCCCCAAAACCCGGATAGCATATCGGCGCGCGACATAGCCGGCTGTTGCGGCAGATCGGCCGGGAAATCTCCCAAAACCTTTCCCAGCTCCAGTTTATCTGCGGTCAGTTTATAGTAACTGTCGCTGTCGCACAGGTTCGGAGCCATGACGTAGCCGATCGAACTACGCCAGACACCGGCGAATATAATATGGGTCTTTTTGGTAAGGTGACACAGTGCCAGTCTTCGCCCTGTGTCATCTTCGATTTTGGTAGGCGCAATCAAGCTCATTTGCTCCGAGGTACCCCAAGCACCCCCGCGTCCGGCCTGTGCTTCCTGACTTTGGAACAGGGTTGGAATTAGCACTGCTAAGCAAAAGAAAAAAAATCGCATATCTGTCTCAGGTTCTTTTTTTGAATTGAGCCATCGAAATTGTCAGCCGTCACAGTTTTGTGATCAACCTTTGGGTGAGCGAAATTGAGACGAATTCGCGATAAAATAAAGGCGGGCATTCGAGCCCGCCTTTTGAAATTTTCTATACCGAAAGCTTAGCTGTGGATCGGGCCATCTCCGCACGCCAGCGCCGCTTCGCGCACGGCCTCGGAATAGGTTGGGTGCGCGTGGCAGGTCAGGGCCAGATCCTCGGCCGAGGCCCCGAATTCCATTGCAACGCAGACCTCGTGGATCAGATCACCTGCTGCGGGGCCGATGATGTGAGCGCCCAGAATGCGGTCGGTCTCTTTGTCGGCCAAAATCTTGACGAACCCATCAGCGGCGAAGTTCGCCTTGGCACGTCCATTGCCCATGAACATGAACTTGCCGACCTTATAGGCGCGACCCGCAGCTTTCAGGGTTTCCTCGGTCTCACCGACATTGGCGACCTCGGGCCAGGTGTAGATGACGCCCGGAATGACGCCGTAATTCACATGGCCATGCTTGCCCGCGACCTGTTCGGCTGCGGCCATGCCCTCATCCTCGGCCTTGTGGGCCAGCATCGGGCCCTCGGTCACATCTCCGATGGCATAGATGCCGGGCACGTTGGTCTGCCAGTCGGCCCCGACTTTGATCTGACCGCGCTGGGTCATCTCGACGCCCAAAGCCTCCAGTCCCAGGCCGTCCGAGAATGGCTTGCGTCCGGTGGCGACCAGCACGGTATCAGCGTCGATTACATGCTCGCTGTCATCTTTGCGCAGCTTGTAGGTGACCTTGGCTTTGGTCTTGGTGGCTTCGGTTTTCTGAACCGCCGCGCCCATGACAAATTTCAGACCCTGCTTCTTGAGGATGCGCTGGAAAGTCTTTTGAACCTCGGGGTCCATGCCGGGGGTAATCACGTCGAGGAATTCGATCACTGTCACCTCGGCCCCCAGTCGCTGATAGACCGAGCCCAGTTCCAGCCCGATCACGCCTGCGCCGATTACAACCATCTTTTTCGGAATCTTGCCCAGCGACAGCGCGCCGGTCGATGTCACGACGACCTTTTCATCCACCTCAACCCCGGGCAGCGAGGACGGCTCGGACCCCGAAGCGATGATGATGTTCTTGGCGGTATGAACCTCATCCCCCACCTTGACCTGACCGGCGGCGGGGATAGAACCCCAGCCTTTCAGCCAGTCGATCTTGTTCTTCTTGAACAGGAACTCGATGCCCTTGGTGTTGCCGTCGATCACCTCATCCTTGTAGGACTGCATCTGCTTCCAGTCGACCGAAGGGCTTTTGCCCTTGAGGCCCATCTTGGCAAAGTTATGTTCTGCCTCGTGCAACTGATGGCTGGCGTGCAGCAGCGCCTTGGACGGGATGCAGCCCACGTTCAGGCAAGTGCCGCCCAGCGTTTCACGCCCTTCGACAACGGCGGTTTTCAGGCCCAGCTGGGCGCAGCGGATGGCACAGACATAGCCGCCGGGGCCGGCTCCGATTACGATGACGTCATAGTTTGCCATTCAAATGGTCCTTTGTTGTTCTATGGTGTGGGCATGCGCCCTGATCCCTTGGCGATTTATTCTAACCTGAGAAACACGGTTAAAACAGCGCCGCAAGCAGCATTGCGACAGTTGCTAAAAAGCCGGCCATCCAGATGATTGTGCGCCACGGTGTCCAGCCCAGCGCATAGGCCGGAACATAAAGAACGCGCGCGATCAGAAAAATCCAGGCGGCAGTGGCGGTGAATGAGGTCGATTGTCCGGTCACGGTAATGACAAGGGCGGCAATGGCGAACAGGGTCAGCCCCTCGGTCATGTTGCTGAGCGCGCGGTGCATCCGGCCCGACGCTCCGGGGCGATCAACCTCTGTGTCGCGGGGGCCCATGGCTTTGTTCAGGTCGATCTTGCCGTGGCCGACGGCCAGATATGCGATGAACTGAACGGCCCAAAGCAGGGCGGCCAGGGTAAGAACTGTGGTTTCGGGGGTCATCTGATAGTCCGGTTTTCGGTTCAGGGCCTGAACTTGGCCGAATGCGTAGCGGGCCACGCCTTGTCTGGCGTGACCGTTCGCGCCCTATAGCGCCTGAAGGTAAAGATAAGCCGTTGCCAGGAACCCTGCCAGCCAGACAGTGGTGCGCAGGAACGGAACAGGGATGGCAAAGGCGTAGATCGGCACAAAGGCGATCCGCGCGAGCAGAAAGATCTGTGCCGCAAACAATGTACCACCGGTAAAGGCGTCCTTGGCTGACAGGATCAAAACCGCAGGGGCGAACAGGGCCATGGCCACAACGGAATTTGCTAGTGCGCGTTCCACCCGTCCGGCAACTCCGGTCAAAGGCGGCATGTCATCGCGCGCGCCACCCAGTGTCATCAGCCCGACCTGAGACATTGCAGTCAGGACATTCAGCAGCACCACAACGATGACCACAAGGCCATAGAGGGCAAGTATCGAAAGCTCGGAAGACATGATGTTTATCCTTTTGTAAATCTCAGTCCGGTCTTGCGATTACCATCCGCCGGGGGTGAAGGCAGGCTGGGTTCACAGGTATGTGCGTGCCCGTGTGCGGGATTACCCCGCACACGGTTTGTTTCAGATCAGACAGGCTGCAGCAGTTTCACCTGTATATGGGCAACGCCGCCGCGTTCGTGGTGCATCGCCAGCTCCTGCGAATCCAGAAAAGCACGGGCCTTGTCCAGATCGCGCACCTCAAACATGGCGATGGCGTGATCGCGCTGATCGGGATCGCGCCAGATATGCAGGTCGTGGATACCTGCCGCCTTGCGCATTGGCTGATCCTGACGAAACACGGTCAGCCAGGCGTCGAAATCGGCCACATCGGCCTGCCACAGAACATGTGTTGCCATGATTACAGATCCATCAGCAGGCGGCGCGGGTCTTCCAGCGCTTCTTTCACGCGGACAAGGAAGGTCACTGCGCCTTTGCCGTCGACGATCCGGTGGTCATAGGACAGCGCCAGATACATCATTGGGCGGATCACAACCTGACCATTGATCGCCATCGGGCGATCCTGGATTTTGTGCATCCCCAGTATACCCGATTGCGGGGGGTTCAGGATCGGCGAGGACATCAGCGAGCCGTAAACACCGCCGTTCGAGATGGTGAAGGTGCCGCCCTGCATTTCCGCCATTGACAACTTGCCGTCACGAGCACGTTTGCCCTTTTCGGCAATGGCTTTTTCGATCGCCGCAAAGGACATGCTGTCAGCATCGCGGATGACCGGAACCACCAGACCGGTCGGGGTACCGGCGGCCACGCCCATATGGACGAAGTTCTTGTAAACGATGTCGGTGCCGTCGATCTCGGCATTCACCTCGGGCACTTCTTTAAGCGCGTGGCAGCAAGCCTTGGTGAAGAAGGACATAAAGCCCAGACGCACACCGTGTTTCTTCTCGAACTGGTCTTTGTACTGGTTGCGCAGGGCCATCACCTCGGTCATGTCCACCTCGTTATAGGTGGTCAGCATGGCGGCGGTGTTCTGGCTGTCTTTCAGACGCTTGGCGATGGTCTGACGCAGGCGGGTCATCTTGACCCGCTCCTCGCGCGCGGCGTCGTCAGCGGCCACAGGGGCACGCGGCGCAGGGGCCGGTGCTGGAGCCGCGGCAGGCGCAGGGGCTGCGGCGGTTGCCACCGCGCGGGCCACGTCCTCTTTCATGATGCGGCCGTCACGACCGGTGCCGGTGACCTGATCCGCCGACAGGCCGGCCTGCGCCATCGCTTTTTCAGCCGAGGGCGCGTTGGACACATCCTTGCCCGTGGTCGCAGCCGCAGGGGCCGCCGCTGCCGGAGCAGCCGCCGGAGCCGCGACTGCACCCGCACCCGAGATCACGGCCAGTTTGGCCGAGGCGTCCACAGTGGTGCCCTCGGGGGCGGTGATTTCGGCCAGAACACCCGCCGCCGGGGCCGGAACTTCGACCGAAACCTTGTCGGTTTCCAGCTCACACAGCATTTCGTCCTGCGCGACGGCGTCGCCCACCTGTTTGAACCATGTGGACACGGTTGCCTCGGTCACGGATTCGCCCAGTGTGGGAACCATCACGTCAACACTGTCGCCTGATGCTGCCGGAGCGTCTGCCGCAGGGGCCGGGGCTGCCGCCGCTGGGGCGGGGGCAGCGCCTTCGCCTGCCGCGATCGTGGCCAGCAGCGCGTCAACGCCAACGGTTTCACCTTCGGCGGCGACGATTTCACCCATTACACCTGCAGCGGGGGCGGGGACCTCGACGGTGACCTTGTCGGTCTCTAGCTCGCAGAGCATTTCGTCAACTGCCACCGCATCTCCGGGCTTTTTGAACCATGTGGCAACCGTGGCTTCAGTGACCGACTCGCCCAGCGTGGGAACACGAACTTCAATGGACATCATTACTTTCCTTCAATGCTCAGCGCTTCGTTCACCAGCGCTTCTTGTTGGGCTTTGTGTTGGCTGGCCAAACCCGTCGCGGGCGAGGCCGAAGTGGCGCGACCGACATAGCGGGGCCGTGTATGTTTGGCTTTAATCCGGGTCAGAACCCATTCGATGTTGGGTTCGATAAAGGTCCAGGCACCTTGGTTCTTGGGCTCTTCCTGACACCAGACGATCTCGGCGCCCTTGAAACGCTCAAGCTCGTTGATCAGCGAGTGCGCGGGGAACGGATAGTATTGCTCAATCCGCATCAGATAGACGTCATCGATGCCGCGCGCGTCGCGTTCTTCCAGCAGGTCATAGTAGACCTTGCCCGAACACAGAACGACGCGCTTGATCTTGTCATCCTTGACCAGCTTGGTGTCAGAATTGCCATGCTGCGCGTCATCCCACAGCACCCGATGGAAGCTTGAGCCGGTGGTGAAATCCGCAGCCGTGCTGACGGCCAGCTTGTGCCGCAACAGCGATTTCGGCGTCACCAGGATCAGCGGTTTGCGGAAAGTCCGGTGCAGCTGACGTCGCAAGATGTGGAAATAGTTCGCAGGCGTCGTACAGTTTGCCACGATCCAGTTGTCCTGACCGCACATCTGCAGGAACCGTTCCAGACGCGCTGACGAGTGTTCGGGGCCTTGCCCTTCGAACCCGTGCGGTAGCAGCGTCACTAGGCCAGACATCCGCAGCCATTTGCTTTCGCCCGAGCTGATGAACTGGTCGAACATGATCTGTGCGCCGTTGGCAAAGTCGCCAAACTGCGCTTCCCACAGGGTCAGCGCGTTGGGTTCTGCCAGCGAATAGCCATATTCGAACCCAAGCACCGCATATTCCGATAGCATCGAGTCGATCACCTCGTATTGTGATTGACCGGCCCGGATGTTGTTCAGCGGATAGTACCGCTCTTCCGTTTCCTGATGGACAAAGCCCGAATGGCGTTGGCTGAACGTCCCGCGTGTCGCGTCTTGGCCAGACAGACGCACCGGATAGCCTTCGGTCAAAAGCGAGCCGAAAGCCAGTGCCTCGCCCGTAGCCCAGTCAAAGCCTTTGCCATTGTCGAACATCTGCTTTTTGTGGTCCAAAAGACGGCCCACTGTTTTGTGCAAAGCAATATCCGCAGGAACATGAGTCAGGGCTTTGCCGACCTCGGCCATAGTTTCTGGCGTGATCGCGGTATCGCCCCTGACATATTCGTCTTTATTTTTGTCCAGATGTGACCAGCGCCCATCCAGCCAGTCCGCCTTGTTGGGTTTATAGTCCTTACCGGCCTCGAACTCGTCATTCAGCTGCGCCTGGAAGGCGGCTTTCATATCCTCGATCTCGCCTTCGGGGATCAGGCCGTCTTTGACCAGACGCTCGGTATACAGCGACAGCGTGGTCTTATGCGTCTTGATCTTCTTGTACATGATCGGGTTGGTGAACATGGGCTCATCGCCCTCGTTGTGACCAAACCGGCGGTAGCAGAAGATGTCGATGACCACATCCTTGTGGAACTTCTGGCGGAACTCGGTCGCGACCTTGGCGGCGTGAACCACTGCCTCGGGATCGTCGCCATTAACGTGGAAAATCGGTGCCTCAACCATCAGTGCGATATCGGTAGGATAGGGGCTGGAGCGGCTGAAATGCGGTGCAGTGGTGAACCCGATCTGGTTGTTCACCACGATATGCATGGTGCCGCCGGTTTTGTGACCGCGCAGACCCGACAGGCCAAACCCTTCGGCCACAACACCCTGACCAGCAAAGGCCGCGTCGCCATGCAGCAGGATGCCCATCACAGCGGTACGCTCGTTGTCTTTTAACTGGTCCTGCTTGGCGCGGACCTTGCCCAGTACGACGGGGTTCACCGCCTCAAGGTGCGAGGGGTTGGCCGTCAGCGACAGGTGAACGCTGTTGCCATCAAACTCGCGGTCGCTCGAGGCACCGAGGTGGTATTTTACATCGCCTGAGCCATCCACATCCTCGGGCTTGAAGCTGCCGCCCTGGAATTCGTTGAAGATCGCGCGATAGGGTTTGCGCATCACGTTGGCCAGAATGTTCAGACGGCCTCGGTGCGGCATCCCGATAACAATGTCACGCACACCCAGCGCGCCGCCACGCTTGATGATCTGTTCCATCGCGGGGATCAGAGCCTCACCGCCGTCCAGGCCGAACCGCTTGGTGCCCATGTATTTGACGTGCAGGAATTTCTCGAAGCCCTCGGCCTCGACCATCTTGTTCAGGATGGCTTTGCGTCCTTCCTTGGTGAACGCGATTTCCTTGCCATAACCTTCGATCCGTTCCTTCAGCCAAGCAGCCTGTTCTGGATCAGAGATATGCATGTATTGCAGCGCAAAGGTGCCGCAATATGTGCGTTTCACGATATCAACGATCTGCCGCATCGAGGCCATCTGCAGGCCCAGCACGTTGTCGATGAAAATCGGCCGGTCCATGTCGGCTTCGGTAAAGCCATAGGTCTTAGGGTCCAGCTCGGGGTGGTTGGTTGCGGCGCGCATCCCCAGCGGGTCGAGATCGGCGGCCAGATGGCCCCGAATCCGATAGGCCCGGATCAGCATCAACGCCCGCAGGCTGTCCAGCACCGCGCGCTTGATCTGGTCTTCGCTGACCTCAACGCCCTTGGCTGCCGCCTTGTCTTTGATCTTTTTGCCCGCCGCCTTGGCGTCAATCTCGGCCCACTCGCCCGTGAGCGCCCCGGTCAGGTCATCCGCAGGCATCGGCGGCCAGTCAGTGCGCGCCCAGGATGGCCCCTCGGCCTCGCGCTGCACATCCGGCGAGGCATCGCCCATGGCGCGAAAGAACTCGGCCCAGGCCGCATCAACCGCGTTCGGGTCGCGTGTGTATTGAGCATATAGCTGCTCCAGGTATTCTGCATTGTGCCCCTGCATGAAGCTTGAGGCATGAAAGGCGGAGTTGGGCGAGTGCTCGGTCATTGGGTTACCTCATATGGGTTGGGACCGTATTTGTTGGTGCCTGGCTGGCTGGGGCGGGTCAGCCACCACAGCACCAGAAGCGGCGAGATCATCAGGATTAGAAGGGTGGGTATAACAATCAGTAAAGTCGCGCGGGTGAACAGGATATCCAGATTGCCGCCATGCTGGAAGCTGGACGCCATTCCAATGCCGAACACCAGCACAGCAGCGGCCCCGGCCATCAGCAGCAGCGGAAACAGAGCGTAAAGCCCGCTGCGCCCGGTATCATGCATCCGCCGCCATGCGACCGCGAGATGCGGGAAGAAAACGATCAGACTGACAATGCTCTGCACCGGTTGACTGGAGGTGGCAGCGACGGATCTCGTCGTTTCGGTCTCGGTCGTGGCGACTTGCGTGAAAAACTTAAGGTCGATGAAGCCCGCGATGAGGCTCCAGATCATGATGAACAGGAAAAAGAACCAGTATTCAGGCCGCGAGGCGCGACCAGAGAACGTGAAGAACTTGGAAAAACACGTGCGGATGGCGTCAGAGAAGGTCATGAAGGTAAAGCTCCGCTGGGCGCTCCAAACCGATTTTCGTCTGAATCAGACGCGACAAGCATCATTCCAATAATATTGGATGTAACCATCACGCTCGCTACCAGCGATGCCAAAAATGCTGGGACCAGAGTCAGAACGGCCAGTATGAACCAGAGAATAGGCCCGCCAATAAGCAAGCTGAACCCAAGAGCCAACTGATATCCGAGCCAGAAGAGAATGATCGGCATGAAAGGAAAAATGGCCTGATAGCCGTCTTCATCAGTATCCTGAAGTCTTCGGCTCATCGCTGAAAGCAAAGGCAGTGAGGCCATCATAACTACAAACAGTTGTCCAATTTCCCAGCTTAGGGAAACGCGCCAATCAAGAAGTAGTGCTACCGAAATAGGTAGAACAGAAGCAATAGGTGCGAACCACCAAAACTCGGCGCGCGAAGCTCTGCCTGAAAAGACAAAAGCCTTACGGAAGCCGGTCGATATGGCTTGCCTTGGTCCCATTAGCACCCACCCGCCCGGCGGTAACGCCGGGCAGCGCCCGACCCTCCCCCCGGGAGGGCGCTTGCAGCACCCACCCAGGGTCGGGCGCTACTCTCAGCGCCTGTGGAGAGTCGGTTTGTCATCAGCCAATCGCTTCCAGCACGGCCTCACCCAGCGTCGCTGGGCTTTCCGCAACAACGATACCGGCCGAGCGCATGGCTTCGATCTTGTCCTCGGCACCACCTTTGCCGCCAGCGACGATCGCGCCCGCGTGGCCCATACGGCGGCCCGGAGGGGCTGTGCGGCCTGCGATAAAGCCAGCAACCGGCTTTTTGCGGCCCTTCTTGGCCTCATCCGCCAGGAACTGCGCGGCTTCTTCCTCGGCCGAGCCACCGATCTCACCGATCATGATGATCGAGTGGGTCTCGTCATCCGCCAGGAACCATTCCAGCACGTCGATATGTTCGGTGCCTTTGATCGGGTCGCCGCCGATGCCGACGCAGGTGGACTGGCCCAGACCCACATCGGTGGTCTGCTTGACGGCCTCATAGGTCAGAGTGCCCGAACGCGACACAACGCCGACCGAGCCGCGCTTGTGGATGTGGCCGGGCATGATGCCGATCTTGCAGGCGTCGGGCGTGATGACACCGGGGCAGTTCGGGCCGATCAGGCGCGATTTGCTACCTTCCAGAGCACGCTTCACCTTCATCATGTCCAGAACCGGAATGCCTTCGGTGATGCAGACGATCACTTCCATCTCGGCATCAATCGCTTCGAGGATCGAGTCTGCCGCAAAGGGCGGCGGTACGTAGATCACGCTGGCATTGGCTTCGGTCACATGCTTGGCCTCGTGGACCGAGTTGAATACGGGCAGGCCCAGATGCTCCATCCCGCCTTTGCCCGGCGTCACGCCGCCAACCATTTTGGTGCCATAGGCGATGGCCTGTTCAGAGTGGAATGTGCCCTGCGAGCCGGTAAAGCCTTGACAGATCACTTTGGTATTTTCGTCGATGAGGACTGCCATTTTAGGAGTCTCCTTGATTAGATAAATTCGTCGTTTTGGCCGCTGGTCGATATGCCGAATGCGCGTTGAAGACAGCACGATAGAGCTGATCGAAATTAGCCTTCAGAAGGGTCGCCTGAAACTTTAGCTGACTTCGAACCGTCCAGAAGTTCCGTCGCACCGAAGCTTCTGGTGAAAGGTTGAGGACAACGTAGCTGTTCAATCCAATAGTCTTGGACGAAACGGAAACTATGTCTCTCCATGGAACCTCGGTTGGGGAACTTGGAAAGAAAGTTATTCCCGTATCCGAGATACAGCAGAGAATCTTTGGAAACCTAATCAAATTGATGATTTCCTTGAATCCAAACCAGCCAAAGAACAATGCACAAGACCAACCAGAAACATACGCTCTTGTCGGGTTGTTATATGTATCGGAGGTTTGAACCATCCAAGTACCGCCGACAAAGGCCAAGATGCAAATACCGAGAACGAGCACAGTTCTACCTTTTGAACGCTCGATCACTAAGGCTTGCTGATTGGTCACGCTATTAGACAATGCTCAACCCTTAACCGCCTTCACGATCTTCTCGGCACCGTCTTTCAGATTGTCCGCCGCGATCACGTCCAGGCCAGAGGTGTTGATGATCTCTTTGCCTTTCTCGACATTCGTGCCTTCCAGACGCACGACCAGCGGAACCTTCAGACCGACCTCTTTCACTGCGGCGACAACGCCCTCGGCGATGACGTCACAGCGCATGATGCCGCCGAAGATGTTGACCAGAATGCCTTTGACGTTCGGGTCCGAGGTGATGATCTTGAACGCCTCGGTCACTTTCTCTTTGGTCGCACCGCCGCCCACGTCGAGGAAGTTGGCAGGCTCAGCCCCGTACAGCTTGATGATGTCCATCGTGGCCATCGCCAGACCGGCACCGTTCACCATGCAGCCGATCTCACCATCCAGCGCGATGTAGTTCAGGTCGTATTTGGAGGCTTCGAGTTCCTTGGGGTCTTCCTCGGTCTCGTCGCGCAATTCAGCGATGTCGGGGTGGCGGTAAACCGCGTTGCCGTCAAAGCCCAGCTTGGCGTCCAGCACCTTGAGGTCGCCGCCTTCGGCCACGATCAGCGGGTTGATCTCCAGCATCTCCATGTCCTTCTCGACGAAGGCCTGGTAGAGCTGACCCATCAGCTTGACGCATTGCTTGACCTGCGCACCTTCCAGACCCAGCGAGAAGGCGATGCGGCGGCCGTGGTAAGCCTGATAGCCGGTCACAGGATCGACCGAGAAGGACAGGATTTTCTCGGGCGTGGACTCGGCCACTTCTTCGATGTCCATGCCGCCTTCGGTCGAGCAAACGAACGAGATGCGGCTGGTCTGGCGATCCACCAGCAGGGCCAGATACAGCTCACGCTCGATGCCCGAACCGGCTTCGATATAGATGCGGTTGACTTGCTTGCCTGCAGGCCCGGTCTGATGCGTGACCAGCGTGCGGCCCAGCATCTTTTTGGCTTCTTCGGCGGCCTCTTCGACCGATTTGGTCAGACGGACACCGCCCTTTTCACCGGCGTCAGCCTCTTTGAAGGAACCTTTGCCGCGGCCACCCGCGTGGATTTGCGCTTTGACAACCCACAGGGGGCCGTCCAGTTCACCGGCTGCGGTTTTGGCTTCCTCGGCGCGCAGAACCGCGCGACCTTCGGAGACCGGAGCGCCATAGCTGCGAAGAAGAGCCTTGGCTTGGTATTCGTGAATATTCATCGAAATTGTCCCGTCTGACTACGATTAGATCGTTATAGGGGTGTCTGGGGGACAAGTTTAAAGGTTTTTTTGCTGCTGACGCAGTTTTTAGCAAAGATTTTCAGTATTTGTGATCACAGTATTTTCTGGTGTGATCACAAAATTTGTAGGCGATGTATGTTGATTCGATATCTGGATGCACATGGCCATTGGTGCCAACAAATAAAGGATTTGCGACGTTTGCGCCAACATTGGCGACACGTCTAACATCAGCCGTGATTGCAAAAGAAAACCGGCCCAACGAGGACCGGTTTTTTTGAATTATGTGCTGTGGAAGGATCAGGCCAGAGAGCTGTCGATACCCTTGCACGCTTCGATCAGGCCCTTCACAGCGTTGACCGAGTTGTCGAAACCGGCTTGCTCTTCTTCGTTGAGCTTGATGTCGACAACACGCTCGATGCCGCCTGCGCCGATCACGGTGGGGACGCCGACATACATGCCATCTACGCCCAGCTCGCCATTGCAATAGGCGGCACAGGGCAGAACGCGCTTCTGGTCTTTCAGATAGGCTTCGGCCATTTCGATCGCCGAGGTGGCCGGAGCATAGAAGGCCGAGCCGGTTTTCAGCAGGCCAACGATTTCGGCACCGCCGTCACGGGTGCGCTGAACGATGGCGTCCAGTTTCTCCTGCGTGGTCCAGCCCATCTCGACCAGATCGGGCAGAGGGATACCGGCAACGGTCGAATAGCGCACTGACGGCACCATGGTGTCGCCGTGGCCGCCCAGAACGAACGCGGTGACGTCGCGCATCGAGACGTTGAACTCTTCCGACAGGAAATGGGCAAAACGGCCCGAGTCCAGAACGCCCGCCATGCCGCAGACTTTGTTGTGGGGCAGGCCCGAGAATTCGCGCAGCGCCCAGACCATTGCGTCCAGCGGGTTGGTGATGCAGATGACGAATGCATCCGGAGCATTGGCAGCGATGCCTTCACCCACGGATTTCATGACTTTCAGGTTGATGCCCAGCAGGTCATCGCGGCTCATGCCCGGTTTGCGGGGCACACCGGCAGTCACGATGCAGACGTCCGCACCTGCGATGTCTTCGTAGGACTGGGTGCCCTTCAGCTTGGCGTCGAACCCTTCGGAGGGGCCGGATTCTGCGATGTCCAGCGCCTTGCCTTCGGGGGTGCCTTCGGCGATGTCGAACAGGACGACGTCACCCAGTTCTTTCATTGCAGCGAGGTGGGCGAGCGTGCCGCCGATCTGACCTGCGCCGATCAGCGCGATCTTGGGTCTGGCCATGTGGAAAATCTCCGATGGGGTTAGAAATCGCGGTTGTGCTAGTCGGTAAAACGGATTTGTGCAAGGGTTGTGCTGCGTGGCATACAACCGCATACCGTATTTGTGCCGTCCGAGGGGCGCGATTCCTGAAGTATTCGGAAGACTAAATGTTCGAACTGGACCTGATGTTTTTTGCCGTGGCGATCCCGGCCGTGATCTTCGCCGGCATTTCCAAGGGCGGGTTCGGGTCGGGCGTGGCCTTCGCGTCTTCGTCGATTCTGGCGCTGATCCTGACGCCGGGACAGGCGCTTGCGCTGATGCTGCCGATCCTGATGGTGATCGACGTCGCCACGCTGAAACCCTATTGGAAACGCTGGAGCTGGCCGGATTCTCGCCTGCTGATCCTGGGTGCCGTGCCCGGCATCGCGCTGGGCGCGTGGCTCTACCGCACAACAGATGACGACCTGCTGCGCCTGCTGATCGGAGGGATCTCGGTCGGGTTCGTGGTCTGGCATGTGGCGCAAAGCAAGGGCTGGATTCGCGGCTTTGCCAACCGGCTGCCACCCTCTGCCGGGCTGTTTGCGGGGCTGGTGGCCGGGTTCACCAGCTTTGTCAGCCACGCCGGCGGCCCGCCCGCAGCCGTATACCTGCTGTCGCAACGCCTCACGAAGACCGAGTTTCAGGCCAGCACCGTGCTGGTCTTCTGGGTCATCAACGCGGTGAAATTCGTGCCCTTCGCCTATCTGGGCCTGTTCACGTGGCACACGGCGCTGGCGGATTTGCTGCTTGCCCCATTCGCCATTCTGGGCGCGTGGCTGGGCGTCCGGGCGCATTTCATGCTGTCCGAGCGCCTGTTCTTTGGCATCGCCTATGTCCTGCTGACCCTGACAGGCAGCAAACTGATCTGGGACGCGCTGACCTAGACGTTGGGGGGCAGCGCCTCGGCCATATCCTCATAGGACTGACCGGAGGCGATCAGGCAGGTCATCCCGTCCGGCAGCGTCACAGTGATCGTCCAACTGCCGCTTGTGTCCGAGGCATAGACCTCCATCACCGCACCTCGGCGCGCGATGCCGATGCCCTGACGGGTCTCGCCATAGGTTTCGGTCAATCGCTTGACCACGTCTTCGCGCGGGGCGCAGTTCCGGGCCTGTACCTGCCCGGCGGCCAGCACCATGATGCCCAGCCCCATCGTCATCTTGAACAGCGTCTTTTTCATCCGTGCACCCTTTCGATTCCATCTGTCCCAAAGAGTGCGGACGAGGCACCGAAATCCGGTTAAGCCAACGCACGTTGCGTCGCTTATGCTGCAATGCGGCGATTTTGCTCTTGAACTTTCCGACAAAAAATGCCCCATTCCGCGCAACTTTATTTCACAAGGGAGAGGCCAATGGACCCTCGTCAGCGCCCCTATCGTTCTGTTCTGTATATCCCCGGCTCGAAAGATCGGGCGCTGGACAAGGCGCGCACGCTGCCCGTCGACGCGATCATCTTTGATCTGGAGGATGCGGTTGCAGCGGATGAGAAAGAGAACGCGCGTGAAACGCTCAAGGCCGCTTTGGCCGCGGGCGGGTACGGCGCGAGGGTCAAGATCGTGCGCATCAACGGGCTGGACACCGAATGGGGCCGTGCCGACGCCGAGGCCGTGCGGGACATGGATGCCGATGTGGTTCTGCTGCCCAAGGTAAATTCGGCCGCTGATGTCGACGCTCTGGCGGCGATCACCGGAGATATCCCGATCTGGGCGATGATGGAAACACCGCGCGGTATGCTGAACGCGGCTGAGATTGCCGCACATCCGCTGATGGCGGGTTTTGTGATGGGCACCAATGATCTGGCCAAGGAATTGCAGACCCGGTTCCGCCCCGACCGCCTGCCGCTGATGACGTCGCTGGGCCTGTGCCTGCTGGCCGCCAAGGCCGAGGGGCTGATCATCGTGGACGGCGTTTATAACGCCTTCAAGGACGATGAAGGTCTGGCCGCGGAATGCACGCAGGGCCGCGATATGGGCTTTGACGGCAAGACTCTGATCCACCCGGCGCAGGTTGAGATCACAAACGCGGCCTATGCGCCCTCGGACGCAGAAATCGACCTGGCCCAGCGTCAGATCGCCGCCTTTGAGGAGGTCGAAGCACAGGGGCAGGGCGTTGCTGTCGTGGATGGCAAAATTGTTGAGAACCTGCACGTTGCAACCGCCCGCGAAATTCTGGCAAAAGCAGAGGCGATTTCAGCTTTGCAAGCGGGGTAAGCCAGCATGGGCTTTGTTCTTCTGATCCTTGGTGTGGCGCTTTGGTGGGCCGCACATCTGTTCAAACGCGTCGCGCCCGCACGGCGGGCGGCCATGGGCGATGGCGGCAAAGGTGCGGTGGCACTGGCGCTGGTGGCGGCGATTTTGCTGATGATCTTCGGTTATCGCATGACCGATTTCATCCATGTCTGGGCGCCACCGACATTCCTGATTCACGTCAACAACCTGCTGGTGCTGATCGCCATCTTCCTGATGAGTCCCGCCCCCAAGAAAGGCCGCCTGTTGAACAAGCTGCGCCATCCGATGCTGGGCGGGTTCAAGCTGTGGGCCTTTGCGCATCTGCTGGTAAATGGCGATCTGGCCTCGATCATCCTGTTCGGCGGTTTGCTGGCCTGGGCCGTGGTCGAAGTGATCGTGATCAACAAGTCCGAACCTGACTGGACACCCGGTGAACCCGGAACCTACGGCAAAGACGCGATGTTCTTTGTGGCTTCGATCGTTCTGCTGGGTGTCATCGGCTATATCCACGGGCTGGTCGGCCCGTCTCCGTTCGGATCGTGAGGGGAATAAAATGGCAAAACTCTATCGTCTGCTGACGGAAGAGGACACCTCGGCCTTTTGCCACAAAGTGTCTGATGCGCTGGCGAAGGGGTGGGAACTGTATGGCGATCCCTCTTACGCCTATGACGCCGCAAACAGCGTGATGCGCTGTGCGCAGGCTGTGACCAAAGAGGTCGCGGCCGACTATTCACCCGATATGAAACTGGGACAGCAATAATGGCAAAAACCAATCCGGGCCGCTTTTTCGAGGACTATTCCGTCGGGCAGGTGCTGCAACACGCGGTGCCGCGCACCGTTACCGATGGTGAACGGGCGCTGTATCACGCGCTCTATCCTGCGCGTCATGCGCTTTATTCCTCGGACGAGTTCGCCCGGGCATCCGGCTTGCCGCAAAGCCCGTTGGACGACCTGGCGGCGTTTCATGTGGTGTTCGGCAAGACCGTGCCGGATGTCTCTCTGAATGCAGTTGCCAATCTGGGCTATGCCGAAGGGCGTTGGCTGCAACCAGTCTATCCGGGCGATACGCTGCGGTCGGAATCCGAGGTGATTGGGGTCAAGCAGAACTCGAACGGAAAAACCGGGGTGGTTTATGTGCGTACCCGTGGCGTGAACCAGCGCGATGAAGCGGTCATGGAATATGTCCGCTGGGTGATGGTGCGCAAATCAGACCTTGATGCGCCTGCGCCCGAAGCGGTTGTACCGCAGTTGAAAAAGGCGTTGGAGCCAAGTGATCTGGTCATTCCGCAGGGTTTGAATTTCTCGAACTACAATTTTGCCCAAGCCGGTGAGGCGCATCGCTGGGGCGATTATGAGATCGGCGAAAAGATCGACCACGTGGACGGTGTCACCATAGAAGAGGCCGAGCATATGCTGGCCACCCGCCTTTGGCAGAACACCGCCAAGGTCCATTTCGACCTGACCTTCCGCCCCGAGGGACGTCTGATCTATGGCGGCCATGTGATCTCGATGGCGCGGGCATTGTCTTTCAATGGTCTGGCCAATGCACAGATGGTGGTGGGCCTGAATGGCGGCGCGCACGCCAACCCGTGTTTTGCGGGCGATACGATCAAGGCGTGGTCCGAGGTTCTGGACAAGGCCGAAACCGGCGTGCCCGGCGTGGGGGCGATCCGTCTACGCTTGGTCGCAACAAAGTGCGGCGAACCCTTCCTGCTGAAAAACGAAGACGGGCGCTATATGCCCAACGTGTTGCTTGATCTGGACTACTGGGCATTGATGCCTGTTTGATACCTACCCACATTCATGTGATCGCAGCCCGCGTCATTCGTGCTAGGCTGCGGTCATGCGCGCGTTCCGATCCATAGCTTTGAGTTTTTGCCTGGCTCCACCCGCCATGGCCTGCGATCTTGCGCTGGCGTTGGCAGTGGATGTCTCTGGATCCGTTGATTCCTCGGAATACCGTATTCAGATGGACGGGTTGGCTGCAGGTTTGCGCGATCCCATCGTGTCTGAAGCACTGGTGCGTGGTCAGGCCCGCTTGATGCTTGTTCAATGGACAGGCGCCTCGCGGCAGAAGATCACAATCCCCTGGACCAATATCGACAGTTTCGAAACGCTGGATCAGTTCGCCGATAAAGTGGCGGCTGATCCTCGGGTTTGGCGCAACTTCTCGACCGCAATCGGCGAGGCCCTGGAAATGACGCTGTCGAGTTTTGACGAAGTCGCCACCTGCAAAAGGCATCTTATCGATATCTCGGGCGATGGAATCTCTAACGAAGGGGTTGAGCCTAGCGAGATACATGAAGTTTTGCGTAGCCAAGGCGTAACCGTGAACGCGATTGCGATCGAAGAAAGCGAACCAGACCTGACCGCCTACTTCTTTGAAAATGTGATCGTGGGCGAAGGGGCCTTTGTGGTCTCGGCTGCGGGGTTTGAAGTCTACCCCGAACGTATTCGCAAGAAATTGTTGCGGGAAGTGACGCAGCAAACCGCAGGTCTGGACTGAGTGAATGCAGATTCGGAAGTCGCGGCGCTAACACTCGATAGACTTGAATTCATTTGTGATCACGTCATTATTTTGTGTGATCACAATTCTCAAATATGCGTCATTTTGCTCCAATATTAGGCTTTTTTGCATCTGCAGCACGTGACAGAGTCGCAAAAAACAGTAAAACGTTCGGTAGCCAACCGAAAAGGAGCCGCCATGGCCGATGTTAACCGGGGCAATCGCCCGTTATCGCCGCATCTGTCGATCTATCGCCCTCAGTTGACCTCGGTCACCTCTATTCTGACCCGTATCACCGGGAACGCGATGATCGTGGCAGCCTTGCTGATCGTATGGTGGTTTCTGGCCGCCGCAACCTCGCCCGAAGCATACGAGCGTGCGAATTGGTGGCTGACATCTGTTTTGGGTGATCTTGTGATGGCTATGTCCCTGTGGGGGTTGTGGTACCACACGCTGGCAGGTGTTCGGCACCTGATCTGGGACAACGCGAAGGGGCTGGAGTTGCCGGTCGCGGAGAAGCTGGGTTGGGCGGTTGTCATCGGGTCGGTTGTCCTGACCCTGCTGACCCTCATCATCGTTGCGTAAAGGAGGCCAGACATGCGTTATCTGACAGACCGCAAACGCGCCAGTGGCCTTGGATCGGCCAAAGCAGGCACAGCCCACTTCTGGCGGATGAAAGTCAGCTCGGTGGCATTGCTGATCCTTGTTCCGCTGTTCATCTTCACCTTTGGACCCGTGCTGGGGCAGCCCTATGATGTGGTGTTGGACTACTATTCGCGCCCGTTCCCGGCAATTGTTGCGGCACTGACACTGGTGATCAGTATGAAACACTTCGCCGAAGGCGCACAGGTGATGCTTGAGGACTATGCTCACGGCACGACCGAGAAGGTCCTAATTATCCTGACAACCTGCCTGTCCTATGGCGCGGCTGCGGCGGGCCTGTTCGCCATCGCCCGCATTGCCCTCTAATTCCCGGAGCTGAAAGAAATGGCTGCATACGAATACGAAACGCATGAATATGACGTGGTCGTTGTCGGCGCCGGTGGGGCAGGTCTGCGGGCCACCCTGGGCATGGCCGAACAAGGGCTGCGCACCGCCTGCGTGACCAAGGTTTTTCCGACCCGCTCGCATACTGTGGCGGCGCAGGGCGGCATTGCCGCGTCACTGTCGAATATGGGTCCGGACCACTGGCAGTGGCACATGTATGACACGGTCAAAGGCTCGGACTGGCTGGGTGACACCGACGCGATGGAATACCTCGCGCGCGAGGCGCCCAAGGCCGTGTACGAGCTGGAGCACTACGGTGTGCCTTTCAGCCGGACCGAGGAAGGTAAGATCTATCAGCGTCCTTTCGGTGGCCACACCACTGAATTTGGTGAAGGCCCCGCGGTGCAGCGCACCTGCGCGGCTGCTGACCGGACCGGCCACGCGATCCTGCATACTCTGTACGGGCAATCGCTGAAGA
Organism: Ruegeria sp. R8_1; assembly: GCF_017743815.1. Lineage (NCBI taxonomy): Bacteria > Pseudomonadati > Pseudomonadota > Alphaproteobacteria > Rhodobacterales > Roseobacteraceae > Ruegeria > Ruegeria sp. R8_1. The sequence continues at coordinate 223,138 of NZ_JAGHRL010000003.1, read as the reverse complement.
ACAACGCCGAGTTCTACATCGAATACTTCGCCATCGATCTGATCATGTCCGAGGATGGGCAATGTCAGGGCGTCGTCTGTTGGAAGCTGGACGACGGCACGATGCATGTGTTCAACGCCAAGATGGTTGTGCTGGCAACCGGTGGCTACGGCCGTGCCTATTTCAGCGCGACTTCGGCCCATACCTGCACCGGTGACGGTGGCGGCATGGTGGCCCGCGCAGGTCTGGCCCTGCAGGATATGGAGTTCGTGCAGTTCCACCCCACGGGCATCTACGGCTCGGGCTGTCTGATCACCGAGGGCGCACGGGGCGAGGGCGGATACCTGACCAACTCGGAAGGCGAACGGTTTATGGAGCGCTATGCGCCCCAGTACAAAGACCTTGCGCCACGCGACTATGTCAGCCGTTCGATGACGATGGAAATCCGCGAAGGGCGCGGTGTTGGTGGCGAAGGCGATCACATCCACCTGAACCTGTCGCACCTGCCTGCCGAGGCACTGGCAGAACGTCTGCCGGGCATCTCAGAATCGGCCAAGATTTTCGCCGGTGTCGATGTGACCAAGGAGCCGATCCCGGTTCTGCCCACCGTTCACTATAACATGGGTGGTATTCCAACGAACTACTGGGGTGAGGTTCTGAACCCCACAGCCGATGACCCGACCGCTGTGGTTCCCGGCCTGATGGCTGTGGGTGAGGCTGGTTGTGCCTCGGTCCATGGGGCGAACCGCTTGGGATCGAACTCGCTCATCGACCTGGTGGTGTTTGGCCGCGCGGCAGCAATCCGGGCCGGCAAAGTGGTCGACGCGGATGCGTCGAACCCTGTGCTGAATCAGGCGTCCGTGGATAAAGCGTTTGATCGCTTTGACACTGTGCGCAATGCCAGTGGTGCAATCCCGACCGCCGATCTGCGTCTTGAAATGCAGAAGACTATGCAAGCAGACGCGGCTGTGTTCCGCACCGCGAAAACCATGGCCGAAGGCGTCGAAAAGATGACGGCCATTGCGGCCAAGATGGATGATCTGAAAGTCACCGACCGCTCGTTGGTGTGGAATAGCGACCTGATGGAGACGCTGGAGCTGGGCAACCTGATGCCGAGCGCATTGGCAACGATCGTCGGAGCCGAAGCGCGTAAGGAATCTCGTGGTGCCCATGCCCATGAGGATTTTGCCGAGCGCGATGATGAGAACTGGCGCGTTCACACCGTTAGCCGGGTCGAGGGTAATAAGGTTGAACTCAGCTATCGCCCTGTGATTGCGGACCCGCTGACGACCGAAGCCGAAGGCGGCATCAGCCTCAAGAAAATCGCACCGAAGGCGCGGACTTTCTAACGCATTTGTTCAAAAGCCACGTAAAAAGCCACCCATAAGCCGGGTGGCTTTTTTGTGGGGCAGTCTCTCTATGTGAGTTCTGCAAGAGCTTGCTTCAATTGACCAGAGATATGGGCTGGTTGGCGGGCAACAGCGAATTGCAAGCAGGCTTGGCGTTTTTCGTTCAGTTCGTCTTTTGACATTTCCATCACCCGCATCATCGTCCGGATCAATCCGCGTGGGTTTTGCGCCGGATACAACAGGTCATGACAGGCTTCGGGAGTCGTGTGTTTGTGCGGATCAATGTCCGGGCCAATGATCGGAAGCCCGAAGGTTTGGGCCAACATGGCAGTTCCCGACGTGAACGTGTTCATTGATGGCAAGGTGTAGACATGCGATTGCGAGAAAATCGTGGGAATTTCGTCGTCCGGAACACGGTCGGAAATCACGGTCACATTCGGATTCACCTGCATTCGACGCATTAGCCTGCGTCCCGAGCGAAAGACTTTCCCGACCACCGATAGCTCGAACGAATGTCCGCGATTGGTCAATTTGCGGGCGGCTTCATGCAGTTTGTCCAGGTCACGATTTCCACGCATTGCACCAAAAGCCAGGAACCGGATCGGTTGGTTGGCGGGCGCTGACCGGTTAAGCGTGACCTCTGTCGGCTCATAGACGCCAAGGTAACTTGGATGGGGAATCAATCGAATCTTCTCTGAATCTGCACCATATTCCGAGATCATGTGACGCGCCGCGTGGGGTGTATGCACATGAATCAGGTCAGACATCTGAGTCAGTTGCTGGCGAATCTGCCGAAAATTGTCGGTAAGCTCGGTCTGCGAGTGCGCTGCCTGGTTGTGGATGGTCCAAATCAGACGCCCGCCGTTTTCCCGATAGCGCTCTAGTCCTCGTTTGACTTCTTGAAAAAGCGGGCTTGTGTCATCGGATTCGACGATACGGAACAGGCGGTCATCCCAATGAAGATGAATAATCCCGTGTGCTGCTCTGAAATCGGGGTTTGCGAATTGCGCAAACGAAACCTCGCGTGGGGCGGACAGAGTGAATTCGGGGCTGCAAGCCGAATACATCATATCCTGATAAGGGTTCTTCGTGCCGTATGGAAAATTGGCGACTTTGGTTTGCATTTAGGGTCCCGGATGCTGATCATCATTTGCGGGGTCTTGCCTGATTGCTAAATCCCGGTGCATAGGCGAATTTGCCTAATTTTATTGGGTGTTTTCAAGGCTAAATGGTTGGCTTTCAGCGGTTCTGAGTGTATCAATGCGCAGGAATTTAGCGAGGTCGGAAATGGTACAGCTCACCCTGCCAAAGAATTCCCGGATCACAACCGGAAAAACCTGGCCCAAGCCGGATGGCGCAACCAACGTGCGCAAGTTTCAGATCTATCGCTGGAACCCGGATGATGGTCAGAATCCAAGGGTTGATACCTATTTCGTTGATATGGACAACTGTGGTCCAATGGTTTTGGACGCGCTGATCAAGATCAAGAACGAGATTGATCCAACCCTGACTTTCCGCCGGTCCTGCCGCGAAGGCATTTGCGGATCCTGCGCGATGAACATCGACGGGATCAACACGTTGGCCTGTATCTATGGCATGGATGAGATCAAAGGCGACGTTAAGATTTACCCGCTGCCGCATATGCCGGTGGTCAAAGACCTGATACCCGACCTGACGCATTTCTATGCTCAGCATGCCTCGATCATGCCGTGGCTGGAAACCAAGACCAACCGCCCTGCGAAAGAGTGGAAGCAGTCCATCGAAGATCGCAAAAAGTTGGATGGTCTGTATGAGTGCGTGATGTGCGCAAGCTGCTCGACCTCGTGCCCCAGCTATTGGTGGAATGGCGATCGCTACCTTGGACCCGCAGCGTTGCTGCACGCCTATCGCTGGATCATCGACAGCCGCGATGAGGCCACGGGTGAACGTCTGGACGAGTTGGAAGATCCCTTCAAACTGTATCGTTGCCACACGATCATGAACTGCGCCAAGACTTGCCCCAAGGGCCTTAACCCGGCCAAGGCGATTGCCGAAATCAAAAAGATGATGGTCGAACGGGCAGTTTGATCACAGTTTCAAAAAATGACAAACCCTGGGATGGAAACCTCCCGGGGTTTTTCCTGTCATACGGGTATTGAAATATCGGAGTACCCCAATGACTAGAATGCTGACAAAGGTTTTTCCCCTCGTTGCGCTTGCGGTTGTGTCCGCATGCAGCGGTTCAAGTGGTAACCGGGCTGACCTTGTTTTCAAACAGGTCGATTGCGCAAATCAAGCCGGGATTGAAGGCCAATTCACCACTCAGATTGTCCGTAAAGATGGCAAACACACCGAGGTGTTTGTTCCGGGCAACGGGGTTAGTGAAGCACAGGCCGCCCAAGCGAATGCCTGTGTCACCGCGTAATTCAAATGACCTGCAAGGTTGGCAAAACCATATGCCAGCCTTGCATGCAAATGAGGAATGGCGAGACTGCAAAAAGATGTGGTGACCCCCGCAGCTTTACAGCCTATTTTCCGCACAGGGAGGAGTGATGGAACCGGAATGGGATCGCTCCGATGCAAGTGCAAGAATCTGAAAACAAATCGAACGCAGCTGAGGCGCTGGCGCTTTTGGAACAGGCATGGGCTTACTACATGCCCGAACCCACCGAAACTGCAGAGCTGCGCGAACCTGAGCTTTTTGAATACGCGAACGCGGCTTGATGCGGTGGGCGGAATGGGCAATGGATAGCCATGCCTGTTCTGTTGCTTTTACTTGCCGCCGGTGTTTTCGCCTACCTTTATTGGCGGTCCAGAACGACGTCACTGTCCCGCGATTGCCGGTGGCGTCAACATCGAAAGGAAGGCATCTGGGTCTGCGCGTTTTGCGGCGCCCAGCATGAGGGTAAAGACGCGCCGAACACATGTCTTAGAGAGCGCTAAACAAGCAGGGCAGCTTCGCCCTGCTTGAGTCTATGCTGCAGGAAACGCCGCCTGCAGAGCGATCTCGACCATATCGCCAAAGCTGCTTTCACGCTCGGAAGAGGGCAGAGCCTCTCCGGTCAGCAAGTGGTCCGAGACGGTGAGAACGGCCAGTGCCCTGCATTGATGGCGGGCGGCCAGAATATACAACTCGGCAGCTTCCATTTCGACGCCCAGGATACCGTGACGCACCATCTGTTCATTCAAGTCGGGGCGCTCATCATAAAAAACGTCGGACGAGTAAATGCCCCCTACATGGGTCGGCGTACCCTTCGCGGCTGCAGCCGTCGCGGCGGCTTGCAACAGGTCCCAATCCGCACACGGAGCAAAATTCAGCTCTTTCATGATCCCGCGGGACGGCGTGCTAAGCGTGGTCGATGTCATGGCAAGGATCACGTCGCGGATATTGACCTTATCCTGCATGCCGCCGCATGAACCGATGCGGATCAGGGTCTTGGCTCCATAGTCGCGGATCAGCTCGTTCACGTAGATCGAGAGCGAAGGCATACCCATCCCGCTGCCCTGAATGGTTACGCGGTTGCCCTTCCAGGTCCCGGTGAACCCCAACATGCCGCGCACATTGTTGACTTGTTTTACGTCGTCCAGAAACGTTTCGGCCGCCCATTTTGCCCGGTATGGGTCGCCGGGCAAAAGAACCGTTTCTGCAATTTCGCCTTTTTCGGCACCAATATGAATTGTCATGTCAAAGTTAATTCCTATCAGATTTCCAAATCGGCTATATCCGCCCCGGAATTGAGCGCGTCATGAACCCATTGCGGTTTGCGTCCGCGTCCAGACCACGTTTGAGTTGGCTCAGATGGGTTGCGATATTTGGCATTTGCTTTTGGTTTACTGCCCGATCCAATGCCGCCATCCGACAATTCAGACAAGGAAAAGCCGAATTCTGCCGCAGCTTTTTCTGCAGCTTTCAAAGCCTCTTGCCGTTCGCGTTTTTCCGCTTTTATCAGCGCCTTATCTAACTGCCCGCGCAGGTCAATCAGCTCTTTGCGCGACATTTTTTCAAGGTTAATCGCCATTCGTGTTCTCCCAGCCCAAGTTTTATTACGGCGTTTTCAAAGCAATGCCGTAAATCTAACAACGGGCGATATCTATCCCAATTTACTATGGAATAGATATGGAAAAAGAACAGGTAATGCGACTGTTATTGAGCTGCGATGTTTTGAGGGTCAACCAGCGTAACAATATCCCCCATTATTGCGTTCAGCTCAAAGTTCTTGGGGGTATAGATTTGCGCGACGCCCATTGCCCTCAGCTTTTCCGCATCATCTTCGGGGATGATCCCGCCGACAATTACCGGAATGTCTAAGCCGGCGGCATTCAGGCGCGCCATGACATCCTGCACCAGAGGAATATGGCTGCCCGACAAGATCGAAAGGCCAATCACATGAGCCTGATCTTCCATTGCTGCGGCGACGATTTCTTCGGGTGTCAGGCGGATGCCTTCATAGCTGATGTCCATGCCGCAATCGCGGGCGCGGAAAGCGATCTGTTCCGCGCCGTTCGAATGGCCGTCCAATCCTGGCTTGCCGACCAGAAATTTCAGGCGACGCCCCAGTTTGTCGCTGACCGCATCCACAGCGGCGCGCAGGTCTTCCAAACCTTCGGTTTTGTTCGATACCGACCCGGACACACCGGTCGGCCCACGATATGTCCCATAAACCTTGCGCATTTCTTCGGCCCATTCGCCGGTAGTGACACCGGCCTTGGCAGCTGCGATCGAAGGCTCCATGACGTTCGCACCTGTCTGCGCCGCTTCGCGCAATGCCGCCAACGCCACGGTAACGGCGGCGTCATCGCGCTCGGAGCGCCATTCGTTGAGACGGCTGATCTGCTCTTGCTCGACCGCTGGATCGACAACCATGATGCCGCCGTCCTCGGTCTGCAGCGGTGAGGGTTCACCTTCGGTCCACTTGTTCACGCCGACGACAACGGTTTCATTGCGTTCGATGCGATTCAGGCGCTCGGCGTTCGAGTCCACCAGACGGGATTTCATGTATTCGATCGAAGCGACGGCACCACCCATCGAATCCAGATTTGCCAACTCGGCGCGCGCGCCTGCTTTCAGTTCTTCGACCTTGGCGTCGACAGCGGGGTTGCCGTCGAACAGATCGCCGTATTCCAGAAGATCGGTCTCATAGGCCAGAATCTGCTGCATCCGCATCGACCATTGCTGATCCCATGGGCGGGGCAGACCCAGCGCCTCGTTCCAGGCAGGCAACTGAACCGCGCGGGCGCGTGCCTTTTTCGACAGAGTCACGGCCAACATCTCGATCAGGATGCGATAGACGTTGTTTTCTGGTTGTTGCTCGGTCAAGCCGAGCGAGTTCACCTGCACGCCGTAGCGGAAGCGGCGGAACTTGGGATCTTCGACGCCGTAGCGATCTTTCAGAATCTCATCCCAAAGATCCACAAAGGCGCGCATCTTGCACATCTCGGTCACAAAACGGATTCCCGCGTTCACAAAGAATGAAATCCGACCGCAGAGCGCGGGGAAGTCCTCGGCCGGTACGCGCGGGCGCAGCTCGTCCAGAACAGCGATTGCTGTTGCAAGGGCATAGGCCAGCTCTTGTTCGGGCGTCGCGCCAGCTTCCTGCAAGTGATAGGAACACACATTCATCGGGTTCCATTTCGGCACATTGGTATAGCAGTACTCGGCCACATCCGCGATCATCTTCAGCGACGGTTTCGGCGGGCATACGTATGTGCCGCGGCTCAGATATTCCTTGATCAGGTCGTTCTGAACCGTCCCTTGCAGCTTGGATACATCAGCACCCTGCTCCTCGGCCACGGCGATATACAGTGCCAGCAACCATGGTGCCGTTGCGTTGATGGTCATCGAGGTATTCATCTGTTCCAGCGGAATCTGGTCGAACAGAACCCGCATGTCGCCCAAGTGACTGATAGGAACGCCGACCTTGCCGACCTCGCCCCGTGCCAACGTATGGTCGCTGTCATAGCCAGTTTGAGTGGGCAAATCGAAGGCCACTGACAGCCCCGTCTGACCCTTTGCCAGATTGCCGCGATACAATGCGTTCGACGCCTTTGCGGTGGAATGACCGGCATAGGTTCGGATGAGCCAGGGGCGATCTTTCTGCGTCTGCGTCATAACGGGCCTCGTGTCCTTGGTGGGCAATAAAATTACTCTGAAGGCTTCTAAAGCGCAATTTTCGGGATATGTCAATTCGCTGCGATGCGGCATATGCGGTTCTTGTGATTGTAGGACGCAACGTTTGCTGTCAGGGTGCGCGCATGACTGAGACCGTGGAGCTTCCGCTTTGGCTGTTTTTGCTGATCCTGGTGTTTGCCGCGGTCACATTTGCTTCGCATTTTCTGTTTCCGTCCGTGCGGTGGTTCTTTCGTCGTCGCCTTGAACGTGCGGTGAAGCGCCTGAATACGCGGCTGCAACGCCCGATTCAGCCTTTCAAGCTGGCCGAGCGGCACGACATGATCCAGCGCCTGATTTACGACCCCCAAGTGGGGAAAGCGGTTCAAGAACACGCTCGTGAAACCGGTGTGCCCGAAGCGGTGGCTTTCGAAACCGCCCGCCGTTACGCGCGCGAGATCGTGCCATCTTTTTCGGCGGTGGCGTATTTCAGTTTTGCAATTCGGGTCGCCCGCATGCTGAGCAATGCGTTCTACGATGTGCGCCTCAGCTATCAGGATGAAGAGGCGATAAAAAACATCGACCCCGACGCAACCGTTGTGTTTGTGATGAACCATCGCAGCAACATGGATTACGTTTTGGTCACGTATCTGGCCGCGCAGCACTCGGCGTTGTCTTATGCGGTGGGCGAGTGGGCGCGTGTCTGGCCGCTCAGCCGCCTGATCCGGGCCATGGGCGCTTACTTTATCCGTCGCAGATCTGGCAGCGAGCTCTACCGGCAGGTCCTGGCCTGTTATGTGCGTCACGCGACCGAAGCAGGGGTGACGCAGGCTATGTTCCCTGAAGGGGGATTAAGCCTAAGTGGTGCTCTGGGGCGTCCTAAGCTGGGTTTGCTAAAGTATATTCTGGATGGAACCAAGCCGGATGGACGAGATGTGGTCTTTGTGCCTGTCGCGTTGAATTATGACCGGGTGCTTGAGGATACGATCCTGACAAAGGCTGCGCTAGGGAATGAAAGGCGTTTTCGCGCGCGTATTGGGGTGATCACGGGTTGGATTCTCAAGCAGATCGGTCGCCGTCTGATCGGGCGGTACACTCGGTTCGGCCTCGCGTCGGTGCGGTATGGGAAACCGATCTCGTTGCAGGAGTTTCGTACCGAGCATGAGCGGGACGTTATGACGGATCTGGCGCGTGCCCTGATGGGCCGTATCAAAGATGCTATCCCGCTTGTCCCTCTGCCGGCGGTCTGCAAGCTGATCCAGGAACGTGGTGAATTGCTGGAAGATGACGTCCGACGTATTGTTTCGGATTCCATGCGACGCGACGGAACTTCGGCAGATCCAGATGACACTGTGATTACCCAAGCTCTGGACCAACTCGTGCAGAGGCGGATCCTGAAGCAGGTGGATGGAAAAATATCCCAATCTGGTCAAAGGGTTGACCTGTTGAGCTACTACGCGGCCTCTGCGCGGGAAGATATCGAGTTTGGAGATGCTGCGTCAGCAAAAGAAATTTCTGCACTCGCTGGGTCATAAAATTACAAAATAGATGCAAATTCTATTGCAATATTGCTCGGGTCCAAATATCTCATCTGGTAACGCAGGCGATTCTGCATCGCGGCGAAGGGTTAGATAAAAGGAGGCCAACATGGCTCTGGACACCGAAAGCGGTATCGCGTCCTACGACGCGCCGGAAAAAGACCTCTATGAGATGGGCGAAATCCCTCCGATGGGATTTGTACCTAAGAAAATGTATGCATGGGCGATCCGTAAGGAACGCCATGGCGAGCCGGACACGGCCATGCAGCTGGAAGTGGTCGATGTGCCCAAGCTGGACAGCCACGAGGTGCTGGTTCTGGTGATGGCCGCTGGTGTGAACTACAACGGTGTCTGGGCGTCGCTGGGTAAGCCGATCAGCCCCTTTGACGGCCATGGTCAGCCCTTCCACATCGCGGGTTCGGATGCCTCGGGTATCGTCTGGGCCGTGGGTGAGAAAGTCACCCGTTGGAAAGTGGGCGACGAGGTCGTGATCCATTGTAATCAGGATGATGGTGACGACGAACACTGCAACGGTGGCGACCCGATGTATTCGGACAGCCAGCGCATCTGGGGTTACGAGACCCCCGATGGCTCGTTCGCGCAGTTCACCAATGTGCAGGCCCAGCAGCTGATGCCGCGCCCCAAGCACCTGACCTGGGAAGAAAGCGCCTGTTACACGCTGACGCTGGCCACCGCCTACCGGATGCTGTTCGGTCACGAGCCGCATGACCTGAAGCCGGGTCAGAACGTTCTGGTTTGGGGCGCGTCGGGCGGTCTGGGATCGTATGCGATCCAGCTGATCAACACCGCAGGTGCGAATGCGATCGCCGTGATCTCGGACGAAAGCAAGCGTGACTTTGTGATGGGTCTGGGTGCCAAGGGCGTGATCAACCGCAAGGATTTCAATTGCTGGGGTCAATTGCCTACAGTCAACACGCCGGAATATGCCGAGTGGTTTAAAGAGGCCCGTAAATTCGGCAAAGCCATCTGGGACATCACCGGCAAGGGCGTCAATGTCGATATGGTGTTTGAACATCCTGGCGAAAGCACCTTCCCTGTCTCGACCTTCGTGGTGAAAAAGGGCGGCATGGTCGTGATCTGTGCTGGCACCACCGGATACAACCTGACCTTCGACGTGCGTTATATGTGGATGCACCAGAAGCGTCTTCAGGGTTCGCACTTTGCACATCTGAAGCAGGCATCGGCGGCAAACCAGCTGATGGTCGAGCGTCGTCTGGACCCCTGCATGTCTGAAGTCTTTGCGTGGAACGAGCTGCCCGAAGCCCACATGAAAATGATGCGCAACGAGCATAAGCCCGGCAACATGTCGGTTCTGGTTCAGGCTCCGCGCACCGGAATGCGTACCCTCGAAGAGGTTCTGGACGCGCGCGGGTAACCGGCCTGCTTCTCTAGAAATTGCGCCCGCGAATCGTTAATTCGGTCCGCGGGTGCGCTGTGTTTTGGGCGCGGGTGATCGTTTTCAACGACTTGCAAAACCCGACCCCGCTATTTTTGGGGAGTAGAAATCAGTGAATAGTCGCAAAAACACTGCACATGTTATGGTTGTGTTAACCCTTCGTTAACCGTTTCGGAGCGACTCTAGATGGCGAAAAATGAGTGGATACTGGACGTTTTGTCGGATCTCAACGCATTCGCCGTTGAGAACGGTTTGACCGCGCTTGCCGAGCAGTTGGATGACACCAAGCTGATCGCAGCGGCCGAGATTGCGTCCTTGAAGGATGAGGCTCGGACGCCCGCGAATGGGAACAACACCGGATATGGCTCAGGTCCTGGAGGACTTGGAAAACACCAGCACGCTCGATGAATTAAGTGATGTTGCCATCAGGCTGCGCGACCGGCTGCAAATTGAACATCTAATTTATCATTGGGTTGATGGTGCCGGGGACCAATACGGCTATACGACCTATCCGGATGCTTGGGCGGACAGATATCTTGAGCGGAACTACCATCGGATTGACCCCGTAATATTGGGCTGTTTCCAACGCTTTCATCCTGTGGATTGGAAGTCTTTGGACTGGTCCGGAAAAGTTGCCAAGAATTTCCTGCAGGACGCGCTAGAGCATGGGGTCGGTAACCAAGGCTATTCAATCCCGATCCGGGGCCCGAACGGCCAGTTTGCGCTGTTCACCGTAAACCACACCTGCGACGACGCCAGTTGGACAGCTTTCATTGATACCCATGGGCGTGAGCTGATCCTGATTGCGCATTATTTCAATCGAAAGGCGCTGGAGTTTGAACGCGACCGTCAACCGGATGCGCCGCGCGGGCTGTCCCCACGCGAGGTGGATGCCATGACCCTTCTGGCACTGGGCTATAGCCGTGCGCAAGTGGCGCATTCCTTGTCAATCTCTGAACACACGCTGCGTGTTTATATCGAAAGCGCCCGTGCCAAGCTTGGGGCGCAGAATACCACCCACGCGATCGCAACGGCGCTCAGCCGGGGATTAATAGTCGTTTAACGGCCGCGCGCACCTCGAACGGTAAATTAACCACGACTTCGTACCCCCTTCGTTCCTGCACAGGACGACAAGGGGAAAAAGTCATGTTGCGTTATCTGTTTGCCGACGAACTTCACAAGTTTCCGGACCTCGCCGACGGAATGTTCCGCGACCGGGCCGATCAATTCAAAACCCGGCTGGGTTGGGACGTGCAAATAAACGAAAAGGGGGAAGAGAGGGATCAGTATGACGATCTGAACCCGCTCTATGTTATCTGGGAAGAAGAAGACGGCAGTCATGGCGGCTCGATGCGTGTGTTGCCGACAACCGGGCGTGTTATGGTAAACGAAGTCTTCGGGCATCTGACCGGAGGTGAGCCGATCCACAGCCCACTGATCTGGGAGGTAACGCGGTTTTGCCTGTCGCGCACCGCTAGCCCGCATACCGCCGGTGCTATCATGCTGAGCGGGGGCGAAATCATGGAAGGGTTCGGCCTGACCCACATCGCTGGCGTGTTTGATGCACGAATGATCAGGATTTACCGGCTGATCGGGTCGTCTCCGGTGGTATTGGGGTCGCAAGGAACGGGGCGTGATCAGATTTCGGTAGGGTTGTGGCCTTATTCTTCCGACGATTGCAACCGTGTGGCCGAACGGGCCGGTATCCCGCGTGAACTGTCGCGTCTTTGGTTCAAGACCGCGTTTGGCGCTGGTCGGCAGCATCGGTTTGCCTTGTCGGCATAAGCTGTTGAAAACCGGAAACCGCATCTGGTGATAGCGGGCGCGGCCTTGTAGGGTCGCGCCATGTCTACGCCTTTAGTGACCTTCTCGGACGATCAGGCCGCCGCCTATGACAACATCGCAGAGATGTTGAGGTCGGCAGGCGTTGATCTGGATGACGATGCCTTGCTGAAACTGCCGGGCAACGGAAAATCCGGTGTGATGGCGGTGATCGGCAAGGCTGGGTCGGGAAAGACCCTGCTGTTGGCCGAGCTTTACAAGGCGTTAGCCGAAACCGGTGTTCAGATCGTCTCGGGCGATTTTGAAAGCCGCAAGGCGCGGGACAAACGCAGCCTTGCTATTCTTGCGCCCACCAACAAGGCGGCCAGCGTATTGCGGTTGCGCGGGGTTCCTGCGACCACGATCCACCGCATCCTCTATACCCCGGTCTATGACCCAGAATATGAGCGGATTGCCGAGTGGCTGGCCGGAAACGACGAACGCCCTGAGATCGAGGGGCTGACGGACGAGGCACTGGACCGTGCCGCCGCGTTTTATGAAAACAACAAGTCCATTCCCGGTGCTTTGGCCGCGGCGGGGCTACGTGGTTCGGATTTCATCACAGGCTGGAAACGTCGGGAAGAACCATTGGATATCGGGTTCGTGGACGAAGCCTCGATGTTGGATGACCGGCAGTTCGAAGACCTGCAGGAGATTTTCCCAACGCTGTTGCTGTTTGGCGATCCGGCGCAGCTGGCACCGGTCAATCAATCGGGCAGCATGGTGTTTGACGGTCTGCCCGAGCCGCGAAAACAAATCCTGCATCGCGTGCACCGCCAGACGGCAGACAATCCCATTTTGGATCTGGCCCATGCGCTGGCCGACCCTGCCATGGGGTTTGAAGATTTCGAGCGTTTGGTTGAACAAACGGCCCGGCAGGATGACCGCGTCGTGTGGGGACAACGGGTCGAGGTTGATCTGATGGCCCGCAGCCCGGTTCTTGTCTGGCGCAATGCAACGCGCATCCGTTTGATCCAGGCGTTTCGGCAGGTGCATGGTGCCCCGGATACCGAATTGCTGGAAGGCGAGCCGCTGATCTGTGATGGGATCGAACTGCCCTTGAAGCATCGCAAGAAGCGTCTGGACCTTGAGGCGCGCGGGCTGATCAAAGGGGCGCAGGTTGTTTATCTGGGGCCTGGTCGCAAGCCGGGTTTTTCGCGCCTGCACGTCATGGGCGCCGAAGACCCGCAGGTCAGCGCGGCCTCGATCGTGAAAATCGAAATGCCGGATGAGGAAGAGCCATTCATCCCCTATGCCGCCCGCATGGGCGCGACCTTTCTGCATGGGGCGGCCGTGACCATCCACAAGGCGCAGGGCTCTCAATGGGACACGGTGCAGGTCTTTGCACCCGATATCTACGCGGCTGCTCGGATGGGCCGAACCGAAGCGGGGCAGCCCCTTTGGAAACGTCTGGCCTATGTGGCCATCACGCGTTCGCAGGAGCGGTTGATTTGGGTCGTGCGCAATCGTCTGGCCAAACCGACCTATCCTTTGCGCGTGGATGACCTGCGGGCTGTTCCGGCGGCCTCGCTGACACTGGAAGCGGAAGAGACATGAAGACGATCATCGTAACCGGCGCAAGCTCTGGTATAGGGCGCGCCACAGCCGAGCTGTTTCTGAATGAGGGTTGGACCGTAGGTCTGTTGGCCCGCAGTGCCGATAAGCTGGACGAAATTGCGCAACAGCACCCCAAGGCGATTGTGCTGGCTGCCGACGTTACGGATCCGGTTGCGGTATCTCGGGCCTTTCGGACGTTTTCGAATAGGGCGGACAGGCTGGATGTCCTGTTCAACAATGCGGGTATCTTTGCCCCCGGTGGCACCATTGATGAGATCGCGTTGGAAGACTGGTACCAAAGTGTAAACGTCAACTTGAACGGAATGTTCCTATGCGCGCGCGAAGCCTTTCGGATCATGCGACACCAATCGCCTCAGGGCGGCCGGATCATCAATAACGGATCGATTGCAGCCCACGTGCCGCGACCAAATTCGGTGCATTATTCGGCAACGAAACACGCGATCACTGGGTTGACGCGTAGCTTGTCTTTGGATGGGCGGGCATTCGGCGTTGCCTGCGGTCAGATCGATATCGGCAACGCGCGGACGCAGATGGTGCAGGATTTGGTAGACAATGCCATCGCAGCGGGGCAGCAGGCGGACCCCACAATGGACGTTGGTGACGCTGCCCGTTCGGTGTTTCACATGGCCAGTTTGCCGCCCGATGCGAATGTTCAGTTCATGACGGTTATGGCGACCACGATGCCTTATATTGGGCGTGGGTAACTCAGGTCTCGCGCAGTAGCCGGAAGGCGGTAGAGGCGCCCCAGCCAGCGGCAATCGCGATGACCAGAGACATCAGCCCATACCAGACGGGTTGTTCGCGGGACATTGTATAAAGGAAACGTTCCAGCCCCACTTTGCGCACGTCGATGATGGTTTCAAACTGCGACACGACTGCGCCGCCACGGGTGAGGAAAATGCGCGCCGCGTACTCACCTTCGGTCAGGTCCGCTGGCATGTCGATTGAGGTCCGAAATAAGGTTTGTTCGTCCACTGCAACCGTGTCCTCGCGGATGGAATACAGCCCTTCGTCTTCGCGGATGCGCACCACGGCATCGGCGAAGTCCTGTGCTCCGCGAATGTGCATCGCTGCACCGACAGACCGGATCGCACGTTCAATCGAGACACGATAGCGTAGGTCTTCAGTATCCGATAGAATGTCATCCAGCGGCGCGCTTGTTGCGACGGCGTAGAAACTGGGCGCAAGGTCGACCAGAACGCTGTCGGTATTGACCCAAATGCCAAGCTTGCGTTCTTTCCGCCGGACAGTTACGGGGCTGGACGGTCCGGCCACGGCGACGATCACCTCAAGCGGAGGGCCGTCCGGGATCGGCGTTTCGCGTTTGACGGCCCCGAAAATCAAAATCTCGGACCCGTCAAACGTGGCCGTGATCGCCACACGATCCTGGCTAAGGCCAAGAACAACGGATTCTTCTTCGGCCAACGCGGGTGTCACGCACAGGGCAAGCAAAAGGATCAGGCGTTTCAGCATGATCAGTGCCCCCCTTCCACGCCCAGCGAATACAGCTCAGACGGTTCCAGAAGCAGATCAAGCGCCAGCTTTCCGCAAACGACCAAAACCAACGCAGCCAGCAGAACGCGCAGCTGTTCGGCCGGCATACGCGCGCCGATCACCGTGCCGATCTGCGCGCCTATGACGCCTCCGACCAGCAGCAGAACAGCCAGAACGATATCGACCGTATAGTTCGTTGTCGCGTGCAGCATCGTGGTGAACGCTGTTACGAAAATAATCTGAAAAAGCGAGGTGCCGACGACAACTTTGGTGGGCATTCCCAGCAGATAAATCATGGCAGGCACCATGATAAAGCCGCCTCCGACCCCCATGATCGCTGAAAGAACCCCAACGCACAGCCCGACCATCACCGGCGGGATGACCGAGATATAAAGGCCCGAGGTGCGGAAACGCATTTTGAAGGGCATGGCATGAACCCAGCCACGCTGTCGTCGTTTCGCAGGCGCAGCGCCACCTTTTTTGGACTTTCGCAGCGCATTCAGGCTTTCGATGAACATCAGGCTGCCGACCACGCCCAAGAAAACGACATAGCATAGGGTAACCAGCAGATCGACCTGACCAAGACTTTTGAGGTAGTTGAATACCACCACCCCAAGGGCCGCGCCCATTAGACCTCCGGTCAGTAGGACAGTGCCCATCTTGAGGTCAACTGTCTTACGCCTGAAATGTGCCAGAACACCGGAAAACGAAGACGCGACGATTTGGTTCGCCTCGGTTGCCACAGCAACGGCCGGAGGGATGCCGATAAAGAACAGAAGCGGCGTCATCAGGAACCCGCCGCCGACGCCAAACATGCCGGAGAGGATACCGACCATACCGCCCAAACCCAGCAGCAGAAAAGCGTTAACAGAGACTTCGGCGATAGGAAGGTAGATCTGCATGGGGCACTAGGTCTTGTTAACAGGTGTGTTAGGTGATGATATGCGGTCCGTTTCCGGAATGAGCTTTGAATTCTGCGTGAGGCGTGGCTTTGAACCCATTGGGTAATTCACCCGGGTGGGTATGTGTCCGGAATTGGCTGGCACAGGAAACACTCGCATACCTCTTTAGAGCGTCTGCGGCATGCAAAATCAACTGTGCATGCCGCTCTGCAGCGAACAGGACTGAAATCTGTCCGAAACTGGACTTATTACCGCTCTTTCACATAGGGCTCGCCACCCGCGCGGGGTGGAACAGCTTTGCCAACGAACCCGGCAAGAATCACCACGGTCAGGATGTAGGGCAGGGCATCCATGACCTGCACCGGGATGATGACGCCGCCTAGGTCAATATTCTGGAAACGCAGCGCAACAGCCTGAAGCAAACCGAACAGCAGACACGCACCCATCGCATGCCAAGGCCGCCATTTGGCAAAGATCAGCGCGGCCAGTGCGATGAACCCGCGACCCGCAGTCATTTCCTTGACGAACCCGGCTTGCAGGGCGGTCGCCAGATAGGCACCCGCGATCCCGCACAGTACGCCGCAAATTGCCACGGCGGCAAAGCGCAGCCCCACGACCGAGACACCTGCGGTGTCAACGGCGGCCGGGTTTTCACCCACAGCGCGCAGGCGGAGGCCAAAACGGGTGCGATACAGAATCCACCACGTCAGGGGCACCATCAGGAAAGCGACATAGACGAGGATGGAATGCCCCGACAGAAGCTCGGAGTAGATCGGTCCAACGATGGGTACGCCGCTTATGGCGTCCGCAAAGGGGAAGTTGATCGGCTCGAACCGGCCCCCGCCGAAAAGGGATGGGGTTCGCCCGCCCTGTTGGAACCAGCTTTGAGCGACCAGAACGGTCATCCCCGAGGCCAGGAAGTTAATCGCCACGCCCGAGATCAGCTGATTGCCCCGGAACGTGATCGACGCAACGCCATGCAGGGCCGACAGGATCAGTGAAGCCCCGATTCCTGCCAGAAGGCCCAGCCAGACCGAGCCGGTCACAGCAGCCACCGCGGCCGAGAAGAAGGCGGACATGAGCATCTTGCCCTCAAGCCCGATATCAAAGATGCCCGCGCGTTCCGAATAGAGCCCCGCCAGACAGGCCAGCAACAGCGGCGTTGCCAGTCGGATGGTCGAATCGAGGACTTGGATGAGTGTTACGAAAGCTTCCATCACTGCGCTCCTTTCCGCAGGCTCAGGAACAGCTTTTCAAGCGGCATCCGGACCATGTTGTCCAACGCTCCGGTGAACAGGATCACAAGGGCCTGAATGACCACGATCAGCTCACGCGGGATCGAGGTCCACAGCGCAAGTTCTGCACCGCCCTGATAGAGAAACCCGAACAGGATCGCGGCAAGGAACACCCCGAACGGGTGCGACCGCCCCATCAGCGCCACGGCGATGCCGATAAAGCCCGCGCCCTCGGTCGAGTTCAGGACCAGACGTTCCGCCTCGCCCATGACGTTGTTGATGGCCATCATCCCCGCCAATCCGCCCGAGATCAGCATGGCGATGATGGTGATGCGTACAGGCGAAATCCCGGCATAGACGGCCCCGGTTTCCGAATGACCATAGGCGCGGATTTCATAACCCAGCCGTGTGCGCCAGATCAGCGCCCAGACGGCAACACAGGCCAGCAGGGCCACGAAGAACGAGATATTCGCGGGCGCCCCCCGGAACAGAGCATTCTCGGCGGTTGAGAACATGGATTGGAAGGTTGGCAGATGCACCGCTTCGGGGAAGCGTGCGGTTGCCGGGTCTTGCGAGCCCTGCGGGCGCATTACGTTGACCAGCATATAGTTCAGGAAGGCTGCCGCGATGAAGTTGAACATGATCGTGGTGATCACGATATGGCTGCCGCGCTTGGCTTGCAGATAGGCGGGGATTGCCGCCCACATGGCCCCGAACAGGGCCGATCCGACACAGGCGGCCAGCAGGGCAATGCTCCAGTGTGGCCAGTCGATATAGAGGCACACCATGGCAACGCCCAGACCGCCCAGCATGGCCTGACCTTCGCCGCCGATGTTGAACAGACGCGCGTGGAAGGCCACGGCTACGGCCAGACCGGTGAACATGAAATTGGTCGCGTAATACAGCGTATAGCCCCAGCCATAGGTCGACCCCAGCGCGCCGGTGACCATCAGGTTAACAGCCTCGATGGGGTTTTCTCCGATGGCGAGGATGACCAGCGCCGAGAGGATTGCGGCCAATACCAGACTGATCAGCGGAATCAGAACGACATCGGCCCATTTGGGCATTTTATCCATGCTTCACGCGGCCTTTCCCGCAACACCGGCCATCAGCAGGCCCAGCTCTTTTTCATCCGTCTCATGGGGCAGGCGTTCGCCCATGATATGTCCGTCAAACATCACCGCAATCCGGTCAGACAGCGAGAAGATCTCTTCCAGCTCGACCGAAACCAGCAAGATGGCCTTGCCCTGATCGCGCAGAGCGACGATCTGTTTGTGAATGAACTCGATCGCGCCAATATCGACGCCGCGTGTTGGCTGACCAACCAGCAACAGATCGGGGTTCCGCTCGATCTCGCGCGCGACGACGATCTTTTGCTGGTTCCCGCCCGAGAAGTTCTTGGCCGCAAGCCAGCCATCGGGTGGGCGGACGTCAAACTTTTCCATCTTGGCCTCGGTATCAGCACGCAGGGCGGCGTTGTCCATTAACAGGCCCCGCTTGTAGGCCGGGTCGCGGTGATAGCCGAAGGCTACGTTCTCCCACGCGTGAAAGTCCATGATCAGACCTTCGCGCTGGCGATCCTCGGGGACATGCGCGATCCCTTGCGCTCGGCGGGTTTGACCATCCGAGCCCGCCCCGCTCAGCGCCAATGATGCGCCGTTCAGGCGGATCGTGCCTTGGCCCGGACGCATCCCGCCCAGAACCTCAAGCAGTTCAGACTGGCCATTACCGGCAACCCCAGCGATCCCCACGATTTCACCCGCGCGGACGGTCAGGTCGATGCCCTTGACCCGCTCGACACCTGCACCATCGGTGACACTCAGATTTTCGATCTCCAGCACGGGCTGGCCGGGTTTTGCAGGCAGTTTGTCAACCTGCAACAGCACTTTGCGCCCGACCATAAGCTCGGCCAGTTCCTGCGGGTTGGTATCGGCGGTTTTGACTGTCGCCGTCATCTCACCACGCCGCATGACCGAGACGGTGTCGGTGTTTTCCATGATCTCGCGCAGCTTGTGGGTGATCACAATGATCGTCTTACCCTCGGACCGCAGCCGGTCGAGGATGCGGAACAGCTGATCGGCCTCGGCCGGGGTCAGAACCCCTGTGGGTTCGTCCAGAATCAGAATTTCGGCCTTGCGATACAAGGCTTTGAGGATTTCGACACGCTGCTGCATGCCCACGCCGATCTCGTCGATACGTTTGTCGGGGTCGACGAACAGCTCGTATTCTTCTTCCAGCGCTTTCAGTTCTTTACGCGCTTTGGACAGCGAGGGGGCAAGCAGCCCTCCGTCCTCGGCACCCAGAACGATGTTTTCCAGAACGGTAAAGTTTTCCACCAGCTTGAAATGCTGGAACACCATCCCGATACCTGCCGCAATCGCAGCCTGACTGTCGGGAATTTCGGTCTTGTCACCGTTGATCCAAATCTCGCCCTTATCGGCCTTGTAAAAGCCGTAGAGGATACTCATCAGCGTGGATTTGCCCGCACCGTTTTCACCGATGATCCCATGGATTGATCCGGGGGCGACGCTGATGGAAATGTCTTTGTTGGCCTGAACCGGCCCAAAGGCTTTGGAAATCCCTTTGAGCTCAATGGCGGGGACGGTCATGTCTTGTCCTCAGATTGCCGAAAGGGCCGCATGGCGCGCGGCAGGGTAGGAGGCCGGGCGGAGGCTAAAACCCCCGCCCGCGCGATATCAGAACTGCAGTGCGGGGCAGCTGTCGTTCTCGTAATAGCTGGTCACCGTAACATTGCCGTCAATGATGTCCTGACGCGCCTTGTCGACCGCGCCTTTCATCTCGTCCGAGACCAGCGACGCGTTGTTGTCGTCCATGGCAACGCCCACGCCTTCTTCGGCCAGACCCATGGCGAAGACGCCGGTTTCAAGGTTCTCACCTGCTTTCATCGCGTCATAAACGGCGACGTCCACGCGTTTCAGCATCGAAGTCAGTACCTTACCCGGATGCAGGTGGTTCTGGTTGCTGTCCACGCCGATCGACAGGATGCCTTCGTCGGCAGCGGTTTGCAGAACACCCACGCCGGTGCCGCCTGCGGCGGCATAGATCACGTCAGCACCTTGGCTGATCTGCGCTTTGGTCAGCTCGGACCCTTTCACCGGGTCGTTCCATGCAGCCGGAGTGGTGCCGGTCATGTTGGCAACAACTTCGATATCGGGGTTCACAGCTTTGGCGCCCTGGGCATAACCACAGCCAAAGTGACGGATCAGCGGGATGTCCATGCCGCCAATGAAGCCAACGGTGCCAGATTCAGACGCCATCGCCGCCATCATGCCAACCAGATACGATCCTTCATGCTCGGCAAAGCCGATCTGACGAATGTTCGGAGCGTCCAGCCAGTTCACGTCAACCGCGACAAATTTGGTGTCGGGGTAGTCGCCCGCAACTGCCGACAGCGGATCGGCCATGGCGAAACCCATGGTGATGATCGGGTTCAGACCGGCCTCGGCAAAGCGACGCAAAGCCTGCTCGCGCTGAGCTTCGGATTGCAGTTCGATTTCGCGATAGCTGCCACCGGTTTCATCGGCCCAACGTTGCGCGCCATTATGGGCGGCCTCGTTGAATGACTTGTCAAACTTACCACCCAGGTCAAAGATCAGGGCCGGTTCAGCCAGGGCCGCACCTGCGGTCAGTGCGACGGCTGCGGCGGCGCCCATCAAGGATTTCATCAGGGTCATTTGTTACTCCCGTTGTTATTGTCGGTCGGAGCCAAGATAGCCCCGTTCACCCACTAAGAGCGAGCATATCTGTTGTGATGGCGGGAATTAAGGCCGTTTGCAACAGCCGGGGTCAACTGATTTTTGACCACTTGGTCGAGAAAAAATTCGACGACTATTCAGGTCAAGTCACATTCCATCACGAGAGCGTCAATTTTCTGATTGTTTTCGCGCACATAGTACGATTTGCGTAATCCACAGGGGCGGTAGCCGCAGCTATGGTACAAGGACAGCGCCGGAAGATTGTCCTGCGCCACGTCCAGAAAGGCGCGCGTCGCGCCCAATCTTTGGGCCTTTGCATGCCACTCGGCCATACGGATTCTTGCGAGCCCCTGGCGCTGCAGGTCAGGATGCGTCGCTATTGTCAGCAATTCCGCTTCGTCGGCGATTACCTGAAACAAAGCAAAAGACGCCGGGACCCCGACCAAATGAGTAAAACGATTCTGCAGTAAATCCGCGAATTCTGCGTCGGACCACGGGCGGGATTGTGTAAAAGCCGCAGAATGGGTCTTGGCAAGGGCTTGCGGAGTCATCCGTCCAACAAAACTGGCGGCGAGTCTTTGGACGGGGCCGCATCTGCCGCGCGGATATAAAGCGGCGCAGGCGCGCTGTTTGTGTTTTGCCACTTCTGAGACGCCACATTTGCGATCCCGCGAACCTGTACTTCGGGATCATCGTTGAAGGTCAGTAGACCTAGTGATTCCGCCTGTTCAAGCGGGATCAAGGCCGGGTCTTGACCCTCGGGTGAGATATAAACTTGATCCCGTGGTGCGCGAATGGCCGGTAACGCGCCTTGAGTTTCTTGCGCCAGCGCCTCAAAACCCGAAACGCCGACGGCCGGAACGCCAAGGCCCAACGCCAGCCCACGCGCAGCGGATACCGAAATTCGGATGCCGGTGAAATTACCCGGCCCGATACCAACGCCGATGGCTGAAAGGTCTTTCCACGTGTATCCGGCTTGGGTCAGCAAATCTTCCAGCATGGGCATCAAGTGTTCTACCTGACCGCGTGTCATGGCGTCGACTTGAACCGCAATGATCCGATCTCCGCGTAACAAAGCGGCCGCGCAATGCGCGGCCGATGTATCAAACGCCAGAATGATCGGATCAGACGGCAACAGGGCGTACCTCGGTCACTTCAGGGATGTAGTGACGCAGCAGGTTCTCGATCCCCATTTTCAGTGTCAGGGTCGAGGACGGGCAGTTCGCGCAGGCCCCCTGCATGTGCAGATACACAACGCCGCGGTCAAAGCCGTGGAAGGTGATGTCGCCACCATCTTGGGCCACAGCAGGGCGCACACGGCTATCCAGAAGGTCCTTGATCTGGTTCACGACTTCCGCGTCTTCGCCGGTGTGTTCGGCGTGGCCAGAGGCGGTTGTGGCATCAGCAGCCATGACCGGTTGGCCCGACTGGTAATGCTCCATCACTGCGCCAAGGATCGCGGGCTTGATGTGGTCCCACTGAACATCTTCGGATTTGGTGACAGTCACAAAATCATTGCCAAAAAAGACGCCGGTTACGCCGTTGACGGTGAAAATCCGGTTGGCCAAAGGTGACTTCTCAGCCGCTTCTGCCGATGGAAAATCTGCAGTGCCCGCCTCCAGCACAGTCTGGCCGGGCAGGAATTTCAGGGTTGCAGGGTTCGGCGTGGATTCGGTCTGGATGAACATAGCGCGGCTCCGTTTCAGTTGCCTCTGATATGCGGGTCCGCGCGCGGGAAGTCAAGATTTGGAACGATTCTAAATTTCGGCCGCCAGCGTTATCGCCTCATCTAGCCGGTCATCGCCCCAGAACAGCTCATCCCCGACCAGAAAACTGGGGGCACCGAACAGTCCTTTGGCCTGCGCGATCTCGGATTGTTTTTTCAACGCAGCTTTTATCTGAGGGTTTTGCGTCTGGCTCAGCGTCTCTTCGGGCAATCCGGCGGCGGTCAGACATGTAACCAGAACCGCGTCATCAGCGATGTTCTGGCCATGGGCAAACTCGGCAGAGTAGACGGCGCGGACAAAGGCGGCTTTTTGGGCCGGGTCTTCGATGGCCAGCGTCAGGCGGGCCGCCTTCAAGCCGTTTTGCGGAAACGGATCGGGGCGCTGGAACGGCAGGCCGCGGTGGGCGGTCAGACGCTCCATATCGCGCCACATATACTGCCCTTTGGCTGGATAGAGGTTGAACGGCGAATCTGTCCAGCCCTGTGCAAAAAAGATCGGACCCAGCAGGAAGGGCTGCCAATCGACACTCACGCCACGCCGGGCAGCGGCCTCTTCGATCCGCATCGCGCTGAGGTAGGAATAGGTCGAGGCGAACTCGAACCAGAACTGAATGCTGCGGGGCATCTAGGTGATTTCTTCCAGTTTTTCCTTGCTCAGATCACCGGGGACGATGGTGATTGGGATCGGTAAACTGCCGGAGTTTTTAGTCAGCTGCGTCACCAGAGGACCGGGGCCCTTCTTTTCGACGCCCGCGCCCAACACAAGCACACCAATCTCGGGGTCGGATTGCACGTGTTCGATGATCTGCGGCACGGGATCGCCTTCGCGGATGGCCAATTCGGGGTCGACGCCCTGCTTGTCACGCATCCACTTGGCGAAAACCTCGTAATGGGCGTGGATGCGTTCGCGCGCCTCTTCGCGCATCACTTCGGCCACGCCGATCCAGTGATTGAACTCATCGGGGGGAATGACCGACAGGATCGTCACGCCGCCGCCCGTATGGGCCGCGCGCATGGCTGCAAAACGCATTGCGTTCAGGCATTCGCGGCTGTCATCCAATACCACCAGGAACTTACGCATGGGTGTCCTCATTCATTTCGGGCGATCATGCCCGACCAAATGCGCGCTGGCAACCGAAGCCTATCGCGTGCTGGCAGCCCAGTCCCAATACAGCTCGCGCGCGCGCCGGGCGATGGGGCCGACCTGATATTGCGTATCCTGCAGCGCCGTGACCGGGGTGATTTTGCTCATGTTGCCGGTCATGAAGACCTCATCAGCTTTGTGGAAATCTTCGAAACTCAGGATCACTTCGTGCACGGTCACACCGTCTGCACGCAGGTTTTCGATATGGCGCGCGCGGGTGATTCCGGCCAGAAAGGTGCCGTTCGGGGTGGGGGTGAACACCTCACCATCCCGGACCATAAAAATGTTTGCGGTCGCGGTTTCAGCCACATGTCCCAACGCATCCGCGACTAAGGCGTTTGAGAAACCGTTGGACCGAACCTCTTGCAACATTCGCGCATTGTTGGGGTAGAGACAGCCCGCCTTGGCGTTCACAACTGCTGATTCCAGAACCGGGCGACGGAAGCGCGTATAGCCCAGTGTGACCGACGCAGATTCGGGCGCCATTGGAATCTCTTCCAGGCAAATCGCGAAACCTGTGCTGTTTTCAAGCGGCACGATCGCCGTGCGGTCGCCGTCGATACCCCAATACATCGGACGGATATACACCGCCGCGTCCGGCGCATAGCTTTCCAGCCCTTCGCGGATGATCTCGACCATCTGCTCGGTGGTCACAAACGGCGTCAGCATCAAAGCCTCGGCCGAGCGGTTCACGCGGGCACAGTGCGCCTCAAGATCGGGGACCAGACCGTCGAAATAGCGGGCTCCATCGAAGACGGACGACCCCAGCCAAGCGCCGTGATCGGCTGCCCGCATGATGGGCGCATCCCCGTCATGCCACTGACCTTCGAAATAGGTGCGAATATTCTTGCCGACTGCCATCACGCCCTCCCAAGCTTTGCGGCAAACCTAGGAAGACGTCGCAGTAACGTCCAGAGCAATCAGCCCTGTTTTGCGCCAACCATGCCCACGATTTCGTAAGTTTGTTGCAGGATGGGGGCGGCAACAGCGCGCGCCTTTTCTGCTCCGTTGGCCAGAATCCGGTCAATCTCGGCCTCTTCGCCCATCAGGCGGGCCATCTCGCCCGAGATCGGGGCCAGTTTCGCCACGGCCAACTCTGCCAGCATCGGTTTGAACTCGCCAAACTGCTTGCCGCCAACCTCGGTCAGAACCTGCTCGGCGGTCTGATCGCTGAGCGCCGCGTAGATATTGACCAGATTGCGCGCCTCGGGGCGGTCTGACAGGCCATCCACATCCGATGGCAGCGCATCGGGGTCGGTCTTGGCTTTGCGGATTTTCTTGGCAATCGTGTCGGCGTCATCGGTCATGTTGATCCGAGTCATATCCGACGGGTCCGAGGACGACATCTTGCGCGACCCATCCCGCAGGTTCATCACGCGCGGGGCAGGGCCGCCGATGACGGGTTCGGTCACCGGGAAGAACTCGACGCCATAGTCATGGTTGAACTTGATGGCAATGTCGCGGGTCAGTTCCAGATGCTGTTTCTGATCCTCACCCACCGGCACATGCGTCGCGTGGTAGGTCAGGATATCCGCCGCCATCAGCGCCGGGTAGGCGAACAGACCCAGCGAGGCATTCTGCGCATTTTTGCCCGCCTTGTCCTTGAACTGCGTCATCCGCTGCATCCAGCCCATCCGAGCGATACAGTTGAAAATCCAGGCCAATTGAGTGTGCTCGGGCACTTGGCTTTGGTTGAACAGGATGGATTTTTCCGGGTCCAGACCAGCGGCGATGAAACCGGCGCAGACCTCGCGCGTCTTCTCGCGCAGGCGGGCGGGGTCCTGCCAGACGGTGATCGCGTGCAGATCGACCATGCAGTAGATGGTCTCAAAATCGTCGCCCTGCATATCCACAAAACGCTTGAGCGCACCCAGGTAGTTGCCAAGATGCAGGTTTCCCGACGGCTGGATGCCGGAAAACACGCGCGGTGTGAACTGGGTCTCGGTCATCGAAGGGAACTCCCGTCTGGAAAAATCAGCCCCCGTCGCTTACCCATGAGGCAAAGGGACGTCAACAGCCGCGAAAGGCCAGCCCAATGAGCAGTGAGCATTATACACCCGCCGTGAACCCTTTGCCGCCCGTGGTGGCGGCGCTGGCCTTGTTCATTTTCGGGATAGAGGTGATCTTCATGCTGGGCGCGCGGGGTTTGGTCGGTGGGCCAGGAGCGATTGGGTGGCGTCTGGACGCGCTTCAACACTATGCGTTTTCGCCGGACATTTTCGATTGGATGATGAAAAACGTGCGCTGGCCGTTCGAACACCTGATCCGCTTTGTGACTTACCCGTTCGTGTCGGCCAATTTCACCCAGGCGGTCTTTGTCTGTGTCTTTGTTCTGGCCATGGGCAAAATGGTGGCCGAGGTTTTTGGCAGTGTTGCGATGCTTGTGATCTTTGTGCTGTCGGGCATCGGCGGGGCGCTGGCCTATGCGCTGCTGCTGGACCCGCAATACCCGCTGGTCGGAGGGTTCCCACCCGTCTACGGCCTGATCGGAGCGTTCACGTGGATTTTGTGGCGCAAGCTGTCGCTGGTGGGTGAAAACCAATCTCGCGCCTTCAGCCTGATTGCCGTGTTGATGGGCATCCAATTGCTGTTTGGTCTGATCTTCGGCGGTACGCTGGATTGGGTGGCTGATCTGGGCGGGTTTAGCACGGGCTTTGCGCTGTCATTTGTGGTTGGTCCCGGCGGTTGGTCCCGGATCATTGGTGGAATTCGGCGCGACTGATCAGGACCGGCGCAGGGCGGATTTGAACTCGGACAGGCGGAACGCCCGCAGCAGGTGACCCAGCCCGAAATAGGTAACCGCGGCTGCGGTGATCAGCCCCAGCAGCGCCAGATAGCGCCAGCCCGCCAGATCGAAGGCCCAGCCAAACAGATACAGCGCCGCGTAAAGCATCGCGCCCATCCCCGCAGACGCCGCCACGATGCGCCATGCGCGCCGTTTGAACCGGTCGTCGAACCGCGCCTCTTCTCCCATGCCGCGCGCGCCCAGGATCAGCAGCCCGACCATGGCCCATCCGGCGGCCGAGGCCGCAATCGCGGGGGCAACCCACCCGACCAGCGGAAACAATCCAAAGGCCAGCCCTGCATTCACCACCATGGCCACCACCGCATAGTGGAACGGCCTGCGCGTATCTTCGCGCGCGAAATACAGCGGTTGCAGCAGCTTTTGCAGCATGAAAGCCGGCAGGCCAATGCCATAGATCGCCACGGCCAGCGCGGTGGCGGCGGTATCCTCGGCGGTGAATTGGCCACGCTCGAACAGGACCGAGACCAGAGGGATCGGCATGATCACAAAGGACACTGTTGACGGAAGGGTCAGCAGCAGCGTGAACTCTCCGGCCCGCGAAAAGGCGTTGCGGGCGCCGTCTTTGTCACCCGCACGCAAGCGGCGAGACAGGTCAGGCAGCAACACGATTCCAACGGCGATGCCCACCACGCCCAAAGGCAGTTGATACAGGCGGTCGGCAGCAAACAGCCAACTGACCGCGTTTTCCGTCTTCGAGGCGACAAGCTGCCCTACCACCAGATTAACCTGTGTGACCCCCATCGCCAGCGCAGCCGGCACGGCGATGCGCACCATGCGGCGCATTTCCGCGCTGAGTTTCGGCCGGCCGGGACGGATGCGGATGCCCGCGCGCTCGGTCGCGATCCAGACCAGCGCAAGCTGTGCCGCTCCGGCCACAGGAATGACGGTGATCAGCCAGCGGATGACCTCGCCGCCCGAAATGGCTCCGGCGATCAGGGCGGTGCAGGCAAAGATGTTCAGCAGAACCGGCGCGGCGGCAGCGGCCGCAAAGCGGCCCGTGGCGTTCAGAACGCCCGAAAACAGTGCGGCCAGTGACATGAACAGGATGTAGGGGAACACGACATAGCCGTAATCCACGGCCAAATCGAAACGTGCGTCGCCATAGAACCCTTCGGCGGTGATCCAGACCAGTGCGGGCATGAACACCATCGCGAGCCCAACCAGCCCCAGAACCGCCACGGCCAGCAGGTTGAAGGCATCCTGAGCGAATCCTTGGGCGTTCTCGTTCCCTTCCAGCCGTTTGGAAAACATCGGCACGAAGGCCGCGTTGAACGCACCTTCGGCAAAGAAGCGGCGGAACATGTTGGGCAGGCGAAAGGCGGCCACAAAGGCGTCCATCACCGGGCCCGGCCCGATAAAGGCCGTCAGAAGAATTTCCCGCAGGAACCCCAATATCCGACTGGCCAGGGTCCAGAACCCGACCGTGAACAGGCCCGAGAACAACCGGATCTGCTTCATGATTCCGCGCGCTCGGCGCCCTCGGTGATGGCTTTGCGCAGCTTCGCCTCAAGCCCGCGCTGCTTGCTGTCCGAGTGGTATTTCAGCCCGAACATATCCTTGACATAGAACGTATCCACCACCTGTTCGCCGTAGGTCGCGATCACCGCGTTGGCGACATAGACATTGGCTGCGGCCAGCGTGCGCGCCAGATCATAGAGCAGACCGGGACGGTCACGGGTATCGACCTCGATTATCGTGTAGATCTCTGACCCGTCATTGTCGAAGATGATATGTGTCGGCACGTTAAAGGCGCGTTCGCGTTTCTTGATCTTGTCACGCGATTTCAGCGCGTCGCGCGCCACAA
Source organism: Ruegeria sp. R8_1 (assembly GCF_017743815.1). Lineage (NCBI taxonomy): Bacteria > Pseudomonadati > Pseudomonadota > Alphaproteobacteria > Rhodobacterales > Roseobacteraceae > Ruegeria > Ruegeria sp. R8_1. The sequence continues at coordinate 194,544 of NZ_JAGHRL010000003.1, read as the reverse complement.
CTTCGCCCTTTAACGTTTTGTGGATCATCTGCGTCAGGCGTGGCAGACGACTGGCTTCGAATGGGCGGCCATCTGCGTCCTGTATCCAGAATGCATCCGTGACATAACCATCCTTGGTCGTGTAGCTACGCGCATCGACCACGTTCGCCCCAACCAGCGCCAGTGCGCCGGCAATCCGTGCGAAAATACCCGGATGGTCAGCCATGGCGAAACAGGCGCGGGTGGCGTCGCGATCTTCATCCGGTTGCAAGCGAATTTCCATGGCGCCCGCGTCGCCACTGTGATCTAGCGATTGCAGCATCTCGGCAAACTCAACATGTGTCGACAGGTTGAGCCCCTGCCAATACGGGTCGTAGTGCCGACCGGTCTCGGTTTTCAGGTCAGCCTTGGACCAATCGGCCAATTCGGCGCGCAGGGTCTTTTTGGCCTCGGCTCCGCGATTGGCACGGTTGAGGTCTTCCATCCCCGTCTCTAGTGCGCGTTTGGTTTCCGCGTGCAGGGCGCGCAGCAGGGTGGCTTTCCAGTTGTTCCACGTATCCGGCCCAACGCCGCGAATGTCACAGACCGTCAGAACTGTCAGCAGGTCCAACCGTTTGACCGTTTTTACGGCCTTCGCGAAATCGCGTACCGTGCGCGGGTCGGAAATGTCGCGCTTCTGCGCCATGTCAGACATCAGCAGGTGATAACGCACCAGCCATTCGACCGTTTCGCAATCGGCCTTGTTCAACCCAAGCCTCGGCGCGATTTTGCGGGCCATCTGCGCGCCGAGGATCGAGTGATCTTCGGGCCGCCCCTTGGCGATATCGTGGATCAGCAGGGCGACATACAAAACCTTGCGGTTCACGCCCTCTTTCAGGATCGACGAAGCCAACGGGAGGGATTCCACCAGTTTTCCGCGTTCGATCTGGTTGAGGTTGACGATGCATTGGATGGTGTGTTCGTCCACCGTATAGCTGTGATACATGTTGAACTGCATCATCGCGACGATGTGCTCAAATTCGGGGATAAAGGCCGACAGGACCCCCAGCTCGTTCATCCGGCGCAGGGCGCGTTCGGGGTTGCCGTGTTTCAGCATAAGATCAAGGAAGATACGTTGTGCTTCCTTGTCTTCGCGCATGTCCTCATCGATCAGGTTCAGGTTCGCTGTCACAAGACGCATCGCATCCGGATGGATCAGCATTCCCGTGCGCAACCCTTCCTCGAACAGGCGCAGCAGGTTCAGCTTGTCGGACAGGAACTGGTCCGGGTCGGCCACGTCCAGGCGGCCATGGACGACTTGATACCCTGCCTTGACCCGTGGGCGCCGGCGGAAAATCCGTTCCAGCAGCGGTGCGCCCTTCATGTGCGCGGCTTCCAGCTTGGTTAGGAAGATGCGGGTCAATTCGCCCACCATCGTCGCCTCGCGGAAATACCGCTGCATGAAAACCTCGACGGCACGGCGACCGGCGCGATCCTTATAGTCCATGCGATCGGCCACCTCGACCTGCATATCGAAGGTCAGGTGCTCAGTGGCGCGGCCCGTTACCAGATGCAGATGCGAGCGCACGGCCCACAGGAACTCCTCGGCCTCGTCGAAGGCTTTGTACTCGTCTTCTGTTATCAGCCCCAGCGGTACAAACTCAGACACGTCTTGAACGTCGTAGATGTATTTCGCGATCCAATACAGCGACTGCAGGTCGCGCAGCCCGCCTTTGCCTTCTTTGACATTGGGCTCGACCATATAGCGTTGGCCCTGCTTCTTATGACGCTCGTCACGCTCTTGCAGTTTGGCTTCGATGAATTGACGTTCGGTGCCTTTGAACAACTCGTCCCGCAGGCGGGTTTTGAGTTCATCGCCCAAGGCCGTGTCGCCCGCCAGATAACGCTGCTCCAGCATAGCTGTGCGGATGGTGAAATCCTCGCCCCCAAGCCGCAGACAATCCTTGATGGTGCGCGAAGAATGCCCGACCTTCAGACGCAAATCCCATAGGATATACAGCATGGACTCGATCACGCTTTCGGCCCATGCAGTGATTTTGTAGGGCGTCAGAAACAGCAGATCGACATCTGACGCGGGGGCCATCTCGCCCCGCCCATAGCCGCCCACGGCAAGAACCGCGATCTTTTCGCCCTGCGTCGGCGTTGCCAGAGGGTGAAGATCGTGGCTTGCGACCTGCATGGCAGTGCAGACCAGTCCATCGGTCAGATAGGTGTAAGAATGTGTCAGCGGCCGGGCGTCGAACGGGCTTTGGGAAAACGCATCAGCGATGGCTTGACGCCCTGCCTTTTGGGCATCCCGCAGAATGCGCACGCATTCTGCCCGGCGCGCGGTGTTGTCTGATATGTTTTCAAAGGCTTCCGACAGTTGCGCCAGAACGGCGGCGCTGTCGAAGATGTCTTGGGCCGGGCAGATCAGCTCACCTTTTGGGGTGAGCGTCAGCGCCGGTCGATCAGAAACCGGCGCCTGAGAAGCTTTGTGGGGCAGGGTCAATCACTACTACCTGTTTGTTCTGGATCGTGGCAACTGCCAGACCGCGTTCGTTGGTACCGTCCGAGCGCAGGCGAAAGATGCCGCCCACGCCCTGGAAACCGGCATTCTGTGTCAGGGCCGAAGCCGTCAGCGCATCCGATTTACCCTGGCTGACCAAGGCTCCGATGGCGGCAATACCGTCATAGGCCAGACCGCTAATTGGATGCGGTGCCTCACCATACGTATTGTTGTACCGCTGACGATAGGACTGTGCCTTGGCCGGGTCGGGTAGCGCGAACCATCCCCCCTGCACGCCAGGCAATTCAAGCGTCTGAGCCGGAATATCCCAGCGTGTCAGACCGATATATTGCGTCGTTGCTGGCGAGATACCCGCCTCGGGCAACAACTGCGTATAGAGAGGCAACGCACCGGCTGTTGTTGCTGTCAGGAACACCGAATCCGCGGCCGATGCATCCACCGTGGCCTTGATTGTGGGAACTGAATTGATCACGCCCTGCTGAGACCGGTCATAGCCGATCGTTCCAGCGTTGTTGACGCGGCTGTTGCTTAGCGCATTGGCAATGGCCGACTGACCCAACTGGCCTGCCGCATCGTTGCTGTGCACGATGACCATGTTGTTTTTGCCCTGCGAACCGGCAAAATTAACGAGTCGGTTAGCCGTGTTGTCGAAGGTGGGACCCAGGACAAAGACGTTCCCGCCAGCGATGCTGGTGTTGTTCGAGAAAGACAGGACATTCACGTTGTTGTTTAAAACGGCCAATCCTGCCGAGTTTGCGGCCTGCGCGTAAACCGGACCCAGGATAACCTTTGCACCATCCGCAACGGCCCGTTGGGCCACCTCGGCCGCCGTGTTCGAGCTGCCGCGCGTGTCATAAACCCGCAGGTCGATCTGCACATTTTGCAAATCTGCCATGGCCATTCGTGCTGCGTTCTCAAGGCTTCGGGCCAAGGCCGCATCGCCCGAATTGGCTGATCCCGCAGGAACCAGCAGCGCCACAGGCACCGGCTTAGAGGTGTTAATCGATGGCCCTCCGCCCAGTCCTGTTGTCTCACAGGCGGTCAGAAAAGCGGCGGTGGCCAAAACGGCGGCGGTTTTCGCCAGTTTGCGAACGGGCTTGCAAACGGTAAACATCTGAATGAAAACTCCCTGTCCCGGCGACTTGAAAGACGCCATTTTATTAGGTCGCGATAATAAACGTCACGCTGCGAGGGTCCAGCTTTGAATCACCAAAAAGTCAGATTGGGCGCGGGCCTGTATTTTGTCGCCACTCCGATCGGAACGGCGCGCGATATCACGCTCAGGGCGCTGGATGTGCTGGCCTCTGCTGATGTGGTCGCCGCCGAGGATACCCGCAGCCTTCGGCGCCTGATGGAGATTCACGGTGTGCCATTGGAGGGACGGCGCATTCTGGCCTATCACGATCACAGCGGTGCAGGCGCGCGGGGCAAGATCCTGGACGCGCTGGCCGAAGGGAAATCGGTTGCCTATGCCTCTGAGGCCGGGATGCCACTGATTGCTGATCCGGGTTATGATCTGGGGCGTCAGGCGGCTGAGGCCGGTCACATGGTGACCTGTGCGCCCGGGCCATCGGCGGCCCTAATGGCCCTGACACTGGCCGGATTGCCAACGGATGCGTTCTTTTTTGCCGGGTTCTTGCCCAATGCATCGGGGGCTCGCCGGGCACGGATCGAGGCGTTGCGCGACATTCCCGGCACGCTTGTTTTCTACGAATCGCCAAAGCGTGTCGCGGCCTGCCTTTCCGATCTGGCAGATGTATTAGGAGAGTCGCGTCATGCCGCCTTGTGCCGCGAATTGACCAAGAAATTCGAAGAGGTTCGCCGCGGGACTCTGAAAGACCTTGCCGAAGGGGTGCAGGATCAGACCATCAAAGGCGAAATCGTTCTGTTGGTTGATCGGAGCCATTCGGAAACTGTTAACGAATCTGACGTAGAAGAGGCTTTGAAAAGGGCCTTGGAAACCCATTCGGTTCGGGATGCGGCGGATCTGGTTTCGGAAATGTACAAACTTCCGCGCCGTCCAATTTATCAGAAGGCGCTGAAACTGGGAAAGCGATGACATGTCTGCGCGATCTGTTCGAAGTTCTGTGTCTTACCAGGCTGGTCAATCCGCCGAGATGCGGGTTGCAACTGATTATGAACGTCGTGGCTTTTCCATCGACCACCGCCGTTGGCGCGGGGCCGGTGGGGAAATCGACCTGATCGCGCGTGACGCTAATGGTTTAGTGTTCATCGAGGTCAAGAAAAGCAGCAGTTTCGATCAGGCGGCGTCGCGGATCAACCGGCGGCAGATGAACCGGATTTGTGCCTCGGCGGCGCAGTTTCTGGAACATGAACCGGATGGGCAACTGACAAATGTGCGCTTTGACGCCGCGCTTGTGGATGCCTCGGGCGCTGTTCAAATCATCGAAAACGCCTTTGGGCAAGCCTGACCCCCATTGAACCCTCGGGCTCGCTGGGCCATGTATCTGGCGTGAAACTGAGGGACACGCCATGAAAATCGCCTTTCAGATGGACCCGATCGGGGCCGTGGATATCAATGCAGATAGCTCATTCCGACTGGCCGAAGAGGCGCAGGCGCGCGGGCACACGCTGTTTTTCTACGGGCCGGATCAACTGGCCTATCAGGAAGGGCGGATCACGGCGCGCGGCCATGACATGACCGTTCAGCGCGTGGCGGGCAATCCGGCAGAGCTGGGCCCCGAGCGTGAGGTTGATCTGGCTGATTTCGATGTGATCTGGCTGCGTCAGGATCCTCCGTTCGATATGCACTATATCACTTCAACGCATTTGCTGGATCGCCTGAAGGGCAAGGCGCTGGTCGTGAACGATCCGTTCTGGGTGCGCAATTACCCCGAAAAACTGCTGGTTCTGGATTTCCCCGATTTGACACCACCGACGACGATTGCGCGCGATCTGCAGACGATCAAAGCGTTCAAGGAAAAGCATGGTGATATCATCCTCAAGCCGCTTTATGGCAATGGCGGTGCGGGCGTGTTCCGGTTGGATGCCAATGACCGCAACCTGACCTCGTTGCATGAATTATTCACCGGTTTCTCGCGTGAGCCGCTGATTGTTCAGAAATTCCTGCCCGATGTCAGCAACGGCGACAAACGGGTGATCTTGGTGGATGGTGAGGCGGTCGGCGCAATCAACCGCGTGCCTGCCAAGGGCGAGACGCGGTCGAATATGCATGTGGGCGGTCGCCCGGAAAAGATCGGCCTGTCCGAGCGTGATCTGGAGATTTGCGCCGCCATTGGTCCTTTGTTGAAGGAAAAAGGCCAGATTTTCGTCGGCATCGACGTGATCGGAGATTATCTGACCGAGATCAACGTGACCTCGCCCACCGGTATTCAGGAGCTAGAGCGGTTCGACGGTGTGAACATCGCCGAAAAAATCTGGCAGGCGATTGAGGCCAAGGTTTAAGACGCCGCCCGGGCGCTGATACGAAAGCTCAGCGCCTCGGCCACGTGGGGGCGGCGGATATCCGGCGCGCCTTCAAGGTCTGCAATGGTGCGCGCAACCCGCAGGATGCGGTGATAGGCGCGCGCCGACAGGCCGAACCGTTCGGCGGCTTTCAGCAACAGCTCTTTTCCTTCGGGGTCGGGGGCCGCGATTTCCTCCAACAACTTACCCTCCATATCCGCGTTCTGGTGGGGCTCCATGCCCTCGAACCGCTCCGCCTGCGCGGCGCGTGCGGCTTCGACTCGTGCGGCAACGGTGGCGGAGCTGTCCCCGGAAGGCGGTAAATCCAGATCGGTGAACCCGACCGGAGGCACCTCGATCCGCAAGTCGAACCGATCCATCAGCGGGCCAGAGATACGGCCCAGGTAATCCTCGCCACAGACCGGCGCGCGGGAACAGGCGCGGGCGGGGTCCGTCAGATAGCCGCATTTGCAGGGGTTGGCGGCGGCCACCAGCATGAAGCGACAAGGGTATTTCACATGGGCATTGGCGCGGGCGACCATGACCTCGCCCGTTTCAATCGGTTGGCGCAGGGTTTCCAGAACGGTACGTGGAAATTCGGGGAATTCGTCCATGAACAGAACCCCGTTATGGGCCAGCGAAATTTCACCGGGTTTCGCGCCTCGACCACCGCCGACAATCGCGGCCATTGAGGCGGTGTGGTGCGGTTCTCGGAAGGGGCGGGTGCGGCTGATCCCGCCTTCGTCCAGCAACCCGCAGAGCGACTGGATCATCGAGGTTTCCAGCGCTTCGGATGGGGTCAAAGGCGGCAGGATACCCGGCAGACGCGCGGCCAGCATGGATTTGCCCGACCCCGGCGTGCCGATCATGATCAGGTGATGCCGCCCGGCGGCGGCGATCTCTAGCGCGCGTTTGGCCCGCTCTTGCCCTTTTACATCGCGCAGGTCGCGCGCGCTGGGCGCAAGGTTGACCTCGCCGGGTTGGGCGGCGGACAAAGGGGCCTGGCCCGAGAAATGTCGCACCACATCGCCCAGTGATGTGGCCCCGATGACCTGTGTAGCATCGACCCACGCGGCTTCGGCGCTGGAGGCTTTGGGGCATAGCAGCGCGCGATCTTCCGCGGCGGCGGTCATGGCGGCGGGTAGGGCGCCGACCACGGGTACAAGCGATCCGTCCAGTGACAGCTCACCCAAGGATACCGCGCCTTCGGCGGCGTCGGAGGGAATGATCTCCAGCGCGGACAGCAGCGCAACGGCGATGGGCAGGTCGAAATGGCTGCCCTCTTTCGGCAGGTCGGCAGGTGAGAGGTTGATGGTGATGCGCTTGGATGGCAGCGCGATGGCCATGGAACTGAGCGCGCTGCGCACGCGGTCGCGGGCTTCGGACACGGCTTTGTCGGGCAGGCCGACGATGGAAAAGGCGGGCAGGCCCGGCGAGACGGCGCATTGCACCTCGACCGGGCGGGCCTCGACCCCTTGGAAAGCAACGGTATGAGAGCGGGCGACCATGAACGACCTTTTTGGTTAACAGGTCGTTGCTGGCACGCCGCCGGTTTAGGAATCGTTAACGCCTGCGACCATGGCTGAGAATTTCGGCCACGCGCCCGGGTCTGCGGCGGTTTTGTCACGGCAGAACGGGTTGCAAAAGCCCCAGATGCGGCCGTCCAGTTCAAGAAAATCCGTCACAGGGTCGCCGGAATAGGGGCAGGTGGCGTTGACCGAGGGGCCTGAATCCACCACGCGGGCTACGGGCGACCTGACTGGCCAAGGTTGTGTCGGCAGGTCCAGCGCGTAGGGGAAGGGATCATAGGCCACGGTCAACCCCATCGCGCGCCATTGGCGGGCAGGCAGGTCTGACAGCAGGTCAAGGCAATAGACCCGGTTTGCGTCCGAGACTGGCAGACCATAGCCTATGATCCGCGCGGCCACCGGGGCATAGAAGACATCCGCCAGGGAATATTCGCCAAACAGCGGACCGGTGGTAGCCCCGGACACGCTGCGAGCATGGGCCCACAGGGTCTCGATCCGCTCAAGGTCGCGCAGGGTATCTGCCGAGGGTTCAAACCCGGCCCAGCAATGGTACAACTGCATCGGGCATTCGCCGCGCAAGGCGGTGAACCCGGCCACCATCTCGGCGCATAACCAGCGCGCGGCGGCGCGGGCGGCTGGATCTGCAGGCCACAGCCCGGCGTCGGGATGTCGTTCGGCCAAGGTCTCTGCCATGGCGAGGCTTTCGCCTACCACCATCCCGTCGGGCATGCGCAAGGCGGGCACCAGACGGGCGGGGGCGAGTGGCTTCATATCCTCGGCTATGGTGCCGGAATAGAGTCCGATCATATGGGTTTTGTAAGGCAAGCCGAACTTTTCCAGCATCAGCCAGCCGCGCATGGACCAGCTGGAAAACAGGCGGTCCCCGATAAACAGATCATAGGTCATGCACGCAGGATGGCGTGGCCTGGCACGGCGGTAAATCAGAGATTTGTGCGCCGGTGCATCACGCGAGGTGATTGATCCGCCCGACCGACCAGCGATCCCCGTGATGGGTCAGTTCCGTGACCGAGAGGTTGTCGATCTTGTGGCTGAACGCCTCTTGCGCGGTCACGTCCAGCGCGCGCTGTACCTGTGTCAGGATCACGCCGAAATGCACCACGATGACCAGATCGCGCCCGCTATGATCAGCAATCAGTCGGTCGATCACGGCATCTACCCGCGTACGCACCTCGTTCCAGCTTTCGCCGCTTGGGGGGCGCACGTCACCGGGATTGTCCCAATAGGCAAAGGCCAGTTCGGGGTCTTCGGCCTCGATATCTTTGAAACCGCGCAGCTCCCACGTGCCGAAATTGATCTCGCGCAGGTCGGGGTGATGGGGCAGGCGGGTGCGTGTTCCCTGAATGGCCGAGGCCGTATCCGCGGCGCGGGACAGGTCGGACGAAATCACCACCGCGTCAGGCGGCAAGTGGTCGTGCAGGCGCTGGATCGCCACTGTGTCGCTGAGATCAGCGGGCAGGTCGGACCAGCCCACCATGGTTTTGGCATGGGTCGGGCCGTGGCGAACAAGATGCAGGCGAGTCACGGCAGCTGTCCTTTCAGTACCAGAGGCAGCCCGGCTGTGACTTGCACCGCCAGATCGGCCTGCGCGGCCAATGCGATGTTCAGCCGTCCCTGTGCCTCGCGAAAGCGGCGGGACAGGGCGTTGTCGGGGACAATGCCGTGGCCGACTTCGTTCGATACGACTACAGTCTGGGCTTGGCAGGTATTCAGCGCATCCAAAAGCTGGGCTTGTTCTTGTTCCAGATCGTTTTCCGCCAACATATGATTGGTCAGCCACATCGTCGCACAGTCAATCAGACAGACCTGATCCTGCGTCAAGGCGGCCAGAGCAGGGCGCAGGTCGAACGGAGCCTCGATCGTCGTCCAACCCTCCCCTCGTTGCTTCACGTGGGACTTCACCTTTTTGTGCATTTCATCATCAAACACTTGTGAAGTTGCGAGGTAGATGCGGCTTTTCCCTGTTGAAACAGTGAGTTGTTCGGCAAATGCCGACTTTCCCGAGGCTGCTCCGCCCATAACAAAGGTCAAATCCGAACCCACTGGTGTTACCTTCCATGTGATCCACCCGGTTTTGTCCTGCGTATCGACCACAAGTCGACAAGGCAAGGCTGGCTAGGCCTGCGAAAATGGGAGGCTTCCATGGCTCTGGATAATACAAACGATTTTTCGATGTCGCGACAGGCGATGAAAGCGGAACTGCTGGATGCAGAAACCGAGCTGAAACTGGCGTATGCTTGGCGAGATCATCGCGATGAACAAGCCCTGCATCGCTTGATTACCGCCTATATGCGGCTGGCGATTTCCATGGCGGCCAAATTCAAACGGTACGGCGCGCCGATGAACGATCTGATCCAGGAGGCGGGCCTGGGCCTTATGAAAGCCGCCGACAAATTCGATCCTGACCGGGGCGTGCGGTTCTCGACCTACGCGGTCTGGTGGATCAAGGCCAGTATCCAGGATTACGTGATGCGCAACTGGTCGATGGTGCGGACGGGGTCGACCTCATCCCAGAAATCTCTGTTTTTCAATATGCGTCGTGTGCAGGCCCGGCTGGAGCGTGAGGCCGCGACGGAAGGGATGGATCTGGATCGCCACCAGCTGCACCAGATGATCGCCGCCGAAATCGGCGTGCCTCTGCGCGATGTCGAGATGATGGAAGGCCGTCTGTCGGGTTCGGATTTTTCGCTGAACGCGGTGCAATCGTCGGATGAGGACGGCCGTGAATGGATCGACGCGCTGGAAGATGATCGTGAACAGGCCGCCGAGACGGTTGAAAACAGCCACGATACAGAACAGCTGCGCGAATGGCTGGTGACGGCCATGCAGGCGCTGAACGACCGCGAACGCTTTATTGTGCGGGAACGAAAACTGCGCGAACCATCGCGGACCTTGGAAAGTCTTGGGGAAGAACTGGGCCTGTCGAAAGAACGTGTCCGTCAGCTTGAGGCTGCAGCATTTGTAAAAATGCGCAAGAACCTTGAAGCGCAATCGCGCGAGGTGCAACACTTCATCGCATGAGACAGTTTGCGATTCTGCTGTGCGCGTTTGTGGTTACAGCCGGTATAGGCCGGGCTGACGGGCTGATTCCTGACGATGTTGCCGACGCAATGCGTGCGGCTGACGTGGTGATCCTGGGTGAAATCCACGACAACCCACAGCATCACATCGTCCAGAAAGAGGCGTTGGAGATCATCAACCCTTCGGCGGTGGTCTGGGAAATGGTCACCGAAGAGGGTGCGCAGCGGCTGGGTCAGAAGGCTGCGACCAACCCCGAGGAATTGGACCGTATCCTGAAATGGGCCGAGATGGGGTGGCCGTCCCTCAGCATGTATTACCCGGTTTTTCAGGCCACCGATGCGCCGGTCTATGGCGCGATGGTTCCCCGCGCGGCGGCGCGCGCAGCGATGGAGCGTGGTGCAGCAACGGCGCTGGGCGCGGATGCGGCGCGCTATGGGCTGACTGTGCCTCTTTCGGCTGCGGATCAGGCTGCACGCGAAGCGGATCAACTGGCGGCGCATTGCGATGCGCTCCCGCAAGAGGCGCTGCCTCAGATGGTGGCCATCCAACGTTTGCGCGACGCGGTTCTGACGCGTTCGATCTTGCGTGCTGACGACGAAACAGGCGGGCCGATTGCTGTGATCACCGGCAATGGGCATGCCCGCAAGGATCGTGGAATTCCGACGTTCACGTCCCGGCTGCGCCCCGGTTTGAAAGTCTTTGTGTTAGGGCAATCCGAGGATGGCGCGATCTCGGGTGAGTTCGATGCTGTGATCGACAGCCCTTCGGTCGAACGCGAAGACCCCTGTCTGGCATTCCAGACGCAGAATTAACCGCTGGAACTGTCTGGCCTGCTTGCCTAATGTCAGGGCCGACCGGGACGGGAAGGGCTGAACATGCTGGCATCGAAACGAATTCTGCTGATCATCGGCGGAGGCATCGCAGCCTATAAATCACTGGATCTGATCCGACGCCTGCGCGAACGGGGTGCTGCGGTGACCCCGGTTCTGACCCGCGCGGCTGAGGAGTTCGTGACGCCTTTGTCCGTGTCTGCCTTGGCCGGTGAGAAGGTATATCGCGATCTCTTCGATCTGACCGATGAGGCCGAGATGGGCCATATCCAACTGTCCCGCTCCGCCGATCTGGTGGTGGTTGCCCCGGCCACTGCCGATCTGATGGGCAAGATGGCGGGTGGTTTGGCCAATGATATGGCCTCGACCCTGCTGATGGCGACGGATACGCCGGTTCTGTGTGCACCTGCGATGAATGTACGGATGTGGGATCACCCCGCCACGCAGCGCAATCTGGCGCAACTGCAGGCGGATGGTGTCCGCTTTGCTGGCCCGAACGAGGGCGACATGGCCTGTGGCGAATACGGCCCCGGCCGCATGTCCGAACCGCTGGAGATCGTTGCGGCGGTCGAGGCGCAGCTGGGCGGCGGCCCCTTGCAGGGCAAGCGTATTCTGGTCACGTCGGGCCCCACCCATGAACCCATCGATCCGGTGCGCTATATCGCCAACCGGTCTTCGGGCGCGCAGGGAACGGCGGTGGCGCGGGCGCTGGCCGCACTGGGGGCCGAGGTGGTTTTTGTCACCGGCCCGGCGGATGTGGCCTCGCCCCAAGGCGTGCAGGTGGTTGCGGTCGAGACCGCGCAACAGATGTCGGATGCGGTGGACGCCGCCTTGCCCGTGGATGCGGGCGTGTTTGCGGCGGCTGTGGCGGATTGGCGCGTGGCCAGCGCCTCGGACCGGAAGTTGAAAAAAACCCGCGACGGCCTGCCCGCGCTGGAATTTGCAGAAAACCCCGACATTCTGAAACGCGTCTCGCATCTGGAAACGGATCGCCCCGCGCTGGTCGTGGGCTTTGCCGCCGAGACCGATAATGTGATCGAACACGCCACCGCAAAACGTGCGCGTAAGGGGTGCGACTGGATCGTCGCCAATGACGTCAGCCCCGCCACCGGCATCATGGGCGGGTCTGAGAATGCGGTCACGCTGATCTCGGACGCGGGGGCGGAAGAATGGCCGCGTATGGGCAAGGACGCCGTGGCCGAGCGTTTGGCCCGCAAGATCGCTGACGCGCTGACCGCCTGAGGGAAAGGAAACAAGATGGTTGCAATCCGTGTGATCCGCGAGGAGGGCTCTGACCCCTCAGTTCCGTTGCCGTCCTACGAAACCACCGGCGCGGCGGGAGCGGATGTGCGGGCCAACCTGCCGGATGGCGCGTCGATCACACTGAACCCCGGACAGCGCGCTTTGGTGCCCACCGGCCTGCGGATCGAAATCCCGAATGGCTTTGAGGTACAGGTGCGCCCAAGGTCCGGGCTGGCGTTGAAACACGGGATCACGTTGCCTAACACCCCGGGTACAATCGACAGCGACTATCGTGGCCCGCTGGGTGTGATCGTGCTGAACGCCGGGCAAGAGGTGTTCGAGATCACCCACGGCGAACGCATCGCGCAGCTTGTCGTGGCCCCGGTCGTGCAGGCGACGTTTGAGTCTACCGATACGCTCAGCGATACCGAACGGGGCGCGGGTGGGTTCGGCTCGACCGGGCGGGGCTGATGCTGCTGGTTTTCATTCTGGCCGCCGGGCTGTGGGGTGTTGGCTATTTGGCGGGCGTGTCACGCACCGCGCGGATGACATCCGTCGGGGTGCTGCTGTTGGGCGTGATCACGGCGCAACTGGTTCTGCCGGATGGCCACCCCTTGCGTCAGGCGACTGGCGGCTCTGCAGCAATGTGGCTGATCTTGGGTGGTTTCGCGGTTCTGGTTCTGGTTTATGGAAGGGTGCTGAAAGCGTTGCGAAACCGTGCAACGCCCGCCACGAAGGAGCCCGCCATGCCATCCGACCAATTCACGGAAACCGAACTGGAACGCTATGCCCGCCATATCGTGCTGCGGGAACTGGGTGGGCCAGGTCAGAAAAAGATGAAACAGGCCCGTGTGCTGGTCATTGGTGCAGGTGGTCTGGGTGCGCCTGCCCTGCAATACCTAGCCGCAGCCGGGGTTGGGACCATCGGTGTGATCGACGATGACGAGGTTGAGAACGCGAACCTGCAACGTCAGGTAATACACCGTGACGCGGATATCGGGATGCCCAAGGTGTTCTCGGCGCAGCAGGCCATGCAGGCGCAAAATCCTAATGTGATCGTTCGGCCCTATCACCGTCGTTTGACCGAAGAGATCGCGCAGGATTTGTTTGCCGATTTCGATCTGATCCTCGATGGCACCGACAATTTCGACACGCGCTATCTGGCCAACCGCACGGCGGTTGCGCTGGGCAAGCCGCTGATCTCGGGTGCGCTGTCGCAATGGGAAGGACAACTGAGCGTCTTTGACCCGGCCCATAACGCCCCCTGCTATCAATGTATCTTCCCCGAGGCCCCGGCCCCCGGATTGGCCCCGTCGTGTTCCGAGGCGGGGGTGATCGGCCCTTTGCCCGGCGTTGTGGGATCGATGATGGCGGTTGAGGCGATCAAGGTGATCACTGGGGCGGGGCAGGCTTTGCGCGGTGAGATGCTAATCTATGACGCGCTTTATGGTGAAAGCCGCAAGATCACACTGTCACGCCGCGCCGATTGTCCGATTTGCGGTAAGTGAGCGCGCGCACTGGATCATCCCGCTCTGCGTTCCTAGGTTGTGATCAAAGGAGAGTTTCATGACAAACCCGATCCTGTCCGACTGGACCACACCGTTTGAAATCGCGCCCTTTAACACGATTGCCGACACTGATTTCGCCCCCGCGCTCGATGCGGCCCTAAACGCTCACAACGCGCAGATCGACGCGATTGCAGGCAACTCAGATGCGCCCACATTCGCCAATACGGTTGAGGCGCTTGAGGCCGCGGGTGAGCAGTTGGACAAGGTTCTGTCCGTCTTTTTCACCGTGGCCGGGGCCGACAGCAACCCGGCGCGTGAAAAGCTGCAGCGGGATTTCTCGCCCAAGCTGGCGGCGCATTTCTCGGGGATTTCGTCGAACAAGGCGCTGTTTCAGCGGGTGGCCGACCTGTGGGCCCGCAAGGATGATCTGGGCCTGACCGAGGAACAGGCGCGGGTGCTGATGCTGACCCATCGCGGATTTGTGCGCGCAGGCGCGGCGCTGACCGGGGATGCGGACGCGCGGATGCAGGCGATCAAGGCGCGGCTGGCCTCGCTGGGGACATCCTTTACCCAGAACCTGCTGGCGGATGAGCGCACGTGGTTCATGCCCCTGTCCGAGGATGATCTGGACGGTTTGCCCGACTTCGTCGTGGATGCGGCCCGCGCCGCAGGGCAGGAAAAGGGCGCAGATGGCCCGGTTGTGACCCTGTCGCGGTCCGTTATTGTCCCTTTCCTGCAATTTTCGCCCCGCCGCGATCTGCGGGAAACCGCGTATAAGGCATGGACCGCACGTGGCGCCAACGGGGGCGAGACGGACAACCGCGAGATCGCCGCCGAAATCCTTGCCCTGCGTGAAGAACGCGCCAAGCTGTTGGGTTATGACAATTTCGCGGCCTACAAGTTGGAAACCGAGATGGCCCGCACGCCGGACAAAGTGCGCGACCTGCTGATGCAGGTCTGGGAACCCGCCAAGACCCGCGCGGACGCGGATGCGGAAATTCTGACGCAGATGATGCAGGCGGATGGGGTCAATGGCCCTCTGGCCGCGTGGGATTGGCGCTACTATGCCGAGAAGCGCCGCAAGGCCGAGCATGATCTGGATGAGGCCGCGCTGAAACCCTACTTGCAATTGGACCGGATGATCGAGGCCGCCTTTGCCTGTGCCAACCGTCTGTTCGGGCTGGAGTTCGCGCCGCTGGATGTGCCGCTCTACCACCCCGATTGCCGCGCGTGGGAGGTCACGCGCAATGGCCAGCATATCGCGGTGTTCATCGGGGACTACTTTGCGCGCGGGTCCAAACGATCCGGGGCGTGGTGCAGTGCGATGCGGTCTCAGGCCAAATTCCCCAAGGTACAGGCCCCGGTCGTGATCAATGTGTGCAACTTCGCCAAGGGCGATCCGGCGCTGCTGTCATATGATGATGCGCGGACACTGTTTCATGAATTCGGCCATGCGCTGCATCAGATGCTGTCAGATGTGACTTATGAAAGCATCTCCGGCACATCAGTGGCGCGCGATTTCGTCGAACTGCCCAGCCAATTGTACGAACACTGGCTGGAAGTGCCCGAAGTTCTGGCCGAGTTCGCCACCCATGCCGAAACCGGCGCACCGATGCCGCAGGACATGCTGGACAAGGTGCTGAAGGCCGCCAATTTCGATCAGGGGTTTCAGACGGTCGAATATGTCGCCTCGGCGCTGGTCGATCTGGAATTCCACGACGGTGCGGCCCCCGCCGATCCGATGGCGAAACAGGCGCAGGTGCTGGACGGTCTGGGGATGCCTCCGGCCATCGGGATGCGCCACGCCACGCCGCATTTCGCGCATGTGTTTGCGGGTGACGGCTATAGCTCGGGCTATTACAGCTATATGTGGTCCGAGGTCATGGATGCCGACGCCTTCGCCGCCTTTGAAGAGGCCGGAGGGGCATTCGACCCCGACCGCGCCAAAGCGTTGGAGGAGAACATCCTGTCCACCGGAGGATCGCGCGAGGCCGAAGACCTGTATCTGGCCTTCCGGGGCCGCTTGCCGGGGGTCGAGGCGTTGCTGAAAGGGCGCGGGCTAGTAGCCTAAAGCGCGATCGACGAGGTGCAGGTAGGGTTCGCCCGCCTCGCCACGTCGAATGTTCTCAACGATCACCTGCGCGGCTGTCACCGGCCGCGTTTCCGAGGCGATATGCGGCGTGACCGTCACGTTTGGATGCGCCCAATAAGGGTGATCAGCGGGCAGAGGCTCAACCCGGAACACGTCCAGCGTGGCGTGGCCGATCTGCCCTGTGTTCAATGCATCCAACAGGGCGTCGTCGTCGATCAGAGGGCCTCGGCCCGGATTGATCAGGCGCGCGCCTTTGGGCAGCAGGGCGAGGGTTTCCGCGTTCAACAGGTTCTCGGTCGCAGGCGTGTCGGGCAGCAGCAGAACGACGATTTCGGCGCTGGCCAGCGCGTCGCGCAGCCCTTCATCGCCGTGCAGGCAGGTGACGCCGGGGATGTCTTTGGGCGAGCGGCTCCAGCCTGTGACGTTGAAACCCAGCGCCTTTAGTGCCCGCGCGGATGCCTCGCCCAACATGCCAAGGCCCAGAATACAGACAGTGCGTTCAGGGGCCAGCGGTGGGGCCTCGGGTGTCCATGTGCCGTCCTGCAGGGTGATATGGCGGTCTATCCCCAGATGATAACGCAGCACATGGCCGACCACCCATTCGGTCATGCCTTGCGTCAGCCCGTGATCGACCATCCGCGCCAGCGGGACGGTCAGAGAGGCGTTGCCCGCGATCTTCTCGACCCCGGCCCAGAGGCTAAGCACGGCCTTGAGGTGCGTATAGGGGGTGAAATCCAGCAGCCCTCCATTCGGGGCATAGACCACATAGTCGACCTGATCGGCCGGCAGGTCGGTGGCAAGATGGGTATCCACGCCTGCTTGTTCCAACCCTTTAGTCAGCAGTGGTTCATACACGGGCCACAATTCAGGGCGCGCGGAAAACAGAACGTTTACGGGCATCGGGGGCCTTTCAAATCAGCGGGGACGGTGGATATGGGCGCTTTGCACAATACCGAAGGCCGCCATCAGAACAAGCATCGCCGAGCCGCCATAGCTGACCATCGGCAGGGGCACACCCACGACCGGGGCCAGCCCCATCACCATCGACATGTTGACGGCAAAGAACAGGAAGAAGTTCAGCGCGATGCCCAGCGTCACCAGCGACGAGAACCTGTCCTTGGTCGACAGCGCCGTGACTAGGCAGAACACAAGGATCAGCCCGTATAGCGTCAGCAGAGTGATCCCGCCGACAAAGCCAAACTCTTCGGCCAAGGTGGTAAAGATGAAATCGGTGTGTTTTTCCGGCAGGAAGTTCAGGCGCGATTGCGTGCCTTGCATGAAGCCGCGCCCATTCCACCCCCCTGATCCCAGCGCGATCTTGGACTGGGTGATGTGATACCCCGCGCCCAGGGGGTCGGTCGACGGGTCCAGAAACGTATCAATGCGACGGAACTGGTAGTCTTTAAGCAATTGCCACTCGGTCCCGCGGCTGTTGAACACGGTTGCGATCAGGCCGACCACCGCCGCGATGACGGCGGCAAAATAGGCCCAGTGGACACCGGCCAGGAACATCAGTCCTCCGCCCGCCGCAAGCAGCAGGATCGACGTGCCCAGATCGGGCTGCTTTAGGACCAGCGCCGTCGGGATCAGGATCAGCGCAACCGGGATCAGAACCCATATCGGGCGTGAGGTTTTATGCGAGGGAAGCCAGTCGTAGTATGCGGCCAGTACCATCACCAACGCCACTTTCATCACCTCGGAGGGTTGCAGCCGCATGAAGCCCAGATCAATCCAGCGCTGCGCGCCCATACCGATTGTTCCGAAAAGCTCAACCATGATCAGCAGCCCGATTGAGCCCAGATAGGCCAAAACAGACATGTTTCGCCAGAACCAAATCGGAACCAGCGCGATGATGAACATCACTGTGAGGCCCAGACCAAAACGCTCCATCTGGGGCTCGGCCCACGGGGTCCAGGATCCTCCGGCCACGGAAAACAGCATCAGGAACCCGGCGCTGGCCGTGCTGATCAGCAAAAGCGTCAGGGGCCAGTTCATGTATAGGAACTTGCGGAACCCCGATGGCGTGGATTTGACGGCGTATTCAAGATAGCTCATGCGCGGTCCTTTGTGGTTGGACGCGCTTTGGGGCGGCGGTCGCCTTCAAGCTGTTTCTGTTGTTCCTTTATGCGTTCCCGGTCTGCGACAGGATAGGCTTCGAGTGGGGGCGTGCCGTTGTAAAGCGCCTGTAGCATAATATCCCGCGCGACGGGTGCGGCGGCCTTAGAGCCGCCTCCGCCGTGTTCTACAACAACAGCGATTGCGTATTTGGGTTTGTCATAGGGGGCAAAGCTGACGAACAGCGCGTGGTCGCGGCGTTCCCATGGCAGGTCTTCGTTTCGGATCACGCCTGCGGCACGTTCGGCCTTGGTGATGTTGCGCACCTGACTGGTGCCGGTCTTGCCAGCCATGCGCAGATCGTCAGCAATGATGCGGCTGCGATAGGCGGTACCACCCCGATCATTCGAGACCGAGAACATGGCCTTGCGCACCTGTTCAAGATTGTTCGGGTTGACCGCCAAAGGTTCACCCAGGCCCGAGGGTTCTTCGACGCCGTTAATCGAACGAACAAGTCTTGGCTTCACTTCACGTCCGGTGGCGATCCGTGCAGTCATGACCGCAAGCTGCAGAGGTGAGGCCAGCATGAAACCCTGACCAATCGACGCATTTGCTGTGTCGCCCACAAGCCAGCTTTCACCGTGTACCCGCTCTTTCCATGCCTGGTTCGGGGCCAGCCCAGCCGCAACTGCCGACATCGGAATGTCATGTTTGACACCCAGCCCGAAAACACGCGCCATGTCGGAAATCTTGTCGATACCGGTCCGCAGTGCCACATCGTAGTAATAGACATCACAGCTGCGCTTGAGCGAAAGGTTCAGATCGACTGTCCCATGCCCGCCGCGCTTCCAGCAGTGGAAACGGCGGCTGCCCACCTTGAGATGGCCGGGGCAATAAACGGTATTGCCGGGGCCGATCACTCCGGCCTCAAGCGCGGCCATGGCGGTGATCATCTTGAAGGTTGATCCCGGAGGGTACGTGCCTTGGACTGTCTTATTCGCAAGCGGGCGGTAATTGTCTTGTGTGAGGGTTCGGTAATCCCCAACCGAGATACCGCGCACAAACAGGTTGGGGTCAAAACTGGGGGCTGAACTGATCGCACGGATATCGCCGGTCTCACAGTCGATCACCACCGCCGCAGCGCTTTCACCCTCCAAACGGGCTTGCGCGTATTGCTGCAGATCGGCATCGACGGAAAGTTGCAGATCGGCGCCGGCCTCGCCCTCTTGCCGGTCCAATTCGCGCATGACGCGACCGGTGGCGTTGACTTCGACCCGCTTGGCCCCGGCCTTGCCGCGCAGGGTGCTTTCCTGCTTGGCCTCAAGTCCAACCTTGCCGATTTGAAAGCGGGGGATGCGTAAAACCGGCTCGGGGTCGTCGATCTGGCTTAGGTCATAATCACTGACTGGGCCGACATATCCGACCACATGGGCAAAGTCCTCGTAGCGCGGATATTGCCGCGTCATGCCGACTTCGGGTGTCACCCCCGGCAGGGCGGGCGCATTGACGGCGACTTTCGAGATATCCTCCCATGTGACCTGATCAGCCAACGTGACCGGAAGAAACGGGGCCGAACGGCGCATCTCGGTCTTGGCGCGTTCCATTTCGTCTTCGGTCAGCGGAATCAGGGACGACAGCCGCGTCAGCACTTCGTCCACATCGCCTGCGTCCTCGCGGACCATCACGATACGGTAGGAAGGTGAGTTTTGCCCGATGATCTGACCGTTTCGGTCATAGATACGTCCGCGGGTCGGAGGGATCAGGCGAATGTTGATGCGGTTTTCTTCGGCCAGCAGGCGGTATTCATCGGCCTGATCGACCTGCATATAACGCATGCGAGCGGCCAAACCCCCGATAAAGGCAGCTTGCAACCCGCCAAGAATCAAGGCCCGACGGGGTAAGCGCTTATAAGCCAGTCCTTGTGATTTGGGCTTGTGTTGCTTCATCAGCGTGCCCCCATCGTGCCGGTTTCGGCGGCGGATATGCGTTGAACGCCAAAAGCGCTCTGACTGAGCAGAACGATCAAAGGGTAAATAGCTATTGTCAGAACCACTTGAATCACGACGGGCCCCAATGTCGCCTGTTGCACGGACACAATAGCAAGGATAACGCGGTTGAGCACAAAAACTGCCGTGATCACCACCGCTGATGTCATCCACTCACTTGGAAAACCGGCATCTCTCATGCCCAGCGATGCTGTTCGCAGATAGGCCGCGCCAATGACCACCAATGCCGCCATCAGGCCCGGCGGACGCTGAAGCAACAAGTCGGCAGTCAGCATCACAACCGCTATCAGCGGAATCGGCACAAATTCGGGCCGGCGCATGACCCACGCGAACGTCAACGCTATCAGCAGATCGGGAAAGGGCCAGCGGTCCGGTTTCGTATCCAGCGGAAGAAGGTGCATGAACAAGATCAGCATTGCCAGAAACAGATACAATGCGCGCTTGGTCCAAAGCTGAGACGCGTTCCTATCCATCTCCGACCTCTGCTGGTGTCAGGGCGGCTTCTGGACGTCGCGGTCCGACGATATCCCCCGAGTCTTCGATGGCAGGAGCCGAGTGGAACCGAAGAACACGCAAGAATTCCAGCCGTTCGAAATCCGCAGACAAGCGTACACGCAGGCGCCCGCCCGGATCGGCCGTGATCTGGCCGATCAGCAGGCCGCCGGGAAACACTCCGCCATCACCTGACGTGACAACACGGTCGCCCGGTCGTACAAGTTCGCGATTTTCCAGAAACTCGACGGCGGGTGCGGATGTGTTATCGCCCGCGATCAGTGCAGTCTGGCCCGAAGGCTGAATCGTCGCGGGAATAGCGCTTGAGGCATCGGTCAATAGGATGACCCGCGCCGTGTCGGGGCCAACGCCCGAGATGCGCCCTACCACGCCAATACCGTCCATCGTTGCCCAGCCATCCATTATGCCGTCGCGTTCACCAACATTCAGCAAAACCGATTGCCGAAAGGGTGAGCCGCTGTCGGCCATAACGACACCGGTGATATAGGTCAGACGCGGGTCAAGCCGTACGTTGTTGAGGTCCAGAAGGCGCGCGTTTTCCTGTTCCAACTGCAGGGCGGCCTCTTTCCAGGCACGCATCAGGCGCAACTCGCTGCGCAGTTCCTGGTTCTGTTCGCTCAGCCGCTGATAGCTTTGGAAGTCGCGGGCCAGATTCACGATGCCGGTGACCGGAACCATCGCCCATTCCATCGAGGGCACAACCTTGTCGACCACTTGCGCGCGGAAACGTTCAACCCGAGGGCTGTCGATGCGCCAGACGAGAAAGATGCCCAACAGGCAAAGCACAACAATCCCCAGCAACAAGCGGCGCAGAGGTGCCGTGTATTCATCGCGCTGTGATCGGTCGTTTGCCACAGGTTACCTTCCCGTGCTGCTCTTGCCCGAGTTCTTACCCCGAAAGGGTGCGCGCCTTAGCTTTCGTAGTCAATCGCGTGGCGCAGTTGTTTTTCGTATTCCAGCGCTTTGCCGGTGCCCAAAGCCACACAATTCAGGCTTTCATCGGCAATCGACACAGCCAGACCAGTCTGTTCGCGCAGCGCAAGGTCCAGATCGCCCAGCAGCGCGCCGCCGCCGGTCAGCATAACGCCACGGTCCACAATGTCCGCAGCCAGATCGGGCGGTGTGGTTTCCAGTGCGGTCATCACCGCCTCGCAAATCTGTTGAACAGGTTCCGAAAGCGCCTCGGCCACTTGGGCTTGGCTGATCTCGATTTCCTTGGGCACGCCATTCAGCAGGTCGCGGCCCCGGATATGCATTGACTGGCCACGGCCATCGTCTGGCATCCGCGCAGTGCCGATGGTGGTCTTGATGCGTTCCGCAGTAGATTCGCCCACCAGCAGGTTCTGCTGACGCCGCAGATACGAGATGATCGCCTCGTCCATACGGTCTCCGCCGACGCGGACCGAGCGCGCATAGACGATGTCGCCCAGCGACAGAACGGCAACTTCGGTGGTGCCGCCGCCGATATCAACGACCATGTTGCCGGTCGGGTCAGTGATCGGCATGCCTGCACCAATGGCGGCTGCAATCGGTTCGGCAATCAGGCCCGCGCGGCGCGCACCTGCCGACAGAACCGACTGACGGATCGCGCGCTTTTCTACGGGGGTCGCACCGTGTGGCACGCAGACGATGATCTTGGGCTTCGAAAAGGTCGACCGTTTATGCACCTTGCGGATAAAGTGCTTGATCATTTCCTCGGCAGTGTCGAAATCAGCAATCACGCCTTCGCGCATGGGACGGATCGCCTCGATCGAGCCGGGGGTTCGGCCCAGCATCAGCTTGGCGTCCTCACCGACGGCCAGCACCTTTTTGACACCGTCCTTGACGTGATAGGCGACAACCGAAGGCTCCGACAGGATCACACCGCGCCCTTTGACATAAACCAGCGTGTTCGCTGTCCCAAGGTCAATCGCCATGTCCGCCGTGAACAGGCCGCCCAGATTGCCAAAGATTCCCATGTTTTCAATGATCCCGTTCGTCAAAATTTCCACTGCCCGCGACTCGACGGTTCCGGGACGGATGTCTTATAGGGTGCCATCTCGCCCGGTAAAAGGGCTGATTCCGCGTCAATCAGCACCTTTCCGCCTTAATGATAGGGACTTTAGAAGGCAACATGCTCTCATATCAACATATTTACCATGCTGGAAATCTGGCTGATGTGCAAAAGCACGCTTTGTTGGCGTGGGTGCTGGAATATTTGACCCAAAAAGACAAACCATTGACCTATCTCGAAACACATTCAGGTCGTGGTTTGTATCACTTGGACGCGGATGAAGCAGTGCGAACAGGCGAAGCTTTGGCCGGGATAAAGCGGGTGCAGCGCGAAGGTTGGTTCGCAGCGGATCATCCGCTGTCACGTGCGCTGACGCAGGTTCAGGCGACACACGGACGGCACGCCTATGCGGGTTCACCCCTGATTGCGGGTAATTTGCTTCGCGATCAGGACAGAATGCATTTGGCCGAACTGCATCCACAAGAATTCGGCGCCTTGTCGCTGGCCGTGTCGCGGTTCGGAGCAAAAACCTACAAGCAGGACGGATATGAGTTGGCGCATTCGCTTCTGCCGCCAACGCCGCGGCGAGGGGTTCTGTTGATTGATCCGAGCTACGAGGTGAAGTCAGAGTATGACCGGCTGCCGGGTTTTATCTCTAAAGTGCATCGGAAATGGAACGTAGGCGTTATTGCCTTGTGGTATCCAATCCTTGCGGACGGGCGGCACAAGTCGATGGTCGCGGCGCTGCAAGGGCAAGACTTACCAAAGGTCGAGTGTCACGAAGTCCGATTTCCCGCCGCGCGCGAAGGGCATCGCATGATCGGATCAGGGATGCTCGTTGTAAATGCGCCGTTCGGAATTGCGGATGAGATGCGCCGTTTGGATGCGTTGTTTGCCAAGCTCTGAAGATGCCTGAATACACTTGATCAGGGCATTCGCGTCTTTGCGATACACGCCTTGGGTGTTTTTACAAAATCTGTTTTGGAAATGGGGTGTTCGGTCCTAGACTTTGGTCTAGGAGGTGCGGGATGGATCGCCGACTAGCCACGGTTCTGGCCGCTGACATGGTGGGCTATAGTCGCCTGATGGAAGCTGATGAGCAAGGCACGCTTGCCCGCCTGCGCACACACCGGATTGAGTTGATCGACCCGGCCATCGACAAGAACCGCGGAAAGATTATTAAGACGACGGGCGACGGAATGCTGGTTGAATTTCCCAGTGCCAGCGACGCCGTAACCTGTGCTGTCGAAGTGCAGAACCGGATGCTGCGTCGCAATGCGGATGTCTCGAAGGACCAGCGTATTCACTTTCGTATCGGCATAAATCTGGATGAGATCATTTTCGAGGATGGCGATATTTTTGGTAGCGGCGTCAATATTGCCGCCCGGCTTGAGCAATCTGCAAATGCCGGTGAGGTTCTGATCTCGGGCGCGGTGCATGAACAAGTCTCGGACCGATTGGAGTTGCAATATGATGATCTAGGCGATCTGACACTTAAGAACCTGTCTCAACCTGTTCATGCCTATCGGGTCGCTTTGGATGGCACGGTTGCAGACGATGCGTCAGCAGGTGACGGCGATACCAAAGTGGTCAAACCCTCTATCGCGGTTTTGCCCTTCGCAAACATGAGTGGAGATACCGATCAGGAGTTTTTTGCCGACGGTCTTACTGAAGATTTGCTGACCGAGTTGAGCCGCCGGCATGAGCTGTTCGTGATCTCGCGCAATTCCAGTTTTGTCTACAAGGGACAGGCTGTGAATGTACGCGAAGTGGGTGCTAAGCTGGGTGCGCAATACATCGTCGAAGGTAGTGTCCGAAAGGCTGGCAACAGGGTACGTGTCACCGTTCAGCTGATTGATAGTTACAGTGATGGCCATGTCTGGGCTGAGAAGTATGATCGGGACCTGGATGACATTTTCACAATACAGGACGAGGTTATCTCGGCCGTGGTTGCCACACTTCCCGGTCGTATCGAAGCCTCGCAGCAAGAGGGGCTGACGCGCAAGAAACCTTCCAGTTTTGCAGCCTATGAATGCGTTTTGGCCGCGAAAGTCCTGCATCACCGCAGCACGCGCGAGGATAATGCCGAGGCGACAAAGTTGATCGATCGCGCTATTGAACTGGATCCGGATTACGCGCACGCCCATGCCTGGAGCGGTTGTATCCGCGGTCAGGCCTGGGGATACGGTTGGTGCGATGATCGTGAAGCCATGCTGGGCGAGTGTGAAAAGGCGATCCTCAAGGCCGCTTCTCTGGATGATAACGACGCGGATGTTCATCGTTTGATGGCTGCGGTAGAGATTTTGCGAAACAACCTCGGCCGGGCGCGGTATCATCAGGAACGCGCGCTGTCGCTGAACCCGAATTACGATCTGGTTGTGGTTCAGATGGGCGAATTGCTGACATGGTCGGGTCGTGCCGATGAAGGTGCCGAGTGGATACAAAAGGCGATGCGTCTGAACCCTCACCACCCTGCACGGTTTTGGAGCCATCTTGGAAAGGCGCGGTTCGGTGCCAAGAAGTATGATCAGGCATTAGAGGATTTCGCCCGGTTGCCTGCCCTCGACACGCTTCAGAACGCATATGTAGCTGCCTGCCATGCGTGGCTGGGAAACCAGGTCGAAGCGCGAGCTTACGTTGACGCAATTTACGAGGCCCAGCCAGAGTTCAAGATCGCTGATATTGAAGGCATGCTGCACTACGCCAGCGATGAAGATTTTCGGCATTTTGTGGATGGGATGCAAAAGGCCGGGTTGTCCTGACCTTTGCAACGAAAAAGCGGCCCGCAAAGACGGGCCGCCGTTCGGTCAGGTCAAATCTTTGTAGCTGATCTCGCGCGCATCAGCGCCCGGACCCGCTTTTTCACGTCTTACAATCAGGCGGTTCAGCGCGTGGATGTAAGCTTTGGCCGAGGCGACGACGGTATCGGTGTTCGCCGACTGGCCGGTGGCGATCATGCCGTCCTCTTCCAACCGAACAGACACCGTGGCTTGGGCGTCTGTTCCTTCGGTCACTGCGTGGACCTGATAGAGTTGCAGATGCGCTTTGTTGGGATAGATCGAGCGGATTGCCTTGAAAGTCGCGTCTACCGGACCGTCGCCATGTTCGGTGGCGATGATATCCTTGCCGTCCATCTCAAGTTCGACCGTAGCCTCGGCTTGGCCGCCTGTGCCGCAGGTCACCTTCATCGACACGAGCTGCAAATAGTCGTCGTGCTGATCCATGGTCATCAAGGCAATGAGGTCGTCGTCAAAGACCTCTTTCTTGCGGTCGGCCAGATCCTTGAACCGAACAAAGATGTCCTTGAGCTGGTTGTCGCCCAAATCAAAGCCCAGGGTCTCCAGCTTGTCGCGCAGGGCCGCGCGGCCCGAGTGTTTGCCCAACGGCAAAGACGTGCCGGACAAGCCGATATCTTCGGGGCGCATGATCTCAAAGTTTTCGCGGTTCTTCAGCATCCCGTCCTGGTGGATGCCGCTTTCATGCGCAAAGGCGTTTTTGCCGACGATAGCTTTGTTGAATTGCACATTGAACCCGGACACCGTCGCCACGCGGCGCGAGATATGCATGATCTTGGTGGTGTCGATGCCGGTGTGCCACGGCATGATGTCATTGCGCGTGCGAAGGGCCATCACGACCTCTTCCAACGCGGTGTTGCCGGCGCGTTCGCCGAGACCATTGATGGTACACTCGATCTGTCGCGCGCCGCCTGCGACGGCGGCCAGCGAGTTCGCCGTCGCCATGCCGAGATCGTTGTGACAGTGGGTGGCGAAAACCACCTCATCTGCACCCGGTACGGTCTCGATCAGGCGTTTGATCAGGTCGGCGCTTTCGACCGGAGCGGTATAACCCACCGTGTCGGGGATGTTGATCGTCGTCGCGCCCGCCTTGATCGCGATCTCGATCACGCGGCACAGGTAATCCCACTCGGTCCGGGTGGCATCCATCGGCGACCACTGCACGTTGTCGCACAGATTGCGTGCATGGCTGACCGTTTCGTGGATCTTCTCGGCCATCTCGTCCTGGGTCAGGTTCGGAATGGCGCGGTGCAGCGGAGAAGTGCCGATGAAGGTGTGAATGCGGTTCTGGCGTGCGTGTTTCACCGCCTCCCAGCAGCGGTCAATGTCTGCGAAATTCGCGCGGGCCAGACCGCAGATACGGCTGTTTTTCGAGCGCTCGGCAATCTCGCTGACAGCTTTGAAATCACCCTCGGAGGCGATTGGGAAACCGGCCTCGATGATGTCGACGCCCATTTCGTCCAGCAGTTCAGCAATTTCGAGCTTTTCGTTATGGGTCATGGTTGCGCCGGGGCTTTGTTCGCCGTCGCGCAAAGTGGTGTCAAAGATCAAGACGCGGTCTTGGTCGGTCACGTTGGTCATGGGAATCTCTTTCTTCTTCTGTCCTAAAGCCTATGGCGCGCGGGCGTCCTCCTCTGAGCGGGCGCGCCGGATGGCACGCTCAGAGGCGGATTAGGATCAGTAGGCCACGCAGCGACGCACCGCGTAGGGCGGTGTCGGCAATAAGGATATCTGCGCGGTTGATCATGGGGTTGAGGTTATACAGACAGCGCTGCGAATGAAAAGACGGAATTTGCAGCTTGTTACCGGTCGTGTTTGTTTTTCGGGAAATATTGATTGGTGAGGGCAGGCTGCTAGGTGAAGAGGCATGCAAACGGCACTTATCATCGGCGCGTCCGGGGGGATCGGTTCAGCCCTTCACGCGCGACTACTTGGGCAATCTGTTTCAGTCACGACCCTGTCGCGGTCTGCGGACGGGTTCGATTTGATGGATCCGGACAAATCCAACGCGATTCTCGGCACGCTGACTGGCCCTTATGACATGATCTTTGTCGCGTCCGGCGCGCTTGAGATCGAGGGGGCCGCGCCGGAAAAGTCGATAAAGGCAGTGTCTGCGCAGGCCATGATGGATCAGTTCGCATTGAACGCGGTAGGCCCCGCTTTGGTTCTGGGGCACGCAGCCAGACTGATGCCCCGTGACAGGCGCTGCTTGATTGCCGTGCTTTCGGCCCGCGTAGGGTCCATCGGCGACAACCGGTTGGGTGGATGGGTCAGTTACCGCGCGGCCAAGGCCGCCGTGAACCAGATTGTGCATACAACCGCGATCGAATTGGCGCGGACGCATAAACAAAGTGTTTGCGTGGCCTTGCACCCCGGCACGGTTCAAACCGCGTTCACCGAGAAATACTTAGGTCGACATCCGGCAGTTACGCCGGACCAGGCGGCTCAGAACCTGTTGGCTGTGGTTAAATCGCTGACCCATGCTGATACCGGCGGCTTCTTCGATTGGGCGGGGCAGACCGTTCCGTGGTAGCCTGAGCTACCCGTCCGAGGGTGTCTCGGTCGGTTGGGACGCGGGCGGGGTTTCCTCTGGCGCCGTCGTCTCAGCCTCGCTGCTGCTGGGCAAGACGTCGTTTTCCCAGGTGCCAGTCTCGACCTCTCCATTGGCATAACGCATGGTGCCGTCACCGTGGCGTTTATTGTCGCGGAAATTGCCCTCGTAGACGTCGCCGGTGGCATAGGTCGCGATACCGCTACCACTGATTTTTCCGTCAACCCACCCACCGGTATATGTGAAATTGCGTGCAGTGGTGACGGTACCTTGGCCGTGCCGCTTGCCGTTAAGGAATTCGCCTTCGTAGACTGTGCCATCCGGAAAGCTGGCTTTGCCAGTGCCTTGGCGGTTTCCGTCAACCCATTCGCCCTCGTATACATAGCCATTGGCCAATTTCAGAACACCTGAGCCATGGCTCAGGCCATTCCTGAACTGGCCCGAATAGACTACGCCGTTGGGATAGGTGACGGTTCCGCGGCCTTCGTAGATGCCAGCGATCCAGTCACCGTCGTAGACAGTGCCATCCGGGTAAGTGTGGACGCCTTTGCCGTGGGGCAGGTCGACGCTGAAATCCCCCACATAGACCGAGCCGTCAGGATAGGTCATCTCGCCGAACCCGTCGATCTGGCCTCCGGACCATTCGCCGTTATATTCAAACCCGTCTGCGCCAACAAAGCGGCCCTTGCCTTCTCGACGGTCATCGACATACGCGCCTTCGTATGTCGTGCCGTTCACATAGGTCGCCTTGCCGGTGCCCTGACGGCGCCCGTCCACCATGTCGCCTTCGTAGACGTCTCCGTTCGCCAGAACCTGCCGGCCCTTTCCGGTCATCCGACCTTCAAGCCACGCACCGCTATAGGTCATGCCGTCGGGAACGGTCAGAGTGCCTTCTCCATGGCGCTGCCCACTTAGGACGTCGCCTTCATAAACGTTACCGTTTGCCCAGGTGATTTTGGCCTTGCCCTGCTTGACGCCTTCGACCCAATCACCGTCATAGGTGTAGCCGTTCGGATTGGTCAGAATGCCTTTGCCGTGACGCTTGGCATCTTTGAACTCACCTTCGTACCGTTGACCGTTCGCATATGTCGCAATGCCGGTGCCGTTGATCGTGCCGTTAGCCCAGTCGCCCTCATAGCTGCCACCGTCAGCATAGATGATCTTGCCACGTCCCTCGGGCTGACCCTTTGCAAACATACCTTGGTAGATCGACCCATTCGCGTATCGGGCAATGCCGCTGCCTTGAATTTCGCCCTCGGACCACTGGCCAGTGTATTCGAACCCGTCCGGTAGGCGATACGTGCCGGTTCCGTGGCGCAGGCCGTTCAGAAACGTACCTTCGTAGACGCCGCCGACCTCGTCATCGGCCGTGATCACTTGTCCTTCCTGCGCGCTAACGGTTCCGGCCATCAAGGCCAGGGCCGTTACAGCAATTGAGGTGCGGAATGCATTCATGATCGTTCCAACCTGCCCGGTTATCATCCTTTTGCGCAAAACTAAGATACCGCAGGGGGCAGGGCAACGGCTTTTGCCGCATTTGCCTTTCACTCGCGCTGCGATCTGCTAAATGGCATAAGACTGACGAGGGCAAGAGGGCAGCATGGCCGACCGTTTCCGCATCACTCTGGCGCAACTCAACCCGACTGTGGGGGATATCGAAGGCAATGCGGCGCAGGCGCTTGACGCATGGGAACAAGCGCGCACCGCAGGGGCCGACATGGTGGCGTTGCCGGAAATGTTCATAACCGGTTACAATACGCAGGACCTGGTCATGAAGCCTGCTTTCCATCGCACTGCCATGGCCGCTATCGAGGCGTTGGCCGCGAAATGTGCAGATGGACCTGCTTTGGCGATCGGCGGGCCTTGGGTGGAAGACGGCCATCTATACAACGCTTACCTGATTCTGAAGGGCGGCAAGGTCAGTAGCAAGGTGTTGAAACATCATCTTCCCAATGAAACCGTATTCGACGAAGTGCGCCTTTATGATTCAGGCCCTTTGGGCGGGCCTTACTCAGTTGGCAATACGCGCATCGGCAGCCCGATCTGCGAGGACAGTTGGCATCCGGATGTGGCCGAGACGCTGGAAGAGACCGGGGCCGAGTTCCTGCTGATCCCGAATGGTTCGCCCTATTTTCGCGACAAATACGATATCCGCCTGAATCACATGGTTGCACGTGTGATCGAGACCGGGTTGCCCCTGATCTATCTGAATATGGTCGGTGGACAGGACGACCAGGTATTTGACGGCGCGACTTTTGGCCTGAACCCGGGCGGAGAGCTTGCTTTCCGAATGCCCGTTTTTGACGCGGCCCTAACTCATGTTGATCTGGAGCGTGGGGACGACGGGTGGCGTATCGTGCCGGCAGATATCGTGCCGCAGCCCGATGCATGGGAGCAAGACTACCGCGCCATGGTCCAGTCTCTGCGGGATTACATGGGTAAAACGGGGTTCAAAAAATGTGTTCTTGGACTGTCCGGAGGGGTGGATTCGGCTTTGGTTGCCGCGATTGCCGTGGATGCGCTTGGGGCCGAGAATGTGCGCTGTGTTATGCTGCCGTCGGAATATACCAGCCAGGCCTCGCTGGACGACGCCGAGGCGGTCGCCAAGGCACTGGGCGTGCATTACGACTATGTTCCGATTTCGGATAGCCGGGCGGCCGTTACTGGGACTCTGTCCCCGCTCTTTGCCGGGCGAGACGAGGATCTGACCGAGGAAAACATTCAATCCCGTCTGCGCGGGCTGCTGCTGATGGCCATATCAAACAAGTTCGGCGAGATGTTGCTGACCACCGGTAATAAATCCGAGGTCGCCGTGGGCTATGCCACGATCTATGGCGATATGAATGGCGGCTATAACCCGATCAAAGATCTGTACAAGACGCGGGTTTTCGAAACATGCCGTTGGCGCAATGCCAATCATCGCGACTGGATGAAGGGCCCCGATGGCGAAGTTATTCGGCCGTCGGTCATCGACAAACCCCCCAGCGCCGAACTGCGCGCGGATCAGAAGGATAGTGACAGCTTGCCGGATTATCCGGTGTTGGACGCGCTTTTGGATATTTTGGTCGATCAGGACGGCTCGATCGCTGATTGCGTTGCTGCTGGTTTTGACGAAGCGGATGCCCGCAGGGTCGAGCATCTAATCTATATCTCAGAGTACAAGCGGTTTCAGTCTGCGCCCGGAACACGTCTGACAAGTCGTGCCTTCTGGCTGGATCGCCGCTATCCGATAGCGAACCGGTGGCGCGACCGCTCCTGAGATAGATTGTCGGCAATCCCGATCCAATTTCCCTAGCGATGATAAAGTGTTTCCACTCAATCCCCTTTGAGCGGGGTAATAGCCTTTGTTTGGCAGTTTTCCTTGTCGATAGGCCGCTTTTTCGCCACATTTTAGCTGTATTGTCGCCCAATGTCGGGCGGGTGTGACGCAATTGGGCTGAAGAACCCATACGATTGACTGGATCAGGTCAATTTGCGCGTCGCCTCAGATGTCTGTGTTAACGATTTGGTATCGCCATGCGTGAGGAATACGATAAACCGCTGCATTCTCCGTTACCGTGGAAGTCCATGGAATCGGAAGGTCAGGTTCTGGATGAAACCAAGCTGGACCTGGCGATTGCCGACCTGATGAGCCAAGAGCATTCGGTCAAGTCGGAACCAGAGCCAACACCGCCAACGATTCCGGCCTCCGAGGACAAGCCTGAAGAGGCTGCACCTGACTCAGTCATCGGGTTTTCTGCCTCGCTTCGGCAAAAATGGGCTGAACTGGTCGGGGCAGCCTGAGCGCTTGCGGTTTTTGGAAACTGTGCTGGATAGCCACAGATCACGAAAATAGTAACAACCACGACTTCGGTCGTATTGCCACTGGTTGTGCGACGGGCATTCATTGCGGTCCGAGCAATGATAAAAGAGCGGTAGATGCCCGGCCCGAAACCCACCCACGTGGAACCAGATTTGAACCTTCCGAAATCCGTGGATGTCGTGGTGATCGGAGGAGGAATTATTGGTGCCGTAACCGCTTTGGAGCTGTCCGAGCGGGGCGCACGGGTTCTACTTTGCGAAAAAGGCCACATAGCTGGTGAGCAGAGCTCGCGCAATTGGGGTTGGGTGCGATTGGGTTTGCGGGATCCTCGCGAAATTCCTTTGATGCTGGAGGCCCAGAAACTCTGGGAAGGGCTTGATGACCGTGTCGGGCGCAAAACCGGATTTACCCGGTCAGGAATCCTGTTTGGTGCCTCGGGTCGCCGCGGGGCCCAAAACCTCGAACGGTGGGCGCAGCATGTTGAGGGATTGCAGACAGGCGCAGAATTGCTGTCTGGCGCTGAACTGGACGCTGTGTTGCCGGACCACGAAACTAGATTGAACTACGCGCTCTACATGCCTCGCGATGGGCGGGCCGAGCCGCAGTGGGCAGCCCCTGCGATCGCCGAGGCCGCCCGCGACAGGGGTGCGGTGCTCATGACCAACTGTGCAGTACGCAGCGTGGATGTGCAGGATGGGCGCATTGCCGGGGTGTTCACTGAACGCGGCCGTGTCGCCTGTGACTTCGCGGTATTGGCAGGCGGCGCCTGGTCCCGCCTTTTCGCAGGCAACGCGGGTATAGATTTGCCACAGCTCAAAGTGCTGAACACGGTGTTACGGGCTTCTCCGGTTGCAGGTCCCGAGACAGCTTTATGGTCGGACGACTTCGCAATTCGCAAACGTGCGGACGGAGGGTACACAATAGCATCTGGCCATGAGAATACGGTGGATATCGTCCCTGACAGCTTTCGATTGGCCCGGCGTTTTCTGCCCGCATTTAAGCAGGAATGGCGATCACTCCGGTTCCGATGGTCCAAACGTTGGGCGGTCGAAGCACAAGAGGACAGATCGTGGCTGCCTACGGATGTCACGCCGTTCGAGCATACCCGCGTTCTGGACCCCGATCCTTCGGGCAAGGTTCTTCGCCGCGCTTGGGCGAGTGCGCAGAAAGCAATTCCGGCCTTACAGGCAAGTGAACTGGTTCAGAGTTGGGCCGGGATGATCGACGTTACACCCGATGCTATACCTGTCATTTCGGGTGTGGATACGATGCCGGGTATGTTCATCGCCACGGGCTTCTCTGGCCACGGCTTTGGCATAGCGCCCGGCGCGGGCCGTCTTATGGCTGATTTGGTCGCGGACACAACACCATGTGTTGATCCGGCCGCGTTTCGTCTGTCACGTTTTACCGATGGCTCACGCGTGCGGCCGGACCCAGGATATTAAAGGTTAGCCCATCATCTGATAGCTGACGGGGACAAAGCGGAAACCATCCCCGCGTGTTTCAACAAAACCTGCTGCAGGGAACGGCATATGAAACCCGATCATCGGGACTTTATCTGCGGCCAGCATACCCAAAACCTTACGGCGTGATGCTGTGGCTGCAGCTTTGTCCATGTCAAAGCGAACCTCCCATTCGGGATGCGCGAAAGACCAGACATAGTGGTTTGCGAGGTCAGCAGTCAGAACCAGACGCTGCCCGTTGCTTTCAAGGTGATAGACAGTGTGTCCCGGTGTATGGCCATACGCCGCGACGGCTGTGATGCCTGATGCGACTTCTCCGCCATCGCCAAGGAATGTCATCTTTTCAGCTTGCGGAGTGACCTTGGCGGCAACCAGATCGCCGACGCGGTTCCCTGCATCCTGAGCTGCCCAGAAATCATATTCGGGCGAAGCGGTCACAAAACGCGCGTTGGTAAATGTGGGGGCATCATTGGTTGTCATGCCGCCGATGTGGTCGGGATGCATATGGGTAAGCACGACGACGTCGATCTGATCAGCGGTAACCCCCGCATCCGCAAGAGCGGCCTGAATACCCCCCTGACCCAGGCCGGTGTCGAACAGAACCAGCTCGGATCCGGTGTTGACCAGCGTCGGGGTAAAGAAGAATTGGGCTTGGTCGGCAGGGATGAAGTTGTCGGCCGAGACCTTGGCAAATTCCTCGTCCGAGGCACCGCCGCCGAAAATCTCTTTGGCGCCGTCACGCGGCAAACTGCCATCCAAAAGCGAGGTGACCGTGAAATCGCCCAGTTGAAACGATTTGGCGATTGTCGAGTTCGCTTTGGTTTCGTTCGTTGCTGCCAGCACCGGAGTTGCAGCGGCGGCAAAAGGCAATGCTGCGGCTGAACCGAGCGCTGCGCGGCGTGTCAGTTTGATGGTCATGTCTCATTCTCCCTGTCAGAGCACCAGTTTTAATCCTAGATCGGTGAAGGCCACTTGCCAGTTCACACATCAGTGAAATGGGCTGCGTGAGCGAACATAGCATGTTAATTTTTGCTCATGTTGCGATCCGCGCCGGATCTGAAGGCAGATTTGTTTCCTGCCGCCCCGTTTTCCTGCATGTGCTGGACAAAATGCCCATCCTGTGACAAGAGCCGCGCCAACAGGAGACACCTATGACAACCACCCGTTTCGCCCCGTCGCCCACCGGTTACATCCATGTGGGCAACCTGCGCACCGCGCTGATGAATTATCTGATCGCTCGCAAGGCAGGCGGCACGTTCATCCTGCGCATCGACGACACCGATCCCGAGCGGTCGAAGGAAGAATATGTCGACGCGATCAAGCAGGATCTGGAGTGGCTGGGTTTGCATTGGGACCGGGTCGAGCGTCAGTCCGACCGTCTGGACCGCTATGCCGAAGCAGCCGACAAGCTGCGCGAGATGGGTCGTTTCTATGAGGCGTTCGAGACACCGACCGAGCTGGACCTGAAGCGCAAGAAGCAGCTGAACATGGGCAAGCCGCCGGTCTACGACCGCGCGGCGCTGGATCTGTCGGAGACCGAGAAAGAAGCCCTGCGCGCCGAGCGCGGTAATGGCGTGTG
Organism: Ruegeria sp. R8_1; assembly: GCF_017743815.1. Taxonomy (NCBI): domain Bacteria; kingdom Pseudomonadati; phylum Pseudomonadota; class Alphaproteobacteria; order Rhodobacterales; family Roseobacteraceae; genus Ruegeria; species Ruegeria sp. R8_1. Next base: position 159,633 of record NZ_JAGHRL010000003.1, on the reverse strand, counting down.
GCGCTTCAAGCTGGATCACGAGCGGATCGAGTGGAATGATGGCATTCTGGGCGACATCTCGATTGATGCGGCGTCAGTGTCCGATCCGGTGCTGATCCGGGGGGATGGTCAGGTTCTGTATACAATCGCGTCGGTGGTCGACGATACCGAGATGGGCGTGACCGATGTGGTGCGCGGATCAGATCATGTGACCAATACTGCGACGCAGATTCAGATCATTCAGGCGCTGGGTGGAGACTGCCCGCGCTTTGCGCACCATTCGCTGCTGACTGGCCCGCAGGGTGAAGCGCTGTCGAAACGTCTGGGTACGCTGGCCTTGCGTGATCTGCGCGAACAGGGCGTGCAGCCGATGGCTCTGCTCAGCTTGATGGCGCGTCTGGGGTCCTCTGATCCGGTCGAATTGCGTTCGGACATGGCCGAGCTGATTGACGGGTTTGACATTGGCCGTTTTGGCGCGGCGCCGACCAAATTCGACGTGCAGGACCTGTTTCCGCTGACCGCAAAACACTTGCAATCGTTGGCGCTGGCCGATGTGGCCGATGCGGTCGCCGATGCGGGTGTCCCGGCTGAGCTGGCCGAGTCGTTCTGGGCCATGGCGCGCGAGAACATCACGACTCTGGCTGATCTTAAGGGTTGGTGGGATCTTTGCCGCGACGGGGCCGAACCTTTGATCGCTGACGAAGACCAGGCATTCATCGCCGAAGCCGTTGCGCTGCTGCCAGAAGGCCCGTTTGACGGTGAAACCTGGGGTGCCTGGACCAAGGCCGTCAAAGAGGCAACAGGTCGCAAAGGTAAGGGGCTTTTCATGCCGTTGCGCAAAGCGCTGACAGGGATGGAGCGCGGACCGGAAATGGCGACTTTGCTGCCCTTGCTGCAAGTGATCCGCGCGCGCGGGTGATAAACGCGCTCTGCGGCGCACGTATTTTCTACCAAAGAATGGCCGGGCAAGCGTTCCCGGCCTTTCTTACAAAGAGTGGACCAGTTTTGCAGAAAGATGCTGCAGGCGGGTATCCACAAATTCGGTCTCGTTCGGTTTCAACTGCTGGTGGCGCGGATAGCGAGGTTCGGCGCGGTCGTTCAGGATCGGAGCATCCCATCCATCAGTGGTGGCAAAAAAGCGGTCCGCCCCGGCTTCGCCAAAGGCCCGCAGATAGCCTTGCACAACCACATCGATATAGCTGAGCAGCAAGGGATGGCAATTGGTCGGTTCGGCGTGACGGCCATGAGGCACTGCATAGACGGCGATTTCCACATCGTGAGTCAGGGGATGTGTCACGGCTTGGGTTGCGGGTACCCGGTCATAGGCCCATTCGCGTTCATCCAGAGCGGCCCAATCGTTTCGAGGCACATGCGCGATCATACCTTCGATTTCGCTGTCCGGGTCCGGAATGGCCGTTAGAAATGCCACCGGGCGAAGGTCCGTATGCCTCCAAGCGCGACGCCAGCCCTTCAGGCGGGCAGGGCGGGCACCCGGAAAATCGTGGGTCGCAAGGTTGACCAGGCTTCCGTAGCCAAAGAAGTATGGGTCTGCCATGTGCCGCTGTGTCCTTTGCGCCGATTGATGTATGTCAAACCGCTTTTTTGCCGGACATGCAATAAGGTCGCATCTTGAAATTTGGGAGGCGACCATGCGCATTACCAAACGGACGAATATTGCGGTGCGCCTGCTGATGTATTGTGCCGCGCATCAGGACAGGCTTGTGACCAAATCCGAGATTGCCGAAGTGTGCAACATCTCGGAAAACCACTTGGCGCAGGTGATCAATCAACTGAGTCAGCTTGACTATCTCAGCACGCAAAGGGGTCGAAACGGAGGCATGACGCTTGCCAGACCCGCTGACCAGATTCGTATCGGGTCGGTCTTTCGCCATGTCGAAGGGAATCTGCCGCTGGCCGAGTGCTTTGCCGATGCAGACAACACGTGCCCATTGACCGATGCGTGCCGTTTGCGGTTGGCGCTGCAAGATGCTGCCGAAGTGTTTTATGCGTCGTTAGATGACATCACGCTGGACGCGCTGGTATGCGACAACGACCAACTGTTGCAGATACTGCAACCCGTGGCCTGCGTGCGATAGGATCAGTCGCTGGCGCGCAGAATACGGGCGGGTCTCACGGCGAGAGGGCGCAAAGCGAAGATCAGACCTGCGCCCAGCGTGACCAGAATTCCGGCCAGAACAATGCCGATGGCCGAGGGCCAGATGACCGCAAAACGGGTGTCAAAAATATAGGTGGCAACTGCCCATCCACCCAGAATACCCGTCAACAGCGCCACGCTTCCGGCAGCTGCCCCCAAGAGAGCTGCGCGCATGGTGAAGCTGAACAGGATGCGACGCCGGTCAGCGCCCAGCGTTTTCAGGATCGCGGCTTCATATCGTCGGGCCGGTTCGCCCGCCGCAGCGGCGCCGATCAAAACCAGAAACCCGGTCAACAGCGATACGCCCGCACCGTAAGACGTTGCAGCGGCCAGACCGGCCAGTAGGTTTGACACCCGGTCAATTGCGTCGCGCACCCGAATGGCAGTGATATTGGGAAACTGCCCGGCAAGGTCACGTAATATCGGGCCTTCGGCCTGTTCTTCGGCGTAGACTGTCGCGATGAAACTGTGCGGTGCTCCGGCCAAGGCGGACGGGTTTATCGACATGATGAATCCCATGCCAGCATTGGAAAAGTCGACTTCGCGCAGGGATGTCAGCTCTGCCGTGATGTCGCGCCCGAGGATGTTGACTGTCAGCATGTCGCCAAGGTTAAGCCCCATCTCTTCGGCTTCTTCTGCGGCGAAACTGACCTGAGGGGGACCTGCATAGTCCTCGTCCCACCAGTCCCCTTTGGTGATACGTGCGTTGCTTGGTGGCGTTGCTGAATACGTAACGCCTCGGTCGCCGTCCAGAACCCAGTGGTCACCCGCCACATCACGCGCAGGGCTGCCGTTGATCTGAGTGATGATGCCGCGCAGCATCGGAGCACTCTCGATGCGGTTGACCGCCGGGTCGGTTTCCAGACGTTCGAGAAAGCCGGGCATTTGGTCTTTTTGGATGTCTACGAAAAAATACGACGGTGCCACATCCGGCAGATTTCCCGAGATCGCATTGCGAAGTGTGCCGTCGATCTGGCCAACTGCCGCCAAAACAGACAACCCCAACCCAAGCGAAAGAACAACCGATGCCGCCCCTTCCCGTGGATCGGAAATGGCCGACAGCGCCCATCGCATTGCGGGTTTACCGCGGGCCCAGGGGGCGCTGATACGAGCCAGCTTTCGGATGGCAAATGCGGATAGGGCCAACAGAGCCAGCGCGCCGACCAACCCTCCGGAAGTCCAGAGCGTCAGGCGGGTCGATCCGCTGAACCAAGCTGCAGAGGCAACAAGCAATCCCAGCCCGATGACCGTCGCCACTAGGAATACAGGGCGCGGAAAAACGCGTGCCGATGAAAGGGCATCGCGGAAGAGTGTTGCCGCGCGGACCTGTTCAGTGCGGGCCAATGGCCAAAGGGTAAACAAAAACGCAGTTAGCACTCCATAAAGTGCCGCCTCGGCCAGCGGTTTGGGGTAGATAGAAAACACTGCGGGTACGGGCAGGCGCGCCTCGATCAATGGGGCAAGAAGCACGGGTGTCAGACCACCCAGCACAAGGCCCAGCAGGATGCCGATTCCAGACAGGATCCCGATCTGGATCATATAGGTTTGGAAAATTGTCGCTCGATCCGCACCCAGTGTGCGCAGCGTCGCGATCGTTTCCGTTTTTTGCGACAAATAGGCCCGTACGGCGGCTGATACGCCGATGCCTCCGACCGCCAGTCCGGACAGGCCAACCAATACCAGAAACGCGCTGAGCCTATCTACGAACTCGGCGATGCCGGGTGCCCCGTTTCGGGCGTCGGTCCATCGCATTCCGGTGCCGTCGAACGTCTTGTCTGCGGTCGTGGCCAGCTGGGCAAGGTCAGTGTCGCGTGGCAAGTCCAACCGGTATTTGGTTGAAAACAGTGTTCCGGGTGCCAACAACCCCGAACTGCCCAAATCCTCGGTGCGAACCAGTGTGCGTGGGCCCAGCCCGAACCCGTCTGCCGCTCCGTCAGGTTCGTGGATAAGTGCAGCTGTCAGCACAAAGTCTTGCGAGCCAAGAGCAAAAGTTTGGCCCACCGAAAGGTTCAATCGGTTCATTAAAGACGGGTCCATGACCGCACCGGGCAAACCCCGATCACCCTCAAGCGCCTGAGACAGAGTCATGGTGGGCTCTAATAGGGTTTCGCCCACCAAAGGATAGGAATCGTCCACGGATTTTACTTGCGTCAGCGCGCGCTGCGCGGCCTCTGCCTGCCCGGTTACGGCCATCGACCGGAAATCGACGACTTCGGAGGTTGCCTCGGCTGCCTGTGCCATCCAAGCACGCTCATCGTCGGACGCGAAGCGATAGGTGAACTCTAACTGTGCGTCTCCGCCCAACAACGCGGCGCCTTCCTGTGACAGGCCGCTCTGAATTGCGTATCTGACCGAGCCAACAGCTGCGATGGCAGCCACCCCAAGCGCCAGACAGGCAAGGAAAACGCGGAAACCACGTAAGCCGCCGCGCAATTCGCGCCGCGACAGCCGCCCCGCAAGGCGCAGGCTCATTCGGCGGCCTCTTGCCGTGTGTCTTCGGTAATCCTGCCATCGCGCAGCCGGATCACACGGTCGCACCTACGGGCCAGGCTATGGCTGTGGGTTACAAGGACCAATGTCGCGCCGTGGCGGTCCCTTAGGTCAAACAGAAGATCGACGATTGCCGCGCCGTTGGTTTCATCAAGGTTTCCAGTGGGCTCATCCGCCAGCAATATTTTCGGTCGAGGAGCAGCCGCGCGCGCAAGTGCGACGCGCTGTTGTTCGCCACCTGACAGCTGTGCAGGGTAATGGTCGTGCCGGTGGGAAAGGCCGACTGCATCCAATTCCGCTTGCGCACGAGAGAATGCATCTTTCTGGCCGGCAAGTTCCAGCGGCGTTGCTACATTTTCCAATGCCGTCATGGTTGGGATCAGGTGAAAGTTCTGGAACACAACGCCCATCGTGTTTCGACGGAACCGAGCCAAAGCATCTTCGTCCATACGGCTCAAGTCCTGGCCGAGAGCGCTGATCTTGCCGCTGGTTGCCCGTTCCAATCCACCCATCAGCATCAGCAGTGAAGACTTGCCAGACCCGGACGGCCCAACCAGCCCCAGAGTTTCATTCTGAGCAACCGAAAGAGTGATGTCATGCAGGATATCCACCCGACCGGCATTGCCATCCAGCGATAAAGCGGCATGTTCAAGGGACAGAACTGGTAGAGTCATAGGGCAATCCAAAGCGGGGGCGTTGATGACTGATATGGAGCGGTTATGATGTTGCGCAAGGCTTTGATCACGGTGCTTTTTGCCTGCTGGGGCGTCATGGCAACAGCGGAAACCGTTGTAATTGCCGCATTGGGGGATTCCCTGACTCAAGGGTACGGCCTGCCAGAGCGTGATGGGTTTGTGCCGCAACTTGGCCGTTGGCTTGAAGGTCAGAATGCTGACATCCGCTTGATCAACGCCGGTGTTTCAGGCGACACAACCGCTGGCGGTGCTGCAAGGGTGGGTTGGACCCTGACCCCCGAAGTTGACGGGTTGATCGTCGCACTCGGTGGAAATGACCTTTTGAGGGGAATCGATCCGGCCGTTTCACGCGCCAATCTTGCAGCCATCCTGAAAACCGCGCAGGAAGCGGGTGTTGAGGTCTTGCTGGTCGGCATGCAGGCCCCGGGCAACTACGGGGCCGAATATAAGGCGGCCTTCGATCAGATGTACCCTGATCTGGCGCAGCAATTTGGCACCGCCTATGCCCCCAGCTTTTTCACGGGTCTCACATCTGACGCAGACCCGAATGCAGCGCGTCGATTTATGCAACCTGACGGCATCCACCCCAATGCCGAAGGCGTTGCGTTAATCGTTCAGGACCTTGGGCCTTACGTTCTGGATCTTGCCGATTAAGCCGTAGGATGGATCAAACAACCGTAACCACGGTTCCGATCGGCACACGTTCGTAAAGATCGACAACATGTGAATTCAGCATCCGGATGCATCCGTTAGATGCGGCGGTGCCAATCGTCTGTGGCTGCGTGGTGCCGTGAATGCGAAAATACGTGTCGACCCCGTTCTGAAACAGGTACAACGCCCGCGCGCCAAGCGGGTTGTCCCCTCCGCCGGGTTGGACGTAGTCGTTATCCTTGAAACGCGCATAGGTTACCGGCTCGCGCTCGATCATCTCGTTGGTGGGGCGCCATGTGGGCCACTCTTTCTTGACGTCGATGGTCGCTGTTCCAGTAAACTCGAGCCCTGCTTTGCCGACTCCGCAGCCATAGCGAATCGCCTTGCGCGGTTCGGTCACGAAATAGAGGTAGAAAGACCTCGGTACGACAAGAAGCTGGCCGGGCAGGAATTCTTTCTTGATCCGAACGTACTGGGGCGTCGGGTCGTATTCAGCAGTCTTCGTTTTTGCTGATGCAACGCCCGGCACAAGGCTTAGGGCGGTGGCGCTTGTCATGAAGCTTCGGCGTGTGAACATGTCTTATCTCTTCACTCGAAAAACAAAATCTTGAACAGAGTGTCGGAATGATATCCGATCCGGTCAATCTGCGGTGAAGAGTAACTGAAATGTGATGTCGTCAACGGGCCACACTATTCGGGCCCGTTGAGAAAAAGGGCAGAGGAAAGCCTCTGCCCTTTCAATGGCTTATGCCAGTTGAATGTCGTCGGCGCTTTCGCGGCCGTCACGACCCGAGCGCAGCTCGTACGTGACTTTCTGGTTGTCGGCCAGACCGGTCAGGCCCGAACGCTCGACAGCCGAGATGTGAACGAAGATGTCTTTGCCGCCATCTTCGGGTGCGATGAAGCCGTAGCCTTTGGTGGTGTTGAACCATTTAACGGTGCCTGCGGGCATATCCGTATTCTCCTGTTTGGTGCTGCCCACGGGGATGCGGCAGCCTGGCGTCGTAGTCTGGATCGAATGACTGAGCGCCGAAAAAGGAGACAGTAGGTCGAAATAGAAAAACGTTAGCCCTTTGGATATGGCATCGGGGTGGCCTCGTGGCAAGGGTGGAATGTGGCGGTAAGTGACTAAGGACCAAAGCTATTTGGGGTTTCCGAAAACATATATCCTGTTACTGCTCTGACAAATCATTGGCACCAAATGATTAGATAACTATATGATAGGGCTTCATAATTTTTGAGTTCCTCGGATTGTATAGCTCGTTCAATATCCCTAGATGTTGTTCGTCGGATAGTTAAGGAAGGGCTGAGAATTGGCCGAAAATACAGAGTTTAAACAAAACGTCGTTGCTCTTGTTTATGATTTTGATGGGACACTGAGCCCAGAAGCCATGCAGCACTATGGCGTGCTGCCTGAGCTTGACGTGGCCCCCAAAGATTTTTGGGCAGATGTGAAATCCAAGCGCGTCGAAGAAAATTCAGAAGAACTTCTTGTCTATATGCGCGAGATGATCGCGATATCAGAGGCTAAGAGAGTCAGGCTAGACAGAAGTAAGTTCAACGAGCACGGAAAAGAAATTAAATTTTTTGACGGTGTTTCGGAGTGGTTTTCCAGAATTGAGGAGTTTGCAAAAGGCTTAGCTGGCGATGCTGATGTTCAGTTGGAACACTACGTAGTATCTTCGGGCCTCAGAGAAATGATTGAAGGCTGTGACATCTCTCATCACTTCAAAGAGATATATGCCTGTGAATTTTATTATGATCAGTACGGCCATCCCAAATGGCCAGCGAGAGTAATATCCGATACTTCCAAGACGCAGTATTTATTTAGGATAAACAAGGGTGTCTTGGATGTTAACGAAAGTATAAACTCGCACATGCCGAGACAAGAGCGGCGGATTCCATTCGACAATATGATCTATTTTGGCGATGGTGACACCGATGTTCCCAGCATGGCGGTTGTCATGCAAAACGGCGGGCACGCTGTTGCCGTGCATAAGCCAGGAGAAAGTCACGAAAAGTGCCTCAAACTTAAGGAGGCAAAGAGAATCGACTACTTTTGTCCAGCAGACTTTAGAGAAGATTCAGAGTTGGATAGGCTGGTTAAAGACACACTGAGGGTGATCGTTTCAAGAGTGGCTCTGAGGCAGCGAATTTTTGAACTGCCACCAAGAGGAGAAATTCGAGGGTAGAGAAACTCTACCCTCGAATATTGGCTCAACGCGCAAACTTCTTATGCTTCAACCGCTTGGGCTCCAGCGCATCCGGTCCCAGACGGCGCTTTTTGTCCTCTTCGTAATCCTCGAAGTTGCCCTCGAACCACTCCACATGGGCATCACCCTCAAACGCCAGAATATGCGTGCAAATCCGGTCGAGGAAGAAGCGGTCGTGCGAGATCACCACGGCGCAGCCTGCGAAATCGACCAGCGCGTCTTCCAGCGCGCGCAGGGTTTCGACGTCCAGATCGTTGGTCGGTTCGTCGAGCAGTAGAACGTTGCCGCCCTCTTTCAGCAGGCGGGCCATGTGAACGCGGTTGCGCTCACCGCCGGACAGCAATGAGACCTTTTTCTGCTGGTCACCGCCCTTGAAGTTAAACGACGAGCAATAGGCGCGGGAATTGACCTGCGCGTCGCCCAGTTGGATGATCTCGGCACCGCCGGTGATCGCCTCCCACACGGTATCGTTGTCGGCAAGGTCATCGCGGGACTGGTCAACATAGGACAGCTCGACCGTGTCACCCAGTGTGATGGTGCCGCTGTCGGGCTGTTCCTGACCGGTGAGCATTTTGAACAGGGTCGATTTACCGGCACCGTTGGGGCCGATGACACCGACGATGCCGCCGGGGGGCAGGGCAAAGTCCAGCCCTTCGATCAGTTGCTTGTCGCCCATGTGCTTGGACAGACCCTCGACCTCGATCACTTTGCCGCCAAGGCGCTGGCCGTTGGGGATGACGATCTGGGCGCGGGTCAGCTTTTCGCGCTCGGACTGTTCGGCCAGTTCGTTATAGGCGTTGATCCGGGCCTTAGATTTGGCCTGACGGGCCTTCTGGCCCTGACGCATCCATTCCAGTTCGCGCTGCAGCGTCTTCTGTTTGGACTTGTCCTCGCGCGCCTCCTGCTCCAGCCGTTTGGCCTTTTGTTCCAGCCACGCCGAGTAGTTGCCCTCGTACGGAATGCCACGGCCGCGGTCGAGTTCCAGAATCCAGCCGGTGATGTCATCCAGGAAGTAACGGTCGTGGGTGACGATCAGGATGGTGCCTTTATAGTCGATCAGGTGCTGTTGCAGCCAGGCGATGGTCTCGGCGTCCAGGTGGTTGGTCGGTTCGTCGAGCAGCAGCATGTCGGGCGCTTCGAGCAGCAGCTTGCAGAGCGCTACGCGGCGTTTCTCACCACCCGAAAGGTTGGCGATGTTGGCGTCGTCCGGCGGGCAGCGCAGCGCCTCCATCGAGACGTCGATCTGGCTGTCGAGATCCCAGAGGTTCTGGCTGTCGATCTCGTCCTGCAGCTTGGCCATCTCATCGGCTGTTTCGTCCGAGTAATTCATGGCGAGATCGTTGTAACGGTCGAGGATCGCCTTCTTCTCGGCCACGCCCAGCATAACGTTTTCGCGGACGGTCAGCGATTCATCCAGCTGCGGTTCCTGCGGCAGATAGCCGACCTTGGCACCTTCGGCGGCCCATGCCTCGCCGGTGAAATCCTTGTCGAGACCGGCCATGATCTTCATCAGGGTCGATTTACCCGCGCCGTTGACGCCGACAACACCGATTTTCACGCCGGGCAGAAAGCTCAGGTGGATGTTTTCAAAGCACTTCTTGCCACCGGGATAGGTCTTGGAGACACCCTGCATGTGGTAGACATATTGATAGGCGGCCATGTCGCGTCCTCTGGGTCGGGGAAATTGGGTTGATCCGCTTGATATCCAAGCGGGGCGGGCGGGGCAAGCTGGTGGTTTTGTGAATTTTGCATTCGGATGTGCGGCGGTAGTTGTCCGATTGTAGCAAAGGGGGGAAGCATGGCGGATTTGGCGGAACTGATTGCAGGTTGGGCCAAGCCGGGTCGGCTGGAATGGATTGGTCTGCGACCTGATCGCAGGGCCGAGGTTCAACCGGTCGATACTGTTTTGATCTCCGCCGATGGTTTGGAAGGCGACCGCGCTCGTGCGGGCAAACGGGCGGTGACGCTGATCCAGCAGGAGCATCTGGTCGCGATTGGATCGTATCTGGGTCGCGGGCCGGTTGCGCCTGAAATCTTGCGGCGCAATCTGGTTGTCTCAGGGATCAATCTGGCCGCTCTCAAGGGGCGTGAGGTGCAAGTCGGTGAAGCGATTTTGCGCTTTACCGTGATCTGCGCGCCCTGCAGCCGGATGGAGGAGGCTTTCGGTAAAGGCGGCTATTCTGCCGTGCGCGGCCATGGGGGCTGGTGTGCTGAAGTTGTCAAACCCGGTCGGGTCAAGCTGGGCGATGTCGTGCAGCCCGTTGATTGACAAGCCGTCCCAGTTCTGAACAACAGCAAAGGATGGAACGTTTTGCCATACCATACGCGAGGCCCGGTCAGGTAATCGGTCTGTTCGGGGGGTCTTTTGATCCACCGCATCAGGGACATGTTCATGTCACGCGAGAGGCTATGAAGGCATTTGGGTTGGATCGGGTATGGTGGCTGGTATCCCCCGGAAATCCCCTGAAAACACAGGGACCAGCGCCATTGGCGGAGCGTGTCCGCGCCGCGCAGAACGTGATGCAACATCCGCGCGTCGAGGTCACGGATATTGAAGCGGTGACGGGGACCCGGGCGACCGCAGATACTCTGGCGGCATTGCAGCGACTTTATCCGCAGGTACGGTTCGTATGGATCATGGGGGCTGACAACCTTGCCCAGTTCCACCTCTGGAAAGATTGGCGAACCATCATGGATAACGTGCCTGTCGGTGTCGTCGCACGCCCAGGTGATCGTATTTCAGCGCGAATGTCTCCGGCGGCCAAGGTCTATGCGACGTATCGCATAGACGGGCAGGCGCGGCATCTTCTGGGGCGGGCGCAGGCCCCGGCGTGGTGTTTTGTCAATGTCCCAATGCTTGATGTGAGTTCAACTGAACTTCGCAATCGCGGCATCACGGCGAATGGGGTGTTGCCGGAATAGCCCCCACCGGAGCATAATCCTTTTGACCGGTTGTTCGCCCGCGATCTGTAGGATTTTAATTGGCTATGGCTGATCGTTTCACACGTCGTTTTGTTTTGGCTGGCCTTGGGGCAGCGATGGCTCCGGGCGTTGCCCTGGCGAATGCACCGCTGGTTTCCCTTAGGCCGCAACTCCGGGGCGCGCAACCGCTGGGGGCGGAACGCCTGATACAGGCTGCGGGTTTGCGCGGTGAGGTTGCTTTTGCCGTTGCCGATGCGCAGACCGGGGTCGAGTTGGAAGCGGTCGGAGGAGATCTCGGCTTGCCGCCAGCGAGCGTGGCAAAAGCACTGACCGCGCTTTACGCGTTGGATGTTCTGGGCCCGGAATTCCGCTTTGAGACAAAGCTGGTTGCGGATGGCACCATTGAAAATGGCGTTTTGAATGGCGACCTGATCCTTGTGGGTGGCGGCGACCCATTGCTGGACACAGATGCGTTGGCAACGATGGCAGCCAATCTGCGCGAGGTTGGGATTACCGAAGTTCGGGGCGCATTCAAAGTGTATGATGGGGCGTTGCCTTACGTGTTCAGCATTGATCCGGGGCAACCTGACCATTTGGGTTACAGCCCTTCAATCAGCGGGATATCCCTGAACTTCAACCGTGTTCATTTTGAGTGGAAACGGGCCGGAACCAACTACGATGTGACCATGGATGCGCGCAGCGCGCGGTATAAGCCTGCGGTGGACATGGCGACGATGTGGGTCGAAGCCCGCAAGGCCCCGATCTACACCTATGAAGCCAGTGCCCGGCAGGATCGCTGGACCGTGGCGCGCGCTGCCCTTGGCAACGGCGGAGCGCGATGGTTACCGGTGCGCAAACCCGCCCTTTATGCGGGAGATGTGTTTCGGACGCTTGCCCGGTCCAACGGGATTGTCTTGGATCGGGTTCAAGTGACGCGCCAAGCGCCAGTCGGTCTTGCTTTGGTTGTGCATAACAGCGATCAGCTGGACAGCATTTTGCGCGGAATGCTCAAATACTCGACCAATATCACCGCCGAAATGGTGGGTATGACGGCATCAAGAGCGCGTGGCGCGGAATTGCAGAGTCTGACGGATTCGGCAGATGAGATGAACCTTTGGGCCGCCGAGACTTATGGGGTTGATGGCGTCGCAATGGTGGATCACTCGGGATTGGGGGATGCGTCGCGCATAGCCCCGAGCGCTCTGGTCAAGATGCTGGTCGCGGCGCAAAAATCTGGCGCGCTGCGCCCATTGCTGAAACGGTTTAATCTAACTGACAGTCAGGGCCGACCAGTCAAGAACCACCCAATCAAAGTGGACGCCAAAACCGGAACATTGAATTTCGTGTCCGGCCTGGGTGGGTTTATTACGACGCCTGACGGGTCTGAACTGGCTTTCGCCATCTTTACCGCCGATGTTGATCATCGCGCAAAAATACCACGCTCTCAACGCGAACGCCCGTCAGGCGCACGAAGTTGGAATAGCCGGTCGCGCAGATTGCAGCGCGCCCTCATTGCAAGATGGGGAACCCTAAGCGGCAGTTAAGTCGTGTGACGCGCACGCGCGCCACGCTCGATCGCTGCAGCATGCAAGCGGTCGATATTCAACTCGTACCGGATTTCTTCCAACAAACGCAGCTCGGTTTCCGCCAGCGACCCATCAGCGGCTGCCACGTCGCAGGCCAGTGCATAGGCTGTTTCGTTCAATCGCGCGGGCAGGTTTTCGCGGATCAGGCCGAACAATGCGTCTAACCCGTCCTCTTGCTCGAACAGGTCGAACACGATTTGCGATACGCGACGGGTGCGGTCGGCATCGTATTCTGCAAAAACCGGCAGCATGTTCACCGCGCCTTCGATTTTAACCAGTTCAGCCGTGCGAATGGTTTCGTCCGATGCTGAAATCGCCACCATGATCGCAACAAGGCAATCCTGCGGTGACATCGGGTGAGGCACTTGATCGGTCATGGCGGGGTCCTGATAGAGCTGTTCTAAGCGCGCACGATAGGAGGGACCGGGATCGGGTTCAACGCATTTCGGCGGCCAAAGCGTCACAGGATGGGCAAAGGCCCGCGCGTTTTGGTCTGGCGCAGCACGAAATTGCTGCGGGTGTCGCGCACAAGGCCGGATTTCAACAGGCGTTGCATGATGAAATGTTCAAGGTCCTCGGGGGTGCGGGCGTAGACCTTCAGGATGAAATCGTGGTCCCCGGTGATCGAGGCGCATTCAACGATTTGGGCTTCGGTCTCGACCAGGCGCAGGAAGGACGCGATGCTGTCCTCTTGGTGATCTTTCAACGCGATGTGAACATAGGCGATCGCATTCAGCCCTACCGATTTTGCGGGCACCCGCGCGGCATATCCTGCGAGGACGCCCGTTGCCTCAAGATCCCTCACGCGCCGCCAGCATTGCGAGGCCGACAGCCCGGTCCGGTCGGCGAGATCCTGCATGGACAGACGCCCGTCTGACTGAAGCTCTTGTAGAATGGCGATGTCGGCAGGCTGAAGGATTTGGCTCATAATTTAAGAATTATCGAAATGTTTTGGTCAAAAATCCAGTAATTGCTCACGCCTTTAGGTCATTTTTACCACAAGTATGGGCTAAAATTCTATCGAGGAGGACGTTTCATGCCCAAATCCACCAAATACGTGGCCAAACAGGCCGACGCGCGCGGCCATATTGCTTATACTGCCGAGGAGGATGCGGTTTGGGCGGACCTTTATGCAGCGCAGCAGGAAAATGTGCAGCGCTACATGGCGCGTGAATATCTGGACGGGTTGAAGCGGTTGGAGATGCCCGAAACCCGCGTTCCGTCCTGCGCGGATATATCCGAGCGTCTTCTGGACCTGACCGGGTGGCGGGTTCAGCCGGTTCCGGCGCTGATCGGGTTCAAAACCTTTTTTGGTATGCTGGCGGATCGAGTTTTTCCTGCAGCCTCGTTCATCCGGTCGCGCGAGGATTTTGACTATATTGAAGAACCCGACATCTTTCACGAAATCTTCGGCCACACGCCCCTACTGAGCGACCCGCGTTTCGCGGCTTTCAGCCATGCGATCGGCAAGGCCGGGGTGCAGGCGGGGAACAAGGACTATGCGTGGCTGATACGCCTCTATTGGTTTTCGATTGAATTCGGATTGCGCCGACAGGACGGGCAGATCAAGGCGCTGGGCTCGGGGCTGGCGTCCTCGCCCACGGAACTGGTCTATGCTGTGGATAGCGACATTCCTGACCGGGACCCGTTCGAGATCCTGACAATCTTGCGCACGCCTTATCGGATCGACATGCACCAGATGGGGTACTTTGTACTGGGCGACCCCGAAGAACTGTTTGCCGCCGCTGATAGGGATCTGCTGGCTGATGTGCATCAGGCACAGCGTTTGGGTCTGTTGCCTAATAAGTTCCCACCGAAAGTAACGGCAGCCGAGTAAGCCGCAATCGGGGTTTCCGTTCAGAAAAACAGCGCGCTTTATTGACTCATGCTGCACCGGCACAATAGGAGGGGCCGGTCGGGTCGCATGGGGCGTCCCGCGCTGTATTTCCCGATGGAGCACCTAAAAATGTCTGAACTGCGTGAAACCGCGATGTCGTCCAAGGCCTGGCCTTTCGAAGAGGCGCGCCGGGTCCTCAAACGCTACAGACAAGGTGCGCCGGAAAAGGGGTATGTGCTGTTCCAAACCGGCTATGGCCCGTCGGGCCTGCCGCATATCGGCACCTTTGGCGAGGTCGCGCGGACCTCGATGGTGCGGCACGCGTTTGAACAGATCAGCGATATCCCGACCAAGCTGATCTGCTTCTCAGATGATATGGACGGGTTCCGGAAGGTTCCGACCAACGTGCCGATGCAGGACGAGTTGAAAGAAGACCTGCACTTGCCGCTTACCAAGGTGCGCGACCCGTTTGGCACGCATGAAGGGTTCGCCCAGCACAACAACGCGATGCTGTGCGATTTTCTGGATAGTTTTGGGTTCGAGTATGAATTTGCCTCGGCCACTGATTACTACACCAGCGGCAAGTTTGATGAGACGCTGCTGATTGCGCTGGAGCGCTTCGACAAGATACAAGAAATCATGCTGCCGACCCTCGGGCCCGAGCGGCGCGAGACCTATTCATGCTTCTTGCCGATCAGCCCGAAAACCGGCCACGTGCTGCAAGTGCCGACGCTTGAGCGCAACGTGTCCAAAGGCACCATCGTCTATCAGGAGCCTGATGGCGAAAAGGTCGAAATCCCGGTCACAGGCGGCAACGTCAAGATGCAGTGGAAGCCCGACTGGGCGATGCGTTGGGCCGCGCTGGGCGTGGACTATGAGATGTCGGGAAAAGACCTGATCGATTCAGTCACGCAATCGTCGAAAATCTGCCGGGCGCTGGGCAAACAGCCGCCCGAAGCGCTGAGTTATGAGCTGTTCAATGATGAGCAGGGGCAGAAGATCTCGAAATCCAAGGGCAACGGCTTGTCGATGGAAGAGTGGCTGACTTATGCCGCACCCGAAAGCCTGTCGTATTTCATGTATCAAAAGCCCAAGACGGCCAAGCGTCTGTATTTCGACGTCATTCCCAAGGCTGTGGACGAGTATCATCAGCAGCTGCGCGCCTATCCGGGACAAGAGCTGAAAGCACAGCTGAACAACCCTGTCTGGCATATCCATGGCGGTGCGGTTCCTGAGTCGACGCTTATGGTGCCGTTTGCCATGCTGTTGAATGTGGCTTCAGTATCTGGTGCCGAGGACAAAGAGGCGCTTTGGGGTTTCATCCGCCGCTACGCGCCGGAGGCTACGGCTGAGACCCATCCTGATCTGGATCAGGCGGCGGGCTTTGCGGTGCGCTACTTCAACGATTTCGTCAAACCAACCCGTGAGCACCGCGCACCGACGGATCAGGAACGCGAGGCGCTGGAGGCGCTAAAAGCTGCGCTTGAGGCTTATGACGGCCCGATCGAGGATGAGGCGTTGCAATCGGTGGTCTATTCCATCGGACGCGAGCGGTTCGACCCGATGCGCGGCTGGTTCACGGCGCTCTACGAAGTGCTGCTGGGTGCGTCGCAAGGCCCGCGCTTTGGCGGGTTTATCGCGCTTTATGGTGTGCCTGAAACCATCGCTCTGATCGACAAGGCGCTGGCCGGAGAACTGGTCTGATTTGACCTGATGCTGTGTGGGGCTACCCTTGGTTTAGGAGGTGGCCCCATGCGTCGACTATTGCTTGCTTTGTCCCTGAGTGCCGGTCTGGCCACGGGTGCGTTTGCCCAGAATGCCGAGATCGAGGCCAATATCGCCGCACAGATACAGGCGTTTCAGGCGGATGATTTCGCCACTGCGTTCACATTTGCCAGCCCCAATATCCAACGTCTGTTTCAGACGCCCGAGAATTTCGGCGTGATGGTCAAGCGCGGCTATCCGATGGTTTGGCGTCCGTCGGATGTGCGGTTCCTGGAACTGCGCGAAATCTCAGGGCTGCTGTGGCAGAAGGTGATGATCACCGACGTCGACGGCCGGGTGCATATTCTGGACTATCAGATGGTGCAGCGTGAAAACGGCTGGAAGATCAATGGCGTGCAGCTGTTGGGTAACGGCGATCCGTCGGCTTGATGCAACACCACCGTGCGCGGTCATGAGCGACGGTTAATTCCTTTTCTTTACTCAGGCCTATGCGTTCGGGGCGTTCCCCCGGGCACTGGGTTAATGCGCGCGGCGTTTGGCTGTGGCGCGATTGGGAAAGGGATTTCTATGAACAAGGCAATCACCGACGGCATTGTGTTCATGCCGCCTGCTTTTGCAAACGGTCTGAGCGTTTGGTCCAGCGGAGACGGCACACCGGGGTCGCCCACTTATGACGGATCGGGCACTGGCGCGTTCGTTCCTGCGGATGCGGATTTTGGCGGCTGTCTCGAGATCCTGAAGGTCAGCGCTACTCAAAAGCTGCGGTACATGGGTCAGACACCCTTGCAGCCGGGATGTTATCTTCAGATCAAAGCGAGGGTGAAAGCGATCAGCGGTCCCTTGCCCGAAGTTCGGATCGCCGCATGGGCAGGGGGTGCAGGTGACTCGCATGTGAATGGCGTGATCGAACAAGGCCCCGCGACCCAGCTTTCAGGTTATGGCAGGGTTCAGGAAATCACCGCGATTGTTGGCACGGGTCAGCGCAACGGTGTTGATATGCCGTGGGGCGTCGCAGCGCTGTACGGCCACTTCGGATTGGACTTGGTTGGGGCAAACGGTGCCGTTGTTCGCGTTGATGATATCGAGATCACCGATGTCACAAATGTTTTCCTGCGCGATATGATCAGCCTTGTCGATGTGCGTGACTTCGGTGCGATTGGTGATGGCGTCGCAGATGATACGGCTGCATTTGTGGCCGCTGATCGGGCGGCGGCCGGGCGTCGTGTTTTCGTGTCAGAAGGGACATATGCGCTGACGCAAAACACGACCATCGCCTCTGAGATCGAGTTTGAAGGCACTGTCACAATGCCTGACGACAAGATGTTGTTACTGACGAAAAACTTTGATCTGCCCGCCTACATCACGGCTTTTGGGGACGAAGAGCTGGCCTTTAAAAAGGCGTTTCAGGCGTTACTGAACAATTCGGATCATGAATCGCTAGACATGGGTGGGCGCAAAATTTCGGTCAACGGTCCGATAGATATGGCTGCGGCGGTTCCAAACCGACAGAGCGGTTTTTCGACGCGCCGCGTCATCCGAAACGGCCAGTTTGATGTGAAAAGCAATTCGGCTTGGGATACCGAAGTTTTCACTTCGGTCGCCACCTATAGCCCTTCGGACCCGACCCGCCTGACCAATGTTGCCAATGTGGCCAATATACCAGTTGGTGCGTTGGTTCAGGGAAACGGCGTTGGTCGCGAAATATATGTCCGGTCCAAAAACGTGGGTGCGGGTGAAATTAGGTTGAACGCCCCCATTTTTGACGCCGCGGGCACCCAAAACTTCACGTTTTATTCGTTCAAGTATCTTTTGGATTTCATCGGCTTTGGCACTCTGCGCAAGTTCGGCATGGAGGAGATTGAGTTTCAGTGCAACGGCCGCTGCAGCGCGATCCGGCTTGCTCCGTCCGGGAGTACTTTCGCGGTCGCCAACTGTTTCATAAGCCGTCCGAAGGACCGGGGCATCACCTCGATTGGAACGGGATGTCAGGGAATGCTGATTGATAATTGTCAGTTCCTGTCGAGCGAGGAGTCGTTCAATGTGCCGGACCGCAGGTCCATTGCCTTGAATGCGACGGCCAATGACGTCAAATTGCGACACAACCGAGCTGTCAGGTTCCAAAGTTTCGCGGTTCTGGCGGGGACGAACAACCTGGTGCTTGGTAACCATTTCTTCCAGGGGGACAGTATTGCCCGAGGCGTGCGCAGCGCAGGGCTTGTCATGATTGGCACATATAACAGCTCGACTATTTCCGAGAACTACGTCGACAACTGTTTTGTGCAATGGACGAACGAGAGGGATGCGAACCCGACTTACACGGCCGGGTTTTCGTTCAGTGCTATGACCATCACGGACAATATTTTTTACTGCAACGAGGTTGCGCCGTGGTTCAGCAATATCGTGATCCGCCCGCATGGTCCTGGGCATTTCCTGAATGGAGTCGTCATTGCTGGGAACAAATTCCGGTCGGTCAACGGAACTATTGATCGTGCTGAACGCGTGGACACGACTTTTGCGGGGCTGAACCATTTTAGGCACCTGAACGTAAGTGTCAGGGACAACACGTTTCATGGTGTTACGGCGAAGGTCGAAAATCCCTTGCGTTTGCGGTTTTCGCAGAACTCAAACTCGCAAGTGTGGGGGGTTTGGGCTCAAGGGCGTTTACCATTCGGGGGAAAAGCACGTGGGTGTGATGCGGTCACAGTCCTGGGGCCGCTGAGAAATAGTTTTGGGCAAATCGTGCATGACACGCCTTATGTCGAACTTGAGCAAGGTGCAGGCAATGACGTGATCAACCTTCGCTGGTCGCAGTCACTTCGCGGAACGGTGTCTACCATGATCCGAATGGAGGTCTGATCTGCGGGTTTCAGAAATCCGCCCATATTGCGACCTTGATGCCCGTATCATTGCGGGCATCTTTTCGTTCCAACCCCAGAACCCATGTTGTCGGTCTGTCCTGCTTGCGGATCATGACTGAGGGGCGCACACGCCAATACAACGGGTCCCCGGAGCGATAGGATGTTTCTATCTGCAACAGCGGGTTGAGCAATCTGGGTGCGGACAGGCCGGTTGTGATATCCAGTTTTCTGAACAGCGCATCATGAGTGCGGTATTCCAGCGTTGTGTCAATTGCGACCCACCCGCTGCCCCAGCCGGTCTGGAAACCTCTGCCGTAGGACAGTGTCGCCTTGTAAAGGGCCCAGGCGTCACGGTGTCGGTGATGTACTCCGACGCCGAACTCTGCTGCGAAGCGCCCTATATTGTTCAAATCGGCAACCGGAACGCGGGCGAAAACGGTGGCGTGCCCATAAATGTCTCGGTTTTCTTCAAAGTCGAAACCCAGTGTCAGGTTCTCGCGGTAGCCCCATTCCGCATACAGAGCTGACTTATAGTCATACCCATAGTCATCTTTGAAAACTGTGACCGAAGCGGCAGTGAATGCCGAGTCCTTGGCACGCAGCCAGGCGCCGGGCCACGCGGGGGACGCCACAAAAAACAGAGCAAAAAGACAGCCAAGCCGGAACATGCGCAAAGCATCGGGCAGCATGGTTAACGGATCGTTAGTTATTCTTACTTTTTCGCAAATACCGGTTTGTGGCGCACCGTTCAGGAAACCCCGGGACCTTTTTAGAACTTGTGTTAGGCTCGACCAGAACAAGGGAGATTCCAGATGCCGAACATCGCGAAAAATGCCAGCGTCCAGACCGTAATCACCACATTCGAGATGACGCCGGGCACATGTCATGACCTGCTTGAAGCGCTGACAGATGCCTATGCCGAGTTCATTTCCAAGCAACCGGGATTCATCGCCGCAGGTTTACATGTCAATGACGCGCAAACCCGGATTGCCAACTATTCGCAATGGGAGCGGCGCGAGGATTTCCTGGCCATGCTACGCACGCCGGAAATGCGCGACCGCAATCGTAGAATAAACGAAATGTGCAAAAGCTTCGAGCCGGTGATGTATGACGTTGCCGAAACATTTGGTACTTAGTGACCTAAATCAAAGCCGACCCCTTGGTATTGGTGCAAATTTCCGATGAATGAAACGGAGGTGCGCGTCATGTATCACAATATTTTGGTCCCGATTTCCTTTGATGCAGAACGGGATATTTCCGGCCCTTTGAAACTGGCAGAGGTTTTGGCAACGCCAGATGCTCAGGTCACGCTGCTTCATGTGGTCGAGCATATCCCCAATTATGCCATCTCATACATGCCACCCGAATACCTGAGCGAGGCGCGTAACGCACTTAAAACAGAGTTAGACGGCCTTGCAGCCAAATTGCCCAACGCAAAGGGTATTGTGATAGAAGGGCACTCGGGCCGTAGCATTCTGGACTGGGCGGCAGAGCATAAACCTGATCTTATCATAATGGCGTCGCACCGTCCGGGGATGCAGGACTTGTTGTTAGGCTCTACGGCGAACCACGTTGTCCGGCACGCCGCTTGCGCGGTTCACGTTGTGCGCTGACTGGGCAAGAAATCTACGGGGGCAAGGCGCCATGCCTTGCCGAACCCGCCATTCAAAAGCCCATCGGTGACTTCAAAGCGGACGAACCTGAAATCCGTAAAGTCGACATACAACTTGGCTTTCGGACGCTGATTTAGGTAATGGTTGCGCAGATCAACGTACTCAGACGTACTGCGCGCAACGAATTCTGCTTTGGCATGCAGTGTTAGCCGTGGATGGGTTAACGGATCTCCGGTTTCACCCGGTTCACCAAGTAAAATGGCGCAGTTCGGATTTGCATTCAGGGCGTGCGTATGGTCGGCCAAGTCGGAAATCAGCGTGATGGGCAATCCATTCGGCCCCACGGCCAGCGCAATCCGAGAGACGGACGGAAACCCATTTCCTGGTCGGCTCACAGCCAATGCGCCAAAAGTTGCCGAGGCGACAAGATCACGTGCCAGTTTTCGCGCGTCGTCGTCTACGGTTCTAAAAGGATTGGTTTCTGCCATTTCAATCAACATACCATGCGTGTTGTGGTCCAGATTACCCTAGCCGCAGAAATCAGAGGCAACCACAGTCCTGATCACCAAAACTTAATAAGGCGTGTGCGGAAACAGGGTGCTCGAAATCGCTTTAAACCGTGTATACTACTCACATATGTCGATCCGAGATTCCTCCCTGCGTCCGGTCTTTACCGACCCGACTTGCCCCGAGCGCCAGCGGCGTGCGGATGTTACGCGTAACAGAGCACTGTCTCCGCTTCGGATCACACTGATGATCCTGATGCTTCCGATCACGACCGCGGCGATTGCGTTGAGCGTGTACCTACGTACGTCAGATTTTGATCAGGAAGAGGCCGTCTTGCATCTGGTGGCGCTAATAGGCGGGTGCAACGCGGCTCAGACGGTTTTGCCAGGTCCCTATTTCGAAGGTCAGCCCGGCTATCACCCGCGCAACGACCCGAATACGGATGGCGTGGCGTGTGATTTTGTCCAACAAGACGCACTGGCAAGGCCCCAGCAGAGCTCGGAGCGCGTCGGTAACGCCAAATTCCTGCGCCCCTGATCCCTGCATGACCCGCGACGAGTTCAACAGTTTCTGCGACACTCTCAAAGCGACCACCCATGTGGTGCAATGGGGTGATGCGGATGTTTGGAAAGTGGGTGGTAAGGTGTTTGCGATCTGCGGCTGGAACAATGGCCAGGATGCTTTCACCTTCAAAGCCACCGATCTCGCCTTTGAGGTTCTGAGCGACGAGCCCGGTATACGCCCAGCGCCCTATCTGGCTTCGCGCGGGATGAAATGGCTGCAGGTACACGAGGAACGCGGGATGAGTGATGCGTCGCTGCGCGAACATATCGTGACCTCTTATGATCTGGTTGTTGCGAAGCTAACCAAAAAGTTGCGAGCAGAGCTGGGGGTTTAACCCTTCATCGCCTGCAGCAATTCCAGCAACTGTTTGCGGTCATCATTATCGGCATAGTCACCGGTAGCCAGACGCTCGGCAATGCGCAGGCGCAGGCGCTCCTGTTGGGTGCGCACCTCTTCTCCGGCTGTCTCAGCCAGGGTTTTCATGATCGCCGCTACGGCCTGCTGGCGTTTGGTGGTTGGGTTGGCGATGTAATCCACAAGGCTCTGCTGCCCGGAATCGAGGATGTTTTCGGCCAGATCGCGCAACTGCTCACCATTGGGCAGCAGCGTGGCGGGTGCATCCTCGGGCGGCAGGATTTCCGGCGCGCTGCGCGGGGTTTCGGCTAGCGCATTGGCCCCGTCCACAAAGGCTTCGGTGATCATCCGCGTGATCCGGACCGCGCGCGGGTCTTTGAACAGGGCCGAGGCGATGGCCACGCCGTAATCCGTATAGACCCAAGGGTTGACCCGCCGCCCGCCGCGCCCTTTGGGCTTTGAAATCACGTTTTGTGATTGCAAATCGGCGACCTCGGCATCGGTCAGCTGAAAGCGGTAGCCCTCGAACAGGTCCTTGTTGCGCGACACGGCCTGATTGAAGGCGCTGACGGATTTTCCGTAGAACTGTGCCAGATCCTCGGCCAGCACCACGCGGGTGCCACGCACGCGGTGAATGGCGCTTTGGACCTCATGCGTGCTGGGCAGGGTGTTCGTCATGGCAACCGTTTGGAATCACAATTTGTGATTTCAAACGTGAAGCAGAGAGCGCTGGGCTGCAACTGTGAAGTGTCAGCCGTCGCAAATTGCTGAGGCTTAAAGTTGAAATTACCTCGAATAACAAACTCTCAATATGAGATTATTTAGCGGCGTGTTAATATGTTCTTGGCGAGGTTGCATAAACCCAGCAAAGCGCAATCTCGTCCCATGAGGGAGGAAAATGATGTTTGCGCGAATTACTCAATTTAAAATGAAGCCCGGCACCCGTGACGCCGCAACTGAGAAGATGAATGCACTGAAATCCGAAATTATGGGCATGCCCGGCATGCACAGCTTTACCAATGTCATGAATGAAGACGGTTCAGGCTATGTGATCTCGGTGGTCGAGAGTGAGGAAACATCGAACGCGAACGCCTCGAAAGTGGCCGAGCTCTGGGGGCATTTCGCTGAATTTATGGAAGGCCCTCCCTCACCAGTTGGGTATGATGTGATTGCCCATTGGGATAAGGGGTGAGCACGGACCCGCGCGAGAAACACTCGCGCGGGGTATAGGTGCTCGAGACTTATGCAATCAAACTAAATACCGTGGAAACGCGCTGAGGCAAAAATCAGGAATAGTCATATTCCAGATGGTTTATGACAGTTGAGCCCCAGCACATTCGCGGAAAATCCGCACCGGGTCAGCAGCGCCGTCCAGCGAGAATGTGGCCACATGATCCTGCGTGAATGCGTAGGCTATTTGGTTGTACTCCAACCCATCAAGCACGTTTCCGAAACCCGTATTTGTAACCGTCAATGACTTTGCGTCATCGGAAAGAACATGGCGGGATGTGGCAATTTCGATCGGGGACGATCCTTCGAAGCGCATTGCGAACCACGGAGTCTGTGTCCAATCAGAGTTCGCTTGGGTCACGGTGATTGTATAAAGCGGTTTGGACGGCTCGTAGGTAAGGAATATTTTCGCCGCGTCGGTCTCGTGCGACAGGGTGCAAATTTCATCAACGGTTACATCCCACGCGTAGGCAGGGGTGCTGAGGATCATTAATAACAAAACGGCTCGCATAACCTGAACCTAGCTACAGAACGCAGTTGGGCAAGGTGACAGAATCAAATTTCGCCATGCGCGGCATCTTTGAATTACGTCTTTAACGGTCTACCGTTTCCTCCGCTTCACATTCCCGCCCCGCTGCCCCGGCCTGCCAGCCGTTGACCGTCCGCGCGCTTTTACTGCGTCTTCCGAGGCCTTCTCGACCGCCCATTGCCGCGCCATGGGGTCGTCGGCGACGGCCAGATCGACCGCTTCCAGACGTTTGATCTCATCCCGGATGTTGGCGGCCTCTTCGAACTCAAGGTTCTCGGCGGCTTTGCGCATTTGTTCGCGCAACCCGTCCAGATGCGCCTCAAGGTTCGCGCCGTGCATCGGTTTGTCGATGGTGGCGGTGACGCGGTTCATGTCGACGTCGCCCTCATAGAGCCCGGCCAGAACGTCCTCGACGTTTTTCTTCACCGTCTCGGGCGTGATGCCGTGTTCCTCGTTATAGGCGATCTGTTTGGCGCGGCGGCGGTTGGTCTCATTCAGCGCGCGCTCCATGGAGCCGGTGATCTTGTCCGCATACATGATCACCCGGCCCTCGGCGTTGCGCGCGGCGCGGCCGATGGTCTGAACCAGAGAGGTCTCGGACCGCAGGAACCCTTCTTTGTCCGCGTCCAGAATGGCGACCAGCCCGCATTCGGGGATGTCCAAACCTTCGCGCAGCAGGTTGATGCCGACCAGCACGTCGAAGGCCCCCAACCGCAGGTCGCGCAGGATTTCGATCCGCTCGATCGTGTCGATATCCGAGTGCATGTAGCGCACCTTGATGCCCTGTTCGTGCATGTATTCGGTCAGGTCTTCGGCCATGCGTTTGGTCAGTGTCGTGACCAGCGTGCGATATCCATCGGCTGCGACCTTGCGCACCTCGTCCAGCAGGTCGTCCACCTGCATCGAGACGGGGCGGATTTCAACCTCGGGGTCCAGCAGGCCGGTGGGGCGGATCACCTGTTCAGTGAAGACGCCGCCGGTCTGTTCGATCTCCCACTTGGCAGGGGTGGCCGAGACAAAGACGGATTGCGGGCGCATGGCGTCCCATTCCTCGAACTTCAGCGGGCGGTTGTCCATGCAGGACGGGAGGCGGAACCCATGTTCGGCCAGCGTGAATTTACGGCGATAGTCGCCCCGGTACATGCCGCCGATCTGCGGGACGCTGACGTGGGATTCATCAGCGAAGACGATGGCGTTGTCGGGGATGAACTCGAACAGTGTCGGGGGCGGCTCGCCCGGCGCGCGGCCCGTCAGATAGCGAGAGTAGTTCTCGATCCCGTTGCAGACGCCGGTGGCCTCCAGCATTTCCAGATCGAAATTGGTGCGCTGTTCCAGGCGCTGGGCTTCCAGCAGTTTGCCCTCGCCAACCAGTTGATCCAACCGGGTGCGGAGTTCCTTTTTGATCCCGATGATTGCCTGCTGCATCGTCGGTTTCGGCGTCACGTAGTGGGAATTGGCGTAGACCCGCACCTGCTCCATCGTGGCCGTGCGTTCGCCGGTCAGCGGGTCGAATTCGGTGATCTGTTCCAGTTCCTCGCCAAAAAAGGACAGCTTCCAGGCGCGGTCTTCAAGGTGAGCGGGCCAGATTTCCAAGGAATCGCCGCGCACACGGAACGACCCGCGCTGAAACGCCTGATCGTTGCGGCGGTATTGCTGGGCGACCAGATCGGCCATCACCTGCCGCTGGTCGTAGTCGTGGCCCACCTTCAAATCCTGCGTCATCGCCCCGTAGGTCTCGACCGAGCCAATACCGTAGATGCACGACACCGAGGCGACGATGATCACGTCATCGCGTTCCAACAGCGCCCGCGTGGCCGAGTGGCGCATCCGGTCGATCTGTTCGTTGATCTGAGATTCTTTTTCTATGTAGGTGTCGCTGCGCGGCACATAGGCCTCGGGCTGGTAATAGTCATAGTAGGACACGAAATACTCGACCGAGTTTTCGGGGAAGAAGCCTTTGAACTCACCATACAGCTGCGCGGCCAGCGTCTTGTTGGGGGCAAGGATGATAGCGGGGCGCTGGGTTTCCTCGATCACCTTGGCCATAGTGAAGGTCTTGCCCGTGCCCGTCGCGCCCAGCAGAACCTGATCGCGCTCGCCATCGCGAACGCCGCTCGCCAGCTCCGTGATGGCGGTGGGCTGGTCCCCTGCGGGCGCAAAATCAGTGTGCATGACAAACGCCTTGCCGCCCTCAAGCTTCAGGCGGGCGCGGACATCTTCTGAGGTCAGCTGCGTCTTGTCGGAATGTGCATAGGCCATAAGGGGGGATTCCTTTCGGGCCTGATTTTGGTCTGTTTTTGTTCTTGTTCAAGGGGGCATTTCCAATCGCTTCAATTGCGACAATTGCGGGCTTGTCCGGGCGGCGCGTCTGACGCATAAACACCCCTAGCCAAGCGAGTACGGAGAGGCGACATGCGCGCACGGATTTACCAACCTGCAAGGAATGCCATGACTTCGGGAATGGCCAAGACCCGCAAGTGGGTTCTGGAATATGCCCCTGCGTCTTCGCGCGAGGTTGATCCGCTGATGGGTTGGACGTCGTCGTCCGATACGCAGACACAGGTGCGCCTGAAATTCGATACCAAGGAAGAGGCGCTGGACTACGCCAAAGACAACGGTATCGAAGCCATTGTCAGCGAGCCGCATAAGCGCAAACCAAATTTGCGCGCCCGTGGATATGGTGAGAATTTCGCCACCGACCGACGCGCGCCCTGGACGCACTGAATGATCCACATTCGCCTGGCTGATCCCACGTCGGATGGTGTGCGGCAACTGGTGCAGGCTCACTTTGCACATAGCGAAACGGCAGGACCGGCTGAAAGCAATCATACTATGGATGCGCAGGGGCTAGCCGGGCCGGACATGCGGTTTTGGGCTGCGTACAACGACAGCAGGCCTGTCGGTTGTGGCGCGCTGAAAACATTGCCGGACGGCACCGCCGAGGTGAAGTCCGTACATGTTCTTTCATCTGAACGGGGGAAAGGGCTGGCGCGCGAGATAATGAACCACTTGGAAACTTTGGCGCGGGCCGAGGGCGTTTCGGCATTGGTTCTTGAAACCGGAGCGGCGCATCTTATGGAATATAACGCCGCACGTAAGCTCTATGAAGCTCTGGGCTACGCATATTGCGGACCGATTTACGGATATGAGGCAGACCCAAATAGCGCGTTCATGCGATTGGACCTTAACCCAAAGGCTTGAAACTCGGCCGCGCGACAGGGTCGCAATTACCGCGTTGACTTATCGGTTGGCGTTGTCCAATAAAAGCGAACTTGCGCCCACGTAATTCAACTGGATAGAATATCCGACTTCTAATCGGGCTGTTGGGGGTTCGAGTCCTCCCGTGGGCGCCATTTCATCTGACGGCTGAGTTTTGATTAAAAAAGACCGAGCCCTTGGCGACCAGCCAAGGGGAGTTAGCAACATTGTCGCGATGGTTTTGCCTATTTGGCGAAAACCAGCCGTGCCAGAAAATACAATCCAACCACTGTGATGATCAGGAAAACCGGGTTCCCGACGATTTGACCGATCCAGGTTGATACGCCGAATTCTCCGAAATTGAACCCGCCCAAACTGAATTTCGACGTAATTTCATAATCAAACATTTTGACAGCACCCCACAAAACAATGGGTCATTATGACATAAAATTTGTGAAAATTCTTCGCCTCAAGTGAGTGACACGTAAGTGTCTGAAAATTAAACCCTTACACCACCCATGTATTTTGGGAGCGCGAATGTGCGCCACCAGAATCACCCAGGTTTCAAAAAGGTCTCTAACTTTGAAACGTTTGAAATCGTGAAGGTATCATTCGATCTTCGATCTGCAATCGAGTCTGAGTAGAGCTTGTGACTTGCAATACGGATGCCCCGACCGTGAGAAAAAACATTGCAACCGGTTGCAAAAATGAACATTGTTGCGCTGAGAAGAGGATTCGGGAGGCCCCCATGCTAAAGATCGGATTACTGGGAGCAGGACGTATCGGGCGTGTGCATGCAGATGCAATCGCCGGGCATCCCCAGTCCGAGTTGGTGGCAATTTCTGACGCAGTGACCGAGGCGGCGGATACTCTGGCGTCCCAATACGGTGCCAAAGCGGCCAGTTCTGAAGAAATTATCGCTGATTCCTCGATAGATGCGGTCCTCATTGCTACGCCAACCGACACGCATTCCGATTTGATCCAAGCCGCAACCAGCGCGGGAAAGGCTGTTCTGTGCGAAAAGCCCGTGGATTTGGACCTAGAGCGTGCTCAAGCCTGTCAAATGGCGGTTGCTGAGACAGCTCAACCTGTGATGATCGGGTTTAATCGTCGGTTCGATCCCAGCTTTTCGGCCCTTAAAGCTGCGGCTGATCAGGGGGAGATCGGAAAACCCGAGATGCTATCTATTACTAGCTTCGATCCGGCGCCTCCTCCGATCAGCTATGTCAAAGTGTCTGGCGGCCTGTTCCGCGACATGATGATACACGATTTCGATATGGCGAACTATTTGATGGGTCAGTTGCCGGAACAGATCTCTGCCGTTGGCAGTGCGATCGTCGATCCCGAAATCGGACAAGCAGATGACGTGGATACGGCTGTTGTAACAATGACTTACAGCAGCGGTCAGATCGCCGTTATCAAGAATTCACGGCGTGCGGTCTATGGTTATGATCAGCGGATCGAGTTGTTGGGGTCCGGCGGATTGCTGCAAGCCAACAACGTATTGGAAAACGCTGTGGTGAAATCCACGGCTCAAGGCGTCACAGGTGCCAAGCCAACGTATTTTTTCCTTGAGCGTTATATGCCAGCGTACCGCGCCGAATGGGATGCGTTTGTGAGGGCAGCGCAACACTCCTCACCTATGCCGGTCACTCTCGCAGACGGAGTGGCCGCCCTAGCCATGGCCGAGGCGGCGACCCGATCACTGCGATCTGGTCTGGCAGTGGCTTTGGCTGATGTTTTGAAACCGGTTGCAAAATGAATCGAATTCCGGAAACTGGGGAAAGCTCCGCGTGTTTCCGGAGCACAGGAGATTCGGTCCGTCCGAATGATTGGGGCTGACGCCCCGACAAAAAGACAAACTGTTCTAATGGGAGGAAACCAAATGAATAAGTTCGTTAAAGGCGTAGTAGCCGCAGGTGCGTTGGCACTGGCCACGCCTGCATTTGCGCAGGAAATCGTGGTCGTGTCCCACGGGCAGGCGAATGATGCGTTCTGGAACGTTGTGAAAAACGGGGTCGAGCAGGCAGGCAAGGATGTCGGTGTCAACGTCGAATATCGCGCACCTGAGACCTTTGACATGGTGGCCATGTCGCAGTTGATCGACGCCGCTGTGAACCAAGAGCCTGACGGGCTGATCGTCTCGATCCCCGATGCGGATGCGCTGGGGCCGTCAATCGAGCGGGCCGTCGCGGCGGGTATCCCGGTGATCTCGATCAACTCGGGTTCCGATGTGTCCAAAGAGCTTGGTGCCTTGTTGCACGTAGGCCAGGATGAATTCGATGCGGGTAAGGCAGCGGGCGAAAAGCTAGCCTCGATGGGAGGCAACAATGCAATTTGCGTCAACCACGAGGTTGGCAACGTCGCACTTGACCTACGCTGTGCGGGTTTTGCCGAAGGGTTTGCGGGTAGTGTAGAAGTACTGCCGACCTCGAACGATCCGTCCGAGATCGAATCCAAAGTATCTGCTGCACTGGCCGCGAACGAAGATGTCGACACAATCATGGCGCTGGGTGCCAGCTCGGCTGGTGAGCCGACAGTTGCGGCGGTCAAGGCGTCGGGACGCGACGTGAACGTGGCGTCGTTCGACCTGTCGGCAAACTTCTTGCAGTCGATTGCGGATGGCGATGCTGCGTTTGCCATCGACCAGCAGCAGTATCTGCAGGGGTATCTGGCAGTGAACTTCATGGGGCTTCACGCCAAGTATGGCCTGATGCCGGGTGGCAATGTTCCGTCAGGCCCGAACCTTGTGACAACGGAAAAAGCCGCACAGGTCATCGACTTGTCGTCGCAGGGCATTCGCTAAACCAAAGGGACAGTGAAAACCGAAACGGCGCCGTGCTGCGCCGTTTCAATCGAAGTGGGAGGGAACCATGAGCGAGACAGCGCCAGTTGCCGCAGACGAACGGGTGAAAAAAGAACCGTTCCTGACAAAATTGATGAAAAGACCAGAATTGGGTGCGATGGCCGGTGTCGTATTGGTGGTCATCTTCTTTGGCCTCACCGCCGACGCGTCCATGTTTACCCTGGCCGGAGTGATGAATTTCATGACCCCTGCGGCACAGCTTGGCATCCTGGCGATTGGGGCCGCCCTGCTGATGATCGGGGGAGAATTCGACCTGTCGATTGGTTCGATGGTGGCGTTTGCCGGTCTGTTCTTTGGTGTCTGTGTGGTTACGTGGCAGCTGCCGCTGATGTTTGCCATCCCGATGACCTTTGTGTTTGCGGCATTCGTCGGCGCGATCAACGGCAATATCGTGATCCGCTCGGGGCTGCCCTCATTCATCGTGACGCTCGCATTTTTGTTCATTCTAAGGGGCTTGTCGCTGGTCGGATTGAAAATGGCGACCGGTGGGTCGACGCAGCTGCGTGGCGTCCGGGATGCGACTGAAAATGACTGGCTTGCTCCGTTTTTCTCGGGCGAGGCGTTCGCTGGCCTGTTCTCGTGGCTGGCGGCCAACGGTATGATCGATACGTTCAAAAGCGGCGCGCCCAAGGTGCCCGGTATTCCGGTCGAGATTTTGTGGTT
This sequence comes from Ruegeria sp. R8_1, assembly GCF_017743815.1. Lineage (NCBI taxonomy): Bacteria > Pseudomonadati > Pseudomonadota > Alphaproteobacteria > Rhodobacterales > Roseobacteraceae > Ruegeria > Ruegeria sp. R8_1. The sequence continues at coordinate 128,998 of NZ_JAGHRL010000003.1, read as the reverse complement.
CATTGTGCTGGCTGTGGCCGCGACCTATGTGTTGCTACGTACACCGGCCGGGAATTGGATTTTTGCGTCGGGCGGAGACAAAACCGCTGCGTCGAATTCGGGTGTTCCAGTGAACCGCGTCAAGGTTTCTCTGTTCATGCTGACGGCTTGTTGTGCCGCACTGGTCGCGATCATTACGGTGATGGATGCGGGTTCGACCGATGCGCGTCGGGGGTTCCAGAAAGAGTTCGAGGCAATTATCGCTGCGGTGATTGGCGGTTGTCTTCTGACGGGCGGTTACGGTTCCGCCATCGGCGCATTCTTTGGTGCGATCATCTTTGGCATGGTTGTCATCGGCCTGACCTACACCGATTTCGATCAGGACTGGTTTCAGGTCTTCCTGGGTGCGATGTTGCTGATCGCCGTTCTGTTCAACAACGCGATCCGTAAACGCGTGACAGGAGAGCGTTGATATGACCGAAGATACCAAGTTCCACCACGGAGATTCCGCAACCGACAGTGCACCCATTGTCGAGATGAAGGATATCGAAAAGCATTTCGGCAATATCATCGCGCTGGCCGGCGTCAGCTTTGATGTGAAGCCGGGCGAATGCCACTGTCTGTTGGGCGACAACGGAGCCGGCAAATCGACTTTCATCAAGACTATGTCCGGCGTTCACAAACCGACCAAGGGCGAGATCTATTTCGAAGGCAAACCACTGCATTTCGACACGCCCCGCGATGCGATGGAAGCAGGGATCGCAACCGTCTTTCAGGATCTGGCGATGATCCCGTTGATGAGCGTGACCCGCAATTTCTTCATGGGGCGCGAGCCGACCAAGGGGAAAGGTTTGCTCAAGCGGTTTGATGTCGAGCAGGCGAACGACGTTTGCATGGAAGAGATGCGCAAAATGGGCATCAACCTGCGCGGTCCTGATCAGGCTGTGGGCACCTTGTCCGGCGGTGAACGTCAGACCGTTGCGATTGCGCGGGCTGTCTATTTCGGGGCGAAGATTCTGATCCTGGACGAACCTACATCGGCCTTGGGTGTTCGCCAGACCTCGAACGTGCTGGCAACGATTGACCGGGTGCGCAGTCAGGGCGTGGGTGTTGTATTCATCAGCCACAACGTGCGGCACGCGCTGGCCGTGGGTGACCGGTTTACCGTGCTCAATCGCGGCAAGACATTGGGAACGGCGCGACGGGGCGAGATCACGCCCGAAGAGTTGCAGGATCTGATGGCGGGCGGTCAGGAAATGGCCGAACTCGAAGGCTCCTTGGGCGGAACGGTGTAACGCCCAGCCCGTCAGGACTTATCGAAATTGCAGGAATGGCCGGGATGGCCTTGTGTTGAAAAGGGATCACAATGGGCAACACAGTCCGATTGACCGCAGCGCAAGCTTTGGTGCGCTATCTGGGTGCGCAGATGAACGAGGCCGGAGAGCCGTTTATCGCAGGCGTCTGGGCCATCTTTGGCCATGGGAATGTGGCCGGGCTGGGCGAGGCGCTGCATGCAGTGAAAGACAGCCTGCCTACCTATCGCGGCCATAACGAGCAGACCATGGCCCATTGCGCGATTGCCTATGCCAAGCAAAAGCGCCGGACGCAGACGATGGCAGTGACGTCCTCGATTGGGCCGGGGGCCACGAATATGGTGACGGCGGCGGCGTTGGCCTATGTGAACCGCCTGCCGGTCTTGCTGTTGCCCGGCGACGTGTTTGCGACACGCGGGCCTGACCCGGTCCTGCAACAACCCGAGAACTTCAGCGACGGCACGGTCAGCGCCAATGACTGCTTCCGCCCGGTCAGCCGTTACTTCGACCGGATCACTCGGCCTGAACATCTGCTGACCGCTCTGCCGCGCGCCTTCCGCACCATGACGGACCCCGCCGATTGCGGACCGGTCACGCTGTCCTTCTGTCAGGATGTGCAGGCCGAGGCCTATGATTATCCCGAGAGCTTTTTTGAACCCCGCGTCTGGTATCAGCGCCGCATCCGCCCGGATGAAGGTGAGCTGGCCCGCGCAGTGGCGGCGCTCAAGGCGGCCAAACGGCCGGTGATCATTGCAGGCGGCGGGGTGCACTATTCGGATGCGACGGATGCATTGCAAAGCTTTGCGGAAATGCACAACATCCCCGTCACCGAAACGCAGGCGGGCAAGTCCGCGCTGGCCTGGGACCATCCGTTGAACCTGGGCCCCGTTGGCGTGACCGGGGGTGAACCGGCCAATGATGTCTGCGCCGAAGCTGATCTGGTTTTGGCAGTAGGGACGCGGTTGCAGGATTTCACCACCGGGTCATGGGGCCTGTTCTCGAACCCGGATCGCGAGATGGTGTGCCTGAACACCAACGCCTATGACGCTGAAAAACACGGCGCGATGCCGTTGCAATCTGACGCCCGTGTGGGTTTGGAGGAACTGGGCGCTGCCCTTCAAGGCTATCGCGCCGATCCTGTTTCGGACACGCTCAAGGCGGATTGGTATGGTAAGGTCGACAAGCTGACGGACGCGCCCGGCGACGGGAACGCGCTGCCGACGGATATGCAGGTTGTGGGCGCGGTCCAGCGCGCCTCGCACAACGATACGGTGGTGATGTGCGCGGCTGGCACCATGCCGGGGGAGTTACACAAGTTGTGGAAAGCCCCGCGCCCTGGCGCGTATCACATGGAGTACGGCTTCAGCTGCATGGGGTATGAGATCGCGGGCGCCATGGGCATCAAGATGGCCGAGCCCGAGCGCGACGTGATCTGCTTTACCGGCGACGGCACCTATATGATGGCCAATTCCGAGATGGCCTCGGCCGCGATGATGGGCGTGTCCTTCACCGTGGTGATCACCGACAACCGGGGTTTTGGCTGCATTAACCGTTTGCAGATGGGCACCGGCGGGGCCGAGTTCAACAACCTGCTGGACCACGCGGTGCATGAGAACCCGTCCAATATCGACTTTGCCGCCCATGCGGCTGCGATGGGCGCGACCTCGGTCAAGGTCGGCTCGATTGCCGAGCTGGAGGACGCGCTTGCCAAACGCGCCGATATCAAGGGGCCTTATGTGGTTGTCATCGACACCGATCCTTACCCCTCGACCGAATATGGCGGCACGTGGTGGGAAGTGGCGGTGCCCGAGGTCAGCATCCGCCCCGAAGTGAACGAAAAACGCGCGGCTTATGAGCTGGCGATCAAGGAAAGAAACACGAAATGAGCGTGAAAATCGGAATCTCTCCGATCGCGTGGCAGAACGATGATCTGCCGGATCTGACCGCTGCCTACACCATGGAGCAGGCGCTGAAAGAGTCGCGTGAGATCGGCTATACTGGTGTCGAACGCGGCCAGCGGATGCCCGGCGATACCGAAGGGTTGCGCGCCTATCTTGAGGCGAATGACATTGCGCTTTGCGGTGGTTGGTGCTCGGGCGCGTCGCTGGTGAATGACTTTTCCACCGAACGCGAGGCCGTGCGCGAACAGGTCGAACAATTCGTGGCGCTGAACAGCCCCTGTATCGTGTACGCCGAATGCTCGAACACCGTTCAGGGTCAGATCGGAACGCCGGTGAACGACCGCCCGAAACTGTCGAAGGATGAAGTTCTGGCCTACGCCGCCAAGATCACCGAATTGGCCAAGTGGATGGCCGATCAGGGCATGCCCATGGCCTATCACCATCATATGGGTACGATCATCGAAAGCGAAGATGACGTGAACTGGCTGATGGAAGGGTCGGGCCCCGAGGTTAAGCTGTGCTTTGACACCGGCCATTTGCTGTTTGGCGGCGGCGATGTGCTGGCCACTCTGAACCGTTGGGGCGACCGGGTGCATCATGTGCATTTCAAGGATATCCGCCCGCAGGTCGTGCAGGATACACGCGAGAACAATCGCAGCTTTTTGGATGCCGTCATTGCTGGCGCCTTCACCGTGCCGGGAGATGGCTGCATCGACTTTCAGGCCGTCGCAAACGCGCTGAAGACGATGGATTACAGCGGCTGGATCGTGGTTGAGGCCGAACAGGACCCCGCCAAAGCGCCACCTTACGAATATTCGAAGAAAGGTTACGAGCACATTGTCGAAGTCTGTGGGGAGGCTGGGCTTACGATCACTACATAACTCACCGCCCCCTGGGGCAACACCGAAGCCATGAATAAAGGAGAAAGTCATGGTTAATCAAGAACTTGGATATGTCGGATATTTTGACCGGGAATCCTGTGATCTGGATGAATTCAAGGTGTTGACCTCTCAGGCCCTACAGACGTCAGCGGTGCCCCATGCGGCGGGCATTGAAAAGAACGTACCCGTTTATGACATGAATGCCCTGCGGCCTGCGCTAGAGGATGGCGCACAGCGTAAAGCTCTGCTTGCGGAATGGGGGCAGGTGTTGAACAGCTCGGCCGGAGTGATCGCGCTGAAAGGCGCTTATGCGGATACCGCCGTGATCGACCGGGCCACTGAGGTGTTTCAGCAGATCATCGATGAAGAGCGCGAAGGCGGGGCAGGCGAAGGCGATCACTTCGCGGCCTCAGGGGCCAATGACCGGGTGTGGAATGCGCTGCAAAAGCAATGCATGAAGGATCCCGAAGGCTTTGCGCTTTACTTCGGCAACACCTCGATTGCCGCCGCGTGCGAGGCGTGGCTGGGGCCGAACTATCAGATGACCGCACAGGTCAATCAGGTCCGCCCCGGCGGCAAGGCACAGCAAGCGCATCGGGACTATCATCTGGGGTTTCAAAGCGCGGATAGTGCCGCGCGGTATCCCGTTCACGCGCATTTGGTGACAGCGACTCTGACCTTGCAGGGCGCCGTTGCGCATTGCGATATGCCGGTCGAAAGCGGACCGACCAAGCTGTTGCCGTTTTCGCAGCTTTATGCACCGGGCTATCTGGCGTTTCACGATGCAGCCCACCGCGACCATTTCGAAGCCAACTATATCCAGTTGCCATTGGACAAAGGCGACGCCGTTTTCTTCAACCCGGCGCTGTTTCATGCGGCGGGCGAGAACCGCAGCGCGGATATCAACAGAATGGCAAACCTGCTTCAGGTCTCTTCGGCCTTTGGGCGCGCGATGGAGGCCATAGATCGGCGTGCCATGTCGCTGAGGGCGTTCCCGGCGCTGGTGGCGTTGAAGCAGCGTGGCGATTTGTCGGTGCCAGAGCTGGACGCGGCCATCGCGGCCACTGCCGAAGGGTATCCGTTTCCGACCAATCTGGATACGGACCCTCCGGTCGGCGGGAACGCCCCCGCCAGCCAAGCCGATGTCCTGCGCAGCGCGGTATCCGAAGGGTGGACAGAAGAACAACTGGCACAGGCGCTTGCAGCGCTGGAAACCCGACAGGCAGCATAACGCAATATCGGGCGGGCGAACGTGCCCGCCCAACACGGAGAACACGAGATGGCAGACCTTTTGAAAAAACCCTTCGGCACGCGCGGAAAGGTACATGACATCACTCCGGCCAGTGCCGGATGGCGCTATGTCGGGTTTGGCCTCTACCATCTTCGCGCAGGCGACACAGCTTCTGAGGTGACCGGTGATCGCGAGGTCATCCTGGTCATGGTAGAAGGCAAGGCGCAGATCACCGGGGCAGGGCAGGATTGGGGCGTGCTGGGCGACCGGATGGATGTGTTCGAAAAGACCCCTCCGCATTGTCTTTATCTGCCAAACGGGACCGATTGGCAGGCAGTGGCGGAAACCGACTGCGTTTTGGCGGTGTGCTCGGCCCCCGGAAAGGGTGGTCATTCGGCGCGCCGGATTGGGCCGGACGGGATCACTCTGACGCAGCGCGGCAAGGGCACCAACACGCGCCATATCAACAACATCGCGATGGAGGCGGAAGACTACGCCGACAGCCTGCTTGTGACCGAGGTCTTTACGCCCAACGGCAACTGGTCATCCTATCCAAGCCATCGCCATGACGAGGATGATTATCCCCGGATCACCTATTTGGAAGAGACTTATTATCACCGGCTGAACCCCGCCAACGGGTTTGGCATTCAGCGCGTGTATACCGATGACGGCCAGTTGGACGAGACGATGGCTGTATCCGATGGCGATGTCGTGACCGTGCCGCGGGGCCATCACCCTTGCGGCGCGCCCTATGGGTTTGAGATGTATTACCTGAACGTCATGGCAGGTCCCCTGCGCAAATGGCGGTTTGTTCCGGCCCCCGAGGTCGAATGGATCATGGAGCGAGATAGTTGACCCAAGATTTTGCGAATTACCCCAGTTTGAAAGGCAAAACCGTTGTAATTACCGGCGGCGCCGGTGGTATTGGAGCGCAGACCGTCCGAGCGTTTGCCCAGCAAGGCGCGAAAGTCGGATTTCTGGATATCAACGCTGATGCCGGGCACGCACTGCTGGCCGAGCTGGAAGGCGAGCACGCATTCGCGCAGTGCGATCTGCGCGACGTCGGCACGCTGCGCGACGCACTGGAGCAACTGTCCGAGGAACTGGGCCCGGCGCATGTTCTGGTCAACAATGCGGCCCATGATGATCGCCACGACTGGCGCGAAGTCACGCCGGAATATTGGGATGAACGTATGGCGACGAATATCCGCCACATGTTCTTTGCCATTCAGGCTGTTGCGCCCGGTATGATTGCGGCCGGCGGCGGCTCGATCATCAATCTGGGTTCGAACTCCTGGTGGGAATGTGGCGCAGGGTTCCCGGCCTATGCCACGGCGAAATCCGCCGTACATGGCCTGACCCGGACAATGGCGCGCGAATTGGGCGATCACCGCATCCGCGTCAATACCGTCGTTCCCGGCTGGATCATGACCGAGCGCCAAAAGGACCTGTGGGTCACGCCCGAGGCGCTGGCCAAACAGGTCGACCGCCAGTGTTTGCCAGACCCGATTGACCCGGTCTATGTGGCGCGGATGGTGGTGTTTCTGGCCTCGGACGATGCGGCCATGTGCAGCGCGGGGAATTTCATGGTCGAGGGCGGCTCGATCTGATCCCGCGCTTTCGCGGCATCAGGCTTGTGGGGGCCGCGACCCGTTGACCGAGTGTGTCTTACTTCTGCGGTGGTGCCCCAAAAGCGCGGATCACGGCGCGGGCGGCGGCCTCGACCGGGTCTTGCGTTTCTTTCAGGATAGTCACGCGATCAAACCGGTTTGGGTCGCGGTTGACTGCTGCGCGTAGGGCATTCCCAAAGGCCATCCGCAGTTCGGTGCCGATGTTGAACTTGCAGATCGACGTGTCGCGCGACAGCCGCGCGCGTTGTTCCACCGGCACGCCCGAGCCGCCATGGATCACCAGCGGGACCTCGGTCAATGCGTCGATCTCGGCAATACGGGCCTCGTCCAATCCGCCTTCTTTGTCTTGTTGCAGGTGGACGTTGCCGACCGAGATCGCCATCGCATCGACACCGCTTTGCCGGGCAAATTGCGCGGCCTCCTCGGGGTCTGTGCCGTTCGATCCTTCCCCGCCGGAATAGCCGACAAACCCGATCTCACCCTCGCAGGAAACCCCGGCGGCGTGGGCCATCTCGGCGATGGCGGCGGTCTCGTCAATATTTTGCTGCAGCGGCTTGCGCGACCCGTCGAACATCAACGAGGTAAAGCCGCTGTCCAGCGCGATCTTGCACTCCTCATACGTATAGCCGTGATCCAGATGCGCCACGACAGGGACCGAGGCGTTTTCAGCCAGGTGCCGGAACATTTTTCCAAGAATGGGTAAGGGCGTATGCTCGCGACAGCTTGGTCCGGCTTGCAGGATGACGGGCGCATTTTCGGCTTCGGCTGCGGCCACGTAGGCGCGCATGTCCTCCCAGCCCAGCGCTACCAGCCCGCCGACGGCATAGCCCTGCGCGTAAGCCGGTTGCAGCACATCTTTCAGCGTAACAAGGGTCATTTGAACTTGGCGATCATGTCTTTGATGCCCGGAATCGTTTCGATCTGATAGGCATGGGTGGGTTGGAAATACTGCACCAGAGACCGCTGGGTCAGGCCACCGAGGATGGTGAAGTAGTACATCTCATACCCCGGCAAGACGCAGCAGGGGTGATACCCGGTGTCTATACAAACAGTCGAGCCATCGACGATGTGATAAGCATCCCCCGGTTCGTTGTCCTCGCGCTGCAACATCTGCAGACCCGAGCCCCAGTTGGGTTTGAAGCGGAAATTATAGGTCTCGTCATGGCGTGTTTCGTCGGGCAAGCGGTTGGTGTCGTGCTTGTGGCTGGGGAACCCTGACCAGCCACCTTGACCGACGGTGAACAACTCACTCACCAGCAGACGCCCCACCTTGTCGTGCTGTTTCTGACCCAGAATATGTTTGATCTTGCGATGGGTCTTGGTGTCATCGCTGCCATATTGCACAAGGTCATGTTCACGCACGTCGAACGGATCCAGCACCTTGTCGTATTTCGCGCCAGCTACAAAGACCTCGGCGGATTCAGACACGCAGACCATTTGCGCTTTGGCACCCACGGGAACATAAGCCCCTTCGGGTTCGCCATCCCAAACGTCTTCGCCCCGGTTTCCCAAAGCAGGGAAGGGGACGCCTTCCACATCGACATCGACGCTGCCGGTTGCCGGAACAATGCAGGTTTCATATCCGGGTACCTGATATTCGAACGCCTCGCCCTTTTTCAATTTGACGATGTTGAAATAGTTCAACGGAACTTTAGGGTCATCAGTATCCACAATGGGTTTGTTCTGGTTGTCGAATGGGGCAATATGCATGAGACCTCCTAGGTCGTTGGACCGGGATGGGACGCCAGAAACGCATCCAGCTCAGACGTCGTTGGCATGGCTGGTGAACATCCGGGTTTGGACACGACAATGGACGCACAGGCCGACCCGCGCATCACCGCGTCTTTCAGCGGATACCCCGCCGCGATCGAGGCCAGCAGACCTGCCATAAAGCTGTCGCCAGCGCCCACAGGTTTGATCGCGTCGACAGGGTAGATGCCGGTTTCGATTTCTTGTCCGTTGGCCAGTGTCACTGCGCCTTTTTCACCCATTTTGTAGATGACGACGCGCCCCGGTTTCCCAGCCAGTTCTTGCGCTTTAGCAAAGCCCTTTTCCATACCGCCAGCCATGAAGCCGAATTCTTCATCGTTTCCGACAATCAGATCGCTGGCCGCGCCCGCGCGTGACAAAACATCTGCTGCCACTTCCGCAGACGGCCAGCTGTAAGGACGGTAGTCGATGTCGAAAATCACCGGCAATCCGGCCGAGCGGGCGTTTTGAAGGGCGCGGAATGTGGCGCTGCGCGAGGGTTCAGCCGCAAAGACAGTTCCGGCGGACAGTACGGCTGTGAATGAAGTGTAGTCTACTCGGTCGACGTCTTCTTCGGTGACCTGAAAGTCGACCGCTCCGTTCCGGTAAATGACGTTCTGGAAATCCTCGGTCCGGCTTTCATACAGCGCCAGAGAGGTGCGATATTCACCCCCCAGAACACGGATGTAAGATGTGTCCACTCCGTAGTGGGTCAGCCTGTTCATGCAGAACCGCCCCACCGCGTCATCCGAAATCGACGTGACCAAAGATGCCTGACTGCCAAGTTTTACCAGCCCGGCGCAGATATTGGCCGAAGATCCCCCCAAGTCGGCTCCAAAGGCGCCGGCATCTTCGCTTTTGACACCGACAGGATCTGCAAACAGGTCAATGCCCGCGCGCCCGAAAACAGCAAATCGGTTTCCTTTGATCCCATCCATCAGGGTGCTCACGTCGTGTCCTCCGGCGAAATAGGGTGGGCAGGGATGGTTGGTCCTTGCGTTGAATCAATTCACACGATACTCATTTTGCAACCGGTTGCAAATACAATGTTCGGAGCGGTTGCAAGTGCCAGAAATCGGAATTGGAATCGTCGGTGGCGGCTATATGGGCAAGGCTCATTCGGTCGCAATGGCCGCGGTGGGGGCGGTGTTCAACACAGCATTGCGACCCCGACTTGAGGTGATCTGCGCGTCTACGTCGCAGAGCGCAGAGCGGTATCGCGCAGCGTATGGGTTCGCGCGGGCGACCAGCGACTGGCGCGCCTTGGTCGCCGACCCAAAGGTCGAGGCAATCGTGATCGCCTCTCCCCAGTCTACGCATCGCCAGATAGCCGAGGCTGCCGCTGCGCTGGGCAAGCCGGTGTTATGCGAAAAGCCTCTGGGCGCGTCACTGGAGGACAGCCGCGCCATGGTGGTAGCCGCTGAAGCAGCCGGTGCAATTAATATGGTTGGGTTCAACTATATCCGGACCCCCGCCAGTCAATATGCAAGACAGTTGATTGCCAGCGGAGAGATTGGCGACGTCACCTGGTTTCGAGGGGAACATACCGAGGATTTCTACGCCGACCCTCAGGCCCCGGCGACCTGGCGCACGACGGGCATGGCAAACGGCACCATCGGTGATCTGGCCCCACACATGGTCAACGGTGCGATGGCACTGATCGGACCTATCACGCAGGTGATGGCAGATGTGGAGACCGTCCACCGCCATCGACCGGGCGGAGAGGTCACGAATGACGACCACGCCCAGATGATGTGCCGGTTCGAAAATGGTGTCATGGGGAACCTCTATTTCAGCCGCGTCGCGACGGGACGGAAGATGGGGTACGCCTATGAGATCTCTGGCACCAAAGGCGCGATCCGCTTTGATCAGGAGGATCAGAATGCCCTGTGGCTGTACCGCCGCGAAGGGCCTGAGGCGTCGCGAGGCTTCACCAAGATCCTGACCGGTCCGGCGCACCCGGACTATGAGCCCTTCTGTCAGGGACCGGGCCATGGCACCGGGTATCAGGACCAGATCATCATCGAAGCGAAGGATTTCCTGCAGGCCATCCATACAGGCCAAAACATCTGGCCGACCTTCCGCGACGGGCATGAGGTGAACCGCGTTTTGGCGGCGGTGCTTGCGTCCTCGGACCAGCGGCAATGGCAGGACGTCAGTCAATTCTGACCGAACAAACGAAAAGACAACAGAGAGACTAAGATCATGGCAAAGCTGAAATGGGGCATGATTGGTGGTGGTGAGGGCAGTCAGATCGGGCCTGCACACCGGTTGGGCGCGCTGGCCGACGGGATGTTCGAATTCACCGCAGGTGCGTTGGACCATCGCCCCGATGTCGGGCGCGAGTATGCGCAGCGTCTGGGCGTGGCGCAGGACCGTGCCTATGGCGACTGGCAAGAAATGTTGGTTGGTGAAAAAGACCGCTCCGACCGCATTGATCTGGTGACGATTGCCACCCCGAACGCCACACATTTCGAGATCGCCAAAGCCTTTCTCGAGGCCGGTTTCCACGTGTTGTGCGAAAAGCCGATGACCATGACCGTGGAAGAGGGCGAGGAGATCGTGCGCGTCGCCGAAGCCTCGGGCAGGATCTGCGCGGTGAACTATTGCTATTCCGCCTATCCGATGGTGCGGCAGGCCCGTGCGATGGTACGGGCGGGCGATATCGGCAAGGTGCGTCTGGTGGTGACGAATTTCAGCCACGGCCACCACGGTGACGCGACCGACGCGGATAACCCCCGCGTGCGTTGGCGCTATGACCCGGCGATGGCGGGCGTTTCTGGTCAATTCGCCGATTGCGGTATCCATGCGCTGCACATGGCAAGCTTCATCAGCGACGATGAGGTGAAAACCCTGTCGGCGGATATGGCCTCGACCATCCCCAGTCGCGAGCTTGAGGATGACGCCATGATCAACTTCCGAACCGAAGGTGGCGCAGTGGGGCGGTTGTGGACGTCTTCTGTGGCTATCGGGCGGCAGCACGGATTCGATATTCAGGTCTTTGGCGAAACCGGTGGTTTGCGCTGGGCATCCGAGCAGCCCAACCAGCTTGTCTATACCCCGGTCGGAGGGCGCACTCAGATCATCGAAAAAGGCGAAGGCGGGTTGCACGACGACGCGCAGCGCCTGTCACGCGTGGCGATTGCCCACCCCGAAGGCTTCCCTCTGGCCGTGGCGAATATCTATTGCGATTTGGCTGATGCCATTCAGGGAGAGGTTCGAGATGGTCTGCCAACCCCTGCCGACGGCGTCCGATCCATCGCAGCCGTTCACGCAGCGGTGGCGTCGTCCAGAAACGATGGGGCTTGGACAGACGCGCGCCCACCGATGTTTCGCTGATCAGGGGCGGGGGCGCAATGTGCCCCGCTCGATCACCCGACAGGGAAAGATGCGGGCCTCGGGGTAGCGGTCGGGGTCTTTCAACATCTCTTCCACAAGATCGACCGACGCCGTGATGATCTGCTTGATCGGCTGGTGGATTGTCGTGAGGTCAACGCTTTCCCAACGCGACATCTCCATGTCGTTCAGGCCGATGATTCCGATATCATGACCTGGCTTCATCCCGTGATCGCTCATGGCTGACAATGCGCCGATTGATAAAATATCGTCGCCACAAAAATACCCCTCGGCAGGGGTATCCGCCAACAGACGCAGCATTTCGGCGCGACCTGCCTCGAACGAATAGGCACCCGCGAAGGAATGCGAAACGTTCAGGCCGGGGTGTTTTTCGACCTCTTCCATGAAGCCGCGATAGCGGTCCATGGCAGAGGTCGCATCTTTGGGACCGCCCAGATAACCGATGCGTCTGTACCCTCGTGCAAGCAACTCTCGTGCAGCCATGCGCCCGCATTCCACGTTGTCGATCCCCACCACGTGAACCTCGGGCGACGTAGCAGAACGCCCGAATGTATGCACCACGGGAACGCCTGCATCGTGGAACGCCTTGGCAAAACTTGGTGGCAACGTCGAAGAAGCCACGATGGCCGCATCGACCGAGTATTGCCGCAACATCCTGACAGAGTTTGCGGGCTGAACCTCGTCCGTCAGGTTGACGATCAGGGGCCGCAGGCCGCGTTCCTGTAGGGTGCGGGTGAACAGATCAAACACCTCAAGGAATATGGGGTTGTGAAAGTTGTTCGAGATCAGGCCGATCAGCTTGGTCCGCCCCGTGGTCAGTGACGACGCCAAAGCATTTGGGCTATAGCCTAGTTCGGCAGCGGCCTTTTCGACTTTGCCGCGGGTTTTGGCTGAAACCGAGGCACCTTCGGTAAAAGTGCGCGACACAGCAGACCGCGAAACTCCGGCCAGCGCCGCGACATCTTTCAGTGTGACACTCATGATGTGGGCCTAATCGGTTTTAGGGAAGAAATTGGTGCGGTCATGAGGAAATACTACGCAATATTGCACCGCGCTTGCAATCGGTTGCAACGGCATCGTTGTGGCAAGAGCAAAGAAAACTGGGCCTGTATGCGAAAACTTGGTCGACCCAATGGTTAGCAGAAACGGGTACCATCGACACAAAAGGTACTTTCGGCTGCATCAAACAGAAAAGTTGCGGTCTGATCTTTCCTGACGCATCAGGCACAACAACGGGCAGCTGCTCACCCTAGTCAATGTCCTCAAAGCTTGATTACAGCCATCTTGTCCTGAGTCATGTCATGCATCGTATAGCCGATGCCGCCCGTGTTGTATCCCGATTGCCTCCGTCCCGCGAAGGGCATCCAATCGACCCGGAATGCCGAGTGATCGTTCACCATAACGGCGGTTGCATCCAGATGTCTGATGGCTTGCATGGCCGTGTCCAGAGCTTTGGTGAAGACGGCCGCCTGAAACGCGAAAGGCAGGCTGTTGGCGGCGGCGAACGCATCCTCGATCCTGTCGTAGCTATAGAGGCAGACCACGGGTCCAAAGACTTCGGATGTTGAAACCCGAGCGTTGGCGGGTGGGTCCAGCAAGACGGTTGGCGCATATGTCGTTGGGCCCAACTTTCGTCCGCCAGTTAGCAAGGTTGCGCCACCCTCAACGGCCTCGTCCACCCATTCGGCAACGCGATCAACTTCACCTGGGCGGATCAGGGGGCCGCATTCGGTATCTTCCTGACGCGCATCGCCAACCTTAAGTGCGGACGCCGCCTTGGCCAGCTTTTGTGCAATGTCCTCTGCGATGCCCGTGGGCGCGAAAAGGCGCTGGACCGAGACGCAGACCTGCCCGGAATGATAGAACCCGCCTTTGGTCACGAGTGGGATCATTCCCTCAATATCGGCGCTTTCATCCACGATCACGGGTGCGGCCCCGCCATGTTCCAGCGCACATCGCACTCCGGGGGCCAGCTTGGACCGCAGCATCCAGCCTACCCGCGCCGAGCCGATAAAGGAAAAGAACCCAACGCGCGTATCGGTGATCATCTGCTCGGCCACATCGTTGTGACAAATCGCAAGGTTGCACCAATTTTGGGGCAGACCGGCCTCGTACAGAATCTCGACAAATGCCTTGCAGGACAGTGGTGTATCCAAAGCGGGTTTGACGATCACCGGGCAGCCTGTAGCCACTGCGGGGGCGACTTGGTGAACGATCAGGTTGAGCGGATGGTTGAACGCGCTGGCCGCGACAACCACGCCTATCGGTTCGCGCTGTGTAAAGGCGACCCGACCCGAGCCCGCCGCTGTCAGGTCCATCGGGATTTCTTTGCCAGCCATATGGCCAATCTCGTGGACGCACAGCTCGACCCCGTCGATTGCGCGGGTCACTTCAATGCGCGCGTCGACTAAAGGCTTACCACCTTCACTGGCGATCAGCATCGCCAGTTCGTCGGCCCGTTCAGACATGATGCGGGCTGTGTTTTTCAGGATCTCGATCCGCTGAAAGGCCGGCAACCACGCGTCGCGCGACCGGTGTAAACCATGCGCCACGTCCAACATGGAATCCACATCATCCCACGTGTTGATCGCAACACTACCGATCTTCTCAAGATCAAAAGGGTTGAGAACGTCCAGAGTGTCCCTCATATCAGGCACACCTTTGCAGCCAGTTCATCAATCAGCACACGCTGGTTTTCGCTGTAGTCCACCGGCAGGTCAATCAGGTGAACGCCGCCCGCCTGGAACGCCTTTTCGAAGGTTGGGACCAGATCTTCGGTACGTGCGATCCGATGTCCGGTCGCGCCATAACTGTTGGCGTATTGAACGAAATCGGGGTTGTTGAATTCCAGTCCCCAGTCGTCGAACCCCGCATGCGACTGCTTCCACCGGATCATCCCGTATGAGCTGTCATTCAAAACGGTCACAACCAGATTGAGGCCAAGTCGAACCGCGGTTTCGATTTCTTGACTGTTCATCATGAACCCGCCGTCGCCACAGATCGCCATGACCCTGCGGTCGGGGTAAAGCTTGGCCGCCATCATGGCCGAAGGCAACCCGGCCCCCATGGTGGCCAGAGCATTGTCCAGCAGGACGGTATTGGGCTGATAGGCAAGATAGTTTCGCGCGTACCAGATTTTATAGATGCCGTTGTCCAGCGCAATGATATCGCAATCGCCCATCACTTTGCGGGTATCGGCCACAAAACGCTGTGGGATTACGGGGAAACGCGGGTCATCGGCACCTTCAGATGTATGCTGGTCGGTCTCTTGCTTGACGCGCTGGAAATAGCTTCGGTCGAAATCCAGCGGGCCGCCCAGTTTATCACCCAACCGCGCGATGGATTGTGCCAAATCACCGACAACTTCGACCTGCGGAAAATAGACCTGATCGACCTGCGCGGCCTTGTAATTCACATGGATCACTTTGGTGCCGCCTTCTTCCATGAAGAAGGGCGGTTTTTCGACCACGTCATGGCCAACATTGATGATCAGATCGGCCCGTTCGATGGCGCAATGCAGGTAATCGCCATCCGACAGCGCAGCCGTCCCAAGAAACAGGTCGGATCGTTCATCCACCACGCCTTTGCCCATCTGCGTGTTGAAGAAGGGGATCTTTGTGTCTTCGACAAATTTGCTTAGCGCACTGCGAGCGTGCTTGCGGTTGGCTCCGGCACCCAGCAACAACAGGGGCATCTTCGCTGACCGGATCATTTCAGCGGCTTCGTTCAGGACCGTGTCGCCCGCGACAGCGTAGTGGCGCGGATGCGGCTCGAGCACGTGTTCCGTTGTGTCTTCAGCAGCGATATCTTCTGGCAATTCAAGCAGCACCGCGCCGGGGCGTTCCTCTTGCGCGACGCGGAACGCCTCGCGGATCAGGGATGGGATGGTGTTGCCATGAACGATCTGCTTGGACATTTTGCAGATCGGGTCGAACAGCCCGACTACATCAATGATCTGAAATTGGCCCTGTTTCGACTTCTTGATGGGCTTTTGGCCTGTGATCATGATCAGAGGCATGCCGCCCAGATGCGCATAAGCGGCAGGAGTCGCAAAGTTGGTGGCCCCTGGCCCCAGTGTTGCCATGCAGACACCCGCCTTGCCGGTCAAGCGCCCGTAGGTCGCCGCCATAAATGCCGCGCCCTGTTCATGGCGGGTCAGGACCAGCTCGATCCTTGAGGTCCGCAAGGATTCCAGCACATCCAGGTTTTCCTCACCCGGTACGGCAAAGATATACTCGACCCCTTCGGCCTCAAGCGCTGCGACGAGCAGATCCGAGGCTTTTGTGACAGACGGTGCGTTTTGCGAATGATCGGACATGGTGTCTCCTGATAGCGCGCCGGATCCACGTACGAATCCGGCGGTGGCAAAGGTCACAATTGAACTGAGATGAATGGTGCGATGTTATTCCGCTGCTTGCAATTGTGCAGGTTCGGGATACAGCTCGTGCATCGAAACGGATCGGCCATTGTCCAACACGATACGCGCATGGTGACGCTTCAGCTGGCGCGGTTCGGCCACACCGCAGCTGTGGGCGATTATGCCAACCTCTTTCTTCATGTTCCGGGCATAGCTTGCCACACGTTCCGATTTACTGGTTGGATCAAGGCCGAACTGCAGCTTGGTATTATGCGTGGTGATTCCGGTCGGGCAGGTGTTCTTGTTGCACTGCAAGGCTTGGATGCAGCCCAGTGCAAACATGAACCCACGCGCTGAATTCACAAAATCCGCACCCGCGCAAAAGGCCCATGCCACCTCAGACGGGTTGATCATTTTGCCGCTGGCGCAAACCTTGACCCTGTCGCGAAGCCCGTACTTCTTCAGCATATCTACAGTCAGAGGCAGGCTTTCGCGCAGTGGCATCCCCATGTTGTCAATCAGGCTCATCGGGGCCGCACCGGTACCGCCATCCGAGCTGTCGATGGTCACAAAATCCGGCGCGCTTTCTGGCCCACGCTTCAAAATCTCGGCGCACAGATCGTCAAAGAACCCATACGACCCTATAACCGCTTTAAAGCCGACCGGCTTGCCGGTGATGTCGCGCACATAAGCGATCATATCCAGCAGATCGCCCACGCTGTCGATTTCTGGGTGGCGGTTCGGGCTGATCGCATCCTGACCTACTTGCAACCCGCGGATTTCGGCGATGTCCTCGGTCACTTTGGCGCCGGGAAGGATGCCGCCTTTGCCGGGTTTGGCGCCTTGGCTCAGCTTGATTTCAAACATCTTCACCGCATCATGGGCCGCGACAGTGCGCAACTTGCCCTCGTCAAACCCACCCTCGGGTTTGCGCACCCCGAATTTGCCGGTGCCGATCTGGAATACGACATCCGCACCGCTTTCCAGATGATAAGGCGATAGACCGCCCTCGCCGGTATTGATCCACATGCCCGCTTTCTTCGCCCCCTGGGACAGCGCCCGCACGGCAGGGATCGAGATCGCACCGTAGCTCATGCCGGAAATGTTGAAGATTGAATCCGTCGTGTAGGGGTGGCGCGCATAGGGTCCAACTGTAACAGCCGACGGCCCTTGCGCATCCTGCTCCAGTGTCGGGAAGGGACAGTTGACGAAGTACACGGTACCCGTGGGGCGCAGATCCCGTGTCGAACCAAATGCTACGGTAGAATCCACGTTCTTTGCGGCCCGGTAAACCCAGGATCGTTCCGCCCGGTTGAATGGCATTTCCTCGCGGTCCTGGGCAAAGAAATACTGACGGAAGAATTCCCCCATATGTTCAAAGAAATACCTGAACCGGGCCACAACCGGATAGTTCCGTCGCAGTGTACTTTCCGTTTGTGTCTTGTCCCGAAAGTAGGCGACGACAACCCATAGAACTGCAAGTCCGACAGCAAAGACAAAAACCAAGGACAGGATTTCCAAAATGCTAAGGAGGGACGTTGATAATTGCGACATGGCTTGGCTCGTCTGTTGGGGTCGACCAAAATTCGCCAGGATCAAGCGGACTTCTAAGTCGAAGAATAAGGATGCAACCTAGATTGGGCGTTCCGAGTCTTTGTTCCAGCAGCAATCACGATTTTGCTAATAAGCGTCAACAAAGCCGTGATGACGAAAGCCTGTTCACTTTTAAATTGGTCTCTGTTTCCCAGAACATTTTTGTTTTTTCTTAGCTGATGAGCAGTGCGCACACATCTGTGGGGATTAGTGCTCAAAGCTTAAGCGCCGCAGGCTCCGCCGGATCGTGTTTGCTCACAGAACGGTCACACAGGTTTGACCCGCTGTCGTACCGCGCTGTGTTACGCAAAAGCACTCACACTTTTTATGTCCACGTCCTCAATGCAAAGGCCACCAAAATGATCCGAGCCGTCCTCATCACTGCCAGCATACTCTTCGTGGCCGCCTGCGAAGGTCCAAGCGGCGGCAGCGCAGAAAATCAAACGCAAGAGTTCGAAGAGAGCTTTCGCAATCAGGGCAGCTGATGCTCCAACGTCGGGCTGAATTCGTTTCGGCCCGACGTTTTTTTGGGCAGACGCCGCAAAACTGGTAGAACAATAGGTTCTGAAACCGCGAACCTGTCGCGCGTCTCGCAGTGTCAGAGGTTACGCATTCTGAACCACGGGTTGTTGCGCATCTGAGCTTGATGACAGGTTCAATCCACCTATCTGCGCCAGCAGGTCCACAATCCTGTCGACGCTCTGTCTCTGTTTCAGAGATGCAAAGACAAACGGCCGCCCGTTGCGCATCCTCGTCGCGTCGCGGTCCATGACGTCCAACGATGCACCGACATGGGGCGCAAGGTCGGTTTTGTTGATGATCAGGATGTCGGATTTGGTGATCGCGGGGCCACCCTTTCTGGGGATTTCCTCGCCCGCAGCCACGTCAATCACATAGAGCGTCACATCCGCCAATTCCGGACTGAAGGTGGCGGATAGGTTGTCGCCGCCGCTTTCGATCAGAACAATTTCGACATCGGGGTGCCGGGCCTGCATTTCAGCCACGGCCGCAAGATTGATCGAGGCGTCCTCGCGGATTGCTGTATGCGGGCAGCCGCCGGTTTCGACACCAATGATCCTGTCTTGGGGCAGAATCTGCATCCGCATCAGGGCCTCGGCGTCTTCACGGGTGTAGATATCGTTGGTAATTACACCGATCGAAAGACGGTCGCGCAATGCCTCAGACAGTGCTGCGGTCAGCGTGGTTTTGCCTGCGCCGACAGGGCCGCCAATGCCCACGCGCAGAGGGCCGTTCATGCTGGTCATGTTCGGAACATCCTTGAATATTGGGTTTCATGTTTCATCGACGCAATGTCCGACAGGAAAGCTGTGGACGTCAGATCGTCCAGTGTCGCATCCAGAGCGTCCGTTGCCACGTGCTGACATAACGGGGTCAGATCTCGGATCAGGCGTTGGCCTTCGGTTTGTCCCAAGGGCACCAGACGCATTGCGCATGCGACCAGATTGGACATGAACGCTTGCAGATACATCTGTGCCGTCAGCGGCAGAGGCAGGCCGTTCAGTTTTGCGGCATAGCCCAGAGCCACGGCATAGGTCAGGGATGGCAGGTCAACTGACCATATTTCTGCAGTGACAGTGCTGAACGCTTCCCCCAAAAGGCGCGTTTCCATCAGACGCTCGGACGAGGGGCAAAAAGCGCGCGACAGCCTGTCGATTTCAGCAATCGCATCCGCCGACCCAGCGTGGGCAGCGGCCAGAAAGATGCAATCAGTGCGCCCCGAGCCGTGCTGGATCACATCGGCTATCCAATCCCCCGTTTCGGCGGCCGAGGAAACGCTGCCGCTTTCAATGGCCCATTCCAGACCGTGGGAATAGGCGAAGCCGCCCACAGGATATGCGGGCGACAGCCATTGCGTCAGCGTCAGGATATCGGCGTCAGTGGGCGTGGCCATGGGTCCTGCCGTGGCCATAGGCACCACCTTCGGGGGTGAAAGGCTCGCGGATTTCGCGCACAGTTGCCCCCAGTTTCAACAGCATGTCGCGGATGACGTGATCGACCTGTATCAGCAGGCGATCCGGGTCGACCTGACACGGTGTGTGGCGGTTGCCGATATGCCACGCGATGCGGGTGAGATCGTCGGATGTGACCTCAAGCAGCGCCTCAGGCGCGGCCTGAATAAGAACTTCGCGCCCGTCTTCCAGAACCAATGCGCCGCCATGGTCCAGTGATGTGGTCTGGGACAAATCAATAAGGATTTGTTCGCCGCTGTCGCAAGTCAGAACTTTGCGACGTAGAAAACGGTCCTCGTAGGTAAGCGACAGGTGATCAGCGGGATCACCGTGCGTATGGTCACTGTATCGACGCGCAGTGCAGAGCAGGGCGGTCATAGTTTGGCCCCCTCTGCAGCGCGTGCGGTCAGAGCCAGATCGAGTCCGCAAACACCCTGTGAACGATCCGGTCGCGGGTCAGGCCGCGTTTGTGCAGTTCCTCGTCGCTGAGCGATTGCAGGAACTCGACTTGCCGAACCCGTGTCTGGGCTTCTGCCATGCGGGCCAGCGCGGAATTGACGCGTGTTGCGAAGTTTGCGATCAGCCCGAATAGCGAGAACCGCGTCGGGGTATGAGTTGCTGAATGTGCCATTTGGACCCTCGTTTCCGTTGGTCCTCCCATGAGCTTGAAAATGTGTCATGTCAGCCTCATTGAGTAGTGGGTTTTTGGTCATGGCCGCGTTGCAAATGCGGCAACGCAGCGCAAATATTGGTCAGAACATAAAGTACCGCTGGGCCATCGGCAGAACCTCGGCCGGTTGGCAGGTCAGCAATTCGCCATCGGCGCGGACTTCGTAGGTTTCGGGATCAACCTCAACCTGCGGTGTGGCGTTGTTCAGCAGCAGGTCGCTTTTGCCGATATTGCGGGTGTTCTCTACCGCAACGGTTTGCTTTGCCAGCCCCAGTGTATCACCAATCCCTGCGGCCTGCGCCGCGCCCGAGACAAATGTAATCGCCGAATGCTCGACCGAGCGCCCATAGGCCCCGAACATCGGACGGCTATAGACCGGCTGCGGGGTGGGGATTGAGGCATTCGGATCGCCCATCTGCGCGCAGGCGATGGTGCCGCCCAGCAAGACCATCTCGGGTTTTACGCCGAAAAAGGCCGGGTTCCACAGGACCAGATCGGCGCGTTTGCCTTCTTCGATGCTGCCAATTTCATGGCTCAGGCCGTGGGCGATGGCCGGATTGATGGTGTATTTCGCGATATAGCGGCGCACGCGCACATTGTCGTTTTCACCGGTTTCCTCGGGCAGGCGGCCGCGCTGTTTCTTCATCTTGTCGGCGGTCTGCCATGTGCGGATCAAAACCTCTCCGACCCGACCCATGGCCTGACTGTCGGACGCGATGATGCTGAATGCACCCATGTCGTGCAGGATATCTTCGGCTGCGATGGTTTCACGCCGGATGCGGCTTTCGGCAAAGGCCACGTCCTCGGGGATGGATTTGTCGAGGTGGTGGCAGACCATCAGCATGTCCAGATGCTCCTCAACCGTGTTCACGGTGAAGGGGCGCGTCGGGTTGGTCGAGGAGGGCAGAACGTGGTTTTCGCCGCAGATCTTGATGATGTCCGGGGCATGACCGCCGCCTGCGCCCTCGGTATGGAAGGCGTGGATCGTCCGGCCTTTCATGGCCCCCACGGTGTTTTCGACAAAGCCGGATTCGTTCAGCGTGTCAGTGTGGATCATCACCTGCACGTCCATCGCGTCGGCCACCGTCAGACAGCAATCGATGGCGGCAGGCGTCGTCCCCCAATCCTCATGCAGTTTCAGGGCGCAGGCACCCGCGTTGATCTGTTCCTCCAGCGCGGCGGGCAGCGAGGCGTTGCCTTTGCCCGCAAAGGCCAGGTTCATCGGAAACGCGTCGGCAGCCTGCAGCATCCGCCCGATATGCCAGGGGCCGGGGGTGCAGGTGGTGGCCAGCGTTCCATGCGCCGGGCCGGTGCCGCCGCCCAGCATGGTGGTCAGGCCGGAATGCAGCGCGTCCTCGATCTGTTGCGGGCAGATAAAGTGGATATGGCTGTCGAACCCGCCCGCGGTCAGGATGCGCCCTTCGCCCGCGATGGCCTCGGTGCCGGGGCCGATGACGATATCGACGCCGGGCTGCGTGTCGGGGTTTCCAGCCTTGCCGATCTTGGCGATGCGCCCGTCCTTCAGGCCCACATCCGCCTTGTAGATGCCCGAGTGATCGACGATCAGCGCGTTGGTGATGACCGTATCCACGGCCCCCTCGGCCCGCGTGGCCTGAGACTGCCCCATCCCGTCGCGGATCACCTTGCCGCCGCCGAACTTGACCTCTTCGCCATAGGTGGTCAGGTCGCGTTCAACCTCGATCACCAGATCGGTATCGGCCAACCGCAGCTTGTCGCCAGTGGTAGGGCCGAACATTGCGGCATAGTCAGAACGTTTGAGTGTTGCTGGCATCAGAGCGACCCCATGACTTTTTGATTGAACCCGTAAACCTTGCGCGCACCCCCGATGGGGATCAGCGAGACCTTGCGCGCCTGACCGGGTTCGAACCGCACTGCGGTGCCGGGCGCGATGTCCAGACGCAGCCCGTGCGCGGCAGTGCGGTCGAAATCCAACGCCGGGTTGGTTTCGGCGAAATGATAGTGTGAGCCGACCTGAACCGGGCGGTCGCCGGTATTGGCGACCATCAGGGTGATCGCCTCGGCACTTGCGTTCAGGGTGATCTCACCCTCGGCGGGGAACAGCTCTCCGGGGATCATTTGTTCAGCTTTACCATCACTGCGACGGCGGCCAGCGCGACGACGGCCAGACCAACACCCAAAGTGGCATAATCCGAGCCATGCGCGTGGATATGGGTGCCGTTGTGGGCCGCTGCGGGACCGGCGAGGATCAGTGCGGGAAAGAGCATACGGGTCATGTCAGGGTTCCTTTGTCAGCGAATGGGGTTGTGGACGGTCACCAGTTTGGTGCCATCGGGGAAGGTGGCTTCGACCTGAACTTCGTGGATCATCTCGGGCACGCCTTCCATGCATTGCGCGCGGGTGATCACCTCGGCCCCGGCCTGCATCATGTCGGCCACGGATCGGCCATCACGCGCGCCTTCGACCACGGCGTCGGTGATCAGCGCGATCGCCTCGGGGTGGTTCAGCTTGACGCCGCGGGCCAGCCGCTTGCGGGCGACCTCGGCGGCCATGGCGACCAGCAGTTTGTCTTTTTCACGGGGGGTCAGGTTCATGTCAGATCATCCAGCATCGGGGAAGCGTGTCATTGTTCAGCCGCCGCAGCACCGGCATCAGCGTGCGGCGGAGGGTAAAGCTGTTCTCGGCAAGCACCCGGATCACCAGCAGATCGTCCTGGATCAGCGAGGCTCCGGCGGTGTCAGGCAACATCTCGCGGATGGGGCCGATTTGGCCCTCGGCTGTGGGTGAGACAAAGGCCACCAGCGCCATCGCCCCCGCACCGCCTGCAATATGCGGTTTGGACAGATGGGCGTGCAGATCACCGGTGAATTGCATCGCGTCGAGAAACAGGGGGGTGCCATCGCGGACAATCTCAATCCGGTCGCGCAGGCGGATATCGGTCAGGGTCTCGCCCATCGCCATGCGACCAAAGACCAGCGGTTCCACCATCAGTGCGGTGGCATCCGGGGCAAGGTCGATCTGCAACCGGCGATCCAGCGCACTGCCATCAAACAGAATAGTTTCCTGCGGCAGCCAATTCAGCCGCGCGCCCGGCGCTACGCTCAGGTGGTTCACGATCTGACCCGAGGGGCCGGGTTTGGCCTTGTATGCGCGCTCGCAGGTTTGGGTGGTCAGGGTCAGGGTCGTGTCTTTGCCCGCGTGGCCGGTAAAGCGGAACGTGTCGCCTCCGGTGATCCCGCCAGCGGTGTTCAGCAGTACAGCGTCTAACGCGTCACCATCGGTGCGCGGGAACAGGCATTTGAAAGAGCCTGACTGCCGGAACCCATCCAGAACCGAGGTTTTGCCCAATCGTTTGGCACTCAGCCGAATCGCACCCTGTGCGCGCGGCGGTTGCGCAGCCTGCGTGGGCAATATCGAGGCATGATGTGTAATGGGGCACCTGCGGATCACGTTGTTCTGCCGCCTGTTTCACCGTTTGGGCGTCGGAACTCTATTCTTCCGTGTCGGATTTGGGTGGTGTTTCGGTGCGACGGATTAATTTTTAGGCGATCACGTTAACGACTGCCTTAAAATTAAACAAATACGACGGATCGAGGGAAATGATCTGTCAACCATTTGCCAAATTCTCTGCGATGCAGAAACCGTATGGGTGCCCACCACGGGGACGACCCCCGAGGGTGTGTGACGGCTGCGCGAATTGGACCTCGGACACAACCGCCACACGGAACGCAACAACAGTTGCGGGGATCAGGTAGAAGAAAGGCGCGCTGCTGCGCAAGCCCTCACCTGCGCCCTGCCAGGAGGATCTTTATGACATCTCTCAAATCCACACTTGCCGGTTCGCTTGTCTTTGCAGCCATGGCAACCGCCGCATTGGCCGAAGAAGACACGATCAAGGTGGGCGTGCTGCACTCGCTGTCGGGTACCATGGCGATCTCGGAAACCACGCTGAAAGACACCATGCTGATGCTGATCGACCAGCAAAACGCCAAGGGTGGCCTGCTGGGCAAACAGCTTGAGGCGGTTGTGGTCGACCCCGCATCCGACTGGCCGCTCTTCGCGGAAAAAGCGCGCGAGCTGCTGACCGTGCATGAGGTGGATGTGATCTTTGGCAACTGGACCTCCGTCAGCCGTAAATCGGTTTTGCCGGTGATCGAAGAACTGAACGGCCTGCTGTTCTACCCGGTACAGTACGAGGGCGAGGAATCGTCGAAAAACGTCTTCTACACCGGCGCCGCGCCGAACCAGCAGGCGATCCCTGCGACGGACTACTTCCTGGACGAGTTGGGCGTCGAGAAATTTGCTCTGCTGGGCACCGACTATGTGTACCCGCGGACCACCAACAACATTCTGGAAAGCTATCTGAAGGGCAAAGGCATCGCGGATGACGATATCTTCGTCAACTATACACCCTTCGGCCATTCCGACTGGTCCAAGATTGTGGCCGACGTTGTCGCGCTGGGCGCGGATGGCAAGAAAGTCGGCGTGATCTCGACCATCAACGGCGACGCGAATATCGGCTTCTACAAAGAACTGGCCGCTGCGGGCGTTTCGGCGGATGACATTCCGGTCGTGGCCTTCTCGGTTGGTGAGGAAGAACTGTCCGGTCTGGATACTGCAAACCTTGTGGGCCACCTGGCTGCATGGAACTACTTCCAGTCGGCGGACACCGAAGCAAACGCTGAATTCGTCGAAACATGGAAAGCCACCATGGGCGACGAGCGTGTGACCAATGACCCGATGGAGGCGCATTATATCGGCTTCAACATGTGGGTGAACGCCGCGACCGAAGCGGGCTCGACCGAAGTCGACGATGTGCGCGCCGCGATGTACGGCCAGGAATTCCCGAACCTGACCGGTGGTACGGCGGTCATGCTGCCGAACCACCATCTGGCGAAACCGGTTCTTATCGGTGAGATTCAGGAAGACGGCCAGTTCGACATCATCAGCGAAACTGACGTCGTGCCGGGCGATGCCTGGACCGACTTCCTGCCGGAATCGGCGGTTCTGATCTCGGATTGGAAAGAGCTGGGCTGCGGTATGTACAACACCGAGACCAAGACCTGCGTTCAGACGCTGTCGAACTACTAAACGACACGCAAGGCGGGTGTGATCGCCCGCCTTGCCCCCTAAGACACTCGGGTTTCACCACATGTTACGACTATTCCTTGCGGGCCTCGCAATCCTGTGCGCCTGCCTGACTGCCAACGCGCAAGAGGCCGGTCTGCAACCGATCCTGCAGGAGCATCAGGAGATCATCGCCAAAAGCTCGCGCAAGACGATCGGGCCCGCGATTGATGCGATTGCCAGCAGTGGTTTGCCGCAGGCGCAGGTGATGCTTGAGACATGGGCCGCCAAAAACGTGTGGATGCGCAAGTCCGACGGCCTGTTCTTTGCCGGGAAAAAGGGTGAGGGACGGTCCTATGAGCTGACCGATTTCGACACCGGCGAGGTTGTTGGCACGTTCGAGAAATCCGACCTGAAACAGTTGAAACCCAACAGCGGCATCCGCGCGATGATCGGCACGGCCTTGGTGCAATTCCAGCTGTCCGACCCGGATCGTGCAAAACGACTGGCTGCTTTGACATCTATCCAACGCGACCCCGAAGGCGCCTTGCTTGAGCCGCTGCGCGCGTCGATTGATGATGAGCCCGACGCCGATCTGAAAGCGCAGAAACAGCGGTTGGAACGGTTGCTGACCATCGGTTATGACGAAGATACCGCCGCGCGCGTGGCCGCGATCGAAGAGATGTCCGACGATCTGGGGGTCGACGTTCGCGCGGCGCTGAACCCTCTGGTCGTGACCAGGCTGCAGACGGCGACGGACCTGCCGTCAGATGTGAATATCGCTGGTGTTTTGCAACCCGGATCGGATGACCTGTCGCGCGATGCCGCCTATGACCTGCTGGTCGCCCGCGATCTGGCCGCGCCGCGTGTTTCACCCGATGACATCCGTGCGGCACTGGCCGCCAATATCGACGGAGGCCGCGTGGGCGGTGTTCCGGTCGCGCAACTGAACTCCGACGTGGCCCGTGCGCAGGCTTATGCAGCGCTGGCCGAAGCCGGAACTGTCCCGGGTTTGATCACGCAGGCTGACATCGACGCAACGCTGGGCGCGCATGTGTTCTTTGAAACCTATGCAGAGCCGTCGGGCGAAGTCACAGCCGCCGCCGAAAAGGCGCTGGACCAAATCGAACTGAAGGTCGGTCTGAACCAGACCCTCGACCTGACGCTGGATGCGATTTCTCTGGCGTCGATCTATTTCCTCGCGGCCATCGGCTTGGCCATCACCTTTGGCGTGATGGGCGTCATCAACATGGCACATGGTGAGTTCATCATGATGGGCGCCTATACCGGCTATGTGGTGCAGCAATTCATCTCCGACCATACGCTGTCGATCATCGTCGCCATTCCGATGGCCTTTGCCGTCACCTTCGCCATGGGCGTCGCGATGGAGCGGCTGGTGATCCGCTGGCTCTATGCGCGCCCGTTAGAGACGCTGCTGGCGACGTTTGGTATCTCGATTGCGCTGCAGCAACTGGCCAAGAACATCTTCGGCACGCAGGCCCGGCCGCTGACCGCGCCCGGCTGGCTGGACGGGGCATGGGTGCTGAACGATGTGGTCTCGATCAGCTATATCCGCATCGCGATCTTTGTGCTGGCGATGATCTTTCTGGGACTGTTCCTCTACATCATGAAACGCACGCGGCTTGGGCTGGAGATGCGTGCCGTCACGCAGAATCCGCGTATGGCCGGGTCGATGGGCATCAATCCGG
Organism: Ruegeria sp. R8_1; assembly: GCF_017743815.1. Taxonomy (NCBI): domain Bacteria; kingdom Pseudomonadati; phylum Pseudomonadota; class Alphaproteobacteria; order Rhodobacterales; family Roseobacteraceae; genus Ruegeria; species Ruegeria sp. R8_1. Next base: position 101,611 of record NZ_JAGHRL010000003.1, on the reverse strand, counting down.
GGCGGGTGAACATGCTGACCTTCGGGCTGGGCTCGGGCATCGCCGGGATCGCGGGCGTTGCAATTGGGTTGTTCGCCAAGGTCACGTCCGATCTGGGCAGCGACTATATCGTGCAAAGCTTCATGACGGTGGTTGTCGGCGGCGTCGGCAACATCTGGGGTGCGCTGGCCGGCGCGGGCATGATCGGCTTCCTGCAAAAGGGGATCGAGTGGATGAACCCGTCGAACACCCTCGCGGCGCAGACCTACATGATCATCTTCATCATCATTTTCATCCAGTTCCGGCCAAGGGGCATCATTGCCCTCAAAGGCCGCGCGGCGGGGGATTGAGCCATGGAACGCAGCTTTGTCGCCAAGAATCCATCTGTGCTGGTCTTTCTGGCCATCCTGTCCCTGTTCACCTTGGGCGTCACCGTCCTGTCCGAAGGGTTCGGGATCGGCGTGATCTCAACCAGTTTCGTCAAGACGCTGGGCAAAACCCTGTGCCTGTGCCTGATCGCCGTGGCCATGGATCTGGTCTGGGGCTTCACCGGCATTCTCTCTCTGGGCCATTTCGCCTTTTTCGGGCTGGGCGGCTACATGATCGGCATGTGGCTGATGTATGAACGCACCCGCCTGATCGTGGTCGAGTCGCTGTCGCAGGCAGAAATCCCCCCGACGTCATCCGAGGTCGTGGACGCCATCGGCACACAAATCTTCGGCGTGGTTGGTTCGTCCGAGTTCCCGCTGATCTGGGCCTTTTCGGACAGCCTGTTCCTGCAACTGGCGCTGGTCGTATTGGTCCCCGGTTTGCTGGCGCTGATCTTCGGCTGGCTTGCTTTCCGCAGCCGGGTCACGGGCGTCTACCTCTCGATCCTTACCCAGGCGATGACGCTGGCGCTGGCGCTGTACCTGTTCCAGAACGACAGCGGATTGCGCGGCAATAACGGCCTGTCGGGCCTGCAGAACCTGCCGGGGGTCACCGTCTCGCAGGATGTGGTGTCGGTCTGGTTCCTCTGGGCCTCGGCACTGGCCCTGGGGCTGGGATACATGCTGGCGGCATGGGTCGTGTCGGGCAAGTTCGGCTCGGTCATCCGCGGCATCCGCGATAACGAGGCGCGGGTGCGGTTTCTCGGCTACTCGGTCGAGGTCTACAAGCTGGCTGTCTTCACCCTGACGGCCTGTATCGCGGCCATCGCGGGGGCGCTGTATTATCCGCAGGCGGGCATCATCAACCCCGAGGAGATGGCCCCGATCGCTTCGATCTATCTGGCCGTCTGGGTCGCCATCGGCGGGCGCGGTCGCCTGTACGGTGCGGTGATTGGCGCGGCCTTTGTCAGCCTGCTCAGCACTTGGTTCACCGGCGGGCAGGCGCCGGACATCCCGCTGGGGTTCTACACAATCAAATGGGTCGACTGGTGGCAGGTGCTGCTGGGCGTGTCCTTCGTGCTGGTCACGCTGTTCGCCCCGCAAGGGATCGGTGGGCTGTTCGACCTTTGGTCCAACCGACGCGCACCGCAGCGCCACGGCGCGGCCCTTGGGCCCGATGAAAGCGCATTGCGGGAAAAGGAGGCCACGGAATGAGCACTCTGCTAGAAGTCAGCGGCGTGTCCGTCACCTTCGACGGGTTCCGCGCCATCAACAACCTGTCGTTTCAGATCGGCAACGCTGAGCTGCGCGCGGTGATCGGGCCAAACGGGGCGGGCAAGACCACCTTTATGGATATCGTCACTGGCAAGACCCGACCCGACGAAGGTCGCGTGATCTGGGGTGAGAAATCCATATCCCTGCTGCGAATGAGCGAGGCCAGGATCGCGCAGGCCGGTATTGGGCGGAAGTTCCAGAAACCCACCGTGTTCGAAGACCAGAGCGTGCAGGAAAACCTGCTGATGGCCCTGAAGAACAAACGCGGATGGCTGGGCGTGCTGTTCTACCGGCCTTCTGCAAGCGATCTGGACAAGGTCGAGGAACTGGCCGCCGAGATCGGCTTGAAGGACGAGTTGACGCGCAAATCGGGCGAACTCAGCCACGGGCAGAAACAATGGCTTGAGATCGGGATGTTGCTGGCGCAGGAGCCGCGCCTGCTTTTGGTCGATGAACCCGCCGCCGGCATGACGCCGCAGGAACGCGAACATACGACCGATCTGCTGGTACAGGCCGCCAAGACCCGCGCCGTGGTGGTGGTGGAGCACGATATGGAGTTCGTCCGCCGCCTGAACTGCAAGGTGACAGTGCTGCACGAGGGCTCGGTTCTGGCCGAGGGCTCTCTGGACCATGTGACATCAAATCAGGACGTCATCGACGTCTATCTGGGGCGCTAGGCGATGCTGAAACTGAACGATCTGACCCTGCATTACGGGCATTCGCAAATCCTGCACGGTATCTCGATGCAGGCTGCGCTGGGCGAGGTGACCTGCGTGATGGGCACCAATGGTGTCGGCAAGACCAGCCTGATCAAGGCGATTTCCGGTACCCACCCGCGTTCGGGCGGTGGGTTGGAGCTGAATGGCGAAGTGTTGCCGCCCTTACCCGCACATAAGATGGCATGGAAAGGAGTGGCGTATGTTCCGCAGGGTCGCGAAATCTTCCCATTGATGACTGTTCGCGAAAACCTTGAATCCGGGTTTGCGTGCTTGCCAAAGGACGAGCATTTCGTCCCGGACGAGATTTTCGATCTGTTTCCCGTCCTGAAGCAAATGCAAAATCGCCGGGGAGGCGACCTGTCAGGCGGCCAACAGCAACAACTGGCAATTGCGCGTGCCTTGATCACCAAACCCAAACTGCTTTTGCTGGACGAGCCGACCGAGGGTATCCAGCCCAATATCATCCAACAGATTGGCGATGTCATTCGGCATCTCAGAAGCAAGGGTGAGATGGCCATCGTTCTTGTCGAACAGTATTTCGACTTTGCCTACGATCTTGCCGACCGTTTTGTCGTGCTCAGACGCGGCTCCATCCTGATGGAAGGGGCAAGGCAGGACTTATCGCGAGAGCAGGTTTTGCAGGGCGTGACGGTCTAACGTCTAGCAACTTAAAACGAAAAACGCTGTACGGCCCCCAAGCGAGCGAGGGGCCGTTTTGCATTTTGTGGCTTAGGTTTTCCGGTCAACTTCGGAAATGTGCACTGGTTTTCGGTATTTTGCCGGGCTTTTGGGCTTACGCGAGCTGTCAAAACACGATTCGCGTGCGTGGCGAATCTGTAAATTTTTGTGTTTGGCGGTCATATTCAGCCCAACTCTGGCCACAAATCCGCCCAAGTTGAAAGAAAATTCCCGTTATGCGGGAAAACCTTTTCGTTTGGGGGGAGGTTCCATCGCAACTCGCTTGGTATCAATTTTGTTAACGGGGATGTGAACCTCGTGTGTGTGCGTTCATTTCGCACTTGGTAAAACAGTCTGGAGTACAAATTATGAAGAATTCAATTCGCAAGATTTTCCTGAAGCTGCGTGAAGACGAGCGCGGTGCGACCCTGGTTGAATATGGCATTGCCCTATTCGTTGCGATTGTTGTTGGTGGTACAGTGCTCACTCAGTTGGCCAACCAAACAAGTTCGAACTTCTCGGACGCGGTTGGTGCTGCGACCCGCTAACCAATCCTGTGCTACGACACGAGATTGAACAAGTGATACCTCATACATTGGTAAAGAAAAACCTCATTGAGGTATCAGTTTAAGCAGAGGCACCTATCGTAGGTTTGCGCTTGAATCTCGTACTCGGCTAAACATTATGGAGTATGACCTTATGAAAAATTCTATCCGCAAGGTTTTCTTGAGACTGCGTGAAGATGAGCGCGGAGCAACTTTGGTTGAATATGGCATTGCCCTGTTTGTTGCTATTGTTGTTGGCGGTGTGGTTCTGACCGGTTTGGCTAACGCGACTAGCTCGAACTTCTCAGACGCGGTTGGTGCGGCGACCCGCTAACCAATCTTCAATGATAGGTTAAAACTTTGATTCCCCGGCTAAAAGTCGGGGTGTCACACCAGAATTAACGGTTTTTCGTCAGTTCATCAGTCGGTTTGTTAATGAAGACAGCAATTCGCCCCAATCTGACGGCCTGAACCGACTTCGGAAATTGGAGGGCACTATGCGCGTTAAGTCTTTTTTGATGACATTCTTGGGTGTCGGTTTGGCAGGCGGTGCCGTTCTTATTGCCCAGGACCAAATTCAACGAAATCAGGAAGCCGCTGCAGACGCATCTATCGTCCGCGTTGTTGCAGTTGCTGAAGACATTCCATTTGGAACACCGATCGAAAGGTACAAGCTGACCACGATCGAATGGCCGGCAGAGTCGGTTCCGGCTGGTGTGTTTACCAACTTTGACGATGTTCTACCTGAAACCGGAGCAGATCCGCGTCGCGCGAAGCGTGCTTTGGCGCAGGGTGAGATTTTGTTGGCCTCAAAGGTCTCGGACTTTGGTGAGAAAGTCACGATTGTGCAGACGATCGGGGAAAACAACCGGGCGGTTGCCATCAGTGTTGATGCGCAAACCGGCGTTGGCGGTTTCGTCACACCTGGCGATTTTGTCGATATCGTGTTGACCCGCGGGTCCAACGATGAGCTGCGCGCCATTACCATTCTTCAAAACATTCGCATTATCGGCGTCGACCAAACTGCGGATGAGGAACTGGATCAACCCGGTATCGCACGGACCGTAACGGTTGAAGTAACGCCACAGCAAGGTCAGCGTTTGGCCTTGGCGCAAAAGGCAGGCCAGTTGAGCCTCTCACTGCGTTCACTGAACACAGAAGACGATGAGCCGCTCGAAGCAGTGCGCCTGAGCGATATTCTTCTGGAAAAGTCACCAGCAGAAGATGGTGAACCGCAGCCGATTGTCAAAGTACGTCGCGGTATTTCCGAGGTCGAGGAGTTCAGGGTGGAAAATCCCACTGCGGCCTCTGCCGAACAGGACGTCCCCGTCACGGACACGTCCGGGACAGTGAACTAAAGCACGGAGTGTTTGGGAGGGTTTGACAATGTTTTCGGTTAAAGAGTTCAAAAAAGAAGAAGACGGCGCAATTCTGGTTTTTGTTGGAATGAGCCTGGTTTTCATCTTCGGCTTTGTTGCGCTGACTTTTGACCTTGGCCGTGTCGTTTCCACCCAAACCGACCTTCAGTCCTATGCTGATCACGTTGCGCTGGCTGCCGCTGGTGAACTGGACGGCGAAGGAGATGCGATTACCCGGGCTGAGGCCGCTGCCGCTGCGATGATTGCAGACGAACAGTTCTTTGCCGAAGGCGATCGTGCATTGGCCTCGGCCGCAGACTTCGATATTCGGTTTTTGACCGGTTTGCCCAATGACGCGCGCGACGAAGCCTCTGTCGCCAGTTTTGTGACAACCGACCCGACTTTGGCCGTCATGGCTGAGGTTACCGCAACGCCCCGGACAGTTTTCCTTCCATTCTCGCGCGCTTTGGCAACTTTGCTTGGTGCGACCCCGCAAGATGCCGAGGTCAGCGCACAGGCGATTGCAGGTTTCACGGCCTACGCCTGTGATGTCACTCCGCTTATGTTCTGCATCCCTCCGGGTTGGACTGCTAACGCGAATATCGGATCCACGATCAAACTGCGCACTGGTCAGGCCAATGCCGCGTGGGGTCCGGGCAACTTTGGGTTCCTTGATCCAACTGATTTTGGCATCAATCCGGAGGGGCCATGTGCGGGGCTGAACGGCTCGAACCTGTACATTTGCCTGATCGCTGCTGAGGGTAACAAAGGTCGTTGCGTGGCGCAGCGGGGTGTTGATACCGAACCCGGTCAGCGCCAGGGCATTGGCGGAGCAATCTACAACTCGCGCTTTGACTATTTCACGTCGACCCTGAGCAACAAACGCAACGATCCCGCGTATGCACCGGGGCCGCAGGTTATTTCCGGTTGGACCCAATCCGCTGGCAACGGCAATGGAGGCGGCAATGGCAACGGCAATGGAGGCGGCAATGGCAATGGAGGTGGCAACAGCTGCATAAGCGGTCAGCCGACAGCTTCTCTGGACACTATGCCGTTCCCGCCGGATGACTGTTTTGCAACTGATACCTGTGGTTCGCTAGTCCCCAACAGCGGTGGTCGGTTTGGAAACGGCGATTGGTCCGATGGTCGTCAGGATTATCTGGATGTGAACTATGGCGCGGGCCTTGATCCTGTGAACAATCCGCTGCCGGTCAACAATTCCGTCGGAGCTGATGCGATCCGCAACCTGCCCGCCAATGCGACACGCTATCAAATGTATCTGGAAGAGATCGCGCAATTCTCAGGCGGTCCGATCTTGTCCAATCGCTCGGAAACAGGGCGCGCGCAGTGCGCCACGCCTGCGTCGACTGATCCCGACCGCCGCACGTTTATTCTGGCTGCGATCGACTGCGATGCGAACAACGTTCAAGGCCGTGCTGAAGATGTTCCGGTTGAGGAATATGTCAAAGGCTTCATGATCCAGCCTCTGGCGAATTCATCGGGTACCGATTTCGACATTTACCTTGAAGTGGTCGAACAAGTCGGCGGCGCCGGTCTGGGCGGCAGTGAAGATGACGGTATTTTCCGCGATGTCGTGAGGTTGTACCGGTGAAACGCTTGATCTCGCATATCCAACGCCTCAAGCGCTGTGAATCTGGCGCACCGATGGTCGAATTCGCGATGGTTCTTCCGCTGCTGCTGCTGTTCATTGCAGTGATTATCGAAGGCAGCCGGATCACCTGGGCGCATCAGGCTGCTGCTGCCGGTGTCCGCGATGCATCCCGGATGATCGCAAGGACGGCTCCGATTGACTTGTGCGCAGCGGCCACTGGACCGGTCACATTGGGCGGTGACTACGAAATAACAGCGACAGAAATCGTTACAAACCAGCTTGGCGGCACGTCTATCATGCCGGTTGGGACGTCTGTCGTGGACGTGATCCCCACCTGCCTGCGTCGTAATGGCGCCTATAGGGTCAACCCGGCCTCGGTGGTGGAAGTGACCGCTCAGGTTCGCGTCGAATTCTTGTTCGGCAACGTTTTCAGCTTGTTCGGTGGCGCTCTGGGCCCGTTGAACATGGAAATCTCGGATCAAAGCAGGGTGTTTGGCATATGACACGTCTGGTTAGCATCTTTCGCAAATTCCGTACGCAAGAACGCGGTGCAGCCCTTGTTGAAATGGCGCTGGTCGTTCCGATGTTCCTTCTACTGATGTTTGGCATCGTGGATTATGGTCGCCTGTACTGGTCTACAACGACGGCGCAGAAGGCGATGCAAAAAGCAGTGCGTCTGGCAACAGTTGGTCCAGCACAATGTGGAACATTGCCTGAGACGCATGAGTTGGTAAGCAATCCAACAGGCACTCCTCGGTTCGGAACCTTGTGCCGCGTAGGTGGCATCTGTGCAGTGCCGAACTTGCCTGCCCCGTGCCGTCTGGACACAAGCACTGCTTATGGTGAGCGTATCTGGGATGAAATCCAATCGCTTCTGCCACCGGGAACAACCCCGACGAATGTGCAGTTCGCCTATACTCACGATCCACGCCTGGGTTTTCTGGGTGGCCCTTATACGCCAGTTGTTACGGCCGAATTGATTGATGTGGACTTCGATTTCGTAATGCCGCTGGCCGGACTGGCAGCACTGGCTTCCAATAGCCCGGCGGTAACTTCAAACACCCCAAATAGTATTTCCCTTCCCGCGATGAGCACTTCGGTTCCTGCCGAAGACCTGGGCATCGGGGCAGCAGAGTAAGGAGAAAGATAATGAGTGGAAAACAGATTTCAGTATTGTTGATTTCGCCCGACGAAGAGATCTACTCGGCGATTGAAGGGTCTCTTGCTGAACAGGAGAACTGCCAGTTCACTGGCCGAAAAGATACGGTCTCGGGTGTGAACGGTTCGGCCATCTCGCTTACGGCGCTGAATGATGTGGTTCTGTTCGACGTCGAGGAAGACAGCGACAAAATGCTGGAAACAGCACAGAGCATCTGCGATGCGCGGATGCCCAACGCAATTATCATTGCGCTGGCCCCGGAAGATCTGCCGCTTGAAAAAGCTCGACAGCTTAAGAAATTGGGCGTCGATGACGTTTTACCCCGGACCGCGATCAACGAGGAGATCGTGCCGCAGGTTGATGCGATCCGGACTCGCCGCCAAGCTCAGTTGCCTGCGGTTTGGGGCGGTCATGCAACGCTGGGCAAAGTAATTGCCGTGGCAAAATCTCGTGGTGGTGTTGGTTCTTCGCTTGTGGCCGCAAATATGGCCAACGAGTTGCAGCAGAAAGAAGGTTTCTTCAAGAAGAAAGCGGCCAACGAGGTTGCAGTGGTTGATCTGGACTTCCAGTTTGGTTCCATAGCGGCCCTGATGGACGTGGAAGAAAGCGATGCCATGTGGCGCATGGCAATGGAAGAAAGCATTCCTGACACTGCGTTTCTGGATCAGGCGATGAGCAAAGCACCATGCGGTGTGGATGTTCTGGCAGCTCCATCACGTTATGGCCCGCTATCTGCCATCAAAGACGAACAGATTGACGCTATTCTGGACAGTTTGCGCCGGTCTCACGACTACGTTGTGGTTGATCTGCCGCGTGCTTTGGTCGAATGGATCACTCCGGTGCTCGCCCAGGCGGACAGGTTGTATCTGGTTACGGATGTGGCCGTGCCGTCGGTGCGCTCTGCCCGCAAGCTGATTGATTTTTATCACAGCGAAAACCCGGCTTTGGACATTCAACTGGTTGCAAGCCTTGAGAAAAAGCCCTTGTTCCCCGCGGCCCATCACCGCGCCGCGACCAAGCTACTTGAAAAAGACTTCTCGTATTGGGTGCCAAAGGACGAGCGTACAGTGCGCGAGTCCGTTGATCGAGGCGTTCCCTTGCAGGACGTGTCCAACCGGGCGCCAGCGACCCGGGCGATCAAGAAGCTGGCGGATGACACGCGGGCGTCTCTGCCGCCGCGCGTGAACAGCTGACGTCCGTTCCCCAAGCCGTGATGCAAGATAAAGTAAAAGGTTGAAAGAATGTTTCGTGAATTTGACAGAACGAGCCGTACAGCACCCAGCGCACCCAAGGTCGTTCCCTTGGATACCAAGAAGCTGGACTCTAACGTATCAGACATCGCAGCCTTTGAAGCCGAGAAAAAGGTCGTTGATCGCGAAAGACAGTTGGATCGCATCGACCTGAAGGCGCGGATGCACAACTCGCTGCTGGACAAGCTGAACCTCGCGGTCATCGACAAGGTTGAAGAGGACACTCTGCGCGGCGAGATTGGCAAACACGCTACGGATCTGTTGCGCCATGAAGGCCGTGCGATGCGCAGCGAAGAGATCAAAGAGCTTGTCGAAGAGCTAATGCATGAAGTCCTGGGCCTTGGCCCGCTCGAGCCATTGCTGGCCGACCCTACGATCAACGATATCCTGGTCAACGGCCATGAGCAGATCTTTGTCGAACGCGCTGGTATCCTTGAAAAAACTGAAGCCCGGTTCCGTGATGAACGCCACCTGCTGCGTATCATCGACAAAATCGTTAGCCGGGTTGGTCGCCGTATTGATGAACGTCAGCCTTGGGTAGACGCACGTCTCGAGGATGGTAGCCGTGTGAACGCTATTATTCGGCCTTGCGCGTTGGATGGTCCTGCCCTGTCGATCCGTAAATTTGCACGCGTTCCTTTGACGATGCAGCGTTTGGTGAACAACGGCGCCCTGAACGACAGTGCCGCAAACCTGCTGAGAGGGCTTGTTGACGCCAAGATGAATGTTCTGATCTCGGGTGGTACAGGCTCTGGTAAGACGACGATGCTGAACGCGCTTTCTTCTTACATTGGCGCGAACGAACGGATCGTGACCATTGAAGATGCTGCGGAACTCCAGCTGCAGCAGGAACATGTGCTGCGCATGGAGACGCGTCCTGCTGGTCTGGACGGAACAGGAGCTGTGGCGCAGCGTGACCTTGTTCGAAACGCGCTGCGGATGCGCCCGGACCGTATCGTCGTAGGCGAGGTACGCGGCTCGGAAGCTTTTGACATGCTGCAGGCCATGAACACAGGCCACGACGGATCGATGACTACGGTCCACGCGAACAGCCCAAGAGACGCCCTGTCGCGTGTCGAACAGATGGTTCAGATGGGTGGAATGGAACTGCCACATTCGGCCATTCGCGCCACTATTGCCTCGGCAGTGCACTTTGTTCTGCAGTTGAACCGAATGTCAGACGGTACCCGCCGCGTGACTTCCATTGCTGAAGTGACCGGCATGGAAGGGGACATTGTGACCATGCAAGACATCTTTGTCTTCAAGCGCGAAGGTAAAGATGAGAACGGCAAAGTTTTGGGACGGTTCAAGGCAACCGGTATCCGGCCGAAGTCGAGCGAAGCATTGGCCGCTGCTGGGGTAGACCTGTCCACCGTCCAGTTCACCTAAGGAGGCGGGTCATGTTCGAGCAAATTCGATCATTCTTTTCCAATCTCGATATCAACGGAATTGTTGGGCCCGAGATGGAAATCTTCGGTTTTGATGCGCGCTTTGTTCTCGCGTTGGCTGTTTTCCTGGGGGCTCTGATCGCATGGGAAGGGCTGCGGCAATTCCTGAAGCGGGGTGAAAACCGCGAAGAAGCGATCAATCGCCGCGTTCAGTTGCTAAACGAAGGTAAGAGCGGCGAAGATGTTCTGAACCTGCTTAAACCGCAGGAAGCCAAGCCATTGATCCGGAATTTCCCGTTCGTGGGGGATCTTCCGGCAGCGTTGAAAGCGTCCGGGTTAAACATGGCCCCCGAGGTGTTCCTGATGGCTTGTGCTGCGGCCTTTCTTGTCTGCGCAATTGGCGGTTCGCTCGTGTCCAACCCGGTGCAGGTTGTGCCAATCTCGGCCGTGGTTTTCTTGCTGGGCCCGCTTGTTATCCTCGGAAGCACGTTGAGAAAGCGTAAGGCCACGCTGATCAAGCAACTGCCTGATGCGTTGGACCTTATGGCCCGGGGTTTGAAAGTTGGGCATCCGCTGAACACGACGTTGCAGAGCGTTGCCGAAGAGATGCCTGATCCTATCGGCACCGAGTTCGGGCTGATTGTCGACCAGGTTGCCTACGGAGAAGAACTGCCGGATGCCTTGAAAACCCTTGCCGAGCGTATTGACGAAGAAGACATTCAGTACCTGGCCGTTGCTTTGATGATGCAGCATGGTACCGGGGGTGATCTTGCCGGAATCCTCAGAACTCTGGCGCGGGTTATTCGCGCGCGAATGTCGCTGCGCCGTAAAGTCAAGGCGATCTCGGCGGAAGGTCGAATGACCGCATTTATCCTATCCAGTATTCCCGTCCTCATTGCCATCTTTATGACGATCATGACACCGACCTATTACGGCGATGTTGCGGATGCTCCGTCATTCTGGCCGGTAATGGGGGTGATCGCGGTAGCGGTGGTTCTGAATGCCATCGTATTGTTTAAGCTGGTGAATTTCCGGATATAAGGAGTTTCCCCGATGGAATATATCAATTCTATTCTTGCTGACGAAATTGGGTCTCAAATCCTTTTGCTTGCAATTGTGATTCTTGGTGCAGTGCTTGCCTTTTTTGGAATTTCGTCCACGTTCAAAGAACGTTCAACCGCTGCTGATCGCATGGCGCCAAGCCGGCCGCGTCAAAATCTGGCTCGGGGAACGCCGGATAAGCTGGAAGGCGAAACGCCGACTGGCCTGAGCGCAGCGCTTATCCCAGCCGATGCAAGCGAGCGTCTCGAAGTTGGGCAGGTGCTAGCCAAGTCTGGCTTTCGCGGGAAGAACGCAATTGCGGGTTACTACTTTATCCGGTTGGGCCTGGCGACGTTTTTGCCGATGACCTTTATCTTTTTGCTCAACTGGCAGCCGCCGAACAACTTTGGCGCGCGGATCGCAGAGTATATGGGCGGTCTGGACATGCTGGCGACCCTAAGAAACGTGGTCATTTTGGGTGCGATCGGTTTTTACGTTCCTCATCTGTGGATGCAAGCCCGCATCAAAGAGCGCAAATGGCAGATGGAGAGCGCCTTCCCGAACATGCTGGATCTTCTGCAGATCGGGATCGAAGCTGGTATGGGATTCGATCAGGCTCTGCTAAAAGTGGCTGTCGAAATGCAGTTGGTTGCTCCGGAACTGTCCGAAGAAATACTGATCGCGTTAAGCGAGATTCAGGCAGGCCGGGATCGTGACACAGCTCTTATGCGTATGGCGCGTCGAACCGGGATCGAGGAAATGAGTGCTTTTGTAAGTGTCGTTCTTCAGTCGACCCGGTTTGGTGTTCCGCTTGCTTCTGCCTTGAACACGTATGCGGAAGAGATGCGGGAACTGCGTGAAGTGCGTGCTCAGGAAAAGGCCAACAAACTTCCCGTCCAGATGTCGGCAGTCATGGCCAGCCTGATGTTGCCAGCTATTGCTGGTTTGATCCTGGCTCCGATCGTGATTCGATACATGGAGACTTTTGGAAGCTAAGTCTGACTACGCATACTGAAGGACAGAATGCACGGTCAAAACCAGCCCCGAAGACCCGATCGCGATCCCCATTGGAAACTCTCGCGATTGGGCAGTTGATCTGAAGCGCGGAGATAGGGTTTTGGCATAACGCCGTACCAAGGCCATTCCAACAAGCCCCAGACCCATACCTGCGGCCAAGAGCAGTAAATAGTCGGGAATTGCTGGGCTTGGAACAATGAGAAACACGACAGGAAGCATCTTGGCGTCCCCGCCGCCCAGCCATCTGACTGCGAACAGGCCAAAGCAAAGCAGAAAGCACGCTCCGCCAATCATGAGGCGCATGAAAAACTCGTGCCAGTCCAGAAACGGGGCCGTGGCCACGAAGATGACCAGGCCGATGATGCAATAGGTGTTAGGAATTCGCAGCTGAGTGAAATCAGTCCACGCTGTAGCCGCAAACAGCGGCGCGAACAGCCATAGGGCAATCCAATTTTGCCAGTCTAATTCAGGCATTAAGCCCTTGCTTGATGCAGTTTCCCGTACAGCGCCTCGCGCTCTTCGACCGACACTAGTCTGCGTGCCAGCATATGGAAATTATCCAGACCGGTTTTCGAATAGATATGTTTGAGGTGTGTCCTGACAGTTGCAGGTCCAATTCCCAACTCAGCTCCGATACCTTGGGATGATATGCCGCGAGACACCAATACGCACACACGCCATTCGGCACGGGTAAGCCCCGCAGGGTTTTCGGTGCTCAGGATGGGCACTTCAATACTTGTCTTGCGGATGGTTGCGACGGTCTGCCGGGACAATGCCTCGGTCACAAGGCCAGCGCGCCGGCTCTGAAACGTCTCGGATAACTGTGGAGCAATCTGTTCGATTGCCTCCTTATAGCCGGGTTCGGGATTCTGACCAAAGTGCAGCTCAAGAAAGTCTATTTCGCCAGCCTGATGGTCCAGACACAGGAACAGGATGTCCGAGATTTTGCGATGCGCAATCCAATCCGTCAGGACCGGTGACAGTTTCGCAGGGTCCTCGCCATCTTCACGCAAACTGAAAACCGATGCCCTTTTCGGCATGTTGCGAAAAGGTCCAAGCGCGTCATTGGCATAGGACAAGAACAGAGGGCGGCTGATTGATGGATCGCGCATGTCCGAACGCGCGGCCACCCTGTGGGCGCCTTTGTTCAGCCACAAGCGGCTTATTACGGCGCAGTCTGCACCGAACGCTTCCACTATACCATTGAGAGCTGCGTCCAGAACAAGGCCGCCCTGACTCCAATGAATGAAATTTATGATTGCTCGTGCATGAAGCGCATTTGGCAGCCACGCTCCAGTTTGAGCCTTCCCCCCATTCATACGTCACCATTCCATACTAATTACAACAAAAATGCGGCTTACGCCAAAAGCGGACGAATGCCCACTCGATTCTTTAACGATTCTTTTGAAAGTCTAACGTACCACCTAAAAAATTAACTGAAAATTAATGGAACATAAATTTAGAGCAACGAACGAAAGTTGTGACTTTATGGCCTCCTTTCTGGGGACAAACGAGCGAGCTCCTTTAGACTGTTTCTTTCATGGCGTGTCAGGCGCTCTGGCTTGAGCTATTATGAGTGTTCATAATGGGATTTATGTCGGAACATAAACTCGTCAAATATTGGTAAGTTTAAGCTCTTCAGAATGTGCTCTCAGGTGTTTCAATGCGGCGCGGGCAAGTGTCATTGTGAGAACTCTTCGCATTTAGCCCGAAGGGTGCAACTTGAATCAGCGAGTTTGGTAGCGGTTTTAGGTTTTTGACAAGAATATTGAATTCACAATTAAATATCTGTAATTAAATAGTAAAAAAAATCAGAATGGCCAAACATTAACTGATTTTCTATTTTCTTGTGTATTTGTTTACTTAACATCGTTGCAAGTTTAATAGGTTGTTGAGAAATTTTCGGATGGGCCTCCATACTCATAGAACGCAGAAATGCGCCTTCACTCGCTGGAAGAGGAGCCAGAGAGTGAAAATTGGGAAATGGGAGGAATGAATGACTAACAAATCTGTCACACGCCGCGGCGTGCTGAAGTCCGGTGCCGTTGCGGGAACCGGTCTGGCCCTGCCTACGATCTTCACCGCTTCGTCAGCAGCAGCCTACACTAACGAGCCCACAGGGTCTTCGGTTACCCTTGGTTTCAACGTCCCGCAGACCGGGCCATATGCCGAAGAAGGAAATGATGAACTTCTGGCGCAACAGCTGGCGGTCGAGCATCTGAATGGTGAAGGCGATGGCGGTTGCCTGAACACCTTTACGTCCAAGGCGCTCAAGGGGAACGGTATCCTTGGTAAAAAGGTCGAGTTCGTAACCGGTGATACACAAACCAAATCGGATGCAGCCCGCGCTTCGGCCAAGTCGATGATCGAAAAAGACGGGGCCGTGATGATCAACGGCGGATCGTCCTCGGGCGTGGCCGTTGCGGTTCAGGGTCTGTGCCAAGAGGCAGGCGTGATCTTTATGGCGGGTCTGACCCATGCCAATGACACCACCGGTAAAGACAAGAAAGCCAACGGTTTCCGCCACTTCTTCAACGCCTATATGTCGGGTGCCGCGCTGGCGCCGGTGCTGGCGGCTGAGATGGGCAAGGAACGCCGCGCTTATCACCTGACAGCTGACTACAACTGGGGCTGGACCCAGGAGGAGTCGATTGTTGCTTCGACCGAAGCCTTGGGATGGGAAACGGTCAACACAGTCAAAACACCACTCGCGTCAACGGACTTTTCGTCCTATATCGCTCCGGTTCTGAACTCGGGCGCGGATGTTCTGGTTCTGAACCACTATGGCGGCAACATGGTGAACTCGCTGACCAACGCGATTCAGTTCGGCCTGCTGGATAAGGTGGCCAACGGCAAGGACTTCAAGATTGTCGTGCCGCTGTATTCCGAACTGATGGCCGCTGGTGCGGGCGAGAACATCAAAGGCGTGCTGGGTTCGATGAACTGGAACTGGCAGCTGCAGGATGAGGGCACCAAGGCCTTCGTGAAATCCTTCGGTGAAAAGTACGGCAAGCCGCCATCCAACTCGGCCCAGACCTGCTATGCGCAGGTTCTGCTATATGCCGATGCGGTCGAGCGCGCGGGCACGTTCAACCCCTGTGGCGTTGTCGAAGCGCTGGAAGGGTTCGAGTTCGACGGTCTGGGCAACGGTAAGACGCTGTACCGCGCCGAAGATCACCAGTGCTTCAAAGATGTGCTGGTCGTGCGTGGCAACGAAAACCCGACCAACGCCTATGACACGCTGGAAATCGTCGAGGTGACCCCGGTCGAGCAGGTGACCTATGCACCTGATCATCCGATGTTCGCCGGCGGTGACCTGGGTTCGTGTAACTCGGGCGCATAATCCGCGCCTCAGAATTTTCGACGAAAATTCTTGTACCTGGAACTGGGCTCTCCTGCTGACGCAGGGGAGCCTGCCTTGAAGGCAATAAAAGGGGGGGACAATGGACGCCATACTTCTTCAAATCCTAAACGGGCTCGATAAGGGATCGGCATATGCGCTTATCGCGCTAGGGCTGACATTGATCTTTGGCACGCTGGGTGTTGTGAACTTTGCCCACGGGGCGCTGTTCATGATCGGCGCTTTTTGTGCTGTTACCCTGCAAAAGCTGTTTAGCCTCAGCTTTCAGACCATCGATGAAACCCAGACGGACTTTCTGGGTAATCCGCTGAAGGTCGAGACACCTTATGTCGAGGCATGGTTCGGTCCCGAGGTCGGTGCGTCAATCATCGACTGGTCGGTGCCTCTGGCGATCTTGTTCGCGATCCCGATCATGCTGTTGGTCGGCTACGTGATGGAGCGCGGGCTGATCAAGCATTTCTACAAACGCCCCCATGCGGATCAGATCCTTGTGACGTTTGGTCTGGCTATCGTACTGCAAGAGGTCGTCAAGTATTTCTTCGGGGCTAACCCGATCCAGACCCCGCCGCCCGAAGCGCTTAATGGCTCTATCGATTTGGGCACCATGATCGGGTTCGATCCGAACGCAATCATTTATCCGATCTGGCGTCTGGTCTATTTCGGCTTTGCGGTTGCCATTATCGGTGCAGTCTTCTCATTCCTGCAATTCACCACTTTCGGCATGGTAGTGCGCGCCGGTATGGCTGACCGGGAAACTGTGGGCCTGTTGGGCATCAATATCGACCGCCGGTTTACCATCATGTTCGGGATCGCTGCTGCGGTGGCAGGACTGGCCGGGGTGATGTACGGGCCGCTCAATCCGCCGAACTACCACATGGGGATGGACTTCTTGGTCCTTAGCTTTGTTGTGGTTGTTGTAGGTGGCATGGGATCGCTGCCCGGTGCCGTGTTGGCGGGGTTCTTGCTGGGGGTCCTCGAGAGCTTTGCCTCGACCACTTGGGCCACGACCACGATTCCGGGCATCAACCAGATCATCATCTACCTTGTCGCCATCATCGTGCTGCTGCTGCGGCCACGCGGGCTGATGGGGCGCAAAGGCGTGATGGAGGACTAATCCATGTTTGGACTGAACAAAAAAGACACCGGGCTGCTGATCATCGTTGGGATTCTGACGCTGCTGGCCCCCTTCATCCTGAACCCGTTCCCGGCGGACAGCGCCATGGCGCAGTTCAACGCGGGCTACCCCGACCTGATGCAGCGGTTTGTGATCTTTGGCATCTTCGCCATCGGGTTCAACATCCTGTTTGGCCTGACCGGATACCTGTCCTTCGGCCATGCGGCCTTTCTGGGCGTGGGATCGTATTCGGCCGTTTGGATGTTCAAGCTGCTCAGCTATAACGTCATCCCCGCCATCGCGCTGAGCGTGGTGATCGCTGGGTTGTTCTCTTTGCTGATCGGTTATGTCAGCCTGCGGCGGTCAGGGATTTATTTCTCGATCCTGACGCTGGCCTTCGCACAGATGAGCTTTGCGCTGGCCTATTCGGTGCTGTCGAACCCCAAATTCAACCTCACCAACGGGGAAACTGGCCTTCAGGTCTATGCAGATGACCCGCAGATTCTGCAGGGGGCCAATGCGCCCGACCTGCCGCATCTGTTCGGATTACCCATGCGCGCGACCTACACGCTGGACGTTGGCGCGTGGAGCTTTGACTTCAACGCAGGCTACTACCTGTGTGCGGTGGTTATGATGGTCGTGTTTTATCTGGCGATCCGCATCTTCCGGTCGCCTTTCGGGATGATGTTGCGGGCGGTGAAGTCGAACCAGCAGCGGATGAACTACACCGGGCTGAACTCGAAACCCTATACGCTGGCGGCCTTTGTGATCTCGGGCATGTATGCCGGTCTGGCTGGTGGCCTGATGGCCGCGATGGATCCGCTGGCCGGGGCCGAGCGGATGCAGTGGACGGCCTCGGGCGAGGTGGTTCTGATGACCATCCTTGGCGGTACCGGAACGCTGATCGGTCCGGTTCTGGGCGCGGGCTTCATCAAGTATTTCGAGAACATCTTCTCGAAGATCAACGACAACGTCCTGCACAGCTGGTTTGCCTTCCTGCCCGACGGGTTGGAGGACGCGGTGGTGTTCATCATCCACCCGTTCATCGGTAAAGGCTGGCACCTGACATTGGGTATTCTGTTCATGTTGGTGGTGATTTATCTGCCGGGTGGCCTTGTCGAAGGCGGACAGCGGGTATCGAACTGGTTCAAACGTCGGAAATCCGGTTCGGATGATGCGCCTTCGGGCAAAACCGAGCCAGCGGAATAAAGGAGGCGACTATGGCAATTCTACGTGTAAAAGACGTCAGTAAACGCTTCGGTGGCCTAAAGGCGCTGACGGACGTGAACCTGAACGTCGAGGAAAATTCGGTTCATGCCATCATCGGCCCCAATGGCGCCGGCAAGTCGACCCTGCTGAACTGTCTTGTGGGTAAACTGATGCCGGACACCGGGTCGGTCCTGTTTGACAACAACTCGGTGCTAGGGCTCGAACCGTTTCAGATCAACCAGATGGGCATCAGCCGTGTGTTCCAGACCCCCGAGATTTTCGGTGAACTGACGGTGATGGAGAACATGTTAATCCCGATTTTCGCCATGCGAGACGGGGCGTTTCGGATGCACGCCTATGAGACGATTGCCAAGGAAAAGGATATCGTGGAACAGGCCGAAGCGATGCTGGTCGAGATGAACATGGCCGACAAGCGCGAAATGCACGCCGCCTCCTTGTCGCGTGGTGACAAACGTCGGCTTGAGATCGGTATGTGCCTGAGCCAGAACCCGCGTCTGTTGCTGCTGGATGAACCGACGGCCGGAATGGCGCGGGCCGATACCAACAACACGATCGACCTGCTGAAACAAATCAAGGATGAACGCGACATCACCATCGCGATCATTGAACACGATATGCATGTGGTCTTCAGCCTTGCCGAACGGATTACCGTGCTGGCACAGGGCACACCATTGGTGGAAGACGCGCCAGAGAACATTCGCGGTAACCCCAAGGTTCGCGAAGCCTATCTGGGCGAGGCAGCGTAAGGAAAAGCTATGAATCAGAAACCGGACTTTTCGAAAAACGCCAATATGGCCACAACTGCGCCCGCCTTTCTTTCGGTGTGGGATATGCACTCGTACTACGGCGAAAGCTACATCGTTCAAGGTGTCAGCTTTAACGTGCACGAAGGCGAGATTCTGGCTCTGCTCGGCCGGAACGGGGCTGGTAAGACCTCGACCCTACGCTCGATCGCGCGTCTTGGTGACCCCGAAGTGCGCCATGGCGAGATCTGGCTGGACCACCAGCCTCTGCACAACAAGACAAGCTACGAGGCCGCAGCGGCTGGTCTTGGTCTTGTCCCCGAGGATCGCCGGATCATCCCTGGCTTGACGGTCGAGGAAAACCTGCAACTTGCTCAGATTGCGCCACCGATTGGCTGGTCGCTTGAACGTATCTACGAGTTGTTCCCCCGTCTTGGCGAGCGCCGCAAGCAAGAGGGCGTGACCCTGTCGGGTGGTGAGCAACAAATGCTGGCCATAGCGCGTGCATTGGCACGCGACATCAAGGTTTTGCTGTTGGACGAGCCCTACGAAGGACTGGCCCCGGTGATCGTGGATGAGATCGAAAAGACTCTGATCCACGTAAAGCAACAGGGTATGACCACGATCATCGTTGAACAAAACGCCGTGCGTGCGTTGGAGCTGGCCGACCGCGCAATCATCCTGGATACAGGCAGTATCGTATTTGACGGCACTGCCAGCGAAGTGCTGGAGAATACGCAACTGCGTGAGGAATACTTGGCAATCTGATCCAGTTGGTTAACCGACAGATTTACAGAGTTAAGGCGGAGTGAGTGATCACGCCGCCTTTTTTCTGACCGCTGCAAACAGGGGGTGGATTAATTCAACGCGGTTTCAAAGGGTTAATGGCCACTACGGGAAACCCCCAATATGCCTTGGGCGCCAACGGAGTTAACCGTAAATCATCCAAGGTTTTACCAAGGACATTTCCCCCTTTGAGGGGCTGGCTTCTTACCCCCTCGGCCGGCCCCTCAGTCGTTTGGGTCAGGCCGTTTCTTCCAGTTTCGATATCGCTTGCCGGACCAACGAGGGCAGCTTTTCGTTGTGGTCGTAGTTAAGTGCATGCGGGATTTCGGAGACGGGTGACTTCCGATACCCTTCGGTGAACAGCAGAAACGGAACCTGCGCACGTTGCGCGGTTTCGGCGTCGACTTCGCTGTCGCCAATAAACAGACGCGGACCGGTCGGGGTGACGGCGGCGAAACTGGCGTGAAGATGCGCGGGGTCGGGCTTGCGTGTGTTCAGAGTATCACCGCCAAAGACGGTTTCGAAATGATGAGCGAGGCCCAAATCCCGCAAAATATCGCGGGCGGGGGCCTCGGGCTTGTTGGTGCAAATGCCCAACACGCATCCCATATCGCGCAGCTGCTGTAGCGCCTCGGAAACACCGGGATAGGGCACGGTCAGCGCACTGGATGCGGCGGAATAATGTGCAAGTGTACGCTCGGTCAGTTCTGCATGGCGATCAAGTGGCATGTCGCAATGCCTGATGACACGTTCGACCAATTTGGGAAGGCCATTCCCAACGAATTGCTGGATTGTCTCTTGTGGAAGATGGGGGCGTCCCTCGTCCTGCAGCATGCGGTTCGCGGCCGCCGCGATATCAGGCAAACTGTCGATCAGCGTTCCGTCCAGATCGAACATGAGCGTTGCAGTCATGGAAAACCTCGGGCGTTTGAATTGCAGCATCAGGCTTAGCCCGATCGCCAAAGCGGCGCAATTCCGCGTGGATAAATGAGGTTTGATTTTGACGCTTGACATACCTGAGTAAAATTATCAGATTAAGGATCAAGACACCAAGCCAACCCGGATTCGGGTCAGCCAGCCACTGAAAACGCGAACAGAAATCGGCCTTGCGCCCGTGACCCTCTGGAGTTGACCTGATGAATGTGCAGAACCCGAACCCCACGCAATCCTACCCTGTATCCATGCTGCCGGCGCATAAAGCTGAAGATCTAACAAAAGGTGGAAATCTGGCTCATATTGAGCTGGGTGATCAGCTTTACACCCTGCGCATCACCCGCGCTGGCAAACTGATCCTGACGAAATGAGCGCGCGTTTTGCCCGCGGCGGGGCTACCGTTGGTCGACTGACAGACCTTAGCCCTATTGAAGCCAGCGCGGTTCTGTACTTGCGGCAGTGGAGCGATGCAGCGTTGGCGCGCGCAGATGGTTTGGCGCAAGAATCCGATCAGGACAGCGTTGCGATGAGTGTTATGGATCGCTTGTGTTCACTCTGCGCTCATCACGGCAGACGCCCGTTGATCCGTCATGGACTAGGGTGTTCTTGTCTGGGCGCGGATGAGAACTGTTTCGCGCAGATGATCGCCGCAGCCTCGGAAGGTGCGCGTGAAGACGCAATGATGTTGGCGGCGCTTATCGTCCGTCCGGATTTCGCGCCCGCCCTTGCTGCCTTGTCCGAGGAATTGGCGCTGGCATTGCGTCGCATGTCAGTCGCGGCGCCGCTACCTTCGACCGGCCACGTAACCCCCTCTGCCGTGTTGCATTAACAGCTCGGTCAGGCTCAGACCCCCGTCCCAGTCAGGCCGGGGGTTTGTTCATTCAGCAACACCTGCAACCGGCATGGTGGTGATCGCAGGCGGGGGCAGGGGCATAGTCACCGACCTCGGTCAGCACATCGCGCAGCGCCCACAGGATCATGTCGACATCATCGGCCTCGATCGTCAGGGGTGGGCGGATTTTCAGGATGTTGTCCTTGGGCCCTTCGCTGCCAATCAGAATGCGGTGATCGCGCATCCGGTTCTTGACGTATTTGCAAATCTCGGTGCTCTCGGATCCGTCGGGGTTAATCAATTCGACGCCCAGAAACAGGCCCATGCCCCGCACGTCGCCGACACAGCCGAAATCAGCCTCGATCGCGCGAAGGCCATCCATCAGCCGCGCGCCCATCACGCGGGCGTTGTCCTGCAGCCCTTCGTCATCGACGATATCCAGAACCTCTTTCCCGATCCGACAGGACAGGGTCGATCCGCCAAAGGTCGAGAAGAACTCGATCCCGTTGTCAAAGCTTTGGGCGATTTCTTTGGTGGTGACCAGCACGCCCAGAGGGTGCCCGTTGCCGATGGGTTTGCCCATGACCACGATATCGGGCAGCGCGCCCTGGTGCTCGAAGCCAAAGTAATACTCACCCAGACGCCCCAGCCCGGTCTGCACCTCATCGGCGATACACACCCCTCCGGCGGTGCGGATTTTTTCGTAGACTGCGGGCAGATAGCCTTTGGGCGGGATGATCTGGCCCCCGACCGAGGGGAAGGTCTCGGCGATGAAACCGGCGATGCCGTGGCCCTTGTCTTGCAAGGCGGCAATCGCAGGGTCCACAAGATCCGCGAATTTTGTGGCGCGGTCGGGATCGTCGCGCTTGAACGATCCACGATAGTCGTCGGCCACTTCAACCAGTTCGACCCAATCCGCCTGACCTACGCCGCCGGGTTTGTTGAACTTATAGGCCGAGATCGCGACCGCCGCATTCGTATTGCCGTGATAGCCGTGATCCGGTGTCACGATCCCCTTGGCCCCGGTATGGGCGCGGGCCAGCCGCAGGGCCAGTTCATTGGCCTCGGTGCCGGAATTGACGAAGAAACAAACCTCAAGATGGTCGGGCAGTTTCGACAGCACCTTATCGGCAAATTCGGTCTGCGCCGGATGCAGATAGCGCGTGTTCGAGTTCATGCGCCTCAGCTGATCCGCCGCCACCGCCTGAATGCGCGGATGCGCGTGGCCCACATGGGGGACGTTGTTATAGGCGTCCAGATAGGGGCGACCCCATTCATCGAACAGGTGGTGTTTCCACCCGCGCACCAGCATGACCGGGTCGTCATAGGTCAGGCTGAGATTGCCGCCAAAATGGTCCTGCCGCCCCTGCAGGATCGCTTGTTTGTCGGTCGGTTGATAGAACACCTTGTCATCAGGCAGGTTCAGCAGGGCCGCCGGGTTCGGGCAAACCGCGTTCCACAGCTCCATCTCATCGGGGTCACCAACGCCGGGCCAGTCGCTTTGCATCCCGTCCGTGGTCATAGCCAGCTGGAAATGCACATGCGGGGCCCAGCCGCCATTCTGTGTGGCGTCCCCCAATCGCGCGAACGCCGCGCCCTGCGCCACCGGATCACCGGGTTTCAGCCGATCACAGACCTCGGGGTCCAGATGACCATAGAGCGTATAGAACGCGTCCCCTTCGGGCGTTTCGTGATGCAGGATCACCACGCCGCCATAGTCCAGGTGGGTGTCGCGGTTTTCCACCGCCTCAACCCGTCCGCTCATCGGCGCGTGCAACACAGTGCCCGCCTGGGCGAACACATCCACCGCCAAGTGCACCGTGCGCCGGTCCGAGGCCTTCCACGGCCCCTTGCGGAACCCCGGCTCGGCATAGATCAGGCGCGGCTCATTGTAGTAACCCAGCCACAGGCCCTCGCCATATTCCTCGCCCACGCGGGCGGCCTCGGCCAAGGGCATGTGGAACGGGTTTTGCGGCCAGACGCAGTTTTCAACCGACAGCGACCCCATCGGCGCATCACCCAGATCCTGTCCGAACATCGGCGCGAACTGACCGCGATGGGCGGCCAGATAGGCGTGGACACGTTCGCCCCCGTCGGTCACAGGCAACCCGCAGGCCACACGCAGCCGCGCCGCCATTAACCCGCCATTGACGGAAGCGTTCTCAAGAAATCGCCAGGCGGGGGCCTGGCTGATGGTCACATATGGATCATCGGGATTGTCGATCGCCATCAGGGTCGAGTTCACCACCGACACCGCCAGCCGCATCCGCAACAGCGGCCAGATCAGATCAACCTCATCCGTGCGCAAGCGGTTCGCGGCGTGATAGCCTTGCACCAAGGCGGTCAGCGCGCGTTCGGGCTGAGGATGGTCCAACACGATATACGCCCCCGCAATCGCCAGATCACAGATACGGGGTGCCGCGCACATATCCCCCAGATCAATCAGGCCCGAGACGCTCTGCCGCTGGCCCATCTCACCCTCGACCAGAATGTTATAGTCGTTGGCGTCATTGTGGATGGCTTGTTTGGGCAATTCCCTCAAAGACGCCTTGATCGCATCAAACCCGGCACAAACCTCGGCCAGCAATGCGCGCCGCGCGGGATCAGAGATCGCCTCAAGCTGATCCGCGATCCAACCCGCCTGCATCATGTCCCACTTGAAATCCCCGCGCTGCAAGCCGCCATGGGCAAACCCTTCCAGCGCCCGGTCGGTCGCCCCCAAAACGCGGCCCAGCTTCAGGATCAACGCCTCGGATTTCGGCGCGGCCTTGGCATAGCACTCGCCGGGCAGACGCTCCAGCAACCAGACCAGCCGGGGCTGTCCGTCCTGATCCGCAATCTCGGGCAGCAGACGGCCGTTCAGATCAGGGAAAACCTTGGGAAACGGCAGACCCGGCGCCTCAGCCGCGATATGCTCCAGCGCCTTGACCTGCAGGTCGACGAATTCGGCCTCGCACCCTGCGCGCATAACCTTCAGCACATAATCCTGACCATTGGTGGCATGGACCATGAAATTCAGGTCATATTCCCCATCCAGCCGCGTCAGCTTGGCCTCCAGGCCCCAATGCTGGCGCAATGCATCGGCCCAGAACTGCGTCATGTTTTCCATTCCCAAACCTGCCCCGTTTGCAAACGGGATCCCCTTCATCTGGCTAAAAATATCCTCGGGGGGAATCGCGCCTCGGCGCGATGGGGGGCAGAAAGCCCCCCTGACCCGTTACCCCAAAGCGCGCAGCCGCTTGATCAACGAGGACGTATCCCAGCGCCCCCCGCCCAGCTTCTGCACATCCTTGTAGAACTGATCGACCAAAGCCGTCACCGGCAGCGATGCCCCGGTCTCATCCGCGGTATCCAGACAAATCCCCAGATCCTTGCGCATCCAGTCGACAGCAAAACCATGGTCGAAATGATCGTCCAGCATCGTCTCGTAACGATTGGCCATCTGCCAGCTGCCGGCCGCCCCCTGGCTGATCACCTCAACGACCGAGCGCCCGTCCAATCCGGCCTTTTCAGCGAAATGCAGCGCTTCGCTCAAACCCTGCACCAAACCTGCAATGGCGATCTGGTTGCACATCTTGGTCATTTGACCTGCGCCGCTGTCGCCGATGCGGCGGCAGATTTTGGAATAGACCTGCATCACCGGCTCGGCCGCATCATAGGCCGCTTGATCCGCACCACACATGATCGACAAGACTCCATTTTCGGCCCCAGCCTGACCGCCCGAGATCGGAGCGTCCACAAACGCGATACCTGCGGCTTTGCCTGCGTCGTAGAGCTCACGCGTCACCTTGGCGGATACGGTTGTGTGATCGACAAAAATCGCCCCCTCGGACATGCCGTGAAACGCGCCGTCTTCGCCGGTGCAGACCATGCGCAGGTCATCGTCATTGCCCACGCAAGCCATGACAAATTCCGCGCCCTCAGCGGCTTCGCGCGGCGTCGTCCCCATTGATCCACCATGTTGGGCCACCCAGGCCTCGGCCTTGCCTGTGGTGCGGTTATAGACGGTGACATCGTGGCCTGCAGCCTGCAGGTGACCGGCCATCGGATAGCCCATTACACCCAAACCCAGAAACGCGACTTTTGCCATGTGGAGATCCTCTCTGCTGTCCGACAACCACCTAGCGCAGCAGTCCGGAATGTTCAGCAGAGACAAATCAAAGCTACGAGGAAAGGGCAACCCTGTGCTAAGGCTTCCCACCTAAATCTTGAAGGATTGGACAGTCTGGACGGTCATCGCCTGCGCAGGCGTCTACCAGATGACCAAGCGTATCCCGCATCGCATTCAGGTCGGCGATTTTGGCCTCGATCTGCGCCAGATGCGCGCGCGCGACTTTTTTCACATCAGCGCTGGCGCGGGTCTCGTCTTCGTACAAAGCCATGAGGGTCCGGCAATCTTCGATGGTGAATCCCAAGGCGCGGGCGCGGCCCAGAAAGTTCAGCTTGTGCACGTCCTGGCTGCGAAACACTCGGTATCCGTTGTTATCCCTCAGTGGTTTAACCAGCCCGATGTCTTCGTAGTAGCGGATCGTCTTGGCGGGCAGGCCCGTCTGGGTCGAAACATCTCCGATATTCATGAGGTCACCGTCTGAGGTTGGTGTGCTGCCTGCCGTTCGGGCAGGCTGGCCCGCACCCGTCGCAGGCGCAGCGCATTTGTGACAACAAAGACGCTGGACAATGCCATCGCCCCTGCCGCCAATGCTGGGGACAGTAACGGTCCGCCAAAGGGGTACAAAACGCCCGCCGCGACCGGGATCAACACTGCGTTATACCCGAATGCCCAACCCAGGTTCTGGCGGATGTTGCGCATTGTCCGGCGGCTGATCTCGACCGCATTGGCGACGCCGCGCAGATCTCCGGACATCAGAACAACATCGGCCGTTTCAATCGCCACATCCGTGCCCGTGCCGATGGCAATTCCAGTATCAGCAGAGGCAAGCGCAGGCGCATCGTTGATACCGTCGCCCACAAAGGCCAGCGCCCCGAACCGGTCGCGCAGTGCGTTGATCGCTTTTAGTTTGCCGTCTGGCAGAACCTCGGCGGTGACATGATCTATGCCCAGCTTGTTGGCCAAGGCTTGCGCTGTATGTGCGTTGTCTCCTGTGACCATGGCCAGAGTCAGGCCCATCGCGTGCAACCGGTCCAAAGCCTCGGTCGTCCCCGGCTTGATCGGATCGGAAACCGTCAGCAAAGCAGCGGCCCGACCGTCCACTGCAACGAACAAAGGCGTGGCCCCTGCGGTGGCGCGTTGATCTGCCTCGGGCGTCAGCTCAGACAGGTCCACTTCGCCCTGATCCATAAACCGAGGCGACCCGATCAACACCTCGCGCCCTTCGACCACGGCCCGCACGCCCAATCCGGTCAGAGATTCAAATTCGACCGGCTGCAGCAGATCCGAAGGTCCGGCGCGTGTGATCGCGGTGGCAATCGGGTGCTCGGACCGCGCCTCAATCGAAGCGGCCAGACGCAGAACGTCATCGCGGTCGAATCCGTTGACGGTGGTGATGCTTTCCAATTCGGGCCGACCCAGTGTCAGAGTGCCAGTTTTGTCCAACGCAACCACCTTTGCCTGCTGCAACTGTTGCAGCGCGTCGCCCTTGCGGAACAAAACACCCAACTCAGCCGCGCGCCCGGTGCCAACCATGATCGAGGTCGGCGTCGCCAGACCCATTGCGCAAGGGCATGCAATGATAAGGACCGAGACACCGGTGACCAGCGCCATCGGCAGCGCCGGCGCGGGCCCAAAGATCAACCAGACCGCAATGGTCAGCAGTGCAACGACCAGCACGGTGGGAACGAACCAAGCAGTGATCTTATCGACCAACCCTTGAATCGGCAGCTTGGCCCCCTGCGCCTGTTCGACCATGCGAATGACCTGCGCCAGCACCGTGTCGGCCCCGACCCGCGTTGCACGGACGCGCAACGCGCCGGTGCCATTCACCGTGCCACCCACAACCGGGTCGTCTGGTGCTTTGCCGACCGGAATGGGTTCGCCACTGATCATGCTTTCGTCAATGTATGACGTACCCTCCAGCACCACGGCATCCACTGCGACGCGTTCACCGGGGCGGATTTGCAGAATGTCACCCACCACGATCTGGGCAATGGGACGGTCTACAGTTGTACCACCTTGTTCAACCCGAGCCATCTTTGGTTGCAGGCCCACCAATTTGCGGATCGCAGCGCCGGTGCGGCCCTTGGCCCGCGCCTCCATCGCGCGCCCCAGAAGAATAAGGACAACGATGACCGAGGCGGCCTCGAAATACACATTCGCGCTGCCTTGTGGCAGGAGACTTGGTGCGAATGTGGCGACGATCGAGTACAAATAAGCCGCACCCGTGCCTATCGCGACCAGCGCATTCATATCCGGTGCGCGCCGCAACAGGGATGGAATACCCTTTGCGTAAAACACTCTTCCCGGTCCAGCCAGCAAAGCCGTGGTCAGCGCGAACTGGATCAAATAGCTGGTCTGCACCCCAATAGTCTGATGCACCCAGTGATGAAAGGCCGGGACCATGTGTCCACCCATTTCAAGGACAAAGACAGGCAGAGCCAGCGCCGCAGCTATGAGCGTCGTGCGCGTCAATGCGGTGGCTTCTTGCGCTTTGTCCGTAGCGCCCTCATCCACCTGCGCGACATGCGCTGGATAACCCGCATCAGCGCATAGCCTGGCCAATGCTAAGGGATCGCTGGCCCCCTCAACGTACTGAATTTTTGCGCCTTCGGTGGCGAGGTTGACCTGCGCGCTGATCACGGCCGGGTCGGCCTGCAAGATACGCTCGATCCGGCCCACGCACGAGGCGCAGCTCATCCCCTCGATCTTCAGCGATGCTGTGGCTGTTGCGGCGGGATATCCGGCGGCGTCCAGCGCATCGGTTAGCCGGGTGATCGGGCCGTCGTGGGTAACCTGCGCCACTTTGGTTGCGAAATTCACCGAAGCATCGGTCACACTATCCACAGCGCGCAGGGCCGTTTCGACACGTCCCACGCAAGATGCGCATCCCATTCCGGTTATGTTCAGCCTGGTTTCGCGTACGGCTGGCATCCGACTCATCCCGTGTAGATCTTCGTTCCTTTAATGGGGGTTCCAGTCACGGGAAGGTCAAGGGGTTGCGTGGGTTCTCAGCGCATAGCTGCCATGCGTTTGGGGTCAGGGATCTGAAAAAACCTCGAGCAAAAGCGAGTTGTATTGGGCGGGCGGCGCGCTGCGGACAGCTTCCGGAGACGCGAAAAACCCCAGCATCAGAATGGCCACACACATCAACATGCCAAAAAGGCAGAAACTGGCGAGGTTCAGTGTCGAACGCAGCATGATGGTAATCCCTGTTTCCAATCTGAGGGCGGATCGCAATTCGGTTCAGCCCCGTTTTGCCAGTTCCTGTTTTAATTTTTCGTTCTCGGCCTGAAGTTGCGCCAATTGCTGACCAAGCGTGTTCAGGTGGGGGCGCAGTTCGGCTTCGGTAAAGCGAGGTGTGATATGACGGGGGCAGTTCCAGTCCAGCCCTTCGACCCGGATGATCGCGGCGCGTTCTGCAGGCGTTTCAGCACCGTCGGGATAGAGGCTGGCTGCGGCGGCTTCGCCTTCGGTAAACTCGACCCGACCCAGTATTTTCAACCGCCGTTGGTTGGCGTAATCCATCAGGATCATGGCAATCCGGTCGTTTCCGTCCAAATTCCCGCGCGAGATATACTGTTTGTTGCCCGAGAAATCGGCGTATCCGATGGTTGTCGGCCCAAGCACCCTTAGAAACCCGATTGGCCCGCCGCGATATTGCACATAGGGCCAACCGGTCTCGGACACAGTAGATTGGTAAAACCCGTCCCGCGCCTCGATAAACGCTTTTTCCGCCGGGCCGATCTGATGCCCCTGTTGTGGCCCGCCTTCTAGGAATTTGGCATAGGTCTTGGCCGATCCCATTCTTTCCTGATGGGCGCGGACGGCGGGAGTAAAGGTCAGTTCAGAAAAGGCGCGGGGCATGGGTGATCCTTTCTAGAGGCCCAGATCAGACAGGCCGGGGTGGTCTTCGGGTCTGGGGCCTTGGGGCCAGTGAAACAGACGATCTTCTTCGTCAATCGGCAGGTCATTCAGCGAGGCGTGGCGTTTGGCCATCCGGCCATCTTCGGCAAATTCCCAGTTCTCGTTGCCATAGGACCGGAACCACTGACCGCTATCGTCATGCCATTCATAGGCATAGCGTACGGCAATTCGGTTTTCCGTAAATGCCCACAGTTCCTTTATCAGCCGGTAGTCGAGCTCTTTGTTCCATTTGCGGGTCAGGAAGGCGTGGATGTCTTCGTGGCCCGACAGGAATTCGGCGCGGTTCCGCCATTGGCTGTCCTCGGTATAGGCGGGTGTCACAAGATCGGGGTCGCGGCTGTTCCAGCCGTTTTCCGCCATACGGACTTTTTGTGTGGCGGTCTCAAGAGTGAAGGGTGGCAGAGGGGGTCGGCTCATATCTTGGTCTTTCAGGTCAGTGCGGCGGCAAGCAGCGCAAGGGTCAACAGGAAGGGGGCATACTGAGGGGAAAATGGGCTGTTGCGGCGTTTCATCGTCTAGCTCCAGGGTTTACTGATCGGTACATCTTGGAGTTAATGTGTACTGATCGGTAAACTTTTGCAAGTCTCAATTTGAGAAAATTTTTGAATGACCTTTAAAGAGCTATAATTTAAAGGCTTCAGGAGTTGAGTTCCCGGCAATCTTGTCGCGAAATGAAACCATTGTTATGTACTGATCAGTACACTCAGGAGCCGAATTATGCGCCCGAACAAACGCGACGAGCTGGTCCGCAATGCTCTGCAGGTTTTTTACCGGGATGGTTTTCATGCCACCGGTATGGACAAACTGGTGGCAGAGACGGGTGTGTCGAAGACCTCGATGTACAAGCATTTCCGAACCAAAGAGGAATTGATCGTTGCCGCCCTGCGCTTGCGGGATGAGAATTTCCGCAAATGGTTCTATGGCCGGATCGACGCGCTTGCCGACACGCCCGCGCAAAAACTGCTTGCTAGTTTCGATGCCTTGCAAGAGTGGTTTGAAGAGGACGGCTATCGCGGTTGCATGTTCATCAAAGCCGGGGCCGAATATCAGGACAAGGACCACCCCATCCATCTGGAAGCAGCCGAGCACAAACGTCTGCTGCTCGAATATTTCACGGATTTGGCCGGCGACGCAGGCGCTCGCGAGCCTGAAAAGCTGGGATGTCAGATTCTGCTGTTGAAAGAAGGAGCGATTGTCACTGCTGTTCTGCTGAAAAGCTGTGATCCTGCGCGCGACGCCAAGGAAGCAGCCCGGGTGTTGTTGGCGAATGCGCTACCGGTCTGAGGCGTTACGTTTAAAAGACGTTGCGTAGCAAAGCTCTTGGCGCATTGGATTGCCGGATCGCGGGGGTTACCTTCAAGGAAACTGACTTGAGGGGACACGAAATGTCTTTGTTTACGAATTCCGCCAATTGGGTAACCGAAGAGCATCGGATGTTCGCAGAGATGGCGGACCGTTTCATGCAGGATGAATTGGTCCCCAACGCCGAACGCTGGAACGATCAGGGGCAAGTTGATCGAGCGTTCTGGCACAAAGCTGGGGAAATGGGTCTTATGGCCGGGTCGATTTCCGAGGAACATGGCGGTGTCGGGGGCGGTCTTGGTTTCGACGCGGTTACGATGTACGCGCAGGCGTCGCACGGAGATTGTGGATGGGGTTACCCGATCCAATCGATTGTGACCCATTACATCACCGCTTATGGCAGCGAAGAGCAAAAGCAAAAATGGCTTCCCAAGCTGGCTTCGGGTGAAATGGTCGGCGCGCTGGCGATGACTGAGCCCGGCACTGGTTCCGATGTTCAAGGCATTCGGACAACTGCCGAGAAAGATGGCAATTCATACCGCATAAACGGCTCGAAAATCTTTATTACTAACGGTCAGTCGGCTGATCTTATCCTTGTCGCCGCAAAAACGGACAAATCGCTGGGCTCGAAAGGTGTTTCGTTGGTGGCGGTCGAGACCGGAGGCGCGGACGGGTTCCGGAAGGGGCGCAACCTCAAGAAGTTGGGGATGAAGGGCAACGACACGGCCGAACTGTTCTTCGAGGACGTAAAGGTGCCGATGACCAACCTGATCGGCCCTGAAGAAGGGCAGGGTTTTTATCAAATGATGAAGCAGTTGCCGTGGGAGCGTATGACGATTGCGATCATCGCACTTGGCGCGATCGACTTCGCGATTGCCGAGACGGTGCGTTACACGCAAGAGCGCAAAGCCTTCGGTCAGCGGGTTATGGATTTCCAGAACACACGATTCAAACTGGCCGAGTGCAAAACCAAAGCTGAGGTTCTGCGCAGCTTTGTGAATGACTGTATCGCTCGGCTTGAAGCTGGAACGCTGGACGCAGCGACGGCATCGATGGCCAAGTATTGGGGTTCTGAGGTGCAGAACGAAGTCATGCATGAATGCCTGCAGTTGTTCGGAGGCTATGGGTTTATGATGGAGTACCCTATCGCGCGCCTCTACGCCGATGCGCGTGTTCAAATGATCTATGGTGGTACCAATGAGATCATGAAGGAACTCATCGCACGTTCCCTGGACACATAAAGCCCGACGGGATACTCCCGCCCGTCGTCGACGTTTCTGAAGAAACATCTCCTTCCGTTGGGCCGGGCAGGCGCGGGCGCAGCCCGCGCCTGCCCGGCCCCTGCCGTCCGCAGGACGCAAGGCCGGAGGCCGCGCAGTTGTTCTCGGTAAGTCTTGTCTATTGGTTCAGGCTAAAGAGATTTGATCCTGTAGCCATGTTCGAAACGAGCGGAGCGGTTCAGATTCCGCTCGGGATTGGGGCCAGACAAGAAAAAAGTCGCCAAGGCTGACACTCGGGCCGTTCCATGCAAGCACCAGTTTGCCTGTTTTCAAGTCGTTTTCGATCAAATAGGTCGGTAGCAGCGCGACCCCCAGCCCGTGAATTGTCGCCTGACCCATCGTCGAAAACTGGTCAAACAGCATGCCAGAAATACCGCTAACGGACCGACCTTGTACAGCGAACCACCTTTCCCACGCATCTGGCCGCGTTTCCAAGTGCAGCAAGGGTGCACTCAAAAGCCAGTCGGGGTTGTCGTTCTGTGTCGGAAGCAGATCTGGCGCGCAGACCGGCAGAACATCTTCCCGCATGATCGGCAAGTAATTCACACCGGCCCATGTCCGTCCGCCAAAGTGAATCGCCGCGTCAAAGTGTTCGTTTTCAAACTCAAACGGTCTAAGACGCGTGTTCAGGTTTACCGTGACTTCGGGGTGTTTGCGGGCGAAATCCTGAAGGCGCGGGGCCAGCCAGTGCATCCCGAACGCTGGCAGAATCGACAGATTGAGTGAGCCGCCGGTCGGGTTGGCCTTCAGCTTCAGAGACGCCTGAGCAAGCTGACTCAGACTGGACCGGGCGACCTGAACATATTCTTTTGCTGCGGGCGTCAGGTTCAGTCGCATCTGGTTGCGTTGAATCAGATCGACGCCCAGTTGCTCTTCCATCGCCTTGAGTTGTCGACTGATCGCGCTTTGGGTCAACGACAGCTCTTCGGCTGCAGCCGAGGCGCTGCCCAGCCGGTCTACCGCTTCCAAAGCCAGAAGCGACGGGATTGAGGGTAGGAAACGACGGGGCGCGATCATATGATAAATCCTCATACCTTTGGGAGGGAATATCACTGGCATTTGCGCTGCGCCAGCCCGATACACATCACAGGCATTTCCTTTGCTTAAGCTGCTGAATGCCTGCAAGAAGGGGGCGCCGTATTTCTGATGTTGCCGCCAGGTTGAACCAAAAGGACCCGCAAATGGATCGCGCGCAGATCGTTCATGAGAATTTCCTGACCCGTGTGGCGCAACACGACTTCCCCCATGGTGCTCCTCCTCAGTCGGGACTGACTGCGCCCGAAGCGGTATCTCTGTTTCGCTCGCAGGTGCTAAGCCGGGCGCTGGATCGCACCAGCCGCGCAATGCAGAAGGCTGGGCAGGGGTTCTATACCATCGGCTCATCCGGGCATGAGGGGATGGCGGCTGTGGCCCATGCACTGCGCCCCACGGATATCGCCTTTCTTCATTACCGCGATGCCGCGTTTCAGATCGCGCGGGCCGAGCAGGTGCCGGGCCAGCAGATCGCATGGGACATGCTGCTGAGCTTTGCGTGTTCCAGCGAAGATCCGACCTCGGGCGGACGGCACAAGGTGCTGGGGTCCAAGGCACTGACCATCCCACCGCAGACCTCGACCATCGCCAGCCATCTGCCCAAGGCGGTGGGCGCGGCCTATTCCCTAGGTGCGGCGCGGCGGCATAACCCCGAGCATCGTGAATTGCCCGAGGACGGCATTGCGATGTGTTCTTTCGGCGACGCCTCGGCCAACCACTCGACCGCGCAGGGGGCGATCAATACGGCGGGCTGGACCAGCGTGCAATCGACGCCGCTACCGCTGTTGTTTGTGTGTGAGGACAACGGGATTGGTATCTCGGTCAAAACGCCCAAAGGCTGGATACAGGCGTCGATGGAGCATCGCCCCGGCATTCGGTATTTTCAGGCCAACGGGCTGGATATCTACGAGACCTATGCCGTCGCGCAAGAGGCCGCCGATTATGTGCGCACCCGCCGGAAACCTGCCTTCCTGCATTTGCAAACCGTGCGCCTTTACGGCCATGCAGGCGCTGACGTACCCACCACCTATATGCCTAAATCCGAGGTCGAAGCTGATGAGGCCAACGACCCCTTGCTGCATTCCGTGCGCCTGCTGGATCAGGCCGGGGCGTTGTCGCCGGATCAGGCGCTGAAGATATATCAGGACACTTGTGCCCGCGCCGATCGCATCGCGGCCGAGGCCGCCTCGCGCCCGCATCTGAGCAGCGCCGCCGAGGTCATGGCCAGTCTGATCCCGCCCAAACGCGACTGCAAACCTTCGAACGGCCCCGGCGCACAGGCGCGCGCAGATACGTTTGGCGGGGATATGCGGGCGATGAACGATCCCCAACCCATGAGCCGCCTGATCAACTGGGCGCTGACCGATCTGATGCTGGAACATGGCGAAATCGTCTGTATGGGCGAGGATGTGGGCCGCAAGGGGGGCGTCTACGGCGTCACGCAAAAGCTGCAACACAGGTTCGGGCCGGACCGGGTAATCGACACGCTGCTGGACGAGCAGTCTATTTTGGGGCTGGCGATTGGCATGGGTCATAACGGGTTTGTGCCGATCCCTGAAATCCAGTTCCTCGCCTATCTGCACAATGCCGAGGATCAGATCAGGGGTGAGGCCGCGACGCTGCCGTTTTTTTCGAACGGCCAATTCACCAACCCTATGGTCGTGCGGATTGCTGGCTTGGGCTATCAGAAGGGGTTTGGCGGGCATTTCCACAATGACAACTCGCTGGCCGTGCTGCGTGACATTCCGGGGGTGGTCATAGCCTGCCCCTCGACCGGGGAAGACGCAGCGCAGATGCTGCGTGAATGCGTCCGGCTGGCGCGCGAGGAGCAGCGGGTGGTGGTGTTTCTGGAACCCATTGCGCTTTATCCCATGCGTGATCTGCATGAGGCGCAGGATGGGGGCTGGATGACGACTTATCCCGCGCCGGATCGACGGATCGCGTTGGGTGAGGTGGGGGTGCATGGCGACGGCACCGATCTGGCCATCGTGACCTATGGCAATGGGCATTACCTGTCGAAACAGGCGCTGCCCGAACTGCAGGCGGCGGGGCTGAATGTGCGGATCATTGACCTGCGTTGGCTGGCCCCCTTGCCGGTCGAGGCCCTGCGCGAAGCCACCAAAACATGCGCGCATGTCCTGATCGTCGACGAGTGCCGCCGCACTGGCAGTCAATCCGAGGCGCTGATGACTTTCTTCGTCGAAGAAAGTCCGACCACCCCAACCGCCCGCGTTGTGGCCGAGGACAGTTTCATCGCCACCGGCCCGGCCTATGCGGCGCCTTTGCCGTCGAAAGACGGGATTGTTGCCGCCGCGCTGACCCTGACCGGAGGTCGCCAATGACCCGCACCGCTGTTCTGATCTGTCCCGGTCGAGGTACCTATAACAAGCCCGAGCTGGGTTATCTGCACCGTCACCACGCGCAGCGGATGGACCTGTTTCACAGCTTTGATGCCCTGCGTGCCGAGGCGGGGCAGCAGGCCGTGACCGCGCTGGACGGGGCCGACCGGTTCACGGTCAGCACCTATTCGCGCGGGGATGTGGCCTCGGCTCTGATCTATGCGGCGTCTTTCGCGGACGCGCAGGCCGTGGCTGATGATATCGAGGTTGTTGCGGTCACGGGGAACTCGATGGGCTGGTACAGCGCGCTTGCTGCGGGCGGGGCGCTGTCGCCGCAGGACGGGTTTCGTGTGGTGAACACCATGGGCACGCTGATGCAGGATCACCTGATCGGCGGGCAACTGGTCTATCCGTTCATCGGTGACGACTGGGTAAACGACCCTGCTCGGAAGGAGGAGTTGCTGGCCGAGGTCGCGCGGATCAATGCGCAGGAGGGCCACACGCTTGGCCTGTCGATTGATCTGGGCGGAATGCTGGTTCTGGCCGGGGATGAGGCGGGGCTGGCCGCGTTCGAGGCGTCTCAGCCCGCCCTGCAGGACCGGTTCCCGATGCGTCTGGCCAATCACGCCGCGTTTCACACGGCGCTGCAAGCCCCGGTCGCCGCCGAGGGCCGCGCGCGGTTGGGGGCCGACCTGTTTGGCCAGCCCGAGCGCCCTCTGATCGACGGGCGCGGCAAAATCTGGTGGCCTGCAGCGACGGATACGCAAGCGTTGTGGAACTATACTTTAGGTCACCAAGTCACCGAACCTTATGACTTCACCCGCGCCATCCAGACCGCAGCGCGCGAATTTGCGCCGGACCTTTTTATCGTTGCCGGACCCGGGGCAACCCTTGGGGGCGCAGTGGCACAGTCTCTGGTATTGGCGGATTGGCACGGCTTGGCGGACAAACCCGCGTTTCAGGCGCGGCAGGACGCGCAACCCTTCCTGATTGCCATGGGCCGCGATGATCAGCGCGCACTTGCAACCGGCTGACACAGTCTTGATGATCTGCGTATTCGCAAGGAGCCCGACGTGAGCGACCATGACCAGTCCCTCTGGCTGAATACCAGTAAGGAGCATGTGGCCAGTAGCCTTTTGACCAGTGATCTGACGGTTGATCTGGCTGTGATCGGTGGTGGGTATACTGGCTGCTCGGCGGCTTTGACGGCGGCGCAGTCCGGCGCATCGGTTGCTCTGCTTGAGGCGCAGGAAATCGGGCATGGTGGATCGGGCCGAAATGTCGGCTTTGCCAATGCAGGTCTGTGGCTGCCACCGGACGAAATTCGTGCGTTTTTGGGAGAGGCGGCAGGCAACCGCCTCATCGACCTGTTGGGGGCTGCGCCGGGCGATGTGTTTGACCTGATCCAGCAACATGGGATCGACTGCGCGCCCGTGCGCAATGGTACCCTGCATTGTGCGCATTCGCCTGCCGGGCTTAAGGACCTGAAAAACCGTCATGCACAACTCAGTGCGACCGGTGCCCCGATCGCGCTTTTGTCAGCCGACGAAACCCGCCAGCGCACCGGTAGCGCGGCTTTTCACGGTGCGGTTTTTGATCCGCGTGCGGGGACGATCCAGCCGTTGGACTATGTCCGCGGGCTTGCGCGTGCGGCGGTTGAGGCGGGGACACAGGTCTTTACGCAAAGCCCGGTTCAATCGTTGTCGCGTGACGGCGATGTGTGGGTGTTGACCACAGCAAAAGGTACTGTTCGGGCCAAGGCATTGATCCAGGCCACAAACGCTTATCACCGGGGTTTGCCCGGAACGGCGCCTGCCTATGTACCGGTTTACTATTTTCAATTCGCGACAGCCCCGCTTTCGGACAACCTGCGCGCCAGTATTCTGCACCAAGGCGAGGGTGCCTGGGATACTGGCCTGATCATGACCTCGTTCCGGTTGGATCACGAGGGACGTTTTATCATCGGGGCGATGGGCGATCTGGGCCATGCAGGTAGCGGGGCCCACAGGGCGTGGATCAGACGCAAGATGGCCGAGCTTTATCCGCAGCTGTCCGACCAGCCCCTGACCCAAGGTTGGCATGGTCGCATTGCGATGACGTCAGACCATATTCCCAAAATCACGCAGATTGGCCCGAATGCCTTGGCAGCGCATGGGTTCTCGGGCCGTGGTATCGGCCCGGGTACCGTTTTTGGCCGTCAAATGGCCAAAAGCCTGTTGCGCAACGATCCGGGTCTGCTGCCTGTCCCGGCAGTTGCTGAGTACTCGGAAAATTGGACGGGCCTGCGCCGCGCCTATTTCGAGACAGGCGCGGCGCTTACGCATCTGATCAAGGCGCGGTTCTGATCCTAGACGGATCGCGTGATCCCACCGTCTACGCGTATGTTTTGTCCTGTGATGTAGCCTCCGCCTTCGGACGCCAGCATTGCCACGACCGAGGCGATCTCATCATAGCTGCGCCCATAGCGGCCCAGCGGGATACGGGCGCGGAACTCTTCTTTCTCGGGCAGGCTGTCGATAAAGCCGGGCAGGACATTGTTCATGCGGATATTGTCGGCGGCGTATTGGTCGGAATACAACTTGGTAAAGGCGGCCAGTCCGGCGCGGAACACGCCCGACGTTGGGAAGACCGGGTCCGGTTCGAAGGCGGCGAAAGTCGAGATGTTTATGATCGACCCGCCCCCTTGCGATTGCATGATCGGTGTAACCAGACGGGTTGGGCGAACGGCGTTCATGAAATAGACGTCCATGCCAGTGTGCCAATCCTCGTCCGTCAGCTCCAGCACCGGCGCGCGGGGGCCATGCCCGGCCGAGTTGACCAGAACGTCGACACGCCCCCAATGGGACATCGCGGCGTCGACCAGCTTTTGCAGATCCTCGGTAGATTGGTTTGAACCGGTCACGCCAACACCGCCCAATTCATGCGCCAGTGCCTCGCCTTTGCCCGAAGAAGACAGGATACCGACCTTGAACCCGTCTGCAGCCAGCCGCCGGGCGGAATCCGCACCCATGCCGCTGCCACCGGCTGTGATAAGCGCCACTTTGGTCATTCGATCTCTCCGTTTGTTGATGAACTGTAAATGCGCCTCGTCGGCGCATTTGACTAATCAGTTCTACTGTTTCTATGCTGTAGAAAATCTACAGGATGGTCATATGACCGCATTACCCCCGCTCAATGCCCTGCGCGCGTTTGAAGCCTCGGCGCGACATCTCAACTTTCGACTGGCAGCAGAAGAGTTGGGCGTGACGCAAGGGGCGGTTGCCCAACAGGTGCGCGGACTAGAAGCGCGATTGGCCGAGAAGCTGTTTGATCGCCTGCCGCGTGGCCTTGCGCTGACCGAAGCCGGACGCAGGTTTCATGCCCCTCTGCGCCGCGCTTTTCGTTTGATCGAAGAGGCGGTCACTGATCTGTCCGGCGACAGACATGTTACGATTTCGGTCACGCCCAGTTTCGCGTCGAAATGGTTGGCGCCACGATTAAAGGACTTTTCCTCGCGTTATCCGGATATCGCCGTTCAGATCGACGCGCGCGAGCGGTTGGCAGATTTCAATAGCGACGGGGTTGATATCGCCGTGCGACAGGGTCGGGCCCCGTTTGGCAGCGACTTATCATCGGTGCCTCTGTTTTCGACTGATTTCCTTGTGGTCT
This sequence comes from Ruegeria sp. R8_1, assembly GCF_017743815.1. NCBI lineage: Bacteria > Pseudomonadati > Pseudomonadota > Alphaproteobacteria > Rhodobacterales > Roseobacteraceae > Ruegeria > Ruegeria sp. R8_1. The sequence continues at coordinate 62,584 of NZ_JAGHRL010000003.1, read as the reverse complement.
GTAGCCCTTCGTTGGCCACCCAAGTCAAAGCGCCGCAGGACCTGTCAGGCGTAATCCTTTTGAACGACACGCACGGTCTTTGGCCTCTGTTCCTTGATCGGGCCGGAGTCGTCGGCAAGCCACGAATGATGAATTTTAGCCAGACGAGCCTTGCCATTGATGCGGCTGTGTCCGGGCAAGGGATAGCGCTGGCTAATGCGCCATTGGTTGCGGCCGAGCTTGCGGAAGGACGCCTTGTTCAACCTCTGCCTGATGTATTGGTCGAGGATCTGGGTTTTCACATCGTCGTGCCAAAACGCCCGCGACAACCGGAACTGGTCGAGGTGGTGCAAAAATGGCTTTTATCTCAGGTCTGAAGGGCACCCGCTGTGGACTCGATCCTGTTGCGGACCCAGCGATGAGCGGGATCGTTTGCCGACCTTTGATGCCAGACCATGTAGATCGAGACCGGCTCGCATTTGAACGGCAAGGGCGCGCAGTCCAGCGCAGCCAGTGGCCCGCGTTTCATCAACGCGGTGTCGGTCGAGATCAGGTCGCTGCCTTTCACAAAGGACGGGATGGCGTTGAAATGAGGCAAGGTGACGGTGGGTGGTCTGATCTGGCTTTGGTCTACGCCCCGCATCACGGCGCGCGAACTGCGGCCATCGGGAAACCGGACGTCAACATGTTCAGTCGCACAGTAGGCGTGCCAACTGTCCGGCGGACAGCGTCGCTCTGCATCGTAAAAGATCATCAATGGGCTGCTGAGAATACGTTTCTGAAAGATGTCCGGCCCATCCGGCGGCAGGGGCGTCAGCATCAGCTGGCACCGGTCGCTACGCAACAAGTCCGGATCGGGAACACCCGAGGGTATGAACCCTAGCCGCAACCGGACGCCCTCGGCCCGTGTGGCGCGCAGCAGTTCGGGAAAGATCAGTTCGCGCGGCATGTCGTTGGTGGCGATCTGAAATTGCATGTCCTCAAGCATCGGATCAAACGGGCGGTCTTCGGTCAGCGCCCGCATTGCATCCAGCACGTTTTGCGCTGGGTCTTTCAGCGACAAAGCCCGTTCGGTCGGGGTCAGCCCCTGACCCGAGCGGACAAACAGCGGATCGCCTAGAACCTGTCGCAATTTGGCCAGCGTATGGCTGATCGCTGATTGCGTCACGCCCAACCGGTCGGCCGCTTTCGATACCGAACTTTCTTCGAGAATGGTCAGAAACACGCGCAAGACCTTACCGTCCAGGTCAGTAAAATCAGTTTTCCTCATGACGTGTATGATTATTCATGAATGGATTTGCAGTCCAGTGCGCAATAGGTGACTGTCATCATCAGGAGGTGCGCGATGGGAATCCGCTTTTTCTCGGACAAGAACCGCCCGGTTCATATGGGGCAATACCCGCTAGAACGGTTGGCTCGGCAAGCGGCGTTGCCGGATCTGTCAGCGGTCCCGCCGATGCCGACGCTTGGTTTTCACCGGCCCGAGCGCCCCGAAAGCATCGTGAACGCGATGGGTGAGTTTCAAGCGATGCTGGACACGATCCGCGACGGCTTCGTGAACCCGGTGGTGTCCGAAGTGCCTGCCGATCTGACCGAGCGGGCCAATCACCTGAAGGCGTTCGGCTATTTCAACGATGCTTCGATGATGGGCTGTGGCCCTCTGCCGCCCGAGGCATTGCTGACCGAACCCCGTCGCAACCTCGATATCGACCGTCTGGCCCATGCGCTGAAGACACGGCAAACCAAGACGCTGGCCTCAGGCATCGACCTGATCATGGCCGATCTGAAAGAAAGCATGGAGGCCACGCCGCGCCCCATGGACAGGCATCGCCATGCGATTGTGTTCCTCTATGAGCACAACCGCGACCCCGACCCGGAGGAACCCGGCGCAGATTGGATCATGGATGCGCAAGACCACCGCGCTAGTCTTCTGGCGACCGAGAACGCGGTGGTCATTGCCAACTACATCCGCATTCTGGGCTTTGACGCGCGGGCGCATACGGTGATGTCGTCTGAGGTTGATCTGGGCAAGCTCGCCGTGGCGGCGGGGCTGTGTGCGGTCGAAGGCGGGGCGCTGGTCGCGCCATGGCTGGGCAAACGGTTCGGGCTGGCGGCGGTCACGACCGAGATGGAGATCGCCCATGGTCAGCCTCTGCGCCCGATGGCGCAGCAGCCGTGGTTTCGCACTCAAGGCCCGGCGTGGTGGCTGGGCGCGGGCTTTGCCAAGAACGCCCTGAACCGCGACCCTTTTGCCAAGCGGCGCTATGTGGACGGGGCGCTTCCGTTTGAGACTCTCAAGCGGGTTGAAACGCCAACCACCTATATTGATGAGGAAAACGTGGCCCGCGTCCCCAAGCGCGCCGACATGTTCGCTCGGGCGCAGTTCGGGGATATGGGCAAGCATCTGCAAGACGGGGCCAAGGGCGGGTATTACGTGCGCAAGGCGGCGCCCAGTACCGCGCAACGCCGCGCGCTGGGCGCGTTTGTGTTGCTGCAGGATGGCGAAAGCGCGTACACCGCGCGCCCAACCGATGCCGCGCGCAATGCGGCGAATATCAAGGCGGCCACATATTTTCTGGGCGTCGATGCGGTGGGCCTCAGCCGGTGCCCGGACTGGGCGTGGTATTCGCATGACGCAATGGGCGAGGAGATCATTCCGCCGCACGACCAGGCCATCAGCATGATCATCGACCAGGGTTATGAAACGATGGAGGGCGCCAGCGGCGATGACTGGATCAGTGTCGCGCAGTCTATGCGCGCCTATCTGCGGTTCTCGTTGCTGGGCGGGGTGATCGCGCAACAGATCCGCAACCTCGGCTATAAGGCCCGCGCGCATACGGTGATGGATGGCGAGGTGTTACAGCCGCCGCTGCTGTTGTTGTCTGGGCTGGGCGAGGTCAGCCGGATCGGAGAGGTGATCCTGAACCCCTATCTTGGCCCACGCCTGAAATCCGGCGCGGTGACGACCGATATGCCAATGACGCATGACAAGCCGATCGATTTCGGCCTGCAAACCTTTTGCGAGAGCTGCAACAAATGCGCCCGCGAATGCCCCTCGGGCGCGATCACGGCCGGGCCGAAGCTGATGTTCAACGGCTATGAAATCTGGAAATCCGACAGCCAGAAATGCGCCACCTATCGCGTGACCACGCCGGGCGGCGCGATGTGTGGGCGGTGTATGAAGACCTGCCCTTGGAACCTTGAGGGCATCTTCAAGGAACGCCCCTTCCGCTGGGCCGCGATGAATATTCCCAAGGCCGCGCCCGCGCTGGCGCGGTTGGATGATGCCGTGGGCAATGGCGGGCTGAACGATGTCAAGAAATGGTGGTGGGATCTGGAGCTGCAACCGGACGGTGCCTATCGCCCGACCGAGCACCCGCTGAACCGGCGCGATCTGCAAACCGATCTGGACCTGAAATATGAGGATCAGACTCTGGCCGTTTACCCTGCCTATCTGGCACCGCACCCCTGGCCCTATCCGTTCGCCATGGACCGCGAGGCTGGGATCGCAGCCTATGAGGCCATGGTCACGGCCCAGGAATACAAGGCGCGCAAAGCGGCGGGCGATCTGTCGGTGATCCACCGCTATACTATCGCGGGCGACGCACCGGTGATGCGGGTGGCGCTGACCAAGGTCGATAAGATGACTGCTGATGTGACCAAGTATGAGTTCTCGACTCTGGACGGATCACCCTTGCCTGAATGGACAGCGGGCGCGCATCTAGACGTGTTGGTCGCGCCGGAATTCCTGCGGCAATACTCTATGTCCGGTGACCCATCCGACCGCGCCACCTATCAGATCGGTGTATTGCGTGAGGATGAGGGCCGTGGCGGATCGGCCCTGCTGCACCGGATTTTCAACGAGGGGCGGAAGGTTTTCATCTCGAAACCCATCAACCATTTCGAACTGGATGAGAGCGCAACCAAGACCTTCCTGATGGGCGGCGGTATCGGCATTACTCCGATGATCGCCTTTGCCCACCGTCTGTATGCCTTGGGCAAACCGTTCGAGCTGCACTATTCGGCCAGTACCCGTGCCGGGGCCGGGTATCTGAAAGATCTGGCAGCGATGCCTTGGGCGGATCACGTGCATTATCATTTCTCGGATGAAGGCACACGGGCCGATCTGGAAGCCGTCCTGTCGGGTTATCAAGACGGCTGGCACGTCTATACCTGCGGTCCGGATCGGTTCATGGACGGCGTGATGCAGGCGGCCGAGAAACAAGGATTTCCCGACGAGGCGCGGCATCTGGAGTATTTCTCGGTCCCTGAACAGCCGGATTATGAGAATCACGCCTTCACCCTGCGGCTGGCAAAATCGGGTCGTGATCTGACTGTACCCGCCGACAAAGATGCAGCGCAGGTCCTGAACGAGGCGGGTGTTCACGTCGATGTGAAGTGCGCTGACGGCATCTGTGGGGTGTGTAAATGTGGCGTGATTTCGGGTGAGGTCGAACACCGCGATTTCGTTTTGTCCAAGAAACAACGTGAGAGCGCTATCATCCTATGCCAAAGCCGGGCGGCGCAGCCGGATGGTGTGATCGAGATCGACCTCTGAGCCGAGGTCAGGAAACGACATTCTGAAACGCAAAAATTGGTCGCTCTTACCATGGACGTTACGGCACGGCTGCACTAACGTCCCCTGCGAACCCTAGTGAATCCTGATCAACAGGTGCGAGGTATTTTCATGGATTATCACAGCCCCGCCAGTTTTGCCGAGGCGTCGGCTCTGGCAGCAAACGCAACGGGGGTTACCCGCTTTCTGGCCGGTGGAACGGATGTTCTGGTGCAGTTGCGCTCGGAACTGGTCACGCCCGATACGCTGATCGACATCAAGAAGATCGACGGTGTCAGTGACATCACCCGTAATGCAGACGGCAGTTGGACCCTCGGCGTTGCCGCAACCGGTGCCGAGATGAGCGAACATGCTGAACTGAACCGCGACTGGCCCGGCGTGGTCGAGGCGATGGACCTGATCGGATCGACCCAGGTGCAGGGGCGGGCGACGCTGACGGGCAACCTGTGCAATGGCTCTCCGGCGGCGGATTCTGTGCCTGCGATGGTTGCCGCTGCTGTGACCGTTTCTGTCACCGGCCCTGATGGAACGCGTGAGGTGGCTGTCGAGGATATCCCAACCGGACCGGGCAAGACCTCGCTGTCCAAGGGTGAGGTGATCTCGGCCGTAAATATCCCCGCACGCGGAGACAATGCGGGCGACGCCTATCTGCGGTTCATCCCGCGCACGGAAATGGACATCGCCGTGGTCGGCGTCGGCGTCAGCCTGCGTCTGGATGGCGACACCGTGACCGAGGCCCGTGTCTCGCTGGGCGCGGTCGCACCGACTGTCCTGCTGGTTGACGATTGTGCCAAGGCCATCATCGGCAGCACTCTGGACGATGCTGCGCTGGACGCGCTGGCGGCTGCGGCATCGGCCGCCTGTAACCCGATTGACGACAAACGCGGTACGATCGCATTCCGCACCGAGGTCGCAGGCGTTCTGGCCAAGCGCGCCGCGAAAATCGCCTATGCCCGCGCGAAGGGAGAGAAAGCATGAGCAAGCTCCACGTAACGACCACCGTGAACGGCGATGAGGTCGATTTTCTGTGCGACCCGCGCGAAACCCTGCTGGATTGCCTGCGCGACAAGCTGAACCTGACCGGCGCGAAAGAGGGCTGCGGTACTGGCGATTGCGGCGCGTGTTCAGTCACGGTTGATGGCCGTCTGGTCTGTTCCTGCCTGATGCTGGGCGCTGAGGCCGAGGGTAAGACCATCGAAACCGTCGAAGGTATCGCGGATGGGGATGTGCTGCATCCGCTGCAGCAGAAATTCATCGAACATGCCGCCCTGCAATGCGGCATCTGCACGCCGGGCATTCTGGTGGCGGCCAAATCGCTGCTGGAGAAAAACCCCAACCCGACCGAGGAAGAAACCCGGTACTGGCTGGCGGGTAACCTGTGCCGCTGCACCGGCTATGACAAGATCATTCGCGCCGTCATGGAAACGGCAGAAGAATTGCGGGAGGCTTCGTAATGGCACTGGACGATCGTAAAACGGATTTCACCTTTGTCGGCACCCGTCCGAACCGCCCTGACGGGTTGGACAAGGTGACAGGCCGCGCCAAGTTCGGCGCGGATATGTCGGCACCGGGGATGCTGCACGGCGCCATCCTGCGCTCGCCCCATGCTCATGCGCGGATCGTGAAAATCGACACGTCGAAGGCTGAGGCGCTGAAAGACGTCAAAGCCGTGGTGACACGCGCTGATTTCGCCGACGTGCCGTTCAAGCCCGGTTTGGCGGGCGAATTCTGGAACGTGCTGGAAAACGTCATGGCGGGTGAGAAAGCTCTCTATGATGGTCATGCGGTGGCTGCCGTGGCGGCGACCTCGGCACTGGCCGCGCGGGATGCGCTGAAGCTGATCGAGGTCGAGTATGAGGTGCTGCCTCATGTGACCGACGTAGACAAAGCGATGGCCCCGGATGCGCCGGTCATCCGCGAAGGTGCGGCGGATTATTCCGTGCCCGAAGGGATGCATCCCAACGTCGTGCGGTATCACGAAAGCGGTCATGGCGATGTCGATGCAGGCTTTGCCGAGGCAGATCTGGTCCTCGAAGACAGCTTTGTCACCGAGGCGACCCATCAGGGTTATATCGAACCCCACGCCTGTCTGGGCCTGCTGGGCAGCGACGGCAAAGGTGAGCTTTGGTGCACCACCCAAGGCCATTGGATTGCGCAAAAGACATGTGCGGCGTTGCTGGGCATCGAAACCTCGCAATTGCGCGTTACCGCGTCCGAGATTGGCGGCGGCTTTGGCGGCAAGACCACGGTCTTCATCGAACCGGTCGCGCTGGCGCTGAGCCGCAAGGCGAACCGCCCGGTCAAGCTGGTCATGACCCGGTCCGAGGTCTTCCGGGCGACGGGGCCAACCGCCTCGGCCTCGATGGATATCAAGATCGGCATGAAGAAGGACGGCACGATCACCGCCGCGCGGGGTGAGTTCCGTCTGCAGGGCGGCGCGTTCCCCGGAGCACCCGGCGATATGACCGCCATGTGTGCCTTTGCGGCCTATAACCTGACCAACGTCAAACAGATCGGTTATGACGTCATGGCCAACCGTCCCAAGCAAGCCGCTTATCGCGCGCCCGGCGCGCCGATGGGGGCGTTTGCGGTCGAGTCGGTCATTGACGAGATGTGCAACAAGCTGGGCCTCGACCCGATTGAGGTGCGTCTGAAGAACGCCGCGCATGAGGGCACCAAGGCCAGCTATGGCCCGCGCTATGAACGCATCGGTCTGGTCGAAACGCTCGAGGCCGCCAAGGCGCATCCGCATTATTCGGCGCCGTTGAAGCCGGGGCAGGGACGCGGCGTCTCCTGCGGCTTCTGGTTCAACCACGGGGGTGAAACCTCGGTAACCTTGGCATTGTCCGAAGACGGATCAGCCCAGTTGATGGTGGGCACACCCGACATTGGCGGATCGCGCGCGTCTATGGCGCTGATGGCGGCTGAGGTGTTGGGCATTCCATATGAGAACATCCGTGTCACCGTCGCTGATACCGCCTCGCTGGGGTATAACGACGTCAGCCATGGCAGCCGAGTGACCTATGCTTCGGGTCTGGCGACGATCAAGGCGGCCAAACACGCGGTTGAAAAGCTGTGCGAACGTGCAGCGGCCAAATGGGATATCCCGGTTGAAGCCGTAAAGTGGGAAAACGGTTGCGCCGTGCCTTCGGGCCCGAACGCGGGCGACTTTGACCCGATGCCGCTGGCGGATATCACGGCCAAAATGGGGCGCACCGGGGGTCCGATCTCGGGCCATTTTGAGGCGACGCCCGAAGGCGCAGGCGTGTCCTTTGGCACCCATATTGTTGACGCCGAGGTCGATCCGGAAACCGGCAAGACCACGATCACCCGCTACACGGTCATTCAGGACGCCGGTAAGGCGATCCACCCGACCTATGTCGAGGGCCAGTTCCAAGGCGGTGCCGCGCAAGGTATCGGCTGGGCGCTGAACGAGGAATACATCTATGGCGAGGATGGGCGGTTGCAGAACTCGATCTTCCTTGACTATCGCATCCCCGTTGCCAGCGACCTGCCCATGATCGACACGGTGATCGTCGAAGTGCCCAACCCCGGCCACCCCTTCGGTGTGCGCGGTGTGGGTGAGACGGGCATCGTGCCGCCCTTGGCCGCCATCGCCAATGCTGTGTCCAACGCGGCTGGCGTGCGGATGAAGCAACTGCCAATGTCCCCGCCGCGCATTCTGGCGGCGCTCAAGGACAATGGTTGAGGTCCACCTCTGGTCCGGCCTCCGGTCTTTGACCGGGGGTCAGCAAGTGGTGGAGGTCGAGGCCAAAACCACCGGCGATCTGTTGCGGGAACTGATCCGGGCGCATCCGCAACTGGAAGGCCCGATCGAGGCGGGCGTGTCCATCGCCATCGACGGACGCGTCATCGCCACCGGCCTGACCGAACCGATCCCCGAAGGCAGTGAAGTTTACCTAATGCAGCGTCTGCGCGGCGGTTAGGACGGCGACCAAGGCTCGCGCCCGACCATGCGGTCGGCCTCGGCCGTGATGTCATTCATATGTTGTTCAAGGCTAAGGCGCAGCGCCTCAATCTGCTCGTCCGAGGCTTTGCGCGGCACGGTTTCCGTCCATTCCCGGCAAATAAACACGCCCTTGTTGCGCCAGGGACGCGGCATTAGCAGACGATCCCATGTGCCCGCCTCGCGACCATGTTCCGCGGAAAAGGTGATCCCGAACACCCGCTTGCCCGATGTCCTCGCCCAGACCAAAGGCACCGTGGATAGCACCCGTTCTGGCCCGCGCGGGCCATCAGCAGCAATGCCTATCGAAATGCCCCGCTTGATCTTGCCGATCACTTCGCGTGACACAGCAATATTGTTGGCGTTCTTGCTGGTCATGGCGATTGTGTCCATGCCGAACAGTTTCTGAACCCGCCCCACCATACTGCCGGCCCGCGCAGACGAGGTGATCGAGCAGATGCGCCCCTTGTCCAATGGATAGAAATAGGGCGACTGGGCAAGGCGTTGATGCCACAGAACAACGATAACCGGCTCGCCCTTTTCGGCCAGATGATCCAGTTCCTCATAGCCGATGCGCTGCCATTCGGTGTTGCGATGGACCAGCCGGATATACCACGCAATGCGCCGCGCGGCCCAGTTCAACAGGGCTTCACTGTCGGCTATCTTCGTTCGGATGCTCACGGGCGGGGTCCTTCTGCTGGCGCAAAACGTGTCTTATAGAACTCAACGTGACGCGCAACTTGTTTGTCAGCTACAGAAGTGGTGTGGAATCTGAAAAAGCCTCTTGAGTCCGCCGCGCGGCTGGCATATCTGATGCGCACCTTAGGGGTATAGCTCAGTTGGTAGAGCGACGGTCTCCAAAACCGTAGGTCGCGGGTTCGAACCCTGCTGCCCCTGCCAAATTACACTTCGTATCAGTATGTCGGGAGATCGGATCCCGGGATCCGAGGCTTTTTGTGTCAATACGCAACTAACGGACGGTGTTGACACTGCGCGTAGAACGGGCAGATTCGTAATAAAATTACGAGGCTCAGATATGGACGCACCTATTATCCAACTTGTTCTTTTGCTCTTGTTGTTGATTTTCGTGATCTGGCTCTATGTTCTGCCGATCACGATGGCGGGACGCCGCAACCGATCCGGCCTCATCTGGTTTCTGATAGGTCTTGTCGCATCACCCTTATTGGCCATCCTGTTGTTGCTTGCATTGGGTGACGCACCAGGGCGACCAACGGCCTGACCGTACGCGAAGGTAATGTAATTTGCTCCAAAATCCCTGACGACGGACGGTCAATTTGGGCTATTCCTTCGCATTCCGGTTTCCTCGGCCCCGCGATTGGCATATTGTCCGGTGAAACACCCAAGGGCCGGATGAGGATACATGTCGCGTTTCGATGGATATTTCCTGCGACAATTGCTGATTCTGTTCGGCTTTTTCACTCTAATTCTGGTGGGGGTTTTCTGGATCACTCGCTCGGTCAGCCTGTTTGACCGGGTAATCAGCGGCGGTCAGTCGGCGCTTGTGTTTCTGGAATTCACCGCCCTGACTCTGCCGACGCTAATCCGAACCGTGATGCCAATGGCTGTATTTGCTGCGGCCGTCTACGCAACTAACCGGCTGAGTCGTGAAAGTGAACTGACCGTAATGCTGGCGACCGGGTCCAGCCCGTGGCGCCTTGCGCGCGCGGTTTTCCTGTTTGGTCTTGTGTCTGGCGCCATGATGGCGTCGATCAGTGTTTTCCTGCGCCCTGCATCGGTCGAACAGCTGGAACTGCGTCAGGCCGAAGTCGCAGGCGACGTGACCGCTCAACTGTTGAACGAAGGTGAGTTTCTGCACCCGACCACTGGCGTCACGGTATATATCGGTCGGATTGATCTGGATGGGACTTTGCACGAGGTCTTTGTGTCCGACCGCAGGGATGAGGCAACTCCCGTGAGCTACTCCAGTAAAACGGCCTATCTGGTCAATGGCGGTTCGGGTATCCATCTGGTTATGGTGGACGGTGTTGCTTTGCGCCTGGATCAAGAGGGCAAAACGCTTTCTTCGACACTGTTCGAGGACGCCTCGTACGACATCTCAGGGTTAACGAACACCAATCGGATGACAGAACGAAGCCTCGAGGCGATCCCGACCAATGAGCTTCTTCAAAACCGGGCGGAAATATCAGCGGCGGAAGGGTTCACTGAGGGCGAATTGATCGAGGAGCTGCATCAGAGGTTCTCGTGGATTGCCATTTGCGTCGCCGTTTCGATGGCCGGATACGCAACCCTGATGCTGGGTAGTTTTTCGCGATTTGGCCTATGGCCGCAGATCTTCGGTGCCTTTACGATTTTGGTGCTTTTAGAAGGTGTGCGCGGTTTTGTTTCGCCCATTGTCGTTGCCGATCCGGGGTTATGGATCGTGCTGTATTTGCCGGCAATTATCGGTATCCTGATATCATGTCTGTTCCTGCTGATCGCAGGGAGGCCGTTGGTAAGAGGGCGGTCCAGACTGCGGCAAACGTCTGCGGCTTAGACGGGTTTTCTCAGATCAGTCAGGCAATCCCGAATGTTGTCAAACGCGGGGCTGGAACGGCGCGTGACCAGATAGAGTGGCAACATCAGATCGCGCGCGTCGGGCACAGCCGTCAATTCGCCAGATGCCAGATGGTCGGCGATAACGTAGTCTGGAAAATAGCCGATCCCGCCCCGCCGCAGGATATAGCGAAGCGCCATCATGCAATTGCCCAAGAACACTGTTTGCCCAGATACGCTGCGTGCAGCCGAGCGGACGTGGTCCTGATAGACCTCACCCAGTTCAAGGTTGACGAAAACGGGGTCGCCGTTTGGCGTTGGGGACTGCACAAGCCGTAGGCGCTCTGGGGCTAGTTCGTCAGAAATGATCCGTGTGTCTGACGGTCTTTCGTGGGTAAGGGCCGCGTCCAATACATGAGTGGAGACCGCGTCGATCATGTCCAGATCATGGTCGTAGTTAAGGGTCAGTAGCAACTGGCCCAGTTTCTGCTCAAATCGAACAGCAAGATCGACAAGCAATGGATCCCAGATGCTGAGTTGCGCTCCAAGACGCAGAGCTATCCGGTTTGTCGATTGAGCAGGCAGATCCCGCGAAGCAAAGGACCACAGAGACAACATCTGCTCGGCATAGGGGCGGAATTGTCGCCCAAAATCAGTTAGGGCGGTGCCACCTGCACCGCGGTTAAACAGCTGTTTTCCGGTCGCTTCCTCGATCGACCGGATACGGGCACTGACTGCGGTCTGTGTCACGTTCAGCTTGCGGGCGGCGGCGTGGAACCCGCCGGTTTCGGCCACGCATAGGAAAGTCTCGAGCGCTGTAATTTGCATGTCGAAAGTATTTTTTCATCGAATTGATAAAATCAAATCATTTTTTTGGAGGCATGGTTCCGCGCTACTCTGTGGTGAACGATGTGCATAAGGACCGTGCCATGCTGGACAAAAGCCACAAACCCACCTGGACCAGTTTCGAAGAGGCGACGAAAGCCGATTGGGATGCGGTCATGGAGTATGAAGAGGCGTACAACGCCGCTTTGCCCGACCGTATTCTGGACGCGATCCGGTCGCTGGACGAGGAGTGGACGCCATACCCGGTCAACCGCTATCAGCATAGTCTGCAGGCCGCGACCCGCGCCTATGAGGATGGCGCGGATGAGGAACTTGTCGTGGCTGCTCTGATCCATGACACCGGCGATATCCTGTCGCCCTACAATCACGGTGAGCTGTCAGCGGCGATGATGAAGCCCTATGTCAGTGAAAAGACCTATTGGATTTTGAAACATCACTGCGTGTTTCAGGGCTATTACTATAACCACCACCTTGGTGGCGATCGAAACGCCCGCGACAAGTACCGCGACAGCCCGTACTGGGAGGATTGCCGCTATTTCTGCCATGAATATGATCAGAAGGCGTTCGACCCGGACTACCCGACCAAACCGCTGGAGTTCTTCGAGCCCATGCTGCGCCGTGTCCTGAACAAGGGCGAGGGGCATATGGAATTGAACGAGACTTCCGAAGGTTAACAGGACGCCATCAGCCGATAGACGATCTGCGCGGCGGTGAAATCCCACGCCGCGTTGCCATCGGGGGCCAATTCGACCACGTCAAAGCCCACGCATTTGCGGCCTTTCAGGGCATGTTCGACCAGCCGCAGCGCCTGATAGTATCCCAAACCACCCGGAACCGGGGTGCCGGTAGCAGGCATCAACGAGGGGTCAAGCCCGTCCACGTCAAAACTAACATAGACCAGCTCGGGGAAATCCTCGGGCAGGTCGACGGCGTGGATATTGCCTGTGACCAGCTCCTCGGCATCCACATGGAAGACGTGGTTTTTCAGACGGCTTTGCGCCTCTTCGGTGGAAAAGGCGCGGACGCCGAATTGGGCCAGCTTAATGCCTTCTTCAGCCAGCAGATGCATAACTGACGCGTGCGAATGCTTCTCGCCCTGATAGGCATTGCGCAGGTCGGCATGGGCGTCGATCTGGACGATGCCGACGGGCTGGTTCAGCGCCCGCGCCACGCCCATCACCGCGCCGTAGCTGAGCGAGTGCTCTCCGCCCAGCGTCACCGGCACTTTGCCGGCGCGAATTGCGGCCTCGGTGCGTTGCGCAAGGCGCTCCATGATCTCGGCCAGGGAGGCATCGCAGTCGATGGCTGGTTCGGTAAAGATACCCTCGACACAGGGTTCCGAGTGGCCGGTGATCCGCTCCAGCTCGTTGCTGGCCTCGATGATCGCCTCGGGCCCTTTGGCGGTGCCTGATCCGTAGGACACGGTGCGCTCCAGCGGCACGGGGATCACGCGGAACCGCGCGTCTTCGGTGCGTTCAGACGCGGTCAGTTCACTGTCGAGGAAAATGCTCATGAGAGGCGGTCCTTAAAGTCGTCATAGCCGAATTGTTTGATGATCTTCAGCTCGTCCGTTTCGCTGTTCCACAGGGCGATGGTCGGCAGGGGCACGCCATTGAAGGTGTTGGTCTTGACCATCGAGTAATGCGCCTGATCGAGGAAGGCAAAGCGCTGACCGATCTGCAGCGGTTTGTCCCATGTGTAGTCGCCGATCACGTCACCGGCCAGACAGGACGGCCCGCCCAGGCGGTAGGTATGGCCAGTCTCGGCCTCATCCATTAGGGCGGGGCGGTAGGGCGCCTCGATCACGTCGGGCATGTGACAGGTGGCCGAGATATCGGTGATAGCGAGATTCATGCCATTGGTGGGCAGGTCGAGGATTTCACCGACCAGAATGCCCGCGTCCAGCGCAACGGCTTCACCGGGTTCGAGATAGACATCGACGCCATGCGTTTCACGGATGGTCTTGATGAAAGCGATCAGCCCTTCGCGGTTATAATCGTCGCGGGTGATGTGGTGTCCGCCGCCGAAATTCAGCCATTTGAGCTGACCGAGGAAGGGTTTGAGTTTTGGTTCGACCGCATCCCATGTCCGTTGCAATGGCTCGAACCCCTGTTCGCAGAGCGTGTGCATGTGCAGCCCGTCGACGCCGCTCAGGGTCTCGGCGGTGAGTTGGCTGACGGGTGTGCCGAGGCGCGAGCAGGGAGCGCAGGGGTCGTATTTGGGGATCTCGCCTTCGGAATGTTCCGGGTTGATGCGCAGTCCGACCTGAACGTTTGCGGCTTGGGCTTTCGTGAGAAACCGGTCTTTTTGCGCGGGCGAATTGAAGATGATGTGGTCCGACAGCGACAGGATTTCTTCTATATCCGCGTCTTTGTAACCAGCGCAAAAGGTAGCGACTTCACCGCCATATTCCTCGCGGCCGAGGCGGGCCTCGTAGATGCCACTGGCGCAGGTGCCGCTGAGGTGCCGGCGCACCAGCGGGGCGAGCGAGAACATGGAGAAGGCCTTGAGCGCGCTCAGGACATGCGCGCCAGATTTTGTGCCGATATCGGAGAGGATGCGCAGGTTTCGCTCGATCGCCTTTTCGTCGACCACGAAGCAGGGAGTGGGGACGCGGCTGAGGTCGAAATTGCGAAAGGCACCGGCGTCGCCGGCTTGGGTGGTCATCATGTCGGACATGTCAGGCGTCTCCGATTGTGGAGAAGCCGGGGGGCCAGCCCCCCGGTCCCCCCGAGGTATTTTTAGCCAGATGAAGCAGGGCGACCGTGGAGGGCGCCCGCGCGGATCAGAAGGTGACCGGGCCGTCGAGCTCGTGGACCTGCCACGGCAGGCCGTGGGTGTTCAGCATGTCCATGAAGTCATCGGGATCGAGCTGTTCCATGTTCCACACGCCGGGCTCGGTCCAGTTGCCTTTCAGCACCTGTGCCGCGCCGATCATTGCCGGGACGCCGGTGGTGTAGCTGACGGCCTGAGAGCCGACCTCGGCGTAGCACTCCTCGTGGTCGCAGATGTTGTAGATGTAGAAGGTCTTTTCGCCTGAGCCATCCTTGGCCTGACCGGTGGCGATGTCGCCGATGCAGGCTTTGCCTTTGGTTTCCGCGCCCAGATCGCCGGGATCGGGCAGCAAGGTTTTCAGGAACTGGATCGGGATGATTTCTTTGCCGTCATGCATCACCGGGTCGATGCGGGTCATGCCGACATTTTCCAGCACTTTGGCGTGAGTGATATAGGCGTCGCCGAAGGTCATCCAGAAGCGGGCGCGCTCGATCTCGGGGAAGTGGGTGGAGAGTGACTCCAGTTCCTCGTGATACATCAGGTACATGTTCTTGGGGCCGATGGCGGGGAAGTCGAACTCGACTTTGTGGGTCATGGCGGGGCTGGTTTTCCACTCGCCGCCTTCCCAGTGGCGCACTTCAGCCAGCACTTCGCGCAGGTTGATTTCCGGGTTGAAGTTGGTGGCGAATTCCTGATCGTTGCTGCCGCCATTGGCGTCCAGTACGTCGATCTGGCGGATCGTGTCCAGCTTGTGTTTCTTGAGCCATTTGGCGAACACGCTGGTTACACCCGGATCGAAGCCCGAGCCGAGGATGGCGGTCAGACCGGCCGCTTTGAACCGCTCCTGATAGGCCCATTGCCAGTGGTATTCGAACTTGGCCTCATCCTCGGGCTCATAATTCGCGGTGTCGATATAGTGGATACCGGCCTCAAGGCACGCATCCATCAGCACCAGATCCTGATAGGGCAGGGCAAGGTTCACGAGGATTTCCGCCCCGGTTTCCTTGATCAGCTTGACCGTGTCTTCGACCTTGTAGGCGTCGAGCTCGGCGGTTTTGATCTCAACGCCGACGCGGTCCTTAACGGCTGCGGCGATGGCATCGCATTTCGATTTCGTGCGGCTGGCCAGTGTGATCTCGGTAAAGATATCCGAGTTCATCGCCATCTTGTGCACGGCTGCGTGCGATACGCCGCCTGCGCCGACAACCAGTGTTTTGCCATTCAAAGTTCCCATGGGGGTCATCTCCTCTCAGGGGGTTATTCGTAATAGGTGTAGCCGTTGATGGAGTCGCGATAGGCGCTCATCAGGGTTTTGCGGTCCTTGGCCATCAGAGTACCGGTCGAGATCGCCTCGTCCACCATTTTGCGGAAGGCGGCGACGCAGTCCTGGGGGTCGAACTCGACATAGGACAGGACCTGGCTGATCGTGTCGCCCTCTTGTTCGTGCAGCAGGTCAAAGCCGCCATCGGCGCGCAGGTCGATGGTGACAACGTTGGTGTCGCCGAACAGGTTGTGCAGATCGCCCAGCGTTTCCTGATAGGCCCCGACGAAGAAGACGCCCATGAAGTACTCACCATCCTCAGGCAGGGAATGCACCGGCAAGCTGGGTGAGACGCCATCGGCCAGAATGAACCGGTCGATCTTGCCGTCGCTGTCGCAGGTGATGTCGGACAGAACGGCGCGGCGGTCGGGGGTTTCGTTCAGCCCTTGCAGCGGGACGATCGGGTGAAGCTGGTCGATGGCCCAGACGTCCGGCAGCGACTGGAACAGCGAGAAGTTGCAGTGATAGATATCGGCCACTTTCTCAAGCTGATCATCCACATCCGTGTCCAGTTCGTCACTGGCCGCCAGCGCCTTGAGGCGCGCCATCAGCGACAGGTAGATGCGCTCGGCGCGGGCCATCTGGCGCAGGTCCACATAGCCCCGGCGGAACAGGGCGCGCAGTTCGTTGCGGTAGAAGGTGGCGTCGTTCCAGCATTCCTGCAGACGGTCTTGGCTGAGGTACCCGTGAACGGCGGCAAGGTCGGCGACCATGTGATGATCGTCGGGTTCAACCTCGGGGCCTGTGGGCGCGTCATAGAGCGTGCTTTCCAGCACGTTGAAGACCAGCATCGACGAGGTCGCCACCACGGCGCGTCCGCTTTCGGTGACCAGTGTGGGGTGCGCAATTTCGGCCTCATCCATGGCATAGGCCACGGTTTCGACCACATTGGCGCAGTATTCCTCAACCGTGTAGTTGATCGAATTTTCGGCGGCCTTTTTCTCACCAGTATAATCCACGCCCATGCCGCCGCCGAGGTCCAGATGGGTCAGCGGCACGCCCTCGCGCGTGAGTTCGGTATAATACCGGCACGCCTCACCTACGGCGCGGCGCACATCGTTGACGTCCTGCACCTGAGAGCCCAGATGCGAGTGCTGCAGCTTCAGGCAATGCAGCAGCCCCGCCGCCTTCAGCTTGTCCACCGTGGCGACCAGTTGGTCCGTGTTCATGCCAAAGGCCGAACGGTCGCCCGAGCTTTCTTCCCATTTACCGCTGATCTGGTTGGTCAGCTTTACTCGCACACCGATCAGGGGTTCGATGCCCAACTCGTTGTAAACCTCGATCACCGTGTCGGCCTCTTTCGGGCTTTCCAGAACGATGACTGTGTTGAAGCCGATCTTGCGGGACAGGATGGCCAGTTGGATGAACTCGGCATCCTTGACGCCGTTGCAGACGATCAGCGCCTCGGGGGCCAGACGATGGGCCAGCGCCACGACCAGTTCGGGTTTCGATCCGGCTTCAAGCCCATAGTTGTATTTCTTGCCGAACGCGACGATGCGGTCGACCACCTGCGCCTGTTGGTTGACCTTGATCGGAAACACGCCGCGATAGGGGCCTTTGTAGCCCACCCGCGCGATGGCGTCGGCAAAGCTCTCGTTCAGATGCGCGATCTCATGTTCCAGATAGGAACTGACCCGCAGCACCATCGGCGCCTTGATCCCCCGGTCATCCAGATCGGCCAGAATACCCGGCAGGCTGATCGCAGCCGCGTCGGGGGCCAGTGGGTTTCGCAGACCGATCTCGCCCTGCTCTGTCACCTCGACAAGGCCCTTGCCCCATTTCTCAACTCCGTAGACGGAATGCGGTGCGTCGGGCGTCTGTTTCAATCAAGTCAGTCCTTTGATCCGTGGGGGTGCAGTTTTGCGCCTGCCCATACGGCAGCAGTTTGATTCGTCCAAGTGTAATCTATGTGACGGGAACTGACGAAGTTACGCGCAAGTGCCGACCGGGATCAAGTGATTGTCCCACTGGCAGTCCGGACGTGCCGATATGCGGGCGGTGGCCGCCAGCGCGCCGACCAGACCGGTGCCGGTGGTAAAGACGAACCCATCGGGGCCGGTGCCGATACCGCAGACATCCTCAAGCGCGATGGCGGCGGTCAGGGTGCCGGTGGCGACGTTGAACTGATGCAGCGCATTGCCGCGTGGGCAGGTGATGGCGACGCTTTGACCGTTGGCGGCAAAGGCGATGCTGCCGGCATAGCCTTGCAAGGTACTCTGCTTGGCTTCAGGTGCGGCCAGCAAGCGTGGGGCCGTTCCACGCCGGTGCAGGCCGAGCAGCGGGGGGTGCTGCGTCGTGCCCCCCTGCCATTGCATCGCAAATGCTACCAGTCCGTCAGCCCGAACAGCCAGATGGCGGATCGAGTTCTTGTGCAGCACCCGAGGCAGTGTGACTTGCTCTTGCACGGCTCCAGCCATGTCCAGATAGGTCAGGCTTGGCTGCATCACCGGCAGGTTCAGCTTGGCGCGGCCGGTCTCGGGGTGGGTTTCGATCCCGCCATTGGCCACCACCAGCGTCTTGCCATCGGGCATCAGGCGCAGGTCATGCGGACCAACCCCGCCCGAGGGAAATTCGCCCAGCCGGGTATAGCGGGCCGTGTCCCAGACGCCGATCACACCCGTGCCCGCCTCATAGTCGTTTTCGGTGGTGAAGAGTTGCGAGCCATCCGCTGAAAACACGCCGTGGCCATAGAAATGGCGACCTTCGGGTGCCTTCAGCCGCGCCATCTCAGCACCTGCCGCGCAGTCGATGACCACGGCGAAAGTACCTGGTCGTCGGGCAAACGCGACGGCCTGCGCGCGGGATGGGTGGGCAGCTGCAGCGTGGCCCCGAGCTGGCAGCGGAAGGGAAAATTGGATGTCACCGTCTACTGCTAGCCCGACAAGCCGGTAGGAGTCGTCTGGAAAGAGCGCAGCGGCTAGAAAATCAGGCGCGCCGACCTCTGCCCAACCGCGCATCGGGACGAGACCTGTAGCCACCAGACCGGCCAGAAAATGACGTCGGTTGGTCATCCGTCAATCCCCGTCCAATGAGTTGAACCCGGCGCTGATACCCAAAGTCGGGCCTAGCCGAGTTGCGGCAATCTGACGGGCATCCTCGATTGACTGCTGCAGAGCCTCGATACGTAGCCGTCCTTGCGGTGACGACACTCCGCCAAGTGTCGGATCATCCAAGGATTGTGCGCGGAGGATTGCTTTTTCCAATGCACGATTGAGATCGGCCGAAATTTCGGGGTGGTTTGCGGATAGATGTGTCGCCAGGTCTCTCAGTGCGATCAAAGATAGCTCTACGTGCCTCAGCGAGCGGCCAGAGCGACGTGCCTCGGCGCGCTTGGGACGGGGTCGGTCGAAAGTCCCCATCGGACGCCCCAAACGTGTTTGGGCGGTGAATTCCAGCCCTGTGACCAGCGATTTATATAACTCTTGCAGGGCTTCGTTATCCGAACGGTAAGGGCCATCGGCACCTGGCTGGGTCAACGATGGCGCGTAGACTTTCCAATCTTCCGACATGGCGTTGGCGTTGCTGTTGATGTCAGTGGTGATGGCACGAATGAGCGCGCAACGATAAACCTTGGTTCCCTGGTCCGAAAACTGAGGTTCGTAAATCATCTGTTCCAAAGCAAAAAATCCGCGACCGGCGATCGAGGTTTCAGCGAAGAGCCCAGGGGTTGCGACAGCGGTGTCCTCCGAAGCAATCAGCCCGGACAACGCTTTGGCTGTGAACCCTTTGGTGTCAGGCCAGAAAGCCAAAGCAAACGCACGGTCGTCCACTTCGGATGGACCAAACCTAAGGTGGCTGGCGGAAATCCATTTGTCAAAAGCAGCGTGATAAGCGGCGCGCAGTTCAGACGATTCAGGTGTACAATCTGCCTGCGCTGTTGCGAAGAGCACAAAGGTTGCCTCTGACAATTCAGAAAATCTGGGCAGTATGTGTTCTTCAGTCACATCCGCAAGAACTTGCCCACGATCCTGTGCCGACACCACTGCAGGCAGACATATTGATAGGGCCAAAGCGAATTTACGCATCATAGACTCTCTAGAAAGCGGATCAGGGCGTCGCGATCGGGTTTTGGCATGGCAACAACTGTGTCACGAGCGGCCTGTGCTTCCCCTCCGTGCCACAAGATCGCTTCGAGCAGCGAGCGTGCGCGCCCGTCATGCAGAAACTGGGTATGACCCGAAACCTGTTGTGTCAGGCCCACTCCCCACAGAGGAGCAGTGCGCCATTCCCGGCCTGTGGCCCGCGCTTCGGGGCGATTGTCGGCCAAACCTTCGCCCATATCGTGCAGCAACAGATCGGTGTAGGGCCAGATCAATTGGAAACTGTGCTCGGGGCGGTCTTCCAAGCGGTGAGTCACATATGACGGGGTGTGGCACGACGTGCATCCCGTTTCGTGGAACACCTGTTTGCCGCGGAGAACTTGTGGATCGTCCAAGTTGCGGCGCTCGGGCACCCCCAGATTCCTGCTGTAAAAGGTGATCAGGTCCATTCCTTGCTGGTCGATCTCGAAAGTTCGGTCGTCGCCATCGCCATGCGGCGCCTTCACGCAATCCACTTGCAATTCAGTACAATCGCCGTGGCCAGCTGGATAAAGCGGGCTTGAAATTCCGATATCTCCGGCAAAGGCCGCTGCCGATTGCTCCATGATCGTGGGCATTCCGGCCTTATGGCCGAAGCGGCCCATCATGGGCTGTGCATATTCTGTAGCCCAAACGATATTGGGTCGTCCGGAAATGCCGTCTCCGTCTGCGTCGTCGGGATCGGTCTTGGCCAGTAGGTCTTCGACCGGAATCGCTTCCAGCAATCCCAAGCCGATCATTTGTGGCGCGACCCGCGGGCTAAGCATGGCCTGAGGGTGTAACGGCCCGTAACCCAGATCTGCCGCGACATATGTCGGTTTGCGCAGCGTGACAGTTTCGCCATCTGCAAGCGTAACTGGGATGTCCTCATAGGTGATGTCCAGCCGGTATTCTGCCGGATGGCCGGGCAGTGCCAGATCCTGCATCTGCCCGCCATAGTTTGGTTCAGGCTGCGTGGCGATGTAATCTTCGATCTCGGTAGGGTTGGCCCCGCCGGGGATCGAGATGCGCAGGAACATTGATACTGCGCTGTCATTCGGCCCATTTGGCGTATGACCGCGCCCGTCTTTAATGTGGCATCGCTGGCACGACCGCGCATTATAGAGCGGGCCCAGCCCATCTGACGCCAAAGTCGATGACGGAGAAGAGACCCAGAGCTTTTTGAAAAGCCCATTGCCGACCTTGAAGTCCAGCTCCTGTTCGAACTCCAGATTGCCTGACGGTTGCGAAAACGCGTCCGCATCCGTGCGCAAACGAACAGTCGCCGCCCCTGCGGGTAACTCTTCGAACTGTTGCGGTGCGCTGAAATCTTCAGGCGGGGCGGTCACTTTGGCGATCCGCGCGGCCTCGTCTTCGGTTCTCGGCAGAAAGTTGAGGTGAAGGTCCTGCAATTCGCCAGACAGTGAGGGGGTGGCCGCCAAAGCCGCCACCGCCGCGATCGAAAGCTTACTCGCCTTCGTCCATTTTCGATGCGTTGAGATGCGCATAATTGGCTTCGCCAATCCTTTCATACAGATCAAGCTGCGTTTCGAGGAAGTCGATGTGACCCTCTTCGTCGCTGATCAATTCTTCAAACAGGGACATGGTTACGTAGTCCCCGGCTTCGCGGCAGTATTCGCGGGCCTCAACATACAAAGCGCGCGCGTCGTGTTCGGCGGCCAGATCGCACTCCAGTGTTTCTTTGGGCGTCTGTCCGATCCGGAGAGGGTCCAGCTTTTGCAGGTTGGGGTGGCCTTCCAGAAAGATGATCCGTTCGATCAGTTTGTCTGCGTGGCCCATCTCTTCGATGCTTTCCTCGCGGCTTTTCTTGGCCATATGGCCAAGACCCCAATCTTCCTGCAAACGGTAGTGAAGCCAATACTGGCTGACCGCTGTCAGCTCATGCCGCAGGGATTTGTTGAGGTATTCGATTACTTTGGGGTCGCCCTTCATCTGCACTCTCCTGTGATACTTCGCTGCGTAACGCGCGAAGTTGCATGGGGACTTCCAGCTTATCGCTGGAACGCATGGTGTCTAGGAAAAGTGGCATGCATCCGCCACAATCCGCTGATTTTCCAAGGGCATGATAGATTTTGCCCGGGGTGATCACTGCATGGGGGTCCGACGCGCGCATCCAGTCGATCGCGGCATGGATTTCGGTGTCCGAGATGTTCGTGCAATGGCAAACGATCATGGCAAGGCGCCTTAGGCTGATAATCTGACTATAATAGTTGGTTAATTGACAGAAGTCCTGCGTCATACTGTCATTCAGCTCTCA
Organism: Ruegeria sp. R8_1; assembly: GCF_017743815.1. NCBI lineage: Bacteria > Pseudomonadati > Pseudomonadota > Alphaproteobacteria > Rhodobacterales > Roseobacteraceae > Ruegeria > Ruegeria sp. R8_1. The sequence continues at coordinate 40,270 of NZ_JAGHRL010000003.1, read as the reverse complement.
AAAGCCCGAGAGGCGGCGGTGAGCCGCCTCTCGGCCAAGGTCATTGAAATACTGCGTTCGGGTTATCCAGACTGTCCGAACCTTCGATGCTGATCTGATCCAGCTCCAGCGTCGTAACGATCCGTTCGATCGTTTTGGTCTGATCGACCAGACCGTTCACGCCGCCCATGATCAAGGCTTCGCCACCTTCGTTGCCGCGTTCCAGCATCTGGTCATAGGCAAAACCGGCTTCAGCAGTCGATTTGATCAGGCCCAATGCCTGCATGGTGTTGGCCAGCTTAACCTTCATCTCGGCGTCCAGCGCCGGGTTGGTAGCGGTGACCAGATCAGACAGTGACGCGCCCGAGATCGGCGTTCCGTCGATCCGGGTGTAGCTGCCCAGATAAACGTTCTGGATGCCCAAGCCGTCGTAATAGTGGCTGTTATGGGTGTTGTCGGAAAAACAATCATGCTCTTCTTCGGGGTCGTTCAGCATCAGGCCAAGACGCATCCGCTCGCCCGCCTGTTCGCCATAAGACAGCGAACCCATACCCGTTAGAATTGCGCTGACACCTGCAGCTTCGTTTTCGGTCAAAGCAACGCGCGCGTCACCACCTTCGGCCCACTGGGCTGCCATCCACTCCAGATCGCTGACTAACAGGTCGGTGGCTGCGCTTAGGTATTGACCGCGTCGGTCGCAATGTCCGCCGGTGCAGTCGTCACCTTGGGCAAAATCGGTCCACGGACGGTCACCTGCGCCAGCATCATGGCCGTTCAGGTCCTGACCCCACAAAAGAAACTCGATCGCGTGGTAACCGGTGGCCACGTTTGCCTCGATTCCGTCTGCTTCGTGAAGGGTTTCTGCCAGCAATTCAGGCGTGATTTCCGATGCGTCGATTGTTTCGCCGGATAGTGTAAAGCTTGGGTTGGCGATGACGTTCAGTGCTGCAAACTCGTTTTCATCGGACGGCCCGCCGTAGGTGGCATCGACATAGTCGATCAGACCTTCGTCCAGAGGCCACGCGTTCACCTTGCCTTCCCAGTCATCAACAATGGCGTTGCCAAAGCGGTAGACCTCGGTCTGCTGATAGGGAACACGGGCGGCGATCCATGCCGCGCGGGCGGTGTTCAGGGTTGCATCTGACGGATTGGCGATCAGCGCGTTCACTGCAGATTGCAACGTCTGGGCTGCAATCAGGCTGTCTTCATACTTGGCTTCGGCAATATTGGCGTAAGTGGTCAGAACATCAGTTTTCGCCGGGGCAGCGACCGCAGAAACGGCGCAAAGTGTCAGGGCGCTTGTGGTTGCAATCAATCTGGTCATTGGGGGCAGGTCTTTCATCTCAGAAATTCAGATCCGGCGCCACGAAAGCGTCGGTTGCCTGATAACTGAGTGAATTAGTCAGCAATGTCAACCTGAGTTTTACTGTCAGGTATTTGGGTGTAGAGACTTCCCCAAATATAGTGGGCTTCCATCTTCAAGGCCGCACCTGTAGGAGGTACAACCAGTTTAAGTTAAAGTTAGTTGATTGGTTTTTTTGTGCGTAGGATTTGTTTTTCTACTGTTTTCGCGGCACTGTCGTTTTTATTTTTCAGCCAGGCCGGTCCGGCAACAGCGTGGCGCGATAGAGAGCCGAGTAGTGACGCAGTTCACTCTGGTTCCCGTCTTCTGATATCCATGAAAGTCGCCACTTTCGATGTGTTAGGCGACGTCTCTGCCAGTGAGGTTGCCGACGACAACGTGCTGATCGCTCGGGTGATCTCGGATTTGTCGGACCCACATGGATTTTTGGGCCTTCCGGTCGAAGCCGATTGTTCAGTGACGTCTGCGCGTGTGGTTCTTTCGGGTCATGGGCTAGGTCGCGGGACCTTGGTGGCCGGTGATGTTTTGGATTTGAAGTTCGAAGCGAAGTATGAAGTTGCGTGCCAGGATGCAGCTGTGTTGAAGCGCTTTGGGGAAACTCTTACCCCTTTTGCCAACACCAAAGGTTTCAGCATCCATATGGCAGATGCGGGTTTGTCCTTGCAAAGCTCCTGAAGTGCGGGGCCAAGCTGGGTGTCAGGAATTACTTCAGCCCGGCTCAGTCTTTAAAGGTAATGCGACTCCAGACGCAGTCATGATCCGAGAGTGGCTTTCCATCTTTTGATATGGACGTCACGATACCTGTCTCTAACGGGGTCAGTTTCCGACCAGCCAGCCAGTCCAGTTTCATCTGACGTTCGGGATGCGGCGTGATAAGGCTGGGGCGTGTGGTGAAACCCGGCGCGGTGAAACCCCAATCATAGCCCTGAGACTCGGCCAATCCGAACAGGGTTTCGTCCCTCCAATCAAAGGCGGGGGGTATATGATTGCCGGTGTTCAGGTCTCCTCCGATCAGAACGGGCAGACCGGGCGCGAATTCGTCTATAGCTTGCAACAGCTTCTGGAATTGACCGAAACGATGCGCAGCATCGGCATTGCTTTCCAGATGTGTGGACACCAGACATAAAAGCCCACGGTCGGTTGGAACCACCGCAGCGATCGCCATGCGACCTCCGATTCTTGGCTGCTCTGGGTCAGCGGCGCCGGAATCGGTGCAGAACCAGTGTCCGTGATCGTCCAGCCGGATCAGCGCCGTACGTTCGAACGGAACCGAGGACAAGATCGCGTTGCCATGCCAACCGAGAGAATTGGTAGCGTCCGTGCAATAGGCGCGTTCGGTTGCCCCGCCCAAGCCAAGTTCGTGAAACTCGACTCCGAAAGCGTAGGTCATGCCAAGTGCGCTTGCCATCACCTCGGTCGTGTGCCGTTGCGCCGTGCGGGCCATGCCGTGGTCCACTTCGGACAACAGAACGACATCAGGAGAAACACTTTGCAGATGCGCGGCCGTCTCTTCCGGAAACAAACAGCGCTCAACGTTCCAGGCGGCGACCGTGAATTCTGACGGCAACTGGTCTGCCTTAGGTGTTCCACCGACCTGGACAGCATTCAATGCCGGAAGATCACCAAGCAAATGGCGGTGTGTTTGTGCCGTGCGATCCGCCGACAGGATTGTGGCCCGCTGGTTCGGTGAAACCGCAGGTAGCGTCGCAAGGGTTTGAGTAATCACAGGCGCAGCCCCGTATCCTTGTCGAACAGGCGTAGTGCTTCGGGCTTCAACTTGATCCGTGTTTCACCTGTATGGGCTGTATCTTCTTTACCAATCATGACCGAGAACGGCTGGTCATCGATCCGCCCATGCAGCAGGCGATGAGCGCCCAATTCCTCAAGGATATCAACATGAAACTTCACCTGGCCTTGGTCGTCCAGCTCTACATCTTCGGGGCGTATTCCCATTGTGATCGGGCCGCTAAACGCCTCAGGGGCGACCATTAACCCGTCATACCCATTTATTTTGACCTGTTTCTGATCGATTTCAGCCCGGATCAGGTTCATCGGTGGTGCCCCCATGAACGAGGCCACAAAGGTCGAGGCGGGGTTGTGATAGATCTCGGACGGCGTGCCGATCTGTTCGATCCGGCCCGCGTTCAGGACGATGATCCGGTCGGCCATCGTCATCGCTTCGACCTGATCGTGGGTGACATAAACGGCGGTGGTACCAAGGCGGCGCTGCAGGGCCTTGATCTCGATCCGCATCTGGTTGCGCAGCTTGGCGTCGAGGTTCGACAACGGTTCATCAAACAAGAACAGCGCCGGGTCACGCACTACGGCACGGCCCATGGCGACGCGCTGGCGCTGACCGCCTGACAACTGCGCCGGTTTGCGGTCCAGATACTCGGTCAGGTTCAGCATCTTGGCGGCGTCTTCGACCTTGGCCGCGATCTCGGAGGCCGGGGTGCCGCGATTCTTGAGGCCATAACCGATATTCTTGCGGACGGTCATATGCGGATATAGCGCATAGTTCTGGAACACCATCGCAATGTCCCGATCCGCCGGGTCCACATCGTTGACCACCCGATCGCCGATTTTAAGCGTACCTTCGGTGATGTCCTCCAGCCCCGCGATCATCCGCAGCAAGGTAGACTTGCCGCAGCCCGAGGGGCCGACCAGCACGACAAACTCGCCGTCCTGAATGGTGAAGCTGGTGGTCTGAACCGCCTGAAAGCCGTTGGGATAGACCTTGCGGATGCCCTCTAATGAAACCTGAGCCATGCGCGTATTCCTTATTTGTCGGATTCTGTGAGGCCCTTGACGAACCAGTTTTGGAAAAAGACGACGATCGCCACGGGTGGGATCATCGCGACAATGGCCAGCGCCAATGCCTGCCCGTGTTCTGGGATCTGACTATCTGTGTAGGACAGCACGATCTGTTTGATGCCCCGGACCAGGGTGAAAAAGCTCTCATCCGTCGTGATCAGCGTGGGCCACAGATATTGGTTCCATCCAAAAACGAACATGATGATGAAGATCGCCGCGATCATCGTCCGGCTAAGCGGCACGAGGATATCGACAAAGAACTTCCATGGGCCTGCGCCGTCGATCCGGGCGGCCTCGGCCAGCTCCTCAGGGACGGACATGAAGAACTGACGGAAAAAGAACGTGCCGGTTGCGGAGGCGATCAGCGGCACGATCAGCCCGGTATAGGTGTTGGTCAGACCCAGTTTCTGGATCGCCTCGTATGAGGGCAGGATGCGCACCTCCAGCGGCAGCAACAGGGTGGTGAAGATCACCCAGAAGGCCAGCGTGGCAAAGCGCAGGCGGAAATAGACGATGGCATAGGCCGCCATCATCGAGATGATAATCTTGCCCACCGCAAAGCCAATGCCCAGAATGAACGAGTTCATCAGCATCAGCATCCCGTCGACCGTTTGGGTAAAGCCGCCCTTTTCGAACATGGCGGAGTGAAAGTTCTTGCCCAGATCGTCGCCCAGCGTCAGCTGCAACCCCTCGCGGTGGATCGTTACCGCATCGTGGCTGGCCGTGGTCAGCGCCAGCAGAGGCGGCAGCATCATCAGCAGCGACCCGAGGATCAGAACGGTGTGATCGCCGATCGCGCCCCATTTGATCCGGCGGGGACGATGGGTTTCAACGGGAGTTTCGAGTGTTGTCTCAGCCATGTCCAAAGCCCTTACGTATAGTGAATCCGGCGTTCCACCAGCCGGAACTGAAACACGGTCAGCAGCAGAACCAACACCATCAGGATGACCGATTGTGCCGATGATCCGCCCAGGTCGTTGCCTCGAAAGCCGTCCAGATAAACCTTGTAGACCAACGTCATCGGGTTGTTGCCCGGCTCGCCTTTCATCAATGCGTCGATGATGCCGAACGTGTCGAACAGGGCGTAGGTGATGTTGATGATCAGCAAGAAAAATGCGGTGGGGGCCAGCAGCGGGAAGGTCACTTGCCAGAACCGTCCAGTGGCGGATCGGTTGTCGATCATCGCGGCCTCGCGCACCGATCGGGGGATGGATTGCAGGCCGGACAAGAAAAAGATGAAGTTCACCGGGATCTGCTTCCAAACGGCCACGATGACCATAGCGGTTGCAGTTGCGTTGTAATCCACGCCCAGTTTGAAATCCCACCCGAACATCTGAAAGAACTTGGTCAGCGGTCCGGTGCTTTGATCAAAGAACAGGATACCCATGAAGCCCGCGACCGGCGGCGCGATGGCATAGACCCACATCAGCAGCGTGCGATAGGTCTTGGCGCCTCGGATTACCTTGTCTGCCTTCACGGCCAGCAACAGCGCGATGGCCAGAGAGAAGAACGTCACCAGAACCGAGTAGATGATCGTAAATCCGGCGACACGCTTGTACTGGTCGTTGCCTACAAGCGACGTGTAGTTCTCGCCACCCACAAAGGTCGAGCCAAACCCGAAAGGGTCCTGCAGATAGAATGAGGATTGCAGTGCCCAGCCCGCAGGCCAGTAGAAAAAGATGGCGATGATCATTAACTGTGGCAGCAGTAGCGCCACAGGCAGCCAGATATTGTCGAAGCCCGCACGTTTCATTGAGTGGTCCAGTAAGAAAAAAGAGCGATGGCCGCGCCGTGATAGCGCGACCATCCCTGGGGGTGATACGGGTGCTTAGCCCTGGGTCTTGGCGAAGCGGGCCAGCAGTTCGTTGGCTTCCTCTTCGATGGTTTTGAACGCGGTTTCCACGTCGGTTTCACCGGTCAGGATACGGCCATATTCGCGGTTCATGATGTCGCGGATCTGAACGTAAAAGCCCATGCGGTAACCCTTGGTGTTGTCGCCCGCCTTGTCTTGCAGCTGGTTGACGCCAACTTCGGCAGCCGGGTAACGGTCATAGTGGCCGTCTTTCTTGGCAACTTCATAAGCGGCCTCGGTGATCGGCACATAGCCGGTTTCCTGATGCCAGAAATACTGGGTTTCAGGCGCGGTCAGGAAGCGGAAGAATTCGGCCGTGGCTTTGTTTTCCTCGTCCGATTGGCCGGACATAGCAAACAGAGCCGCACCACCGATAAAGGTCTGTGTAGGCTCGGCGGTCACTGCTTCCCAATAGGGCAACTCGGTCGCGCTGAATTCGAACGGCAGATCTTTCTGCAGCAGGCCGCCGAACGAGCCCGAAGAGCCCAGCCACATGGCCACTTTGCCTTCCTCGAACGGCTTGGCGTTGTCGCCCCAGCCGGTGCCGTACCATTCGAACAGACCGTCGTCTTTCCATTCGGACACAGCGGTGAAGTGCGCTTTGATCGCGTCGTTGTTCACCAGAATCTGTGTGTCGGTGCCGTCATAGCCATTGTTGTTGGTGGCAAACGGCAGGTTGTGGCGCGACATGAAGTTTTCGGTGAAGATCCAGGGCAGGTGCGACTGGCTCAGTGCGATGTAGCCTGCGTCTTTCAGCGCGGGGGCGGTTGTCGCCTGGAACTCTTCCCAGGTTTTCGGCGGGGTCACGCCTGCCGCTTCCAGCGCGTCGACATTATAATACAGGATCGGTGTCGACGAGTTGAACGGCATGCCGATCATCTTGCCGTCGCTGTCGGCATAGAAGTAACGCACACCGGCGATATAGTCGTTGATGTCGAAGTCGACGCCATTGTTGGCCAGAAGGTCCTGAACCGGGATGGTTGCGCCCTTGGCTCCGATTACGGTCGCGGCACCGGCGTCGAACACCTGCATGACGTTGGGCTGTTCGCCCGCGCGGAAGGCGGCGATACCTGCAGTCAGGGTTTCCTCGTAGCTGCCTTTATAGACCGGAGTGATCTTGTATTCGTCTTGCGAGGCGTTGAAATCCTCGGCCAGTTTGTTGACGGTTTCGCCCAGCTGGCCGCCCATGGCGTGCCACCAGGTGATTTCGGTTTCGGCAAAAGCCGCAGTCGCGGAAAAGGCGACGGCCGCAGCGGTTGCGCAGAATGTCAGGTTGGTCATGTCTCTCTCCGGTTTGGTGGTTCCCGCGTTTGCGGCCAACACACCAGTTCGCGGGGCTGGTGCCCCTTGCAGCAAAAAAAGCAGAGCAAACGGACATGGTCCGCTTGCGAATGCACAGTGTGTGCACACGTGGTCACATACGCAGTTCCTGTGACAGTTCGGTGAAAGATTTATTGCAATATTGACAAATTATATGGAAACGGAGGACAGCTTAGGGGTGGCTGACGACAACAGTAAACCTGCCGAAAGGCCCCGCCGTGTAACGGCGCAAACCGTCGCTGACGCCGCCGGGGTTTCGCGGTCTGCCGTGTCGCGCGCGTTTACTCCGGGCGCGTATCTTGATGCGGGTAAGCGCCGGAAAATTCAAGAAATTGCCACACATATGGGGTATCAACCAAATGCGTTGGCCGCAGGGTTGAAGGGCGGACGCTCGCATCTTGTGGCGGTGTTTGTTGGCAATATGCGCAGCGCGTATGACTCGGAATTCGTGCATCGTTTGGTCGGTCGATTGAATGCTTTGAACAAGTGGCCGGTCCTGATTGATGGTGAAGATGATCGGGCCGGCTCCGCTATCGACCAGGTGCTGCGCTACCCGCTGGACGCTTTGATTCTGCGCGGCGGCAGTATGCCTGAATCGGTAGTGACGCAATGCAGTAAATTCGGCGTCCCAATGATCTCATCAGGGCGCATCGTGGATGCATTGGGCGTAGACAATGTATGCTGCAGAAACGCGCTAGGTATGCAGATAGCGACTCGGGCTTTGGTTGATCGCGGTCGCCAGCGATTTGGTTACATCGCGGGTGCGTCGGGATTTGGGTCCTCCGCCGACCGTCAAGCCGGTGTTTTACAAGCTTTGCGGGAAGCTGGACTTTCACTACTGGTTGAAGAAGCCGGAGAGTTCACGGTCGAAGCTGGGTACTGTGCAGCGGTCAGGATGTTTGAAACTCATCAGTTGGATGCACTTGTTTGCGCCAATGATGCAAGCGCAATCGGCGCCCTAGCAGCTGCGCGAGAGCTGGGCTTGGATGTGCCGGGTGCACTGTCGATTGTCGGTTTTGATGACATTGAAATGGCGGGCTGGCCCATGTTTAATCTGAGTACAGTAAACAATCCAATTGACGAGGCTGTCGAGCAGGTCATCTGGCTGCTAGAGCGGCGTCTCGCCGACCCGGCAAAAGAAAGTGAGACAGTGTTGATTGACCCCTTCTTCGTTCCGCGTGGGACACACTGAAACGTGTGGGAAGAAATGGTAGCGGAGGTCCGTCTTGGACACAAACCCCACACATTAACACTCTGTAAAATACGGGTACCGTGACCTTCAAGGGGTAAGCCGAAAGGTCAATTGTCGTAGCGGTGCCCTGACTGGCGAATTCGTTCAAAGAGATTGGCCTTCACCGGGGTGCTCTGCGTTGAAGGCCGTCGCTATTGCGGCAAGGGGAACGTCTTACATGGCCTCCAAGGTATGCTGGAGGCCATTTCGAATGTGATCTTCCAACAGCCTCTTCGCCGTGTCGGCGTCTCTGGCCAGCGCGGCATCGAACATGCCCTTGTGCTCCTTGACCGCTTCTTCGCCGCGATAAGTCAGCACAAGCATTTGATACCGCAAGTACTTGTCGTAGATGATGGAGTGCAGAGACAGAAGGTTCTTGGAGTTACAGGCTGCGATCATCGCTTGGTGAAACTCCCAATCATATCGTTTCCAGGTTTCTTTCTCGGACTCGTCGCCCTTGAGAAGCTGCTGTTCCATCAGGTGCAGTTTGTGGTGTGCGGCAACGAGGTTGCCTTCCCAGTCAGTGTCGCCATTCACAATGGACAACTCCAACGCGTGGCATTCCAACAGGACACGCAGCTCTGATATCTCGATCAGGTCTTCACGGGAGACCGGTGTAACCAGGAACCCCCGTTGCTCGGGAGCTTCGACAAATCCGTCGCTGGCGAGCCTGTTCAGCGTTTCACGAAGTGTCGAAAGGCTTGCCGAGTAGCGTTCCTTCAAAGCGTCCAGCTTCAGTTTGGAGCCGGGTTGCAGCTCTCCGAAGATGATATCCCGCTTGATGCGCTGATAGGTGCTCGCACCTATCGTAGACGGCTGTTTCGCCATGCGTTTCACCCGATATTATCAGTTTCCTCGTTGAATTAGCATTTTTCGGAGACATCAGCAATCCAAACTGATGTATGGTAAAAATAAAAATATCATACATTATTGCGGAATCGCGAAAACCCCAATACGGTCGTGGCCAAGTTGGGCAAAAGCAGCCTGATCGCAATCATCGGTTTCGGGATTTTCCGGACCCTCCGGAAGGAAGCAAAGTGTCTAAGAACTTTCGCATTGCCATTGTCGGCATTGGTCTTGTTGGACGCCGCCACGCAGACGCTATCCGAGCGTTGCGCCATGTTGATCTCGTCGCGGTGGTCGACCCCAGTGATGAAGGTCGTGCTTACGCCGTTGAACACGGGGTCGCATGTTACGAGACCCTAGAGGAAATGTTTGCAAATCAGACGCCGGACGGAGCTGTGCTTGCGACCCCGACCACGCTTCATGTCGAACAAGGCCTCAAGTGTGTTCGACGTGGTTGTCCCGTTCTTGTCGAAAAACCGATCGCCGTAGAAGCCACCGCTGCACTTGAGCTTGTTCAAGCAGCGGAGAAGGCCAATGTGCCACTGATGGTCGGACATCATCGTCGACACAATCCTCTGATCCGGTCAGCTAAGGAAGCCATTGTCGATGGGAAGATTGGAGATGTGCGCGCTGTCCATGCGAATTGCTGGTTCTATAAGCCAGACGAGTATTTTGATGCTGCGCCCTGGAGAAAGAAACCCGGTGCAGGGCCCATCTCGGTCAATCTTGTCCACGACGTTGATCTGCTGCGGTACCTGGCCGGAGAAGTCATGACCGTACAGGCTCAGTCGGCTGCATCGCAGCGGGGTTACGACAACGAAGATGTTGCCGGTGCTCTGTTGACGTTCGAAAGCGGGGCGATAGGAACCATAAGTGTGTCCGACAGCATCGTTGCGCCATGGAGCTGGGAGATGACGTCTCAGGAATATCCAATCTATCCTTCAACCACTGAGAGTAGCTACATGATAGGTGGCTCTCATGGTTCGTTGTCCGTTCCCGATCTCCGCCTATGGAGTTACCAGAGAGAGCAAAGGGATTGGTGGACGCCAATCTCATCAACCGCGCTGAAGAAGGGTGCCTCTGACCCCCTGGTCAATCAGCTTAGGCACTTTGTTGAAGTAGCTCGACACGAAGCAGAACCGATTGTGTCTGGATGGGAAGGCTTCAGAACGCTTCAAGTTATTGAAGCTATTCAGAATTCCTGCAGAACAGGTGGAACGGTCAGGATCAAAAACTCACAAAAAACACCAATGGTAGGTATGACAGCAGTGTAAAATATCAGATATTTTGTAAAAAATCTTGCAAAATGTCCAAAATAGGTCAAAACTCTGAATCGCAAAAAAGAAGCATCATGATGTCTCAGGGAGGAGCAAAGTGATTACCAAACTTACCCGCCGGGCTGCTGTATCAGCCCTGGTCGCAACCGGTGTTCTGTTTAGCGCAACAAGTGGTGCGCTGGCGGAAGACAAAGTGCAACTTCGCCTTGCAACATCAGGATCGGAGACCGATCAGCGCTCAGTCGCTATGGCCGAGGTTTTCGCGCCCATGGTCGCTGATTTCGCAAGTTATGAGCCCAGTTATAACGGCACGATTTTCGCTCAGGGTACTGAGCTGGATGCCATCAGCCGGGGTAACCTGGAAATGTCGATTACCTCGGCGCAGGAACTGGCACAGTTCTTCCCCGAGTTTTCGATCTTTACCGCAGGCTATGTCCACCAGGACGCCGCGCATCAGGTGGCTGTCTTCAACGATCCCTTGATGGATGCCTTTAAGCAAAAGGCCGAGGAAGAACTGGGCGTCAAACTGCTGTCGGTCATGTATCTGGGCCGTCGTCAGGTGAACCTGCGCCAGCCCAAGGATGAACTGACTGTCAGCACCCCGGCTGATCTGGAGGGTGTGAACCTGCGGATGCCGGGCACAGATGCGTGGCAGTTCCTTGGCAAAGCGCTGGGTGCCGCCCCGACCCCGATGGCGTTCTCGGAAGTTTACACCGCTTTGTCGACCGGTGCCGTTGACGGTCAGGACAACCCGTTGCCGACCGTGGTTGACGCCAAGTTTTACGAAGTGACCAATCAGATCATCCTGACATCGCACTTGGTCGACTTGAACTATATCGCCATCGGCAAAGAGGTTTGGGACGGGTTGACGCCGGAACAGCAAGCCAAGGTTCAGGAAGCTGCGGACGCAGCAGCTGAATCAGGCCGTCAGAAGCAGCTTCAGAAAGAAGAGGATCTTGTCAGTTTCCTGAAAGAGCAAGGCATGGAGATCTACGAACCCGATCTCGCGGCGTTCCGCGATCAGGTACAGTCTATGTATCTGGAAAGCGAGTTCGCGGGCTCATGGCCCGAAGGCGTTCTGGATCAGATCAACGCTCTGGGCAACTGAGCCCAGCAAGACAAGGGAGGGAGAACCATAATGAAAGCCTTTATGAAGGGGTTCTCCCGACTGACCGAAGCGATTGCCGGCGGGATGCTGGCGGCAATCTTCCTGATCTTCCTTCTCCAAATTCTTCTGCGGTACTTCTTTACCCCCGCTGGCTGGACTCTGGAATTGATCGGCATTCTTTGGGTCTGGGTGATTTTCTTCAGCTGCGCTTTCATCGTGCGCGAACGGGATCACGTGAAGTTCGACATCATCTATCTTTCGGTGCCGATGCGCGTGCGGCAGGTCTTTGCGATGCTGGCGGCCGCGGCGATTGTGGTCGGGATGCTCTACAGCTTCCTTCCGACGTGGGACTACATCGACTGGATGAAAATCCGCAAAACCTCGACTGTGCGCAATCCGTTCTCGGGTGAAAAGATACCGCTGCGCACCGTGTTCTCAATTTATGCGGTGTTCATGCTGGTCGTGGCCGCGCGGTATGGATGGCTGTTCTTTGACATCTTGCGTAATGGCCCACCTAAAACCGAGCTGGAACTGGTCGTTGGGTACAACGTGGTTGACGATCATCCCCGCGTCGACGGTGAAGACGACGAGGAAGCAGACAAATGAGTTTTGAACTTCTTTCCTGCCTGCTCGCTCTCTTTCTTCTGGCAGGCATTGGGACACCTATCGGCTATTCCATCCTCTTGGCCTCATTGGTGTATCTGGGCACGGCCGGATTGGACGTCGCCCTCGCGGGCGAGAAAATCCTGCAAGGCTTCTACAAAAGCACGATCCTGCTTGCCGTGCCTTTGTTCATCGTCGCCGCGAATATCATGAACGCTGGTTCGATCACGGACCGTCTGCTGAACTTCTGCGTCGCTGCGGTCGGGCGGTTCAAGGGCGGCCTCGGGCACGTCAACGTGGTTGCGTCGTTGATTTTCTCGGGCATGTCCGGCTCTGCCGTCGCGGATGCTGCCGGGATCGGCAAGATCATCATTGAGATGATGACCAAGGATGGCCGCTACAGCCGAGGTTATGCTGCTGCTATTACCGCGGCGTCGGCGACGATCGGCCCGATCATTCCGCCCTCGATTCCAATGGTCCTTTACGCGCTGGTGTCGAAAGCCTCTATTGGGTCCTTGTTCCTGGCTGGCATTCTGCCTGGCCTGATTATGGGCGTCGTTCTTATGGCGATGAACTATTATCTGGCCGGAAAGCGCAACTTTGCTTTGGAAGAACCTGTTCCACTGCGTGAATTGCCTGCAAAAACCGCCAACGCATTTCCGGCACTGCTGATGCCCGCAATCCTGCTGTACGGCATATATGGCGGCGTAACCACTCCGACCGAGGCTGCAGCCGTGGCTGCGTTCTACGCCCTGTTACTGGCAGCGTTGTTCTACCGCGCGCTGACCTTCCGTGGCCTCTACCAAGTGTTCGTCGACAGCGCGCGCTCCTCCGCCGCCGTCGGGGTGGTCATTGGTGGCGCGTTCATTCTGAACTTCATCGTCATTCAGGAACAGATTCCACAGTCGATCTCGGCACTGCTGGAGGGTTCGGATATTAGCCCGATTGTATTCCTGATCCTCGTAAACCTGCTGATCCTCGCGCTGGGATGCGTGTTAGACGCAACAACGATCATCCTGGTGATCGTGCCCCTGTTCATTCCAACCTGCGAAGCGCTCGGGATTGATCTGGTGCATTTCGGAGTGCTGGTCGTCGTGAACTCAATGATCGGTTTGATCACGCCGCCCTATGGCATTCTACTCTTTGTGATCAACGCCGTGACGGACATTCCACTGCGTGAAATCATCTCGGAAATCTGGGCTTTCCTCGCGGTTCTCATCTTCGCCTTGGTGATCATGATGCTGATGCCGGATCTGGTTCTATGGTTGCCGCGTATGTTTGGATATCAGGGATAATGTGCCTCTCGGTTTCGACAACGTCGATCCCCGGTGATCTGGCCGAAAAACTAAGTGCTATCGCTGAAGCGGGATTCGGGGGTGTCGAATTACACGAACCGGATTTGACCGCTTTTGACGGATCGCCATCGCAAGTCCGCGAAATTGCATCAGACCTCGGTCTGAAGATTTGCCTGCTTCAACCCTTCCATAATCTTGAAGGCCAGCCCGAAGCCGGACGTGAGCGCGCCTTTGATCGACTGAAGCGCAAACTCGACCTGATGAGCGAGCTGGGAACGGAATTGCTGCTTATCGGGTCTGCCTTCGAGGTCGATGTCGCCGCGACCGAAGAACAGGTAATCGCAGATCTTGGCGAGGCGGCCCAAATCGCTAAAGAAATGGGGATGCGTCTGGCCTATATGGGCTTGCCATGGTCGGATCTTGTTCACTCGGATGAACAGGCGTTAGGCGTCGTTGATGCTGTCGACAGCCCTAATCTGGGGTTGGCTTTGAATTCCTTCTTCTCGCTTGCCGACGGATCCAAACCAGCCCGCCTTCGGGACATTCCCGGAGAGCGGCTGTTCCATGTGCAACTGTCCGATGCACCCCGGCTTGAGATGGATATACGTCGGCTCAAGCGGCACTTTGGGCTTCTGCCGGGGCTTGGGTCGCTGAATCTTGCGGGCTTCGTTCGCGTGTTGTCCCGCGCCGGTTACAAGGGGCCTTGGTCCATTGCGCGCGTCAACGAAGCAGCTCCTCAACCCGGTGGCCGAACACTGGCCCGAGACAGCTACAGGTCGCTGGTGAACCTCCTGGATGAGGTATCCCGGACCGAGCCGGGAACCGATTTCGGCATCCCGGACCTGCCGGAACGCGTCTATGCGTCAGGCTTCGAATTCGTCGAATTTACAGCTGATGAGGTAAGCGGCGCGCAGCTGGCAGATATGTTGTCAGCAATGTGTTTTCGAATGGAGCGAAAACACGTCACCAAGTCCGTCGAGCTATGGCGGCAGGGCGCGATAAACATCGTCGTGAATACGGAAAAGGAAGGATTTGCCCATTCGGCGTTCCTGGGTCACGGCCCCTCCGTTTGTGATATGGGGTTGCGTGTCAAAGATGCGGATCAGACGGTTCAGCGAGCGACCGCGTTGGGCGCGCCGAATTTCTCACAGCCGGTAGGGACCGGGGAACTGGACATCCCGGCCATTCGGGGCGTTGGCGGCAACGTCGTTCATTTCATCGATGAGAAATCCGATCTCCATCGGGTATGGGACATCGAGTTCGAGCCGGTTGCGAAAACCAAAGCCACCCAACCTGCCGGTCTGCGTCGTATCGACCATCTGGCCCAGACGATGCGTCACGATGAGATGCAAAGCTGGCTACTCTACTACATTTCGACTTTCGAGATGGCAAAATCCCCTATCGTTAACGTCGCCGACCCGTCTGGTGTCGTGCAAAGCCAGGCTATCGAAAGTCCCGAAGGCGAAGTGCGCTTAAACCTGAATGGGGCAGTTGGGCGTCGAACACTGGCGGCGTCATTCCTTGAAGATGGCTTTGGGGCTGGTGTTCAGCACATCGCCTTCCAGTCGGATGATATTTTTGAAACGTCGGATCAGCTGCGGAAGTCCGGGTTTCCCAGCCTCTCTATCCCAGAAAATTACTACGCGGATCTGCAAGCGACATTCGGATTGGAGGACGATTTGGTCACCCGATTGCGCCGGGGTAACATTCTTTATGATCGGGCGGTGGGTGCCGAGTATTTTCAGATCTATAGCCGCCCGATCTTTAACGGCTTCTTCTTCGAAATTGTTGAACGCCGCATGGGCTATGCCGGGTATGGCGCGCGCAACGCGCCCATTCGCCTCGCTGCACAAAGCAAAACCCAAGCGGTGGCAGAGGTGCAGACTCAATGACCACACAGATGACAAGCGACGAGCGCGCAGTTCGCCAATGGTGGCGCACTTCCATCATCGACATGAAGCCCGGCCAGATCGCGTTTCGTGGCAACGCTATAGAGGACCTGATCGGGAACGTATCTTTCCCGCAGATGATCTGGCTGATGGTGCGGGGCGATCTGCCCAGCGATGCACAAGCCCGCCTGTTCGAGTCTGCTTTGGTCGCAGGCGTGGATCACGGCCCGCAGGCCCCCTCGATCGCGGCGGCGCGTATGGCTGCGACCTGCGGGGTCGGCCTCAACAACGCGATGGCGACTGCGGTGAACATGCTGGGCGACGTGCACGGCGGGGCAGGAGAGCAGTGTGCAGAGCTGTACTATGATATCGCAGTCCGCATGGATGCGGGAGCTTCGCTGAATGACGCTGTTCGGGATGGCTTGGACAGCTGGCGCGAGACCTACGGCAAGATCGTTTCGGGCTTTGGTCACAGGTTCCACAAACCCGTCGATCCACGCGCACCCCGATTGATGCAACTTGTTAGAGATGCGGCGGCAGAAGGCACAGTTTCTGGCCGGTTTGCCGATATCGGAGAAGAGGTTCAAGCCGAACTCGGTCGTCAACGAGGCGGTCGGCCAATTGGCATGAATATTGACGGCGCGACAGCAGTGATCTTCTGCGAACTTGGCTTTCCTGCGCCCTTGTCGCGAGGGCTGTTCTGCCTGTCCCGCTCGGTCGGAATACTCGCCCACGCTTGGGAACAGATGAACCAGGGCGGTCGGAACAAAGGGCCCATGCCCCCGAATTACTTACCCCTCTACGAAGACAGGAATGATGACACGTGAGACATCGAAATCCTTCCGGGTCGGCCTTATTGGCTGTGGTCGTATCAGCGATATTTATCTAAGAACACTATCCAAATTCTCAAACGTAGAGGTCGTGGCTTGTGCAAGCCTTGATCCTTCGGAAAGCCGCGCCAAAGCGGATCAATACGGTGTCGCCAAGGCCTGCACTCCAGATGAAGTGTTTGACGATCCGACGATTGACTGCGTTCTGAATCTGACAATTCCGGCGGCGCATGCCGAAATCAGCCTGCGTGCGTTAGAGGCGGGCAAGCACGTCTATTCCGAAAAGCCGCTGGTTATGAACCGAACGGATGGTAAGGCGATCCTGCATATAGCCGCCGAAAAGGGGCTTCTGGTCGGCTGCGCACCCGACACATTTCTGGGCGGTCGTTGGCAAACCGTTCGGCGCTTGATCGATGAGGGTGCCATTGGCAAACCGACAGGGGTTTTTGCCCATGTCGGTACCCACGGGACGGAACGCCACCATCCCAACCCGGATTTCTACTACCAGGCCGGTGGCGGGCCCTTGCTGGACCTTGGGCCATATTACCTGACCGCCATGGTTTGCTGCCTTGGTCCGGTTGACCGGGTCGCCGGAATGGCTCGGCGCACGTTCGACAAAAGGATGATCGAAAACGGCCCTCGCAACGGTGAATGGATGGATGTCGAGGTCGATACGCACTCGCTGAGCCTGCTTCAGTTCTCGTCCGGTGCCATTGGGTCAATGACCATGAGCTTTGATGTCTGGGATAGCGAAACCCCCCGGTTCGAGATCTATGGAGAAGACGGCACCATCAGCATCCCTGACCCTGACCCGGTTCATGGTGCCAATATCTTTCAGGGGGATGTCTGGTTGAAAACGCGGGACACCTCGCGCTGGTCTCATCAGCCTCGTCCAACTGGTCGCGAGGACTGGCAGGTGGTCGTCAACAAACATGGGTTCAATGAAGACAGCCGTGGGCTGGGCCTTTTGGACCTCGCATTGGCGGCACAAGAAGGACGCCAACCCCGTGCAAGTGGAGCGCTTGCCTACCACGTTTTCGAGGTCATGGACGCGATTGAACGGGCACCGAAATTCGGAGCGTATCAGACAATAGAAAGCCGGTGCTCGGCACCAGCGCCTCTGCCTGTCGATTTCCTGAACGATGAGAGGAAGGAGTTGGCGCATGCCGATTGAGACACTCGATTTTGCCCAGCCATTTTTTCGCGTCCAGCACATAACCGATGAAGACGGAGTATCGGTAGAGGGTCGCGCCATTGTTCTGAACCTTGGGGGGAGGGGCCTCTCTGTCGAGGATCAAACCGTTGCACCGCTTTCCTCCGTGATCGTGCAAGACAGCACGCTTAGCGGTGTGGAACGTGCAGTCATTGTCCACGGTTTCGACGCCCATGCCGATGAAAACGAGTTGTTCGCATGGGTGAAAGATACGTGGCCATCTGCTTTTGATGTCCGCCAAGAGGAGCGTCTGCGCGGTGTCAGCCACTACATGTCGCCGAAGGTCTTCGTAGGTAACGTTGGGCTGACCATGTACCATTCCGGCTCGGTGCCGCTGAATGTCGGATTGCACAAGGATCATCCGTTCTGCCCGGTACCGGGGTTTCGCGAAGTGCATACGCAAATCGTAGGCTTTGGCAAAATGCAGCAATGCCGTGAGCGGGATGTTGAAACCCTTTACCTCGAAGAATTCATGGCCCCCGGCACGACGCACAAGCCGATGTATGACGCTGAAGGCAACTATCCCTGGCATCAATACGAGACGATTACCCCCAGCATTTTCATGGCGGTGGAAATGCTGCCGGAAGGCGTACGGGTCCCGGAAATGGAGATGCAGAATGGCTGAGAGACTTTTACCCGAAGACCTGAACTTTGACGGACCTTTCCCCCGGTTGTCTCGCCGTTTGAGGCTGGGTGTTGTTGGCGGCGGACGTATATCTGTCACGCAAGCAACGGCTGCGCGGATGACCGACCGGTGGGAGGTCGCCGCAGGAGCGCTCAGTTCTGACGCCATGCGAAGCAAGGCGCGCGGGGCCGAGTGGTTCCTGCCGGCCGACCGGTGCTATGCGTCCTTCGACGAGATGGCAAAGGCCGAGGCGGCACGCCCGGATGGCGTAGATGCCGTCATGATCACTACCCCGAACCACGTTCATTTTGAAGCTTCCAAAGCGTTTCTGGAGGCAGGCATTGATGTACTGTGCGACAAGCCCCTGACCAACGAAGTTGCCGAGGCCGAGGGGCTTGAGGAGGTCGCCACGCGCACGGGACAGGTCTTTGCCGTCGGATATGCGATGTCGTGTTTTCCAGTGATCCGGCAAGCCAAGCAAATCGTGGCGGAAGGCGGCATCGGTAAAATCAACCAAATCCACGTCGAGTTCATGCAAGACTGGATGACGCCCGATGATGTGGCTGATGCGCCCCATGTCAAATGGCGGCTGGACCCAAAGATTTCTGGCCCGACCAGTTGTGTCGGCGATATCGGCACCCATGCTGCGCATCTCGCCAGCTTTGTCTCGGGTCTGCCCTTGACCGACCTGAGGGCCGAGTTCCATGTTTGCGGCGCGCCAAAGCCTTTGGAAGACACGGTGTTCATGTTCACCCGCTACCAAAATGAAATTCCGGGAACCTTGATGGCAACACGCCTTGCCCCGGGAAATCGGGGTGGGTTGAGGTTGCGGATATTTGGGAGCGAAGGCGGCCTCGAGTGGGATTTAGAGAATTCGGAGCAGCTGAAGTTCAATCGGTTTGGTGAACCGGATCGTATCATCAGCCGAGGTCACGGGCATGGCATCGGACCCGGTGCAGAACGTCTGATCCGGACCGCGCGCGGCTTCCCCGAAGGGATTATCGAAGCCTGGGCCAACCTCTATATGGAGTTTGCCATGGCCGTAGCCGCGCGCCGGGACGGCGTCGCGATTCCGGTCGATTGGCTGACCTATCCCAGTGTCAATCAAGGCGCAGACGGTGTCCGATTCATTGATGCCTCAGTGCGCTCTCACCAGTCTGGAGGTGACTGGGTCACTCTCTAAGGCTCTGCCAACGAGAATGAAAAACACGCCCGGGCAGTTGCCCGGGCGCTTTCATTTCCTGCTCAGTATTAAAAGTTGATATTTTAAAAAATATCAGATATTTTTTACTACGTGTGATGAATTTGAGATTCGCAGACACGTGGAGCTGCCGTTCATGGTGAAACCCGAAGAGGCTGGCGCAAGCCCCTCTCTCTATTCCTTGGCGCATCTGACGCTGATTGGCTGTACGCCGCCCGAGTTGGTCTATATCGCCGCGCGGGCCGGTTACGATGCCGTCAGTCCTCGATTCATTCCGATGCATGTGCCCGGTGAATTCACTCAATCTCCAATCGACAAGGCACAGGTGCAGGCCACCAAAACCGCTCTCTCAACCACCGGCTTGAAAGTCCTTGATGTCGAACTTGCGCGCATCACGGAAGATGTCGATCCACGCAGTTTTGAGCCTTCTTTTGAGATCGGTGGGGAATTGGGTGCCAAGCGCATGATCATGAGCGCGTGGACCAATACCCGCGATGATCGTGACTTCCTGATCGACGTCTATTCGGAAACCTGCGAACTGGCGGCACCCTACGGGCTAACAGTGGACCTGGAGTTCCCAAGCTTTTCCCGCCTTCGTACTCTGGATGAGGCGCTTGACATTGTCCGCGCCTCTGATCAGCCGAATGGCGGTATTCTGGTCGATACGCTTTATCTGCACCTCAGCCGAGTGGATCTTGGAGAGCTTTTGCACGTCCCTTCGGACCTGTTTCACTTCCTGCATATCTCTGATTGCCTGCCTGGCATCGCCGATACGCGAGAGGGCATGATTCAACTGGCCCGCGATGCGCGGCTCTATCCCGGCGAAGGCTGGATTGACTTCACCGGCATCATCGAACGGATGCCGCCCGTCGACTACTCCATTGAATTACCAAACCAAAGCCGCGTTGCCGAGTTGGGATATGAAGAACACGCGCGTCGCTGTCTCAGCCACGCCAAGCGAACATTCGGCGAGGCGCGGTCACAGCGTCGTGTGCCCGATGCTGCAATTCTAAAACACCAAGAGGATCATTATGGGCAAAGAGCTCACTGAAAACGACCGACAACTCGCGGCCGATATGCTGGCACGCGCCCGCGCTGCCATGGCCGAGATCGAGGATTGGGATCAGGACAAGCTGGACCGCCTGTCTCAGGCCATTGCGTGGTACGCAGGGAACGAGAAAACCTTCACACGTCTGGCCCAGCAAGGCGTGGACGAAAGCGGTATCGGAGATCGCGAAGGGCGCCCAGCGAAGCGATTTAAAATTCACATGGTGCTGCGTGATGTCCTGCGCACTCCATCGACCGGTATCGTCGAGGTGGATGAGGAAAAAGGTCTGGTGAAATATGCCAAGCCTGCCGGTGTGATCGCATCCCTGATTCCGATGACCAATCCAGCGATGACACCACCGGTGACCGGCGTGTCCGCCGCCAACGCCCGGAATGCGGTCATCTTCAGCCCGCATCCGCGAACCGCCCATACCACCTTCGAGATGGTCGAGGTCATGCGCGCGGCCTGCCGTGCCGCCGGTGCCCCCGAGGATTTGTTTCAATCCATTCGCAAACCGTCGATCCCATTGACGCAACATCTGATGGAGATCTGCGACCTGACTTTGGCGACGGGCGGTAAGCCCATGGTCAAAGCGGCGTACAGCTCAGGGCGTCCGGCCTATGGCGTCGGCGCGGGCAATTCATCCATTGTCATCGATGAGACCGCCGACTTGGATATCGCCGCTCAGAACACACGCATTTCGAAGACGTCCGACTTTGGGTCAGGCTGTTCGGCGGACGGCAACATCATTATCCAGCGTTCGGTCTACGACAATATGATCAAGGCGCTTGAGGCCGAAGGTGGGTACCTGTGTTCGGACGAAGAGAAGGCCATGCTCGAAGCGGCCATGTGGGATGAAAAGGGCAACCGTACGTTTCCGACCATCGCCTGTCCGCCGCAGCAAACGGCCAAGGTCGCCGGTTTTAGCATCCCCGAAGATCGCAAGTTTCTGATGGTTGAAAATCAGGGGCAAATCGGCCCGCAGCACAAGTTCTCTAAGGAAAAACTGACCACTCTGATGGCGCTTTATCACTTCGACACGTTCGATGACGCGCTGGAAACGGTCAGCCAGATCTACAACACCGGGGGCAAAGGTCACTCCTGCGGCATCTACAGCCACAACGACGATCACATCGATCGGTTAGCGCGCTTGGCCCCGGTCAGCCGCATGATGGTGCGACAGCCACAATCGAAGGCCAACGCAGGTGCCTGGACCAACGGCATGCCCATGACCAGCAGCCTGGGCTGCGGCATCTGGGGCGGCAACATCACCAACGAAAACGTCACCATGAAACACATGATGAACTACACTTGGGTCAGCCGTCCCATCCCCGAGGATCGACCCTCGGAGCCGGACTTGTTCGGTGAGTTCTACGGACAGGAGGTCGCGTGATGGACGCAAGCAAACTCGAGGGTAAAACCGTCGCCGAACACATCGTTGATTTCCTCGAACGCCGTGACGTCAAGCATGTGTTCGGGCTTTGTGGCCATACAAATATTGCAGTTCTGGCTGCACTGGCCGAAAGTCCGATTGATTTCGTCACGGTGCGGCACGAACAAATCGCCAGCCACGCGGCGGACGCATATGCCCGCGTGACGGGCAAGGCCTCGGTGGTGTTGTCACACCTCTCCCCAGGTTTGACAAACTGCGCCACCGGGGTCGCCAACGCGGCACTGGACTGTATCCCCATGGTGGTGATCGCGGGTGACATTCCAACGCATTACTACGGTAAACACCCGCATCAGGAGGTGAACCTGCACGCGGACGCTGCCCAGTGGGAAATCTACCGCCCCTTTGTCAAACGTGCGTGGCGGGTGGATCGGGCCGACCTGATGGCCGAGATTCTGGAAAAGGCGTTCCATCTGGCCGAGAGCGGTCAGCCCGGGCCGGTGCTGGTCAATGTGCCGATGGACATCTTCTCTGAGGTGATCCCGTCGGATAGTTTCGATCGTATTCTGGGCAACACAAGCGCGCTCAAGAAACCGTCGATTGACGATGAGACTGCGCGAGAGATTGTCGAAGCATTGGCAAAGGCCAAAAACCCGGTTGCCTATGTCGGCGGCGGTATCCTGTTGGCGCAGGCCAGCGAGGAGTTGCGTGAGTTCGTTGAACACATGGGACTGCCAGTCGCGCATTCCCTGATGGGTAAAGGTGCGTTGCGAGACGACCATCCGCTTGTGCTGGGAATGACCGGGTTTTGGGGCACCGAGCTGGTCAACCAGTCCTGCTTGAATGCGGACTACATCTTTGCGGTGGGAACCCGGTTCAAAGAGGCCGATTGTTCCAGCTGGTATCCCGGCTATACGTTCAACATTCCCGGCTCGAAGGTCATCCATATCGACATTGAGCCGCAGGAGATCGGTCGGAACTATCCCACCGAGATCGGAGTCGTTGCTGACGCCAAGGCCGCATTGCGCGTCCTCAACCGGGTCGCCCGCGAGATGTATCCAGAGGGCTTCAAGCGCCCCACGCTGGAGCAGAAGATCGCTGGCTTCCGGACGGACTTCAAGGCGCGCAACGTTGAAATGGCGACCTCATCGGCCTTTCCAATGATGCCCGAGCGTATTCTGGCAGATACCCGCAAGGCACTGCCCGAGGATGCCATCATCACCACGGACGTTGGGTGGAACAAGAACGGTGTCGGGCAACAGTTCGACATTTTGACGCCGGGTTCAATCCTCACCCCGGGCGGGTTCGCGACGATGGGTTTCGGTCCTCCGGGCGCGATCGGCGCGAAACTGGCGGCACCTGATCGAGTCGTACTAAGTTTGGTTGGCGATGGTGGCTTCGGTCAAAACCCGTCGATGCTCGCAACGGCCGTCGAACTCGATCTGGGCATTATCTGGCTGGTCATGAACAACAACGCCTTCGGAACGATCGCCGGCCTTCAAAAAGCGCACTACGGTCTGACCTATGGAACCACGTTCCCCGGATCAGCCGCCGCACCCGCAAACGGACCGGGCTATGCCGACATAGCGCGAGCCTACGGCGCGGAAGGGCACAGACTCAGCGCTGCTGACGAGTTGTTGCCTGCATTGGAAGCGGCAATCGCCAGCGGCAAACCAACCGTGCTGGATGTGCCAATGATCAACAATCCGACACCAACGACCGGTCATTGGAACATCCTGGACATTTATTCGCCGGACAAGGATGTTTCTCACGTCGCGACCTGACGATACTGAGCGCGGTAAGCCGCGCCAGTTTTTTTTCTTTCAATAGGCCCAAGTCAGCCAAACCTTCTGAGAGCGTGCAGTGCCTCAAGAAGATCTAACTGGGTTTACAGCCCTAATCCGAACCCAAAAGCGCGTGACGCGGTGCGCGGCTTGATTTCGGAGATCGTTGTGTCTCCAACCGAGAAAGACGGCGTGCCAGTCGAGGTGAAGGGCCGCCTTAGCGCCTTGGTATCAAATCGTTCCAAAAAGCTGGGGGGTTTGGTGGTAGCGGAGGAGGGACTTGAACCCCCGACACGCGGATTATGATTCCGCTGCTCTAACCAACTGAGCTACTCCGCCATGGGTGAGAGGCGATGTAAGCGAGGGGCCCAAGAGGGTCAAGAGGGAAATGGCCCCGGTAGGAGATTCTTTTTTAACCCAGTCTCACGTCGTTCCGGTATCGGAGTTATCCGCTTCCGCTTTGCTTTTCGCTATGCGGCGAATGAAGTCCGCGCAGGTGTTGGGCGCGGTTATCGGGATCATGTGACCCAGCCCCTCAAGTCGCTCTTCAGCCAGGCCGAATTGAGCCATCGGAGCGCCATGTGCCTCGGGTGAAAGGATCGCGTCCTGTGCGCCGTACAGGATGCCTCCGGGGGTTTTGAGGTCACCGTAGCGGGCCACTTGCCCCTCAAGGCTTTCGTCAATGCCGACAATGTCCTGCGAGGCGGTTATGAATGCCGAAGCGCGCAGGCCCAAAGCCCCACCAGCGCGGTCGAGAAAATCACTGGGCGCCGGTTCGGGATCAAACACCGCGCTAAGTGTATGTGGGGCAGTTTTTGCGGCGATTGGAACGGCAATGGTGTTGCCGATAAAGGTGCGAAGCCATTGGGTGCGGATCTCTAGCGGTTTGAACACGGCGGGTGGCCCGGGCATCACCTGTGTCAGCGGGGCCAACAGGGCCAACGCTCTTGTTTTTTCAGGATAGTCCAATGCCATGGCCAATGAGACCGCTCCCCCGAGCGAATGCCCGACAAGGATCGCATCAGACACGCCTTTGGTGTCCAGAAACTCCTGTATCATGCGGCCCTGTTCCGGTAGCCGGCCCAGTTCAGCAGCATCGCGGGTCGAGTAGCCGCAGCCGGGGCGGTCCACAGCGAGGACGTGGTAATCCTCGGCCAGCAGGTCGACCATCGCATAGGTATAGTGTTGCAGCTGCCCACCGAGGCCATGAATCAGCACAAGCGTCTGTTTGGACGGGTCGCCTTTTTCGACATAGTGGATACTGCCCCCACGCACAGGAGTGATCTGACCCAGTTGAGGAACACGGACAAGCCCGTCGCGGGTCAGTTTTCGGGTCCAGACATTCATGACCACGAAAAATGCGGCGATCAGAAGGACAAGGATCAGAATTACGTTCATCTCAATTCTCCTCATGTTGGGAAGGAAGGGGTTGGTAGTGTTCTAACCCCGAGCGCGCCATACGCTTTTCAAATTCGGATACGGTGCCGGGCCATAGCGTGGTGTTGCGGCCTTGGGCGTCCTGATACCATGACGTACATCCGCCCGCCTGCCAAACGCTGTCCGTGTGCCGGTCCTGCATTTCTTGGGTGAAGGCTGCCTGTTTTTCGGGGTCGGGCGTCACAACCTGCAGACCGTCGCGCTGCATTTCGTCCAAAACACGGCCGATATGGCGAACCTGCGCTTCGATCATCAGCACCACAGAATTGTGCCCCAATCCCGTATGGGGCCCAAGCAGAATGAAGAAGTTCGGGAAGCCTGCAATCGAAGTACCCAGATTGGCTTTCATTCCGTCAGCCCATGCGTCGCGCAGACTTACACCGTCGTCGCCCGAGATATTCAGGTACTCGACCATATCGGTGACGTGAAATCCGGTGCCCCAGATCAGTATATCGGCCTTAGATTGGGATCCATCCGCAGCTGTGATCTGATCACCCTCGATTGAGGTCACGCCCTGCGGCACGACGGAAACATTGGCGCGCGCAAGAGTTGGATACCAGTCGTTTGAGCTTAGGATACGCTTGCAGCCAATTTGATAGTCAGGCGTAAGCTTGGCGCGCTCGTCCGGGTCACTGATCGCCTTTTCCATAGCAGAGCGCCACATCTTCATGGCAAAGTTCACAGCGCCTTTTTCTCCGCGAAAAACCCGGTGGCGGTATTCGAACACCATGTAGATCAGCTTGCGGCGCAATTTGGGTAACATGGGAACACGCTGGTACAGCCTGCGGACCCACGGCGCGATTGGGCCATCCGGGCGCGGCAGAACATATGGGGCGCTGCGTTGGTAGATTGTGACATGCCCCGCCATTTTCGCGATCTCGGGGACGAATTGGACTGCGGAGGCTCCGGTGCCGATCACCGCGATCCGTTTACCCGATAAAGAGACGTCGTGATTCCACTGGGCAGAGTGGAAACTTGGCCCGGTAAAACTGTCCGCGCCGGGGATGTCTGGAATGCTGGGCACGTGCAGTGCGCCTATGGCGGAAACCAGTATCCGCGACGACCAATGCTGTCCGTCTTCGGTTTCAACCTGCCATTGGGCTCCGTCCCACCGCGCGGACTTAAGCTGTTGATGAAAATGGCACAGATCGTACAAGCTTTCGTCTTGTGCGACTTTACGCAGATAAGCCTGGATTTCCGCCCCGCCTGCATACGCGCGGCTCCAGTCGGGGTTCAGATGAGTGGCCATTGAATAAAGGTGAGAAGGCACATCGCAGGCAACGCCGGGATAGGTGTTTTCCCGCCATGTGCCGCCGATATCGCCCGCTTTTTCAAGGATCGCGATATCGGTGATCCCGCGCTTGCGGGCCTCAATCGCCATGATCAGCCCCGAGAACCCGGCGCCAATAATCAGCATGTCGGTCTTATGTTCCACGCGCCCCGCCCCTCCCAAAACGATCCAGATGGTATGTGAAGGATATAGGCAGGGCAGGGCGCGTGGATAGGGTCTCGTAGGGTCAGGGGTAGATCACGGTTCGATCAGGCGCGCAGTTTTTCGCCTTTTGCATCGAACGGAGGCTCTTGCAGGATGGTGGCCTTGTGCGCACGACCCAGTACCATCACCTCGACCTCATCGCCGGGCTGGGCGTTTTTGACATACCCAAGCGCCAGCGACATTCCGACCGTGTACCCGTAGGTGCCCGACGTTACACGACCGATGCCTTCGCCGTCTTTGAAGATCGGCTCACCGCCGGTTGCGTCCGCGTTGGAGGCCGTCACGTCGGCCTCAGACAGATGCAGCAGGACCAGCTGTTCGCGGGCGGGGTTTTCAAGCACCTTTTGCGCGGCTTGCTTGTTCAGGAAATCCTTGTCGAACTTGCACAAACGGTCCAGGCCAACTTCGTGCGGCCAGTATTCGGGGCTGTATTCGCGGCTCCACGAGCCATAGCCCTTTTCCACCCGCAGCGACATCAGTGCGCGACTGCCCACGGGGCCTACACCGAACTCTTTGCCCGCTTCCAGCAGCGCCTTATAAAGCTGCGCCTGATCTTCGGTCTTGCAATGCAACTCCCACCCCAAGTCACCGGTGAAGGACACGCGGAGGGCCAGAACTTCGACGCCTGCAAGCTCGATCATCGCCGAACGCATGAACGGGAAGTCCTCGGTTGCCAGCGACGTGTTGGTCAGGCGTTGCAGGATCTCACGCGATTTGGGACCGGCGACGTTAAAGCCGCACATGGCCTCGGTGTGGCTGTCGAAAGTGGTGCCTTTGGGCAGCGGAACCTGCTTGAAGAAGCGTTTGTGATACCGCTCGGCCATGCCCGAGCCGATGATCCAGAATTCGTCCTCGGCAACGCGGGTGACAGTGAAGTCGCCTGCAATGCCCCCGCGTTTCGAGATCAGCGGCGTCAGGCAAGACCGGCCAACCGCCTTGGGCATGGTGTTGGCGAAGACCGCATTCAGCCAGTTCTCGGCACCCGGCCCTTTGCAGATATATTTGGCAAAGTTCGAGATATCGATGATGCCCGCCCGCTCGCGCAGCATCCTGCATTCTTCGCCCACAGGGCCCCACCAGTTCTGGCGGGTAAAGCCGTTGGTGTCCGCGGTGCCCTGTTCATCCGCGAACCACAGCGGATGTTCCCAGCCGACATTCAGGCCAAAGACCGCGCCCATGGCCTTTTGGGTTTCGTAGATCGGGCGCACGCGGGCTGGGCGGCCTGCGCTGCGTTCCTCGTTCGGGAAGTGAATGGCGAAACGGTGCGCGTATTGATCCTGAACTTTGGCTTTGGTGAATTCCTTTGTGGCCCAGGTGTCAAAGCGGGCCATGTCCCACGCGAACATGTCGTATTGGGTTTCGCCTTCAATGATCCATTGCGCGGCCATAAGGCCCATGCCACCGGATTGTGAAAATCCGGGGATGATGCCGTTGCAGCAGAAATAGCCATCAACCTCGGGCACCGGCCCCATCAAGACATTCGAATCCGGAGACCAGATCATCGGGCCGTTGATGACGCGTTTGATCCCGGCCTCACCCACGGCAGGCAGGCGTTCGATGGCGTTCATCATGTTCTCCTCGATCCGCTCAAGATCGTCGGGGAACAGGTCATGGGCAAAATCCAGCGGCGTGCCGTCCTCGGCCCAGAACTTCATGTCTTTCTCATAGGCCCCGACCAGCAGGCCGTTGCCCTCTTGCCGCAGATAATATTCGCCGTCCCGGTCACTGACCGAGGGCAGGCGGGCGCCATGCGCCTGCACATCGGCCATCGCTTCAGTGACGAAATACTGGTGTTCGGTGGGCTGTAGCGGCAGCTCAATCCCCGCCAGCTGCGCCACTTCGCGCCCCCAAAGACCGGCGGCATTCACAACCCACGGCGTGCGGATATCGCCCTTGGGGGTGCGCACGATCCAGCTGCCATCCTCTTGCTGATCGGTCGCTGTGACGGGGGTAAAGCGATGGATCTCGGCCCCGCGCTGGCGCGCGCCCACCGCATAGGCGTTGGTCACGCCCGACGGGTCCACATTGCCGCCATCGGGTTCGAACATCACACAGCGGATACCGTCATAATTGACCAGCGGGTTCAGGCGCTGTGCCTCGGCGATGCTGATCTCATAGAAATTCATGCCATAGAGCTTGGCCTTGGCCGCCTGCAGGCGAAGCTGATGCTCGCGCTCTTGGGTCTGCGCCAGATAGAGCGAGCCGGGCTGGAACACGCCGCAGCTTTGGCCGGTCTCGGCCTCAAGCTCTTTGTACAGGGTCATGGTATAGTGCTGAATGCGGCTGATATTGGTGCTGTCATGCAGCCCGTGGATGTTCGCCGCCGCGTGCCAGGTTGAGCCCGAGGTCAACTCGTCTCGTTCCAGCAACACTACATCCGACCACCCCAATTTGGTCAGATGATACAGGATAGAACACCCGATCACCCCGCCGCCAATTACCACCGCTTGTGCATTCGTTTTCATGAGCCTGCCATATCCAAGTTGGGTTCTTCGCGCTTTGTGTCACCAAGGGTATTGCACGGACAACGGACATAAATTTCAAGTTGAGTTGAGCGAGTTTAACCTGACGCTAATCTCAGAATTCCAACCGATGAGCCCGCCCGTAGGCGGTCAGTCGCGCGTTCAGGGTCTTTGCCTCAGGCGCGCCGGATTCCAGAGCGAACACAAAAGCATGGGTCAGATAGAAACAGGTCGCGTCGATATCCTGCACTGCTTCGCGTTCGTCTGCGGCCAAGGTGTAGTAGCGGATCAGAGCGTCATGATCGTTGCGATCATGGGCTTCAAGCAGCAGGCGATCCAGATCGGTCTTGTCCATCGGGTCTCCATCAGGGCCGATCAGCAAAAAGCCGACCAGCCCGCTATCTTAGTCTGCGCGACCGTTTTCGATCTGCGAGGCAACCCAATGGTGGAAGTTATGGGTCGGACCGTCCATCGCGGGCGAAAAACGACCTCCGTCGAACAGCACTCCGTGGCGGCCTTTCTGCATCCCTTCGACAACAAAGACGTCTTCTTCGAATACGGTCTTCCACAGCTGCGCATTCGAGGCGCGCAAGCCGTCGTGCTGTGGTGTCTCGTCGATGCTTTTCGCATAGTATAGCTCGATGTGTTCGACCGTGTTTTCCTGGTCGACCGGCTCCAGCACAATTGCGAAGGCGTGGTCGCGCTGCACGCCCAGCAGGACATTCGGGTACAGCGCCACATATTCCGCGCCCTCATTCCATTTGTCGCTCAGGCCCTCAAAATCATCAAAGGTAGCGCCGTCTTGGTCGGTCAGCTGTCGATAGACCAATGTGCCCTGACCCGAGTAATGCCCGCGCTCTTCGATGTTGTAATGGTCTTCCAACCGGGAATAGCTGTTCAGGCCGGGGTGAACCCACGGCAGGTGATAGCTTTCGCAGTAGTTTTCGACCGCCAGCTTCCAATTGGTCTTGACCTCAAGCTTGAACGAGGAGGTCTCGCCACCATGATGCACCGGTTTGTCGAACTCTTTCCAACGGTCCATTAGCGCGGCGTGGGCGTCCTCGAATGCGGGGGCGTTGCCGTCCACGTTTACAAAAATCACGTCACGCCAGACATACGAGCGGACCCGGACAAGACCCAGATCCTTGCGGTCAACATCCTTGTGTGTGTTGTGACCGGGGCCGCCCACATGAGGGGTCGCGCGTAGCTCGCCTTTCAGGCTGTAGCACCAGCTGTGGTAGGGGCAGCGGATCGCGCCGCCGATCTTGCGGGGGGTGTCGACCAGTATCATGCCCCTGTGGCGGCATGTGTTCTGGAATACACCGACCTCACCATCCCGGTCGCGGACGATCAACAGGGGCATGCCCAGAAAATCGACCGGTTTGGCATCGCCTTCCTCGGGCACGTCCTTGCCGAACCCGATCCCTGACCAGTTCGCATATAAGACGGACTTGCGTTCCTCGGCAAAGACGACCGGGTCGATGTAATGCTCGTTCGGCAGACCGTTGGCCACATTCACATCGGCCAGAACCGAGGACAGCGGGCTATATTTGTTCATCGGGCTCTCCTGAGGGTATTGCTGGATGCGTTTCATCCGTTTTGGCGGAAGGGCCTGCCTTTTCTCAATACCAGAAAACCTCATCACTGGGTGACTTCACCTAAACCGAACCATCCCGTACCTCTTGAAGAATCCAGTTTTTCAACGCGCGTGCGCTTTCAGACAGTTCGTCATCCGGCCGCCCTACAAGGTAGAATTGGTTAGGCGCGGTCAGGTGATGCGGCCCAAGGGTCACCAGTTTTCCCGATTGCAGCATGGGTTGAATAAGGCGCTGCCAACCAAGCACCAGGCCCGCCCCTTTGCGCGCCAGCTGCAACGCGACCGAATAGCTATTCACGCGGGATACGATCGGGATTTTACCGGGGTAGCCAAGCTGCTGGAACCATTCGGGCCACGTGGTCCAACTGCGGTCATCTGATTCAAGATGAATAAGGCGCTGCGCGGCAAGCTGTTCCAGATCCGCGCCGGTCAGTTGCCGGGCCAGTTCCGGGCTTGCCACAGGGGTCAAGTGGTCGCGAAACAGTGGTGTATGCGATAGGCTCGGGTCACTATCGCGACCATAGCGTATAAAAAAGTCGATATCCGGCCGGTCACGGAATGGTCTGTCCTGCGCAATTTGATCCACGTTGACCTCGGGCATCTCGCGCCAGAATCGGATCACAGCCGGCGACAGCCATAGGGCTGCTACGGCGGTCGTGGATCCGACAGTGACCTTACCCACCGACACGCGACCACGAATTGTGGCCAGAGTCTTTGAGATGTTGGAAAATGAAGATGACAGTGCCTCGAACAAGGCTTTTCCGTCTTCTGTCAGTTCAACCCCGCGATGCTTGCGTTGGAAAAGGGCCGTTTCCAAATCGCCTTCCAACGCCTTGATCTGGTGGCTGACGGCACCGGGCGTCACCGATAGCTCTTCGGCCGCATTCTTGAAACTCAGATGCCGCGCGGCGGCCTCGAACGCGGCAAGCGTTGTCAGCGGGGGTAGGCTGTAGTGACGTCTGGACATGATCGCAGGGACCTTGGGTAGTGCATTCGCATGAGTTTGGTTCACGTCAATATCGGTGTATCCGTGCAAGAAAACCAGTGTTCTCAGGTTTTTTGAAAGCGATCGAACAAAACGGTCAACCGGCTTGCGGCCTCGCGCGCGCGCCCGGGGTGAGGGTATTCAAAGCAGGCATCTGTGTCGTTTCCTGCAAACAGGTTTCGCAATCAGTGACGTAGGGCGCCTCCGAATCCCTCAATCTGGACCACAAGATCGGAGGACCGCCCAATGAACATTCGCACCGCAACCCGCGCCGGAGGCCGTCAGGCCCGTCGCGCCCTGCGCACCGCGCCGAATTTCGACATGCTGCCTGGCCTGACCCGAGGCATTCCCTTGTGCGAAGTTATGGATGGTGCGCAAGTAGACCGTATCGATGCGGCCTCGATGGACATTCTGGAAAATGTGGGTGTTCAGTTTCGTGACCCTATCGCGTTAGAGGATTGGAAACGGGTTGGGGCCAAGGTCGAAGGAGAGCTGGTCTATCTGGACCGCGGGTTGGTGCGTCAGCTGATTTCCTCGATCCCAAGCGATTTCACCTATCACGCGCGCGATCCGCAAAAGAATGTGCGTTTGGGCGGACCGCATTCGATCTTTGTGCCGATGACCGGGGCGCCGTTTTTGCGCGATCTTGATGATGTGCGCCGCAATCCGACGCTGGATGATCTGGCGATGTTTCACAAGTTGTCGCATATGTTGCCTGCGTTGCATTCCAGCGCGCACCACATCGTCGAACCCTATGACCACCCGATCAGCCAGCGCCATCTGCGGATCACCTATTCGTCGATGAAGCATTCCGACAAGACTTTCATGGGCATGACCACCAGCCCCAAAAACGCCGAGGACGTGATGGAGATGTGCGCCATCCTGTTCGGCGAAGACTACCTTGAGGATCACCCCGTCACGACTGGCAATTGTAACGGCAACTCGCCACTGGTCTGGGATGAGACGATGCTGGGCGCGATGCGGGCGTTCTGCCGTCGTAATCAGCCGGTTCTATGTTCGCCCTTCGTCTTGGGCGGCGCAAACACGCCTGCCAGCGTTCCCGCCACTGTGGCGCAGTTGAACGCCGAGGCGTTAAGCGCGCTGGCTTATACGCAGGTCATCCGTAAAGGTGCGCCCGCGATCTACGGCCATTACCTGTCGACCGTTTCGATGAAATCCGGTGCGCCGATGGCGGGCACGCCCGAGATCAGCCTGATGAATTTCATGATCGGCCAGATGGCGCGGCATTACGGTGTGCCGTGGCGGACCTCGAACACATTGGGCGGGGCCAAGACCTTTGACGCGCAGGCCGGATACGAATCCGCCACTACCTTGCAGGCGGTGATCCATGCGGGGGCCAACTATATCTGGCATTCGGCGGGCTGGAATGAGGCCGGGATGCATTGTTCCGTGGCCAAGTTCATCGTCGATGCCGAACAATGCGCCATGGCCTATCGTATGGCCGAGGGGCCGAAATGGGGTGATTTCGATCAGGCTTTGGCGGCTGTGCCGGATGTTGGCCCCGGCGGGCATTACTTGGGTCATCCGCACACGCAGGACAATTTCCAAAGCGCCTTCTTCATGCCGGAACTCTTCGACAACAACTCGATCGAGCAATGGCAGGCCGAAGGCAGCGTCGAGATTACGGAACGCGCCCTGAATCGCGCCAAAACTCTGTTGGCCGAATACCAGGAACCGAAACTGGACGAGGCGAAGGATGAGGCCCTGTTGGACTATATCGCCCGGCGCGAGCGCGAAATCCCGGCCGCCGACGAGTTGAATCAAAGCTACTGAATAGGGTCGGGTCCGTTCATTCGTCGCGGGCCCGCCACTCCTTCCAGCGCAGTAACGTATTCGCGCCAAGCTCGCGAAAAGGCTGTGGAGGCAGGCGTTTTGGTGGTTGTTCCTCATCAAAGTGGCGGGTGATGTCGGATTGATGTCCGCAAGCACGTTCTGCAGCAGCGATACCTGTCAACGTGCCGCGCGCGGTGCCCAGCCCGTTCTGAACGCAGCCCGAGAAGACACCGGGTTCGATCTGCCGCGCGACCGAAACGCCGTTCAGGCTCAGGCACAGATGGCCCGCCCATTGGTATTGCATTTGCAGACCCGCCAACTGCGGAAAGCGTTGATCGAACTTGCGTTGCATGACGCGGCCGGCCCGGTTCAGATCGCGCGCCGTGACCGCCATGCCGGGGCGCAGCGCAGCGCAGGTTCGGGTGATGATCCGGTTGCCGCCCTGACCGCTATCAATCCTACGCATCGTCGTTCCCATCGGGTCGGACGGTGTCACACCCCAGCGCGACTGCCCGCCGATATGGGTCATCTGCTCGGCGTCCAGCTCGGGCGTCATGGCGGCAAACAGGAACAGTTGCATCAGCCGATCGGTCTCGATCCCGAAGCTTTCCAGATGCCCATTGACCGTCAGGATCACCGTGCCCGTGCTGACCGACCCGTACGCCGTTTGAACTTGCCACGCGTTGTCTTGTTTCGCGAACCCTGTGACAGCCGAGTTTTCAAACAACGCGACCCCATCTCCGACTAGCCCTGCCGCTAAGCCGCGCACATAGCCCGCCGGTTGCAGCATCACCGTCCCCGGCGTGTAAAGCCCCGAGCGATAGTGGCGCGATCCGGTCAACTCATGCATCTGCTGTGGGTCCAGCATTTCACCGGTCTCGCCGAGATTGGCCAGATGCTGCGCGTAGCTTTCGTTATGGGCGTGCCCGGCTGCGCTGGCCGCACCATTCACCTTGCCTGCCGGGTCGAAATAGTTCGGGTCGATCTGATATTGCGCGACGGCCTCGCGCGCAAAACCGATGGCTTGCCGGTTCAGCGCGATCATCGCCCGGTCATCGCCCGCGCCGGCATAATCGTCGGACGCTAGATCATGCGGCAGGTCGATCATAAAGCCCGAGTTCCGCCCCGCAGCCCCCTCGGCCACACGTCCGGCCTCTAGCAACACGATCTTGGCGTCGGGCTGCAATTGGGTCAGCCGCCGCGCCGCCGACAGCCCGGCAAACCCGGCGCCGATGATGGTGAAATCGGCGGTGATGTTATCGCTGAGTTCCCGCGCGGGCGGGGGATCGCCCAGAAGGACGCTCCACGCCGCTGGCCCGCGATGTAGGGGCAGGGATCGGGCGGTGTAGCTGCTCAATCCACCGCCTCATCCGCGTCGTCAGCCAGATCAATCCAGATGGTTTTCAGCTGGGTGTACTGATCGTGCGCGTGAACGGAATTGTCGCGCCCGCCAAAGCCCGACTGCTTGTAGCCGCCGAAGGGCGTGGTGATGTCGCCCTCGCCAAAGCTGTTGACCGTGACCGTGCCCGCCCGGATTGCCCGCGCACCGCGAATGGCGCGTTTGACATTGGCCGTGAAGATCGAGGCGCAGAGGCCATACTCGGTGTCATTGGCGATCTTGATGGCCTCATCGAAACCGGACACCTCGATCAAGGATAGAACCGGGCCAAAGATCTCTTCGCGCGCCAGCACCGCGTCGTTGCCGGGCACCTCGACCACCGTGGCCTCGACAAACCCATCCTTCGCGGTGCCACCGATTACGACATTCTCGGCCTGTTCAAGATAGCCGCAGACCTTGGTGAAATGCCCCGCGCTGACCAGCGCGCCCATGCGGGTTTCCGGGTTCAGTGGGTCGCCGATATTCCACTGTTTCGTGTGATGGGCGATGCGGTCCAGCAGCTCGGCCTTCACGTCCTTATGCACGATCAGGCGGGACGCGGCCGAGCAGTTCTCGCCCATATTCCAGAACGCGCCGTTGACGATATGCGCGGCCACCCGGTCCAGATTTTCGGCATCGTCCATCACGATGGCGGGGTTCTTGCCGCCCATCTCAAGCACGACCTCTTTGGCGTTGCTTTCCGCCGAATAGGTCAGAAACCGCTTGCCGGTGACGGTCGAGCCGGTGAAGGACACCATGTCGATATCCATATGCCGCCCGATGGGCTCGCCCACCTCGGCCCCTCCGCCGGGAACGATGTTCAGCACGCCGCGCGGCACCCCGGCCTCACTTGCCAGTTCGGCCAGACGCAGGGCGGTCAGCGTTGTTTCAGCCGCCGGTTTCACCACCACCGAACAGCCCGCCGCCAAGGCAGGCCCGATCTTCCATGCCAGCATCAGCAGGGGGAAGTTCCACGGCAGCACCAGACCCACAACGCCAATCGGCTCGCGCACCACCATGGCGATGTGGTCGTCGCTGGCGGGTGACACCTGATCATATATCTTGTCGATCGCCTCGGCATGCCATTTCAGGCAGTGGATCGTCTCGGGGACGTCCACGGTTTCGCAGTCATAGATGGTCTTGCCGCTGTCGATGCTTTCCATCACCGCCAGTTCGCGGGCGTTGCGGGTCATCAGCTTGCACAGCCGGATCAGCACGTCCTTGCGCTCGGAGGGGTGAAGCTTCGACCAGCGGCCATCGTCAAACGCCTCGCGCGCTTTTTCGACCGCAAAGTCCACATCCGCCGCGCCACAGGCGGCGATGTCGGTCAGTTTCGCGCCGGTTGCGGGGTTCACTGTCGCAAACGTTTGGCCCGAGATTGCGGGGCGATAGCCGCCGTCGATGAACGCCCCGGTGGGCAGGTCCAGCCCGGCGGCGATGGATGTGTATTCGTCCTGTGTCAGCAGTTCCATGCTTTATCCCTCCGCCACGATGTCAGCGATTGTCTTTTTCAAAACGCGCGTCACCTGTTCCAGCGCGCGCTTGTCATCCTTGTTCAACCCTTTCAGCGGGGGTCGCATTGCGCCCGCATCAATCCCGTTCATGGTCACGCCATGTTTGATGGTCTGGATGAACTTGCCGCCCTGTTCCAGCACCCGCATCAGGGGCATCATCGCCGACATGATCCGCCGGCCCTTGGCAAAATCCCCTTCGACCACGCAGGCCTGATACAGCGCCACATGCTCGGCCGGCAGAAAGTTCGACCCGCCGCAAACCCAGAAGGGTGCGCCCCAGGCAAAGAACTCCAACGCCTGATCGTCCATGCCGCAACCCAGTTGGATATGCGGGTAATCCCGCGCCAGCAGATGCACCCGGTTGATATCGCCCGAGCTTTCCTTGATGCCGCAGAAATTGCGGCTGCGGCCGACGCGGTCAAGGAACTCCTCTCCCATCATGGTGCCGGTGCGGTGCGGATAGTTATAGAGCATCACCGGCAGGTCGGCGGCCTTGTCGATGGCCAGCGCGTTCAGCGCGTTTTCCCGGTCGGTGGGCACCGCATAGGGCGGGCTGGCGAGCAGGATCGCATCGGCGCCGATCTCTCGCGCGCCCGAGGCCAACGCAATCGAATCCGCCGTCAGCATCGCACCGGTGCCGACCACCAGGGGCAGGCGACCGTTCAACTGCTGATGCGTGAACCGTGCCAGGTCCAGCCGCTCCTCGACCGTCTGGGCATAGTTCTCACCCGTCGACCCGCCAGAGATCAGCCCATGCACCCCATGGTCGATCAGAAACTCGATCACCTGCGCCAAGGCGTCCCAATTCACGGACCCATCGGCGTGGTGGGGCGTGACTACGGGGGTATAGATCCCCTCAAACTTGAAAATCGGGTTCATTGCGTCCTCATGCAGGTTTCGACAGGGGCGCGCCCATGGGCACATCCAGCGCGTCAGGCATCACGAACAGCTCAATCTGATCGCGTGACAGGTTCCAGTGGTCCTCGGCCAGCTGCGCAGCAGCCGCCTCATCGCCCGCCTCGATGGCGGCGATGATGGCGTCGTGCTGGGTGCTGGCCTGGGACAGGTTTTCGGTCATTTTGGGGGTCTGAGGCCGGTAGAATGTCATCCCGATCCGGGCGTGATCAATCAAAAGCCGATTGAACGAGGGCAGCAGGTAGACATTGCCCGACATCTCTCCGGTCACGTCATGGAACCGATTGTTGGCAAGCGCGCGGTCCTCGGCGGACCCAGCCCTCAATGCCGCCTTGAACGCCTGCTGGGCGTCCTTCAGCGCGTCGATCTGCGTTCCTGTGGCGTTTTGTGCAGCCAGTCGCAGGATAGCGCCGTAAACCATCGGTGCGGCCAGAAAGAAATCGCGCAGAGTGATATATGACATCTCGGATACGCGCGCGGATCGGTTGGTGCGCAAGTCCAGATAGCCCTCACCGGCCAGTTGACGGAACACCTCGCGCAGGGGTGTGCGCGACAGGCCGAACGCATCCGACAGATGCGCCTCATCCAGATCGGTGCCGGGTTGCAGACGCAGAGTCAGAATGCTGACCCTCAGATGTTCGGTCAGCCCCGCTTTGCGGGATTTGGCGTCGTCTTTCATCCGGTCCTCCGTCGATGCACGATTCGCGCTGGGCCTTTCGTTCTGTATTCTATAAAAATACAAACTGTATACAAAAAAGAATCGTGCAGCATGATTTATGCTCAGCCAAATGGAACCACCCATGCGTCAGCCTCGGCACATCACCTTCATTTTGATCGAGGAGTTCTCGCACCTTGCCTTTTCATGCGCGGTCGAACCTCTTCGAATCGCCAATCTGGTCAGTGAGGAAAAGCTGTATGATTGGACGCTGATTTCTGAGGACGGTGAGCGCGCGGTCTGTTCGAACGAGTTGGTGACGCTGGTGCATGGCGGGTTGCAAGACCTGCCTAAGACCGACCAGCTATTCGTCCTGTCCGGCATCCATATGCGCAACCACGTCACCCGACCTTTACTGGCGGCCTTGCGCCGCGAACGCGCGCGGGGCACGGCCATTGGTGCCTTGTGTTCCGGCGCGTGGCTGTTGGCCGAGGCAGGGTTTCTGGACGGAATGCAAGCGGCGATCCACTGGGAATACCACGACGCATTCATGGAGGCATTCCCCGAGGTGAATCTGGTGCGCAGTGTCTTTGTGGCGGATGAAAAGCACATCACCGCGTCGGGCGGGACGGCCACGGCGGATCTGATGCTGCACCTGATTGAGCGGGATCACGGCGAAGAGCTGGCTGTCGCTGTGGCCGACCAGATGGTTTACAACGCCGTGCGAAATGCGACCGCTAAACAACGCGTATCGCTGCAATCGCGCAACGGGATGCGCAATGCCCATCTGGCCAAGGCGATCCACATCATGCGCGATTGTATCGAATCTCCGATTTCTCCATCGCAGATCGCCGATGGACTTGGTATTTCAACCCGACAGTTGGAGCGTTTGTTCGGCAAATACCTAAACACCTCACCTAAGAAATATTTCATGGAACTGCGGCTGGAAAAGGCGCAAAGGCTGTTGCTGCAGACCGAAGCCTCGGTCACAGAAGTTGCCATGGCGTGTGGTTTCGAAAGCCCCGGTCATTTTTCGCGGGTGTATCGCTCAAGCTTCGGGGTCACGCCCCATGCGCAGAAAAGCAAGATCGATTGATCTGTGGTGACGGGGGGAGCCGCTCTGTCAATTGGCGAGGTGGGCTGGACATGCGCTCACCCCCGTGTTCCCGCTTGTACCCCCTCGTTAAAATCCAACTGGTCAACAATTCCGCGAGATTGACTATGCTTAAACCGTAATATGGGCGTAACTATTGCCAGAAAATGTCATCTCCGCGCTGTTTTTTGGCGGGGAAACGATCATCCTGCCTCATTTCAAATGCCTCTTCTGGGCCACAGTTTGGCCCTTAAGGATAAGTTAATCATAGGCATGTTTGCCTTAAGCGCGAGTTTGTGGCACTTTTGTAAAGTCAGAAATCAGACTGACATGTTAATTTATGGCAGAAAATCACATTCGAATGGCCTTGAAGTTTCCCATGTCCTTCTCAGGAGTTAAAGCTGGAGGACCGAAATGAATTTAGAAACTCAAGAAACTGCAATTTTCTCGGGTTTGCACGGCTTGCCTGTCGAACAGCGCGAGGCGCAGATTTGTGAAGCGGCACAGTCAGCCCAAACAGCATTCGAACAGATTTCCCAAAGCGCATCCTGCAACATGGAAGCGAGTGGTGATTTCCAGAAGCGGGTTTTCAAAATCTTTCGGTGGTATTTCTTGTCTGCCTTCTGCACCCGGTTGTTGTCCGAATCCGTCCATCGGCTTGAGCATCAGACCCTGCAGGTATCTATGGATATATGCAGCGCCGTCAAAATGATCCTGTCCGAAAGCGATGTGGAAGAGTCGATGGCGCTGGTTCGGGTTGAAAAGACTTCTCCGATGGTGGTCAGGGCCAACGACATCGGTGCGCGTGGACATACTGTAGGATGGGTCGCCGCTGGGCTGCACGAAAAAGGCCGGAGCTTTCCGGGCGAGATTGAAAATGCTCTGGCAGGGGCGTTAGCTGCGTCTCGCCGTCTGAACTAATTCACAGCTCTGAAGTGTTCAATTGCGCGGCAAATGGCGGTGATGCTGCGCAATAACGCTTTGTCGGCGCAGGGACATTAGGCTCTGGACTCATTGATTTACAGCCAGAATAGGACTGTAGCCGCGAGCGCGATTGCAGAGAGGAAGACCTTGGGGCATCTGTCATAGCGGGTAGCTACACGCCGCCAGTCCTTCAGGCGCCCGAACATAATCTCGATCCTATTGCGTAGTTTGTAGCGCCGCTTGTCGTATCGGACAGGCGTGTCGCGCGATTTTCGACCTGGGATGCAGGGCGTTATTCCCCTGTCATTAATGGCTTCGCGGAACCAGTCCGCGTCGTAGCCGCGATCTCCCAG
>NZ_JAGHRL010000032.1:0-500 GCF_017743815.1 Ruegeria sp. R8_1 | reverse complement strand
CAATGGATCGGGGCATGGATGCCACAAAGGGTCCGGCCTTGAAATATCGCCTGAAGTAGAAGGGATCAAAAATGAGCAAAGTGATTGGTATCGATCTCGGTACAACCAACTCCTGTGTCGCCATCATGGATGGCTCCCAGCCAAAAGTAATTGAGAACGCAGAAGGCGCGCGCACCACGCCGTCTATCGTTGCGCTCACCGATGACGAGCGCCTTGTGGGCCAGCCGGCAAAACGCCAGGCCGTCACCAACCCGGAAAACACCATCTTTGGTGTGAAGCGTCTGATCGGTCGTCGTAAGGATGACGCAGCGCTGTCCAAAGACCTCAAAAACATGCCATTCTCCGTGATCAACGGCGGCAATGGCGACGCTTGGGTCGAAGCCAAGGGTGACAAATACTCCCCATCCCAGATTTCCGCTTTCATCCTCGGCAAGATGAAAGAGACCGCCGAATCTTATCTCGGCGAAGACGTGACACAGGCTGTGATCACGGTTCCTGCC
>NZ_JAGHRL010000031.1:0-534 GCF_017743815.1 Ruegeria sp. R8_1 | reverse complement strand
ACTGCGCCATTGAGAAGGGGGCTGGTCTTGCGGCAGGTTTTTCGGATGCTGCCTATGAAGCTGCCGGGGTTGAGGTTATCAAGACCGCTGCCGCGTTGTGGAAAGAGGTCGATATCGTCGCCAAGGTCCGTCAGCCCTCTGAGACCGAGCTGAAGCGTCTGACCAAGGGCAAGACGCTGATCTCGTTCTTCAACCCTGCGGGCAATGAAGACGGGATGGAGCTGGCCAAATCCAAAGGCGCGAATGTGATCGCGATGGAGATGGTGCCGCGTATCTCCCGCGCGCAGAAGATGGACGCGCTGTCGTCGATGGCCAATATCGCAGGCTACCGCGCGGTGATCGAGGCGGGCAACAATTTTGGTCGCTTCTTCACCGGTCAGGTGACAGCGGCGGGTAAAGTACCCCCTGCGAAAGTTCTGATCGTGGGGGCCGGCGTGGCCGGTCTGGCGGCGATCGGGACCTCGACCTCACTGGGGGCGATCACCTATGCGTTCGACGTGCGCCCCGAAGTGGCCGAACAGGTCGAGTCGATGG